>CALGJQ010000027.1 GCA_937928545.1 uncultured Verrucomicrobiales bacterium
TTCTTCAAACAGCTCAAGCAGACCCTCAAAGTGTGCGACTTCTTAGGTCACAGCAAACACGCGATCCGTTGGCAACTCTGGTCCGCCTTGCTGGTCTATATTTTACTGCGATTCCAGAGTCAGCAAGTGGGTTGGCCACATAGTTTTGTGAGGCTCTTTGCGATGGTGCGTGGAGTGATCTGGGACCGCTTGGACCTTGGAGCCTTGCTCAAAAGCTATGGGACAGCAGGCGGAAGCTATCGCTACCGAGCCCGCCCCGAAGCCATGTATTTACCGGGTCTGGCACCGCCGGGCTGTGGGACAGCATGAGGAGCGGATGCTCACAACAACACACTCCTGATTCAAAACCTGAAAATTCCAAATCACCAAATCCGCTCAACAACCAAATGAATCTCCCCGTGGCAAGCCTCGGCGCTCGCCCGCGCCGACTTTGCTTCGCAAAGAAGGGGTATCTTCATTTGTTATGTGGTTTTAGATCGCCGCAAGCGGCGGGGAATTCGACCCTCAGCGATTAAAATCAACCCTCAAGACCACTCTTAGGCGGCCTATGGGATGACTGTGTTTTAAAACAAGAGCTTCTGAACTTCCTGTGCTCACGTCAAAAGCTCATCCAGAAATACTAATTACAAGAAATAGCTTCAATGAGGAACCTCCTCATCCGCTTAGAGCAAGAAGTCTCACAAATCACGCTGTTCATAATACCAAATTAAATCGTCCCGCCCTCTCGTCCCAAGAAACAATTTTTTCTTTCTCATAGCTGATGATAAATCCCAGAATTCTAGTTTCCATAGATTCCCATAGAGATGTCACCTTGTTTCTTGGGAATAATAACATCTCCATTTTCCTTCACGATGAGACCATTCCTTTCGTTTCCATCGCCATCAGTTCCAGCACTCAAGACCACTGCCGCATCAACGAGATCAGGATCGCTGGGATCGTTGTAGTTTCCAACGACGACGACCCCCTCTACCCCAGTGTTTCCGGTCCCAAGAACAATCGCGTCATCGACATCAGAAATGTTTGAATCACCGACTAAGACATTTCGGAGAATTCCTTTTTTAGGATGATTGGCCTCCTTAAGTAGAGTTGTGTTATTCCGCCCAAGTAGTAAAACATCTTTGTTTTCAACCCCCCCACTACTCGGATGCCCAGCCCACATCGATGAATTACCACTTCCAATCCCTATACTGAATTGATGCAATGTGTTGCTCCTTCCTAGACCAATTGAATACCTACTCGTGTTATTATACGCGCCAATGCCGGCTGCATAATAATTTGTAGAGTTCTTTACACCCTGTGAAAATCCTCCCCAGAGCGCATCGTTGTCCCAGCCACTGGAAATTGAGTCACGCGTCGCATAATTATCCTCACCAACGGCAAGACTACGACCTTGACCACCGTGGCCAATTTCTGCAGTATTGTTTATCCCAATCGTTAGTGACTTATCCGCTGCGGTGTTTCCAGTCCCGAGAGCCATCGAGTGAGAACCAGGCAACACGGAATTGCTACTATCTGTACTAAAGGCGTCAAAGGCAGTCTGAACAGCAGAGATCGCTACGATAGGAAGACCTACGGCGAGAGAGATGATAACGGGTTTCTTGAATTTCATGGTATTAATTTTGGTTTCTTCTTAATCTTGGGATTCTTGCAACTTAGAAAGACGTTGAGAGCGTGCCCGTAAGAGATCACGGACTTGCTGGCGTTCCGACAAATTCCCCCGGTCAGAATTCACTAAATCGTGAATTACCTTCATCTCCGGGTCATCGACATTCTCCTCTCCGACCAAGACGACTTGGCCTTCTGCGAGCTGCGCCAGATCCTCACGGTGATGAGCTTCCTCTCGGGTTCTTAAAGTTTTTTTTCTGAGAGTCCGAATTGACGCGTAGTATTTTTTGAGATCACTATTCTTTTTTTGATCATCTTTTAACAGCTCATCGATTTGATTCTCTAAATCGGCTAGACTCTTACTTTCTTCATACGTGTATCCCAGCTCATTGCTAACTTGGGCATTATCTTCACCCTGAGGCCGAGCCAAATTTGAGATCCCCCTAGAAGAGCCTCCTCGCCGCGATCGGGTCTGCCTAACATCACTAGAACGAGTAATTTGACTCTTAAATTGACGTTCATGATTTTCATCTTCACTTCCCATCTCACGTTTAGAAGTGGGATCGTCCCGCCTCAAGTTATTGAATGTCAAATAAAACGAACAACCCACTAAAATTGTAACCTTCACAAATACCTGATTCATCTTCTTAAGATAATTTCCAGAAAATAATTTGTCTATACTTTTTTCACTTTCCAGAAGTAACCCTCACTAGCCCCAACACAACCCGATTCTCCTCATCTGACTTCGCGCGATCTACCTCAAGAACGACGCTCCAATCATTCAGACCTTCTTCATCGATCATCGTTTGCTCCAAACGATCTCCTTCAATTCGAAGATACTTTTTACTCCGAGCCTCGGGATCCATCCGGATGATTCCGTGTTCTTCAAAGTAACCCGTCATCATCTCGCGAATCTCGATCGATTTCCCGCCCACCAACTCGGCAGCGGCTTCGTAATTCTCGCGTGAGAGTTCCTTCACAAAGTCAAAGACCGTCCGACGCGTCGCGCGAAGAAACTCCGCCTTCTTCCGCGTGAAGGGAACTTCCTTAACCGGAGCCTTCTCCACTTCCTCGGTCTCCCCCTCCGGATTCCGAAGCTTCTCCCACTCATCAATCAGACTGGAATCCACCTCCCGCACCATCCCTTCGAGATAGGACTCGGCCTCTTCAACCTCCTCCGTTTTCAAAGCAGGCGGCACCGTTTGCACGAGGACTTTATAGACCTCCGAGAGATGCCTCAGTAAAACCGCTTCACTCCGTTCCAATCCGTAGTTCTTCACGTAGTCCTCAAAGGAAGACCAGTCCTCAAACATCTCCCGCACAATCGACTTCGGCCTCACCCCAGCCTCCTTGGCCCAAGGATTCTCGAGCACAAACTCATTATAGGTTTGGTAAATAAAGTCCTTCCCCGGCTTCGGATGCTCCACCTCATCCAGCGCCTCCATCCGGTCATCATACTCCACCCCATCCTCCTTCATCTGAGCCACCAAGGCCGTCTTGATCTTATCCGTCTGCTTCCGAATCACCGCCGTCGGGTCCTCCAAAATCGCCTCAATCAGCGAGAGCATGTTCACCACATAATCCGGCGCTTCGCGATCCAGCTTCGGGATCGTCTCAATCAGATAAAGCCCCAGCGCCTGGTTCATCGTAAAGTCATCTTGCAACTCCACATTCAGCCGAACCTTCGCTGGCCCCGTCCGCTCCTCTTTCGGAATGATCGTCAAAACCTTCCCCTCCACCAAGCCACGGAACAAGGCAAAGGCCTGCTTCCGAAGCGCCTTCTTCCGAACTGGCGTCTCATGACTCGCTTCAATGATCCGACGCAGCTCCGCGCAGCCATCTTCATGCTCACGCGAAAGCACATTCAACAAAGTCCCATGACGGATATTGAAACTCGAAACCAACTTCTCAGGCGGAGCACTCTGCAACTTGGTAAAAGTCTTCTCATCCCAATTCACGAAGCCCTTCTCCGGCGGCTTCTTTTTTTGCCCCTTACTTTTCTTCCCCTTCGCCGCCGCCTTGGCATCCGACTTCAAATTCTCAATGACATACTCCGGCGCCTGACACACCACATAGCCCACATCGTCAAATCCCCGCCTCCCCGCCCGACCACAGATCTGTCGAAAATCACGAACTGCGAGAATCTTCGTACTTTGGCCACCATACTTATAAAGCTGCGTAAAGAGCACCGTCCGAATCGGAACATTCACCCCCACCCCAAGCGTATCGGTCCCACAAATTACCTTCATCAGCCCCTTCTGAGCCAGCTTCTCAACCAACACCCGATACTTCGGCAGCAAGCCCGCATGGTGAATCCCCAAACCATGACGCAGGAGCTTCTTCATCTCCTTACCATAGGGACTCTTAAAATCAGCATCCTCTAGCACCTTTGAAATCTCAGCCTTCTCCTCCTTCGAGCAAAAGTTCCGACTCATCAAATTCTGCGCAGTCCGAGCACAGGACAGCTGAGTAAAGTGAACCAAATAAATCGGCGCACGATCCGCCTCTACCAATTCCTCAACCTGCTCCTCCAGCGCCGTCGTGCTATACGAAAACTCCAGCGGCACCGGTCGATCTTCCGACTTCACCAGCACCGTCTCCGCCCCCGTCAAAGCCGTCAGCTCCTTCTGAAAAAACTCCGTTTCCCCCAA
Source organism: uncultured Verrucomicrobiales bacterium (assembly GCA_937928545.1). GTDB lineage: Bacteria > Verrucomicrobiota > Verrucomicrobiia > Verrucomicrobiales > Akkermansiaceae > SW10. Next base: position 4,257 of record CALGJQ010000027.1, read on the forward strand.
CGTCGCCGACATCAGCAAAAAACGCGCCTGCGGCATCGTCAACAACGGCACCTGCCAAGCCACTCCCCTCTCATGATCCGAGTAATAATGAAACTCATCCATGATGACCTCATCGACCTTCGCCAACGAGCCCTCACGCAACGCCATATTAGAAAGAATCTCCGCCGTGCAGCAAATCACCGGAGCATCGGCGTTCACCGTCGCATCCCCCGTGATCATCCCAACATTCTCCGGCCCAAAAGTCTCACAAAGCGAGAGGAACTTCTCATTCGCCAGCGCCTTAATCGGCACCGTGTAGTAAGATCGCCGCCCCTGACAAATCGCCCGGAAATGCAACGCCAGCGCCACCAGTGATTTTCCCGATCCCGTCGGTGTATTCAGAATGACATTCTTCCCCTCATAGAGTTCCAAAATCGCTTCCTGCTGATGATCGTAGGGCTCAATCCCACTCTCGATCAGCCATTCCAAAAAGACATCAAGCACCTCCGCACTCGACGTCACATCACTCACATTCGCTGGGTCCAACTTCGCCACCCCCCGACGGTGAACTTACTAGCTAAGATGTAAAGACTCTCAATGACTCATCGACACCTCTCAAGATTTCTCTAAGGTTTGAGTATGAAAGTAAAAATCTTACTTTTGATCATCGGACTGTCTGCGACCTTCCTAGACGCACAAACCGAAACAAAAGCCCAACCCGAAGCAGGGATCGATGAGATCACCGCCGACCATCAGGCCAAGATTACTGAATTCCTGAAAAAAGTCCGCACCCTACCGAGAGAGGAACAAAGCGAGCTTTACCAAAAGGAATATCCGAAACCCGATGCCGCAGTCGCTGCTCTCAAAAAAATCATCGAGGCAGAACCGAACAACCCTGCGATCATTGACGCCTACGCTTGGATTGCCAAGAACACCCGAGGCAAAGGTCTCGATACCGAGGACTACGCCGCCCTTAAAAAGAACCACCTTAATAACCCGAAGCTCAGCACTTTCCTCATTTCACTGACCTACTCTCAGAAAGAAGAAGCGCTAAACTTCGTCCAAATGGTCAGCGAAAAAAGCACGGAAAAAGAGATCCGCGGAAACGCCCTTTACGCCCTCGCAGCGAGCATGAAACGGAACAAGGCCAAGGCCACCGAGCACGCTGCCCTCGTGGACAGAATCCTCAAAGATCACCCCGACCTCACAATTCGTGGCCGCAATGTTGCCCAGTCACTCAAAACGGAAAAAGAAGCGGCTATCAAATTCGCAATCGGCAAAACCGCACCCGAGATCATCGGCAAGGACGTCGATGGGAACGAAATGAAGCTCTCCGACTACAAAGGAAAGGTCGTCGTCCTCGATTTTTGGGGCGATTGGTGAGGCCCCTGCCGTGCCATGTATCCCCACGAGCGGTCGCTCGTTGCGCGGATGAAAGACAAGCCCTTCACCATTCTCGGAGTCAATAGTGACCCTGCGGAGAAATACAAGAAGGCCATCAAAGCAAACAACATCACCTGGCCCTCCTTCTGGGATGGCGGAAAAACCGGCGGCCCCATCGCCACCGAATGGGCCGTCCGAGCCTGGCCCACCATCTACATCATCGATGCCCAAGGAGTCATCCGCTACAAAAACACTCGCGGCAAAGCGATGGACGAAGCGGTCGATGCCCTCATGAAAGAGATGGAAGGCGCATAGCCCCCATCACCTCACTTTCAAATGACGAAACCTCAACTGGCTTCCTCATTTTTTTTGCTAAGCTCCTTCGTCTTGAACAACCGAAAGCCCCGCTTCTCGTAATTCGAAACGGCATGCGGATGATCTTCACTACAGGTGTGAAGCCAGATCCGCTTAGCCCCCGAAATCTCCCATGCCTGCTTGATCGCAGCACTCAGCATTCCTGCTCCTAGTCCACGACCTATCATCTCTGGAAGCAGTCCAAAGCAGATCACTTCCACGTTTCCCTTCTCCTGCTTTTTTAACTCCACAAACCCAGCTTCCTCTCCATTCATGAACGCAAGCCAAGTCTCGACCTCCGGGCGCATTGCCCAGCGATTCCACTTCTCGACTTCCCAATTGAGCCGATCTGTCCATTGCCACGGACCGCCCACCTCTCGATAAAAGCGCTCATTGACGGCTGGGTCTCGCACTTCTCTCAGCTCTAGGCTTTCAGGAATTTCAGCAGGAAAAAATTCCTCCACTGAATTCATTTCCAGATATTGAACCGTCGACTTCATCACTCCTTAATCTCACGTAAAACACCTCGACTCGCAATCACCTGCTTCGGGCTGACCAAATCAAGATACCCTTTCCGATTCGAAACTTTCATGTCGGCACCTGCATAGTACAGCGCCGCTGCCACAATCGTTGAGCAAATGTAATCATGCCCGATATCCTCCGCTTTATCCGGGCTGAGGTTCGAATTCCATAGCCCAAACATCCCCGAAAAATCATAGCCAATCCAATTCCCCGCCTTCTCTTGTGACTTCACGACAAAGTCATGGAAACGGCCCTGATCAACTTTTGCCCAACGGTTCAAGCGATAGACATCGAAACTGTGATCTCGGAGTGTCTCAACATCTTCCTCTGTATTTGGCCCCTTAAAAGAGTGACTTGAAAAAAGCCGTAAAGCTCCACTCTGCCCTGTTAAAATCGCGAGGTGACCATAATCCAACAGACGATAACCCGCCCGCGTGAGCTTCCCTTTTAAGACCGCCAAGCGCGCTTCATTCTTCTCCATGTGATACGCGATGACATCACCCTCGCGCAGCGTGCTCCGAATCTCTTCAAAACCTGCCTCTCCTTCTTTAAAAGTTCCAAGTTTATCAAAATGCAACTGCCGATCTTCCGGAACATTTTTGATAGCCTCGGAATACATCGGCTTCTCGACCCATCGCATCACCGTCAAACCACGGCGAGTCGAAGAGCAAGAGCTCAGCGCAAAAAGCAAAAGAAATAGGAGTCTGGTCATCTATCGTAAGCGAGTCAGGATTTCCATCATGACATCTCCCCTCTGATGATCAAAGAGCGATTCCTCGCGCATCCAGCGGGAGACTTTCAAAAGCTCCCCTTCACTCAGCTCCAAGGCCTCCAGCTCCCCAAAATCATATCCCTCGCCCTCACGCACTGCCCGATAGAGCGCGAGATACTTCCTACCCGACCTTCCCAGAATCGAAACCACCAAGCGCTCACCATAGTTCACTTCTGCAAGCCCCTCCCAGAAATCCTCAGGAATTTTCTCAATCTCCAAGCGAGCCGCCGTGCTTGTATCTAAAATCATCTCGGCCTCCGCCGCCGCCGCTTGCACCGGAATCGGCAATGGAAAGGCATCTTCAAAACCCTCCCCACGCAACGCCACCACTTCCAGCCGCCCCTTCTCTTCCCACACCACAAGATGCGCCTCCTCCTCTAAATTCTCGGCCAATTTCTCGAAATCAGGAGCTTGCATCATTCTGGAGAAAAGAGGTTTCGAACTGCCGAGCGCTTCAGAGCCAGTTCGCGCCATTCATTCACTAGGCGACTCTCCTGAATCACTCCGCAACCGCTCGGAAGGGAAAATTCATCCCCTTTCCACGAGAGCATCCGGATTGCCACCAGCGCCTCGAAGTCCCCATCACGCAGCAGCCCAAAAGGCGCCCCAAACTCCACCGGACAATCCAAACTCCCGCGCCATTCCTTCAATAAATCGAGCGTCGCCGTCGTTCTCGGCAAAGGGCCCAAAGCTGGAGTGGGATGAAGTCGCTCGATCAAAGTCTCGGTTTTCTCGTACTTATAAAGCTCCACTTTAATGAGAGTTTGAAAATGGATCAACTTCCCGAGATCCAAAATCCCCCGCTCATTCCGAATCACCATTCCTAGATCCGAGAGCTTCGCAATCAGGGTCTGGGCGACAAACTCATGCTCGCGGATTTCCTTGTCATCGATCGCAAAGAGTCTCCGCTCATCACTCCGCGCCGTCCCCGCTAGCGCCATGGTATAAATCCGTCCATCGAAGTAACGAAAGAGCACCTCAGGCGTTGCCCCCAGAAACCCTTCTTCTTCTCCAATCCATCCGTAAGGCCGCAGCGTCTCCGGCAAGTCCATCAAAGAAGCTAAAAGATCATCCGGCGAGCACTTCCCTCGCCCCTTCTCCGTGACCACCGGAACTGATTTTTCCAGTATCCCTTTCTCAATCGCTTCCGAAACCTCTCGAAACACCTCCGCAAAGCCCTCCGGATCCGGCTCTTCCCACTCGAGCTTCACTCGCTCACCCGCCGGCAGCTTTTCTAAAACCTCAACCCGGTCAGGAACCAACCACGGCTTCTCCTCGCTCAGCGAGAAATCATTGCGATAAAAAGCCACCCCAGCAGAGGGTGGCTCAGCAAATGCGGTGAATGGTCCATAACCGACGAGCACCTCGCCGCTTCGGGTTCCAAAGACCGCTCTTTCCATGATGCACTTAGTCTACCACACCAGCTTTGATCAGGTCAGCAAAACTTGCGGCCTCGAGGCTCGCTCCTCCTACGAGGGCTCCATCGATGTCTTTTTGCCCCATCAGTTCGGCGGCATTCTCAGCCTTCACTGATCCTCCATACTGAATGCGGATCTTCTCTGAAACCGAAACGCCATAAAGGTCAGTCAAAACGGAGCGGACAAACTCGTGAGTGTCTTGCGCCTGCTTTGGAGTCGCCACTACTCCAGTGCCGATGGCCCAGACTGGCTCGTAAGCAACCACGGTATCGAGCATTTGCTTCTCAGAAACATTCTTCAAGCCCTCGGTGATTTGAGTGCGGAGAACATCCTCCAACTTCCCGTCTTCCCGCTCTTGCAAAGTCTCACCGATACAGAAGATCGGCTTCAGCTCCACTTCGTGAGCCTTCAAAATCTTGGCGTTGATCACCGCATCAGACTCACCGTAAATCGAACGACGCTCGGAGTGACCCAGAATGACGTAGTTCACAAAAACTTCCTTCAACATGAAGGCGCTCACCTCACCGGTGTAGGCTCCACTATCCTGCTCGCTCATGTTCTGAGCAGCAACCCGAACCTTGGAATGCGCAAGCAACTCAGTCGCCTTTGGCAACGACACAAAAGGTGGCGCGATCACGATGTCAACGCCCTTCGGCAAGTCAGCGAGCTTACTCTCGAAACTCTTAATAAAGTCCTCAGTATCGGACGGTCCTTTGTTGAGCTTCCAGTTTGCGGCAATGATAGGCTTCCTCATGTCGTGAGCGGCGTAACCCAGTCCCTGACAATGCGCAAGACTGATCGTCGCCGACAAATCTTCCCTTATTTCCTTCTCAAAGCCAAGTCATCCAGCGCCTCATCAAAGTCATCCCACTGAAAATCAAAGCCTTCTGCTAACAAGCGCTTCGGCAGCACCCTACCGCTCTTCAAAACCAACTCCGTCTCAGAACGCATAAAAAAGGTCCCAATCTCTAACATCCAACGCGCCGCCGGCAGGCCGCCCCCCCGTCCCGCGATGATCATTTTCTTCATGTCAGCAAGTCAAAGAATTGAAGACACCGTGCGATGACTTCGCTCTGGAATTCCGGAGGAAAGAGAAAGCTCAAAGGCAATCCCACCGCTAACAAAGCGAGAACTTTCCCCAATAGCTTCCCCAACTTCCCTTCCAGCAGAACCAAAAGCCCATGCGCCGCAAAGTAAGCCGTCGGCAGGCCATAACCACTCCCCACCGGTAGCGTGATCGCGATTTCATGGAGTAGACCGGAAACAAAGAAGACCCCAAAGATCCCCGCCTTCTTTCCCCAGAGCTTTTCGACCGGTCTTCCCGCCACCCGCTGCATCATTTGCGATTCTTTCTACGGCCATTGATCGCCGCGACTGCGCTAATCAAACCATAAAGCACCCCTCCAGCATAAAGGGCTAGTTCTAGGGGACCACTCAAACCTGCAAAGAACACGTTTAGCACGAGATACATCGCTACAAATCCCAATCCAAGACCCACTGGAATCCCGACACCCCAAGTCCAGAGCGTAGGAAAAGGCTTCCATAGGATCAGATAGACCGGAAGGCCTAGAATTAGCCAAGAGATGAGATGGATGAATGTCGCATAGGCTCCAATCCAAACAACCCAAGCGACAGAATCTGGAGAGATCAGGCAGGCGAAGACTCCACCTAGAATCCAAAGTCCTAAGGGATATAGGAATACCCTAGGGGTGGCTTTCCCCCACTCTTCGATTGGGCTATTTTCGCGATTCATCATTCGACTCTACATCTCAAACATTCTCGTCAAACGACGCGGGCGGGTTTTATGCTCACCTTTTCGGAGCACCTTTTTAAGCCAATTCATAAAGTTCATTTCATTAAGGAAGTTGTGGTGGTAATGGCCTCGCTCCCCTGCTCCTCACACGGCTAAAGAGGAAGAGATTGAAGAAGTGCATCGCTCCCAGAACGAGAAGGACGACTCCCACTTTCTCACTGAGAGCCTCGAAGATTCCCTTGGTATTTTCAACGAGGACATTGAGCTTCAGATAGAGGGTCACAAAGCCAATGTTCACGAGATAAAAGCCGACCACTAAAAGGTGATTCACACTATCGGCCATTTCTTGATCACCTCCGAAGCATTCAACGAGGAATACTCTTCCGTTTTTGTGGAGCGTTCGGGCAACCCAGATCGTTATCGGAATAACGATGACGAGATAAAGGGCGTAGGTCGTTACTGTTTCATTCATGGTTCTGTTTCTATTTTCAGGTTGGGTTTGTCAGTGCATCAGTTCCGCACGCCAATCATCGTGATCAGTCGCGCAGTGATCGCCCTCGCACTGAGGGGGCGTCACATTATGAAGGGTTTCTCGTACTTCGCGGTCCTTCCGACGAAAGAAGATCTTGCTGAGGCCGTGACGATTCGCGGCGAGTAGTCGGCACACTCGGATCGCCACTGCCAGCATGGCGGGCCGCGCCAGCCGATGCGCGAGGCCTCGATAATTCGCGCAGCTATAAAGGCACAACACCCAGGCTTCCGCTCCGCGATGAATGGCCCCTTCGTCGGTTCGCACGATCATCTCACGCGCCGGATCCAGCGTATGAATCCCCGGGAAGACCTCTTCGGCCTCCGCCGCTTGATAGGGAATGAAGGCGATCTCAAAAGCTCGCTTCTGTCGGTTGATCCACTCGTGGAAGCTGCAGCACATGCCACAACGTCCGTCGTAGAAGACCTCGATTCTTTTAGGATGGATGGGTAATTTCATGGTTTTCGTTTGTTCTGTTTTTTCAGTAATTAGTGAAAGTTTGTTTCGTGAGTTTTGAAGCTTTGTTTTGTTTTCATAAAAACCGGCTCTTAGCCGAAGATTTTCATCGCGAGCTTGATCGCTTTCCCGTGCTGCATGGTCGCAACCCGGTCACCCATCTTGGAAGCGAAGCTGACAAAATCTTCAAGCTGCATCATCTGCTCGTGGAAGGCTTTCCCATCGGGCAATTCCATATCCTCAGTGGCTGCTTTACAATTTCGAAGGGTCTCCAAGGCTGGATCAATCTCCCGACGCTTTCGCTCCCGGGCAACCCGGCGAAAAATCTCCCAAACATCCTTCTCAGCTTCAAAGAATTCCTTTCGCTCCCCTTTCTTGGTCACAATCCGGATCAAGCCCCAACCAACCAGATCCTTCAAGTTGGTGTGAGCATTTCCTCGGCTAATTTGCAAAACCTCCATCACCTCATCGGTGCTCATGACCTCGGGAGCCGTCATGAGAAGAGCATGAATCTGAGCCATCGTGCGATTGATCCCCCACTGCGCACCCATGATCCCCCATTGGGTCACGAATTCATCGCGGGTTTCCTCAAGTCTGGCACGCTCGTCGTTCATCTGATTTCAGTAATTACTGAAAGTTCATTCCGAAGTCAAGCTTTTGAAATAAAAAAGCCCGATTCCCCTTTCAGAAAATCGGGCTTTAAAAACTGACCAACAAACTATGCTTCGGAAAGCGCCGCCACTCCAGGTAAGGTCTTTCCTTCCAGAAGCTCAAGACTTGCACCACCGCCGGTAGAAATGAAGCTCATCTTATCAGCCACGCCGAACTTCACCGCCGCCGTCACCGAGTCACCTCCGCCCACGATGCTCAGCGCGCCGCTTTCGACAACTGCCTCAGCAATCGCCTTGGTCCCCTTCGAGAAGCAGTCCTTTTCAAAGACTCCCATGGGGCCGTTCCAAAGCACCGTCTTCGCGGTCAAAAGAACTTCTTTGAACTCCTCAATCGCGACATCACCGATGTCGATTCCTTCCTTATCAGCGGGAATCGCACCTCCCTGACCGTAGACTTCGGTATTCCAAGTCTCCGCTCCTTCTTTAAATTCTTTGGTAATGCGAGTATCGGCCGGAAGCAGGAACTTGACCCCTTTTTCCTCAGCCTTTTTCAAAATCTCAAGCGCGAGCTCTTGCTTGTCATCTTCAACCAAGCTCATCCCGATTTCATATCCCTGCGCCTTGCGGAAAGTGTAAGCCATCGCTCCACCGATCAAAATAGTATCAGCCTTCTCCAGGAGGGCTGAGATCACCTCGATCTTATCACTCACCTTCGCACCACCCATAATCACCACAAAGGGGCTTTCGGCATTGCCCAGCTTCCCTTCGAGATACTCAAGCTCACGCTCGATGAGTAATCCCATCACACTCTTTTCGACATGATGAGTCACGCCCTCCGTCGAGGCATGAGCACGGTGTGCGGTGCCAAAGGCATCGTTCACAAAAATCTTCGCTGATCCCGCAAGCGCTTTCGCAAACTCAGGGTCATTCTTCTTCTCCTCCGCATAGTAACGTGTGTTCTCCAAAAGAAGAACATCTCCCCCACCCAGCTCCGAACGCAAAGTGGCCGTGTCGTCACCAATGCAATCTTCCGCGAAAGTGACATCCTGCTCAAGCAACTCACAAAGACGCGCCGCAACCGGCTCCAGCGAATACTTCTTCTCCTTCGCCTCCGTCGGGCGGCCCATGTGCGAACACAGAACCAACTTAGCCCCAGCCGAAATCAAATGCTTAATCGTTGGAAGAGCTGCCTGAATTCGGGTCTCGTCCGTAATTTCAAGGGCGTCATTTTTAGGAACATTAAAATCAGCCCGCATCAGGACTTCCTGGCCAGCAACATCAACATCGCGAATCGTAAGTTTACTCATAACTTGAACCCCTTCCGTGCCGGAGAGCAGCCCCCCTGTCAAGAGAGGGATCATTTAGCTCTCAGCCCTTTCCCTTGCGCCTTGTCATTTAAGGGATTTTCTTCATACTTCCCGAACATTCCATGAACATTAAGAAAGCTGTCATCACTGCCGCTGGCCCCCAGCAACAGCACCTCCCTCTTCAAACGCTCGTCAGCCCCACTGGCGAGACAAAGACCGTGGCCGCCTTTCTTCTCGACGAAATTTTCGCCAGCGGTATCGAATCTGCCGCCATCATCATCGCCCCAGGAACGGAAAGGGATTTCTCTTCCGCCGTCGCCGATCACCTCGATCAGGTCACTTTCATCGAACAAGCCGAGCCCCTCGGCTACGGACACGCTGTCCTTTCAGCCAAAGATTTCGTCGGCGACGATCGCTTCCTCCTCATGATGAGCGACCACCTTTACCTCTCCTTCTCAAAAGACTCCTGCCTCCAACAACTCCTCTCCGTAGCGGCATCGACCGATGGTCCAGTCTCCACCGTTCAATCGACCCACGAGAGTAAACTCCCCTACTACGGTGCCATCGGAGGCAGCAGAATCAGCGGACAAAAAAGCCTCTACCAAGTCTCCAACATCCTCGAAAAGCCCACCCCCACCGTTGCCGAACAAGAACTCATCATCCCCGGTCTTCGCTCCGGAAACTACCTCTGCTTCTTCGGCATGCACGTCCTCACCCCCAGCGTCATCAAGCAACTCGAAGACTCATTCGCTCCTGAGCGTAAACTCGGCCTCACCGGCAGCCTCGCCGCCACCGCTAAGAGCGAAAACTACCTCGCCTGCGAGATCGAAGGCCTCCGCTTCAACATCGAGGAACCCCACGGCCTCCTCCGTGCTCAACTCGGCATGGCTCTTTCTGGCGACTCACGGGACGAAGTCATGGGCTCCATCATCGAACTCATCGCCGCCACCCGCTAGGAGCACCTCACTGGTAACTTCTTAACCAAGTAACCCAATCACCACCCCATGCTCCTCTCCCTCATCACCTCGGACGACCCCGCCACCCGCGACCGCTCACTCGCCGAGGCTTGCGCCACCCTCGACGTCCCCACCCTCCTGACCCAGTGCCACGAGCTCGACGCCTTCCGCCGCAGCTCAGACAACCTCTACCACCGCGTCCGCGCCCTCTTCTTCCTCCAAGCGATCTACCGCTTCCACCTCCCCGAAAAACTCCCAACTTCCGCCTCCGGCTCCATCCCCTTCGCTGGATACGAAGACCTCCTCGGCCGCCATTTTGAAGAAGCAATCGACTCCTTCCTCGCCATCCAAGCCCAAGATGGCCCCTCCGATGGCATCTCCTCCGCCCTCGCCGCCGCCTACCACCAACTCGCCTTCCAAACCCTCGCTAACCAAGTCCGTAAATCAGTCCGCACCGTCCGCGGAAACCGGTGGATGTTCCGCATGGGCCACCCCACTGACCACCCACTCCGCATCCGCCCTGAGCTTCTGGAGCAATCCAACAACCTCTTCCCCGTCCTCTGCGAACGCACCCCCGTCCGCATGGACCTCACCCACTCCGCTTGGTCCGACATCTTCTTCCTCGGCATGGACTTCCCCCAAGGAGCACGCGTCGTAAACGTCTCCGTCGACCTCGCCGTCCACGGCCGCGACTCCAAGCCCACCCCACCCGTCGAAGCCTACTTCCGCATCATCGACGAACCCGTCCTCCGCCTCACCTCCATCGACCTCAAGGCCAGTGCCGAAATCACCGCCCTCGCCGACGTCTTCGACTTTGCCAAAGACTACCTCGGCCTCCTCAAAGCCGCCATCATCGCCTCCGGCATCATCCCTCCCGGGATCGAAGGCTCCGGCAAATCCCTCGCCGACCTCCTCGCCCGCCTCGCCGGCCCCGGACACGGCATCGAGATGATCTCCTCGGTCAACGACATCCCAAAAGGCTCCCGCCTTGCCGTCTCCACCAATCTCCTCGCCGCCCTCATCAGCGCCTGCATGCGCGCCACCGGCCAAACCCAATCCCTCGCCGGCGAACTCACCGAAAGTGAAAGACGCCTCGTCCTTGCCCGCTCCATCCTCGGCGAATGGATCGGCGGCTCCGGCGGCGGCTGGCAAGACTCCGGCGGCGTCTGGCCCGGCATCAAACTCATCGAAGGAGAAATCGCCGCCGAGGCAGACCCCGAGCACGGCATCTCCCAAGGCCGCCTCATGCCAAAGCATAAGGTCTTCAACACCACCGAGATCCCAGACTCCGCTCGCCAAGCCCTCACCGACTCCCTCATCCTCGTCCACGGCGGCATGGCCCAAAACGTCGGCCCCATCCTCGAGATGGTCACCGAGAAATACCTCCTCCGCTCCTCCGCCGAATGGAAAGCAAGACAGGACGCCCTCAACCTCCTCGACCAAATCGTCGACGCCCTCGCCAAGGGCGACATCAAAACCCTTGGCCGCCTCACCACCGAAAACTTCCGCGGCCCCCTTCAGACCATCATCCCCTGGGCCACCAACCACTTTACCGAAACCCTCATCGCCCGCGTTTCTGAGAAATTCGGCGACGATTTCTGGGGCTTCTGGATGCTCGGCGGCATGTCCGGCGGCGGCATGGGTTTCATCGTAGAGCCCTCCCGAAAGCAGGAGGCACTAAACATCATTCACGACATCATGCTCCAAACAAAACGTGAGCTTGAGAACGCCCTCCCCTTCGCGATGGACCCCGTCGTCTACGACTTCGCCATCAATCCCCACGGCACCTTCGGCGACCTCCGCCACGGGCACGATGCCATCCTCCCCCCCTCCTACTACCACCTCTCCCTCGGCGACACCCTCCGCCAACAACCCGCCGACCTCTCCCCTACCGCCCGCGCTGAGCTTGATCAATTTGCCCACGCCTGCCGAAGCAATCCCGCCTTCGACTCCTCCGTCCAAGCCCTCTTCGACACCCTCATCCCCCGCACGACCGAAGACAGCGGCGAAGCCAACTCTCTCGACCAACTCCTGAGCCAAAACGGCTTCGACCCCGCCCAACACGAGCAAATCCGCAAGGACCTCCGCGATGGCCGCATCGGCCTCGCCCAAAACCGCCTCCCCGCCAACACCACCATCAAGGACGTCAGCCCAGAAGACATCACCGACTTTACGAGCACCTACACAAGTCAGGCAAACATCGTACTTGGCGAAAAATCCCTCGCCGCCGGAGAAGTCGGCGTCATCACCCTCGCCGCTGGAGCAGGCTCCCGCTGGACCCAAGGCGCTGGCGTCTGCAAAGCCCTCCACCCCTTCGTCCGCCTCGGAGGAAAGCACCGCACTTTCATCGAGACCCACCTCGGCAAATCCCGCAAACGCGGCACCCAAGCCGGCACCACCATCCCCCACCTCTTCACCACCTCTTACCTCACCCATCAACCCACCCGCGACTTCCTCGATACCGTTTCTGACTACCGCTACCCCGGCCCACTCTACCTCTCCCCCGGACGCTCCGTCGGCCTCCGCATGGTCCCCACCGTCCGCGACCTCCGCTTCGCTTGGGAAGAAATGCCCCAGCAAGTCCTCGACGAGCAGCAACAAAAAATGCGCGACTCCGTCCGCTCCGCCCTCACCGGCTGGGCCCGCGACACTGGCGAAGCCTCCGACTACACCGACAACCTCCCCCTCCAGTGCCTCCACCCCGTCGGCCACTTCTACGAGGTCCCCAATCTCCTCCTCAACGGAACCCTCGCCGACCTCCTGAGCAAACGCCCGCAACTCAAAACGCTCATGCTTCATAACATCGACACCCTCGGCGCCGATGTTGACCCCGCCCTTCTCGGCCACCACCTCGCCAGCGACACCGGCCTCACCTTCGAAGTCATCACCCGCCGCCTCGAAGACCGAGGAGGCGGCCTCGCCAGCATCAATGGCCGCCCGCGCCTCCTCGAAGGCCTCGCCATGCCCCGCGAAGAAGACGAATTCAAACTGTCCTACTACAACTCCATGACCACTTGGATCGACGTCGACAAGTTGCTCCAACTTTTCGGCCTCACCCGCGATGACATCCTCGCCCGCGATCAGGAAAAAATCACCGCCGGCATCCGCAATGTCGCCGCCAAGCTCCCCACCTACATCACCCTCAAAGAAGTCAAAAAACGCTGGGGCCACGGCCAAGAAGACGTCTTCCCCGTCCTCCAATTCGAAAAACTCTGGGGCGACCTCACCACCCTCCCCGGCATCGACTCAAAATTCATCGTCGTCCCGAGATCGCGCGGCCAACAACTCAAAGACCCCGCCCAACTCGACGCCTGGCTCCGCGACGGCTCCGCCAAGCACATCGAGTCCCTCTGCCAGTGGTAACGTGGCGGAGGCTTCCAGCCTCCACGCCCAAAAACTCCCCAAGACCATGCTCCAACACCGCAAGGACCGCACTTCCATCGAGACCCACCTCAGCAAATCCCAGAAATGCGGCACCCAAGCCGACACGAGCATCCACACCTCCCTCACCACCTCCTACCTCACGCAACGCGATTCTTCTGATCCTCGCGCTTCTTCCTTCATTGCCCGAAACGGTCAGTCGCCAAAGAGGCCCAATTCTTCAACGACGACATCAAAAAACTGAGGGTGGCCATTTGCGTCGATCAGGATATTGCCAATGTTGGCGTCCGAGATCATCACACCGGTCTTTTCGTGTTGGTAGCTGTTACCCACCCCTTTGATCCATCCACACCCCTTCACAATATCGATGAGCTCTTCTGGATCATCGAGGGCCTCCCCTTTCACATAAGGTTGTTTTGTCCAGATGACACCAAATCCCCTTTCATTCAAAGAAACGCCGATGACCAGCATCGCAAGTTCAGGAAAGACGATATTGAAATGATCAAGACGTTGGAGATATTGTGCCGGAGTCGCTTTCTCCTGAGGATGGCCATAGGCATCGTCTTTGGTTCGCTTTATGACGTAAGCGGTCTCACTGTTTGTGAAGAGAAACACATCGTGCTCTGTCCCTCCGCTATCGATGTTATCCGCGTCTTGAATGAGAGACGTAACATCATCATGGAAGATTCCGAGCCTCTTGGCGTTTGCGATAAGATCACGTTCTTCTCGATCCAGAACCTCCCGTGCTAGCGTCAATCCGTAAGCGGGGATTTCCAGATGACGGGTCGCGAGTAGCGAGAGTTTCTCTGGAACTGGGCCTTGATCTCCTCCCGGCTCATCGGGATTTTGGGCAGAGGAAAACTCAGCCCCTTCCGCTGCGACTGCTTCAGCGGGAGCTTTGGATCCTGAGTCTGACCTTTCGCTTTCAATACCTTTAGGATCCTTCACTCTGTGCGATTTGTCAAGATCGTCCACCCCGCGCGAGCATGAGAAATCATCCTCATTTTTCGTGCCGCCCTCACCGAATCAATAAGATGGTATCTCCCCCTCTTCTGCCAAAAAAAGGCAACCCAGAACCTTACTCTCTCAAACCTCCAACACCGCAAGCTCATAGCCACTTGCGAACTGATCCCGCGTCGCGAAGTGCAGCGACTCGACCTGGCATTGCGCAATCAAGGCTCGATCAAACGGATCTCCATGAATCGAAGGGAGCATCAGAGACTGAGTGGCATGCGCATGGGTAAAAGCCAACTCATCCACCCCATCCGCCTTCAATAGTTCCGTGAAATTCGCAGGAAGCTTTAACTTTCCTTTCGAGATCTTGAGCCCGAGTTCCCACACCGATACCGCACTCAAAAACACCTGATTCATCGGATCAGCAATCGCATCGCGAGCCTTTTTCTTAATTCTAGTAGGGTCGTCCATCCACCAGAGCGCGGTATGGGAATCAAGGAGAATTCGCATCACTTACTATTGAGCTTCTTTTGGTTCGAGAGGCGCTTTCGTCATCAACTCCACCAGCTCCTCATCAGGCTCCCAACAATCATCAGACTCCCAAATCTGCCCCTGCAAAAAGCCCCCCTTCCGAACCGGCCGAGGCGGAATGTAAGGCACCAACTTCGCCATCGGCTTACCCGCCTTAGAAATGATGACTTCTTCGCCAGCATGAGCCCGCTCGACAAGTCGAGAGAGATGAGTTTTGGCTTCTTGGATATTTTCCATAATTAAGTCTGGTCTGGTCTGGTTTTTATGTCAATCGATCTCTTCTTACGAATCGCATTCCACGATTAGCACCGCTAAGCTCTCCCCGTGAGCATCTTCCAAGCAACCGGACGACTCGTCCTCAGCTTCATCAACTACCTCGGCCAACTCGGCTTGTTGACGGGAGAGATCTTCACCTCTCTGACCAAAGGCCAGAAACGTTGGCGGCAGATGTGGGCTCAAGTTGCGGAAATCGGCGCTCGCTCCCAAGTCGTGGTCTGCGTCACCGGAGCCTTCACCGGAGCGGTCCTCGCCGCTCAGACCCTTTTCCAGTTCAAGCTCTTCGGTCTCGAAACTGCGACCGGTGGCCTCGTCTCCGTCGCGATGCTCCGCGAACTTGGCCCCACCATCACCGGACTCATGCTCGCGGGCCGCGTCGGCTCCGCAATGGCCGCTGAGATCGGCACCATGAAGGTCACCGAACAAGTCGACGCCCTCCGCTCAATGGCCGTGCATCCCGTCGATTACCTTGTCACCCCCCGCCTCCTCGCGATGATCATTTCCATTCCCTTACTGATTGCTGAATCAGCGGCCCTCGGAATGATCGCCTCTTACGTCGTCGGCGTTGGAGTCTTTAAAGTCGAAGCCGCCTACTGGATCGCCAACACCCGTCAATACGTTGCGCTTGAGGACATCAGCATCGCCCTCATCAAAGGCCTCTCCTTCGGCATCCTCATTGTCATCGTTTCTTGCGACCGAGGCTTAAAAGCCAGCAATGGCGCGGTCGGCGTAGGACGAGGCACCACCGAAGCGATGGTTTATTCATCCCTCGCTATTCTCGTCGTGAATTTCTTCCTCACCCTAATCATGCAGATTATTTTCCCCGCGACCCTCTTTTCGAGCTAGCCCCAAAAGGAAAACCGCGCCCTTGTCGAAACAAGAGCGCGGCCACACAAACACACAAAATCAGAGGGGTTATTTCTGATAATATACCCATACGAACCCTGTGGATTCTTCTTTCAAAAACTCCTCCCGTTTTTCGAACAACTTTGAAAAACGACTTTGAACCTTCTCCATTTCCTCGGCGCTCTGCTCCGTTTGAAAAAGCTTTTGAAGCTCCATCATCTCCTTGTTCCACTCGGCTTGAGCCTTGTCCGACTCCTCCCGTGTGACACCTTCAGGAAGCGATTGAAGACTCACGCTATCGCCCATAAGGAGATCTAGTTTACCATCACCGTTTAAGTCATCTGCCCAAACTCGGGTAGAAGAAGATGGCGAAGGGTCCTCATTCGCCCACCGAGGTCCATCTTTCTTAGGCGGAGAAATTAGAACGGTAGATTTCCCAAAGCTCATCTCCTGATCCTTGCCTGCTGTATTTTCGACCAACTTAACTCCTCCATTTCCAGATCCAGCGAGGAGATCCAAGTCGCCATCACCATCCCAATCCGCAAAACAAGGATCGCTGTGATAACCGGTCGAAAGAGGCTGATCTCCCTGCATTACTCTCTCACTCTTGGGAGAAAATTTCCCCTTCCCCTCTCCTCGAAAGAGATAGTAGGTCCCCTTAAAGTTCCCCACAAAAAGATCCAAATTACCATCGCCATCAAAATCCACCGCCGTAGGCCGCGTACAAATCCTCGGGATATCCATATCTCCTCCTTTCTGGTCAGCAGGTTTGATGATTAAAAGTTTTCCATCCGTCCCCTTCAGAGGCTCGGCCTTTTTAAAAGTCCCCCCTTTCTCACCCCAAAGCACTTGAAAAAGCCCCGCCATTTCAGAAAGACCATCTCCCGAATACGACCCAGAAAGAATGTCCATTTGGCCGTCACCATTCAGATCCACAACCTGTGGAGTCGAACTCTTGCATCACCACACTCCGGGGATCTTGGCGATCTCACCTCCAGCTTTGAGAAATTTTCCTTCTCCAAATTTTCCCTCTCCTTTCCCAGGATAGACCTTGATTTTCCCATTATTGAACTGCCCCACCAGAAGATCTTTCTCTCCGTCCCCATCCAGATCGAAAAGAGTCGGAGCTGCATAGCCCGGAGCTTCCACTTGAACCAACTGATCTCCGCCTTTCAAAGGAACCGGAGTTTCAAAATTCGCTGCCGCCACTGCGAGTGGCAGAAGCCCAGAGAGCATAAAATAAATTCTTCTCATACGAGAGGAAGCGCCCGAAAGGCTCAAACTTGTCTCTTTTTGGTAAATTCAGAGCGAATTGCATTAGTCTTGCGGCGAATCGCTGGGGCCGCTATGTCGCTCTTTGAAATTCTTTCGTCATGGATACTGCAAGCAGCCCAAATATTTCCCCGCTCGATTTTGCGAGCTCGCCCATTAATAAAACCCTCTCCTCTGAAAAGAAGATCGAGCACTACCGCCAGATGACCCAGATCCGGCGATTTGAGCAATCTGCTCTTAAAAACTACTCGAAAAAGGGCACCATGGGTGGCTTCCTTCACCTTTATATTGGTCAAGAATCCCTCGCCGTGGGTGCCGCTTCCCTCATGGGTGACCACGATCACATGATCACTGCCTACCGATGCCACGCCCACGCCCTTGCTGTAGGAATGGGGATGAACGAGTGTATGGCCGAGCTTTATGGAAAAGCCACTGGCTGCTCGAAAGGCAAAGGCGGATCGATGCACTTCTTCGCACCTGACAAGAACTTCTGGGGAGGCCACGGAATCGTCGCCGGTCAAACTCCACTCGGCCTAGGCCTCGGCTACGGCCTCAAGTATAACAATCTTCACGGCTCAGCCCTCTGCTTCCTCGGAGACGGCGCCGTCAACCAAGGAGCCTTCCACGAGTCACTGAACATCGCCGCCCTCTTCGGGATTCCCGTCGTTTACGTCATCGAAAACAACGGCTACTCCATGGGCACTTCTCAAAAACGTTCCTCCGCCTATAAAGACTGCTTAGCCCAGCGCGCCGACGCTTACGACATGGACTGGGACGTCGTGAATGGTGAGGACTTTTACGAAGTCCGCGCAAAAATGCACATCGCGATGGAGCGAGCTCGCAAAGAGCTCAAGCCAACCGTTCTCGAAATCAACACCTACCGCTATTACGGACACTCCGTCGCCGACGCCAACCACAAGGTCTATCGTTCTCCTGAAGAGATCGAAAAATATAAGCGCGACCACGACCCCATCAACCTCTGGAAGCAGCGCCTCCTCGACGAAGGAGTTCTCACTGAAGAATCCGCCAAGGAGATCGACACCGCTTCCAAAAATGAAGCAGCCGCGTCCGTCAAATTTGCCGAAGACTCCCCCGCCCCAACCGCCGAGGACATTACCAAAGACGTTTACTGGGAGACCGATAACAACACCGAGGCCTCCAAGATCGGCCGTCACTTTTTCAACGATTAAATTCTTACCTTTTTAGATACCATGCGCGAAATCGAATACCGAGACGCCCTCAACGAAGCCTTCGACGAAGAGCTTGCCCGCGATGAAAACGTCGTCCTCATGGGCGAGGAAGTCGCTCAATACAACGGAGCTTACAAAGTCACCAAAGGCCTTTGGGAAAAGTGGGGCGACAAACGAGTCGTCGACACCCCCATCTCCGAAGCCGGCTTCATCGGCATGGGCATCGGAGCCTCCATGCTCGGCGTCCGCCCCGTCATGGAACTCATGTTCTGGTCCTTCCACAGCGTCGCCTTTGACCAACTCGTCAACAACGCCGCCTGCTGCCGCTACATGTCCGGCGGACTCATCAATGTCCCCATCGTGATGCGTGGTCCCGCCAATGGCGGCACCAACGTCGGCGCGACCCACTCTCACACTCCCGAGGGCCTCTTCGCCGCCTTCCCCGGCCTCAAAGTCTGCTCGCCTGCCACCCCAGCCGATGCTAAAGGCCTCATGAAAACCGCCATCCGTGACAATGACCCCGTCTACGTTATGGAAAATACCACCCTATATGGAAATCTCGGCGACGTCCCAGATCCCGCCGACGGTGACTTCACCATCCCACTCGGAAAAGCCGACATTAAGCGTGAAGGTAGCGACATCAGCCTCATCGCTCACGGAGCCAGCGTCCTCCGCTGCCTCGAAGCGGCCGAAATCCTCCAAAATGAGCACAACATCAGTGCCGAAGTCGTCGATCTCCGCTCCATCCGTCCCCTCGATCAAGACGCCATCATTGAGTCCGTCAAAAAGACCAATAAGGCCTGCCTCGTTGACGAATCAAAGCCCTTCTGCGGCGTTTCCGCTCAAATCACCACCCTGATTCAGGAATACGCCTTCGATTACCTCGATGCCCCTATCAAACGGGTCTGCACCATCGATGCACCAGCGATTTACTCGCCTCATGTCGAGCCAGACCAGCTCCCAAATGCAGATCGCATTGTCAAACAAGTCCTCACCATCGCTTAAAATCTCATTTTGAAGAAATCCACTCTCGACAACCCCTCGTCTCATTTGATTTCCTCTACCCAGTCAAAACACCGCATACATTCATGAAAAAACTGATCCCACTTCTTCTTCTCAGCCTCTTCGCTTCGGTCCTTACTTCCTGCTGCGGCCTCAGTAAGTGCCACAACAAAGGAAAAATCGTTGAAGTTGGCTGCGAAAATATGGGCTACACCAACGAAAAAGTCACCAAATACAAGGTCGTCAAGCGCATGGTCAACCCGGGCACCAAAGGTGGCATTCCTTACGAAGTTGAGGACAAAATCGCTTACACCGAGACCGTCCAAGTGCCGCAAGACTGCGGAACCTGCGGATCAGTCTACTGCCCAGCTCCTGATTGCTGTGGAAGCATCAGCCCAGCTGTTATCAAGCGCGCTACTGCTCAAGGAGGAACAGGTGAGCCACACATCGGCACCATCCCGACCATGAGAATCCTCGCTGAATAAGCAAGTTCATGAAAACACTTTCAAAGCCCACACGCCTTCCCAGAAGGCTGTGGGTTTTTTCGTCTCTCGTTGCTGCCGCTTTAACCTCCTGTCAGTCATCCCCTCCTCCCGCTCGCCCCTTTTCGCAACCCAGCCTCCTCAAAGTGAAACCCTCTCCCCCTCCCACCCCCAATGGCGGCTTCGAAGGTCTTTCTCTTGAAGCCGCAAAAGCCAAAGCCGAGCAGGCGAAGCTCCGATGGCGCGTCACCCGAATCGACGGCAAAAGCCGCCCTGTCACCAAAGACTACCGACCCCAGCGACTCAACTTTGAGATCACTCAGGGAAAAGTCTCCCGCGTCACCAAGGGATGAAAATCCTAATTCCTAAATTTTGAAACTCTAAACAAATTCAAATAGGAAAATTCAAAAAACCAAAAACGGAAAGGGCCCCAAAAACCACCGCCCCTCAACCAAGACGGTTTGCCCCATGGGTATTCGTGCGATTCATGGTGACTCACCTCAACCGTTACGTGTCATCTGCGGTCCCACCCCCAACCAAGCAAAAAAAATCTCCGCGTCTCTCAGCGACCTCCGCGTCTCTGCGTTATCCCCCCTCAACCACCCCCCAAAAACTTCGCGCCTTCGCGTCTTTGCGGTTCAAAACTCCAACAACCCAAGCCCCTCAAAAATCCCTGCGTCATCAGCGACCTCCACGTCTCTGCGCTAAAAACCCCTATAATTCCCCCCGCTGCTCCTTCTCTAAATCGATCCGATCTTCCCGATTCCTCGCCTTCACGCGACTATTTCGCTTCCCCCAACGCTCCACGATCATCTGCCGCTTCTTCCGGCGAAAATTCAGCTCCTCAATCTCCTCATCGAGCCGCAGGTAAGCCTCATAGCGCAGCGGATCCAGCTCCCCGGCCTCCACCGCCGCCGCAATCGCGCAGCCCTTATCCCCCTGATGCTTGCAGTCCCGGAACTTGCACAAGTTCGTCAAATCCTCCACGTCCACAAAGCTATCGCGCAGGGTATCCTCATCCGTCCACATCTGGACCTCACGGATTCCCGGGTTATCCACCAGCATCCCGCCGTCTTCTAAAACCACCAACTCCCGCGCCACCGTGGTGTGCCGACCCTTCCCCGTGACTTCATTGACCTCCCCAGTCCAAAGCCACTCTTCTCCCAAAAGCTGATTCACCAGCGTCGACTTCCCCACCCCGCTCGATCCCACCATCGTCAGCGTAATCCCCGGCTTCAAGTGAGTCTTTAAAACCTCCAAGCCCTCATGGCGCGTCGCGCTCGTGACATGAACCTCAGCCTCCGGCGAAAGCTCCTGAATCTCCTTCCGCGCCTTCTCATTCACCTCATCCTCCTCTAGGTCAGACTTGTTGACCAAGACCACACACCTTGCCCCGCTTTTTTGAATGATCGTGAAGTAACGCTCCATCCGCCGCAGATTAAAATCCGACCCCGCATCCGTCACCACCACCACGATGTCCACATTCGCCGCCATCACCTGCTCCTGACTACTTTTGCCTGGCTCTTTGCGCGAAAAACAACTCTGCCTCGGCAACCTCGCCCGAATGATGTGCTCATCATTCTCAGCCCCTAACTCAATCGCCACCCAATCTCCCACCGCTGGCAAGTCCGCATCACAAGTCGCATCATGCCACACCTTCCCGCCCACCACACAATCCACCTCCTCAGCATCATCCAATAAGGCCGAAAAATTAATCTTCGTCTCCCGAATCAAACGCCCCGGAACCCAGCCCTCCTTCGCCACCTCCGCAAAGCGGTCGGCAAAGAAATCATTCCATCCAAGATCCTCAAGAGTCATCTGCGAGAAGTTCAAACCGGATTGGCCTTAAGAAAAAGTTTCATTTTCATGAGTCACCAATCACTGCTACCTCTTTCCCGTGGGATATAACGATCGCGACTACATGAATTCGGAAGAAGGCCGCTACGGAGGCCGCCCTCCCGGCATGCTCGGACCCTTCGAAGGAGCCCCCGTTACCAAGTGGCTTCTCATCATCAATGTCGCCATTCTCTTCCTCCAAGCCCTAATGACCAACCCAGGCCAGCCAGTCTTCCTGCAGCGCTTCGGCCACTTCAGCATCCAAGAAGGAGTTTACGGCTTCCAAATCTGGCGCTTCCTCACCTTCCAATTCCTCCACGCCGACTTTGGTCACCTCATCATGAACGGCGTCGGACTCTTCTTCTTCGGCCCACACATCGAGCGCTGGATGAGTAGCCGTGTCTATCTCACTTTCTACCTCCTTTGCGGAGTCGCGGGAGCTCTTTTCTACACCATCCTCTTCATTCCGGGACTTTTCGATGGCTACCACCCTGCCATCCCCATGGTTGGAGCCTCCGCCGGACTCTTCGGCATCCTTGCCGCCTTCTACTTCGTCGCGCCCAATGCCCGCGTCCTCCTCTTCTTCGTCATCCCAATCCAGATGCGCACCCTCGGCATCGTCTACTTCATCTACGAAGCCTGCGCCGTCCTCTTCAACTGGCACAATGCCGGAGGAAGCGCCGGCCACCTCGGCGGAGCGATCTTCGGCCTCGCCGTCCTCAAATGGCCTCCCCTCAAACAAGGCATCATCAAGCTCTCCCAAATCGGCGATCAAAGCTCACCCCCTCGCTCGAAGAAACCGAGAGAAGCCAAAATCATCCGCGAAGACGAACGCTCTCCGCTCGAAATCTCCAAAGAAGTCGACCGCATCCTCGACAAAATCAGTGACCAGGGAATCCAATCCCTCACCCCCAAAGAAAAGGAAACTCTCAACAAGGCCCGACGAGACAAATGACTGACGACGAAATGATCAATTGCTCGGAACCGGGCCGCCAAATCGAACGCCTCCGCGCCATCATGCATCGCCTCCGCTCCCCCGGCGGCTGCCCGTGGGACGCTGAGCAAACGCACGAATCCCTCGTCTCCAACCTCATCGAGGAAACCTACGAAACCGTCGCCGCGATCCGCGCGAACGACCCCGAAAACCTCCAAGAAGAACTCGGCGACGTCCTCCTCCAAGTCGTCTTCCACGCCGAAATTGCGCAAGAAAGCGGAACCTTCGATCTCGATGAAATCGCTCGCGGCATCTCTGAAAAACTCGTCCGCCGCCACCCGCACGTCTATGGCGACTCACAAGTTGGCAGCACCGAGGGCGTCCTCACCCAGTGGGAAGACATTAAGCGCGCCGAAAAAGGCCACGAAGAAAAACCCTACCTCCACGGCGTCGGCAAAGGACTCCCCGCCCTCCTCAAGGCCGCCAAGCTTCAGAAGAAAGCCAGCAAAGTCGGCTTCGACTGGCCCGACACCACCGGCATCGCCGAAAAGATCGACGAAGAACTCGCCGAAGTACGAGAAGAACTAGAGAAACATCAAGTCGGCCAAGCCGCCTCCCCTGAACTCCAAGCCGAAATCGGCGACCTCCTCTTCATCGTCACCAACCTCGCCCGCAAACTCGGCGTCGACCCCGAAGTCGCCCTCGAGGGAACCAACCAAAAATTCCTCCACCGCTTCGCCCAGATCGAAAAGGGCCTCAAAGCCGACAAAATCACCCTAGAAGACGCCACCATCGAACAAATGGACACCTTCTGGAACGCCGCCAAGTAGGTCACCCCGGAAGGACACTTTGGAAAGTGTCCTCCCAGCCCTCTGCCCAAGCCGTAGCAGAAAGCTCCAGCTTTCTGTCCCCCTCCAAAGAGCTACGGAGCTTAGGCTTTAGCCTGAGTCCCCTCAACCACCACGTTCCGAGAAAATACCGCAAATTTTATAGAGGACAGCACCCTTCGAATCTCTATCATCTTCGATATGACACCCATTCTTGTAATCAACGATGACAATGCCCTCCTGACAGAAATGACTAACATTCTTCGCGAGGGAAACTACGAGCACATTGCAGCCTCCAGCGCTTCTCAGGCTCTCACGATGGCTTCTGGATACGATTTCAGCCTCGTCGTTCTAGACCTAAAGCTTCCCGACATGGATGGTGATGAACTCTACGATAAGCTCCTAAAATCAGAAGAGCACTACACCCTTCCAGTGGTCGCCCTGATCGATTCGCTCGATGGCGATGAAGTTAAAGTCGTCAATCGTCTCCTCCCGAAAGGAACAGTCACCCTCATCTCAAAACCACTCAAGCGCGAGTGGCTCGAAGACCTCTTCGCCCGCTACGGCAAGAAAAGACGCTAAACAGGCATCGGAGGGATCCCCAACTGCTCTGGCAAGGCCGTCCGCGGACGCCAGGTCAAAATCTCAGGATCACCATTTGTCACCAAAACGGTGTGCTCGAAGTGACTCGAAGGCCGACGGTCAGAAGTCGCCACGGTCCACCCGTCATCAAACCAATCCACCGTGCCCACACCCGCATTGATCATCGGCTCAATCGCCAAAATCATCCCCGCCTTCAAAATCGGCGACTTCCCTCCCGGATCATAATTCGGCACCTGAGGCTCTTCATGCAGCTGACGCCCCACTCCATGACCCACCAAATCCCGCACCACCGTAAAACCAAAGCGCGTGACATACTCTTCGACCGAGGCACAAAGCTTATGCAGCGGCTCACCGGCCCGCGCGTGCGAAATGGCCACAAAAAGCGACTCTTCGGTCACCGCCATGAGACGCTTCTGCTCCCCATTGATCTTCCCAACTGGAACCGTGAGCGCATTGTCACCAATCCAGCCCTGACGCTTAATCCCCACGTCTAGCTTCACCAAATCACCCTCGACGATCACGCGATCCCCACCGATCCCGTGAACCACTTCTTCGTTCATCGAAATACAAGTATAACCCGGAAAGTCGCGGTATTTGTGAAAAGCGCTCTTCACCCCATGCTCCTCCATTAAGGAAAGGGCATACTCATCGACTTCACGAGTTGTCTTTCCAGCTTCAATAAAGGCCGCCGTCCGCTGAAGGACATCACTCGCCACCTTCCCAGCTTCCCGCATCTTCTCAATCTCCTGCTTGGTCTTAATGGGAATCTTAGAACGCTTGGCCATGGCTCAGGGAAGTACGCCGCAGAAACCAATGGGTCAAGACGAAGCACTCTTCAAAAAAACAACCCTCCCCACAAAATGCAGAGAAGGTTGTTGAAATCTAGTTTAGGAATTCCCTATTCCGACCCCTCCAAAAGCTTAAACAGCTCAGAGTCGGTCGAAAGAATCACCGTCGTCTTATCGTCAAGAATCTCGTCATAGGCTTCCAGCGTTTTGACAAACTTATAAAAGCTCTCCCGCTCCGGAGTTCCGCCATAAGCCTCAGCATAGATCCGAGTCGACTCGGCATCGGCTTCACCAAGAATCGATTGAACGCTCTTGTAGGACTCCGACTCGATTTTCTTCACTTCGCGCTCCATCTTTCCTTTCCAACGAGCCGCTTCTCCAGCTCCCTCAGATCGGAAACGTTCCGCAATCTGCTGACGTTCAGAAATCATGCGCTGGTAGATCTGAGGCGCAACTTCCCCATTGTAGTTAATTCGCTTGAACCGGAGGTCGAGCAAGGTAATACCAAAGTCCTCTAACTTCGCCTTGGCTGTCTCAAAGACATTCTGCTCGATCGCTCGGCGACCCACTTTGATCTTCTCAAAATCGATCTCCTTTTCGTCGAGAATATCAGTCAGTTGCGGCTTCCGGTCCTTGGTTGATCGCACCACCTCAATCAGGTCGTGCTTCGCCACGGCGTTCCGTGTCTCAGAACCTAGGATATCATCGAGACGGGATAGCGCGCTTCGTTCATCTCGCAGCTTCTGAAAATAGGCGAGAGGATCAGAAATTTGCCAGCGAGCAAAAGTATCGACCTGAATGTAGGTCTTATCACGAGTCGGCATTTGCGAACTCGCGCCATCCCAAGCGAGAAGCCGCTTTTCAATGACATTGACCTTCACCACGAAGGGTATTTTAAAATGGAGCCCCGCTTCAGTCACCGGCTCACCGATCGGCTTTCCGAACTGGGTCAGGATCACTTGCTGATCCTCTTTTACGGTATAAATCGTGCCTGTTACGAAAAGCAGGACCAAGACCACAAAGGCGAAAATCATGAAACCAACTGCTTTCTTCATCGGGCACCTCCTTTTCCATTCAGGGCGTTATTGAGGTCGAGGAGGGGAAGCGGTTTGCTAGCCTCTCCGTCCATGATCACTTTGCTTTTGAGAGAGGGTAAGACGTCTTTCATTTTTTCTAGGTAGAGGCGCTGCCGCGTAATCGCAGGCGCCTTTTGATATTCGTTAAAGAGGGCGAGAAAGCGCTCGGCATCACCGGTTGCCTCGTTCACTCGCTGGAGCTTGTCACCCTCGGCGCTACTGATCTTTTGATCCGCCTCACCCAGGGTGCGCGGCACAGCCTTGTTATAGAGCCCTTTGGCCACGTTGATTTGCCCCTCCTTTTGCTGCTGGGCTTGGTTCACCTCGTTAAAGGATGACTGCACCGGCCGAGGCGGGTTCACGTTCTTCAATTGTAACTGCTCGATCTGCAAACCTAGCCCGTAAGAAGAAACCAGCTCTTGCAGTTTCACCAAAGCATCCGTCTCAATCGACTGACGACCAATCGTAATGACTTCGTCAACCGTTCGGTCTCCCACCACTTCCCGCATCACCGATTCAGAGGCATCTCGCATCGTGTCCTCAGGATCTTTGACTTGGAAAAGATAAGCCTTCGGATCACTAATTCGGTATTGCACGACCCACTCCACAAGTGCGGAGTTTTTATCTCCGGTAATCATGGTTTGCTCAGCTTCCCACTCCTGAGGGATCGTTTGCCTAGAATTCGTGGCACCTTTGGTTCCAAAACCAAATTCCATCTTAAGTCTCCGCTCCACTGGAATCACATCCTTGGTCTCAAACCAAAAGGGCAATTTAAAGTGAAGTCCCGGAGCTGCCGTCCGGTTGTATTTGCCAAAGCGTAAAATCACCGCCTCGGAATCTGCCGGAACGGTGTAGTAGCTTGTAAACACCCCCGCCACCACGATGATTGCGGGAATGATCAGACCTGCGCGCATCCCAACCTTTCGCAGGGCCTGACGCGCAGCGTCTTTATCAATTCGAATTTCTGCCATAGGAGCTGAGACTCATCGCTAATCACCTGAGCAGCAATGAGAATTTGAGCCTACTTTTCTAATCACTTGCGCCCGAAGAAAAGCGAAAGGAGCCATTGCAAGATTCCACCACGCTTTTGCGTCGCTGCACCACCTCCGCCGAGAACCATGCCAGCAATATCGTCAATGATAGAGCCGTCACCATCACGGTCAATAATGCTGCTAATGCCTCCCATCAGGCCTCCTCCTCCACTTTGAGTAGCACCACCTCCAGCTTGCCCACCCTTTTTCATAAGCATTCCCAAGATAATAGGAGCGAGCATCGGCAAGAGCTTCTTGGCGAGCGCTCCTCCAATATTGAACTTCTTAGAAAGAGCCGAAGCCGTTTGCTCCTGAGCTTCTTCCCCAAAAATTGCGCGAGTTTGCGAGCTATGACCCGCTAGACCCTTTTCGAAAACATCGTCAATATTGTCTGCCTGATCAGCAGTGATGCCAGCATTCGCCAAAAGCTCTTCAATCCCACCCTCACCCACTTCAGCCTGCTTTCGCTTCAGCGAACCAAGGACGAGGGGAGAGATTGCGGAAAGGGCTTGGATCGACTGCTCAGGCGTCAAATCCGTTGCCGCACTCAACTTACTAGCGACTTGATCACCGTGGCTCTCAATAAGGTATTTTGTGAAATCATCGTTCATATCTGTTAGAACAGTGGCACCTTCAGAGCCTTCTGTCTATGAAGAGTCTCAGGAAATAACGAGGACGCTTTTCTAAGCCTCCTCGGCATGCCGACTCAGAATATCCATGACATCGTCGAGCGAAGTCGACACCTCATAGTCCTTCGAGTCGCACACCGCTTCCATCAGCGGGAGTAAAGAATCCCAAAATCCCACCCCGTTTTCATCAGGCCGGTTAAAGATCACCACCTTTTTCCCCTTCATCAGGTCGCTATCCTGCTGCTTGAAGATCATCAACGCGAACAACTCCTGCACCGTCCCTGCCCCTCCCGGGAAGATCACAAAGGAGGTAGAATTTTCAATCATCACCTCCATTCGTGTGTAAATATCATCACGGAGCCAGAAGCATGACAGCCCTTCGGGCAGACCCTCGAGCTCAATAATATGAGGCACATTGGAACCCGCTGTCCAACCACCGGCTCCCACCGAACCACGGACAACTGCACCCATGATCCCCGTCTTACCTGCTCCTGAAACGCAGCCGAATTTGTTCTCCGCAAGGCGACGCCCCAACTCTTCTCCGTCCGAAATGTAGGCCGGATCCTCCAAGCTTGCCGAACAAAAGACACACACACTCCCCACCAGATCAGCCGGTGCCGGAGTATCAGCCTTTGGGATCTCGGTCTTGATCGCAATTTCACGACCTGCATCAGGCATCCCTTGCTGCGCTGCAAGATGAAGGCGCTTAATCACCTTTTCTGGAGTCGAGGCACTGAGCAAAAAATCACGATAGTCCTGCCTCACCGTCCCCTGCTCACGCAGTTTGGCAAAGAGTTGAAACAAGGGGTCCCATGAAAAATCACTATTCAAAATCACCGTCGGCTTCCCCGCGAGATGCTTATCAAGAGTCTGATAACCTACAAAAACCGAGGTCGCCTTGAACATGTCCTCAAGCGAAGCACCGGGCGTAAAAACAAAGGCATCCGACTCCACGATCTTCTCCTCAATATTCGCCAGCGTGATTTGCTGATTCCCATTGGAATTAAAGATATCCCAGCCAGCATTATAAAGAAGAAACAGAAGCTTTGCACGCGTTGAGCGGCCCTCATCTTCGGCTCCAAGAACGGTTCCAGAAAGTCTAACAAATGGCATTTCGATAAAAGGTAATTATTCGCCGCCTCGGGAACTTCTCCCTCGCACGGTCCCTAAACATAACCGATTCTCACGAAGTGAAACCAGAATTTTTAAAAGCCGCCATTTCTGAAGCCCGCCTCGGACTCGCCGAAGGAGGAATCCCCATCGGGAGCGTCCTCGTCCACGACGGAAAAATCATCGGCCGAGGCCACAATCGACGAGTTCAAAAAGGCAGCACCATTCTCCACGGCGAGATGGATGCTCTCGAAAACGCGGGCCGCCAATCCGCCGAGATTTACCGCCAGTCCGAACTCTACACCACCCTCTCGCCCTGCCCCATGTGCAGCGGCGCCATTCACCTCTATGGCATCCCAAAAGTGATCGTTGGCGAAAACCAATCCTTCATGGGGCAAGAAGATTACCTCCGCTCACAAGGCATCGAAATCGAAGTCATTCAAAACTCTGAATGTCTCGACATGATGCAAAGCTTCATCAAAGAACACCCCGCCCTTTGGAACGAAGACATCGGCGTTTAGTTCCTATTCCTCACCATCGTCATTCCCACAAGCCCACGTAATTTTATGTCTGTCCTTTCTGATAAAATCCCCAAAGAGCGCCACATCTCGCTCTGCCCCTGCAAATCAAAAAAGCCCTACCAAGACTGCTGCCTCCCCTTCCACCAAAACAAGGCCCACCCAAAAACCGCCGAAGCCCTCATGCGCTCCCGCTACAGCGCCTTCTTCTTCCGCCTGCCCGACTACCTCGTCGAAACCACGCACCCCGACTCCCGAACCCCAGCCCTTCGGCGTGAACTCGAAAACACAATCCATCACACCGACTGGAAATTTCTCACCATCGTCTCCACCTCCAAAGGCCAAGAGGAAGACAAGCGCGGCAAGGTCGAATTCCTCGCCGACTACTTCTGGGACGGCGAAGCCCAACAACTCAACGAGCACTCCCGCTTCCGCCGCTTCAAAGGCCACTGGAAATACCTCGACGACAAAGGCTAGCCCTAATCACTTCATCAGGCGCGGCGCCGAGTAGCCCTGCTCTCTCACTTCCTTAAGAGCCGCTTCCATCGCCTTCACTTTCTCAGCATGCTTCGCCGCCACATCATCGCGTTGCCCTATATCCTCCTTCAAATTAAAGAGCCGCGCCTTCTTACTCTCCGCCTTTGGATATCCGTGCTTCGCAAACCAGTCCTTCCCAACCCGCGACCGATGCCCGCTCTTCCCGGTCACCAAGACCCAATCTCCCTCACGAAAGGCCCACGACCCCTCATACGTATTATGCACATGGCTCGTCCTTACCGACTCCACCTCGCCCTTCAGCAGCGGTAATAAATCATGAGAATCCTCCGCCGCATTTTTCTTCGGTAGCTCATACTCCACCACCGAGGCCAAGGTCGCCATGATATCGATCTGCGAAACCAAAGCCTCATTCACCGTTCCTGCCTTTGTCACTCCTGGATACTTCACAATGAAAGGCACATGATGTCCCCCTTCATAAACATCCCGCTTCAATCCCCGAAAGGGCCACGCCGACCAGTGGTCAAATTTCTCATCCCGCGCATAAGCATAATGCTCAGGTCCATTGTCTGCAGAAAAAATCACGATCGTATTCTCTGCCTGCCCCGATTCCTTCAGCGCCTTTAAAAGCTGCCCAATCGAATCATCCGTCTCATGGACAAAATCCCCATAAGGTCCCGCCCCCGACTTCCCATCGAACTCATCATTCGGAATGATCGGCGCATGCGGTGACGGGTAGGCAAAGTAGAGAAAGAACGGCTCCTCCGTCTTCGCCGCCGCCCTGATATACTCCACACCCTTCCTCGTCGTTTCTGGAATATTTTCATATGGATCCCAGCCCGAAGTCATCGGCCCCGGACGACACTCCCAGTTCCCCTCCTTAATCGTCTTCCACTTCGTCGTATCCATCACGGTATCCGGAGCCTTCACCACCTTGTCATTTTCGATCCAGCAATACGGCGGGAAATTAATCACGGTGTCTCCAAAGTAATAATCAAAACCATGCGCCAAAGGCCCATCCGGAATCGACTTCGTCCAATCAAAAGCCTCCGGCCCGAATTCCTTCTTCTTCCGCTTTCCTTGCTGCACTTCTTTCGGCTTCACCTCCTCTTTTCGAATCGCATCCCAATCCCATCCCAAATGCCACTTCCCAATCGCCGCCGTCGCATAGCCCTTCTCCTGCATCATCTCCGGTAAGGTCAACCGCTCTGGTTTAAAAACCGACTTTCCAAAAGCATTCACAATCCCATGAAAATCCCGCCAATGATGCCTCCCCGTCAAAAGCGCAAACCGCGACGGCGTACAAATCCCCGACGACGAATGCCCATCCGTGAACCGCACCCCCTCCTTCGCCAATTGATCCAGATTCGGCGTCGGGATCTTACTCTTCTCATAGTAGCACCCCAGATCCCCAAAGCCCAAATCATCCGCATAAAAAATCAAAACATTCGGCCTCTTTGCCAAAGCCACCCCACCCAAAAAAATCCCCACTAACCCCGCAAAAATCCGTCTCTTCATAGACCCTTCCTACCAAATCCCAACCCCCAACGGAAGGGCTGTCTCCAGACCGCCCACCCTCAACAAGCTCCCCAACGGAAGGGCTGTCTCCAGACTGCCCACCCTCAACAAGCCCCTCAACCCAGAAGCTAATCGCCAAAAGCGTCCAACCAATCGCTAGCCCCTCACTCACAACCCTATCTCCACCATACCCTCCCAAAACCTAGCCAGCCGAACCTCAACCTGATACAACACCACCCACCACTCCGTATTCTCAAAAATGCGCCTCCTCTTCTCCCTCATCCTCCTCATCACCCCCCTCTCGGCCGACTCCTTCTCCGCGCAAATCTCCCCCTTCCTTAAAAAACACTGCATCTCCTGCCACGGCCCCGACAAAGAAAAAGGCGGAATCACCTTGGATCATCTTAACTCCCTCAGCGCCGGATTTAAAAACCATCTCCTCCTCGAGAAAATCATCGACCAGGTCCAGCACAAGGAAATGCCTCCCGACGATCAAGACGTCCTCCCTACCGAAGCCGAGCGTGCCCAAATCATCAAAGCCCTCTCCAAGGTCGTCGACCGCGTCAAATCCGGCGACGTCCCCCAACGCGCTGGCCGCACCACCCTCCGCCGCCTCAACCGGAACGAATACCACTACACCGTCCGCGACCTCTTCGGCGTCACCTTCAACCCCTCCAAAGATTTCCCCGTCGATGGCGCCGGTGGCGAAGGCTTCGACAACATGGCCGATGCCCTCTTCTCCACCCCCACTCTTCTCGAAAAATACCTCAACGCCGCCAAACAAGTCATCGCAGCCGTTTACGCTGACCCCACCCTTAAAAAGAAAATCATTTTCAAATCCCCCGACAAAGAAAACTCACCCGCTGCCACCGCCAAAACCATCCTCACCTACCACGCCACCCTCGCCTACCGCCGCCGCGTCAGCGATGCTGACCTCGCCCCCCTCCTCAACGCCTTCGCCAAAGGACAACAAGCGAGCAAAGACTTCGATCAATCCCTCCGCGCTCCCCTCACCGCCCTCCTCATCAACCCTCGCTTCCTCTTCCGCGCCGAACACGACCAAGCCGACAAAGACGAATGGCCCCTCACCGACTTCGAAATCGCCACCCGCCTCTCCTACTTCCTCTGGTCCTCCATGCCCGACCGCGAACTCTTCCAAGTCGCCGACCAAGGAAAACTTCGCGACCCCAAAATCCTGCGCCAACAAACCCTCCGCATGATCGCCAGCCCTAAGTCCTCTGCCCTCGCCCGACACTTCGCCGGTCGCTGGCTCGAGTTCGACAAAATGATCGATCAAGCTGACCCTGACCCCAAACGCTTCCCCGCCTTCACCCCCGAACTCCGACGCTCGATGTATTACGAAAGCGTCGAGTTCTTCAACCACCTCGTCCGCCAAAACCGTCCACTCACCGAACTCATCGACAGCGACTACACCTTCGCCAACGCCACCCTCGCCAAACACTACCGCCTCAAAGAACCCGTCACCGGAAGCAGACTCCAAAAAGTAAAACTCCAAAACAAAAACCGTGGCGGCGTCCTCGGCATGGGCTCCACCCTCACCGCCACCTCCCTCCCCCTCCGCACCAGCCCCGTCCATCGTGGCGTCTGGATCCTCGACGCCATGCTCGGCGACCCCGCTCCCCCACCCCCACCCGACGCTGGCGAACTCCCCGCCGACGACACCAAAGCCGAAGGCCTTACCTTCCGCCAACAACTCGACCTCCACCGCAAAGCCACCAAATGCGCCAGCTGCCACGCCCGCATCGACCCCCTCGGCTTCGGGCTCGAAAACTTCGACGCCATCGGCCGCTGGCGCACCAAAGACGCCAACGGAAAACCCGTCGACTCCTCCGCCACCCTCCCCGGTGACATCACCTTCGACACCCCCGCCGAACTCAAGCAACTCCTCATGGCCGGCAAAGACAAATTCGCCAAAAACATGACTCGTAAACTCATCAGCTACGCCACCGGACGCGGCCTCGAATACTACGACGAAGTCACCATTAACAACATCGTCGCCGAACTCCCAAAAACCAACTACGCCACCCGCGACCTCATCCTCCAAATCGTCAACTCCCGCCCCTTCCTCAACCGCTCAAAAACGAGGTGAAATAAAACACCCACTACCTCACCTCGACTCTCAGTGCAATGCCACCAATTGCGCCAGCTACATTGCACGTAATCTCCGTCATGTCCCTCGACCAACTCACCTCCCCCAAGGATTAACCAACCCCACCCCACACGCCTCAAAATCTCCCACATTTCGAGTGCAGATCTTCGCATTCACATCAGACGCGATCGCGCAAATCATCAAATCCAGCGCATCGACATGCAGGCCCTTCACCTCCCTCTTTGCAGCCAACTCCCCGTAGCATTCAGCCGCAGCTTGATCGAAAGACAGAATCCTCCCGTCAAAAGCCTTGGAAACAAAGGAGCCAAAACGGGCTTCTAAATCAGCACGCCGCTTCCCTTTTGGAAGTCGTTTCAGCCCACGCTCAATCTCCGCAATGGTCACCGTTGTGATTGCCAAATTCACCGTCCTCTGCGACCGAACCCACTCTTGAACTGCAGCATCGGGTTGCTTTCGCATCAACTCGGATACGACGTTCGTGTCCAAAATAATCATCAGTCAAATTCGACGACAGGCCGACGTGTCTTTGCGGGTGAGAGTTCTAAATCCACCCCATTTTTCGGTCCAAAGCACTCTTGGGAAAGCTTTAGTAAGTCTTCCGGCTGGGCAGAACGTTTCTTCGATGCCTCTTGCAAAAGCCCACGAGCAAAGGACTCCAAAGAAACACCAGCCTTAGCAGCTTGCACTCTCAGAGACTCCTTGGCGGTATCCGGTAGATCTCGAATTGTTAAATTGGCCATAATTTTTGTGTCGTCAATGTATGCATTGAAATCAATGATGTCAAGAATGTCACCATCCTTGAGCGTTGATTGACTTCTGACTAAAATCTCTCGCATAGCCCACCCCCATGCCCCTCGAACAACTCCCCCTCTCCCTGAAACCCGGCACGATTCAAAACGACGTCGCCGCCCTCCTCGCCGAATCCGAGAAACGCTGCGACGCCTTCTTCGACGCCGGCCTCGACCGCCGATACCCTCGCTACCTCCCCAGCAATCCCGAGAACGTCTTCTTCGCCATTTGCGCCCTTCAGGAATCCGGACTCCTCCGTGGAAACGTCTTCTGCGAGTGGGGCTCCGGCTTCGGCATCGCCACCTGCATCGCCTCCCTCCTCGGATTCGACGCCATCGGAATCGAGCTCGAACTTGGCCTCGTTGAACTCTCCACTCAACTCGCCGACGACCTCGAAATCCCTGCCGAATTCCTCTGCACCAGCTACCTCCCTGAAGGCTATGAGGAAGTCGATGGCATCGGCGGAAAAGACCTCCTCCCCCCCCAAGCGACCACCTCAGGCGGAGCAAAGATCGACATCACCCCCATCTACGACGGGCTCGATCCTGACGAAGTCGATCTCTTCTTCGTCTACCCTTGGCCCGGCCAGGAGGAATTCATGATGGATCTCTTCGACGCAGTCGCCAGCGAAGACGCCATCCTCCTCATCCACCACGCTGACCGCTCCACCACCGCCTATCGCCGGAGTGAGGACGAATAAATCCCCCATCTCCCTTACCCATAGAGAGAAAAAGTAGGCGCACATTTGTAGATTGAGACTTCCCACTCAATCGATCATACTGATTTTTTACGATGAAATGCTTTCTCCTCATTTTTCTTTTCTGCTGCACCCTTCCAGCTCGGGGCACACTTAAAATCACTGAATTCGTTGCCAATCCCGCTGATATCTTCGCCGATTCTGACGGGGACTTTCCTGATTGGATCGAACTTCAAAACACCGGAGCAGGAAACCTCTCGACCGCTGGCTACAAACTTTCTGACGACCCCGACTTTCTCAATCGCTGGCCTCTGCCTTCAGTAGATCTCGCTCCGGGAGAATTTCTAATCATCTTCGCTTCGGAAAAAAATCGCGCTGTCGCAGGAGAGGAACTTCACAGCAACTTTAAGCTTTCCCAAGACCCTAATTTTCTCGGTCTCGTTGATCCCGCCGGAGAACTTGCGAGTCGCTTTCACTACCCCAAGCAAGCCTACGGCATGAGTTATGGGCAAGGTGGTTTCCACACCACTCCCACTCCTGGCGCGACGAATGGCACTGCTGATTTTCCTGACTACGTCCGAGACACGAAGTTCAGCAAAAACCGCGGCTTCTACACCGCCTCCTTCTCACTCGTGATCACCTCAGCGACCCCTGCTGCCGCAATTTATTACACCACAGACGGATCCGAACCCTCCCTCACAAACGGCACTCTTTATACCTCTCCGATTCACATCACTACGACCACCGTCATCCGAGCCATCGCCACAAAAGAAGGCCTCCTCAGCAGCAACATCGACGCCCAAAGCTACTTCTTTCTCCAAGATGTCATTACTCAGCCCGCAGCTCCCGCCGGCTTCCCCGCCACCTGGGGCATCGATAACTCCACCAGCAACGGAGCCACCAATCTCCCCCGCCCTAGCGACTACGAGATGGACCAGCGCGTCATCACCCAATTCGGGGCAACCGAAGCCATCGAAGCTCTCAAAAATCACCCGACCATTTCCGTCGTAATGGACCCCGACCACCTCTGGAATGAGAGCTCCGACTCCGCGACTGGTGGCATTTACCCGAATCCCTACGGCGGCACTGGAGATCAATTCTTAGCTGGCTGGGGCGAACCCCGCGAATGGGAGCGCCCCTGCTCTGTTGAATTCATCGGCTTCGAAAAAGTCCCCGAGCTACAAGTCAATGCCGGTATCCGTATCGCCGGTAACTTTGCCCGCCACCCGAACCGCTATAAGCACCACTTCCGCCTCACCTCCCGGCGCGAATACGGCCCTTCTAAATTCAAAGGTGAACTCTTCTCCAGAACCGATGTCGATACCTTCGATGACTTCATCCTCCGTGGTGGAAACAGCGAAGCTTGGACTTTCCCCGGAGCAAGTGGAAACGGACCCGGCACCCGCTCAAATGTCCAATATCTCCGCGATCAATTCTACAAAGATGCCCAAGTTGACATGGGCCATCTCTCCGCACATTTTGAATACTTCCACCTCTATCTCAATGGAGCTTACTGGGGATTCTATAGCCTGATCGAACGCGTCGATGCGCACTTTCTCTCCCAACACCTCGGAGGAAAAGAGGAAGACTTCGATGTCATCAAGCAAGCCAATGTCCTCAGCGATGGCAGTCACGATGACTGGGAAGCGATGTATGCCATTTCCCGTGCCGGGGTCTCGGATGCCGCAAGCTACGAAGCCATTCAAGAGTATCTCGATCTTGATAACTTCATCGACTATATGATCTTCAACTTCTGGGCCGGCACCGTCGATTGGAGAAACAATTGGCGAGCCGGACGCCGCAGCCGCGGAGCCGATGACTATGGATTCCAATTCTACAACTGGGATGGCGAACGGGGTCTAGGAGATAACGGAGGAAATAGAACTTACACCTTCAACAGCACAACATCTAGCCGTTCTTGGTCCTACCACCCGAACGAAATGCACCACGCTCTCAAACTCAACCCCGAGTATCAGATTCGCTTCGCTGATCGTGTTCAAAAACACCTCTTTCACAATGGAACCCTCTCGCCCCAGCGAGCCGCCCTTCTTTACAATGCCCGCGCCGAAGAGGTCCGCCCCGCTCTCATCGTAGAATCTGCCCGCTGGGGAGATCGCCAACGCCCTAGCGATCCCTACACCACCGAGAATGAATGGCAGATGATGTTGGACTACCTGAACGACGTCTTCTTCCCCCTACGAAACCCCATCGTCATCAACCAATTCCGCACCGAACGAATCTACCCCACCATTGACGCCCCAACCTTCAATCAACACGGAGGAATGGTCACAAATGACTTCCCTCTCTTGATCTCAGCAAGCAGCGGCACAATCTACTACACCACCGATGGCAGCGACCCTCGCCTCGAGGGAGGAGCGATCAGCCCGACGGCCCTCATCAGCAGCGGAGGCAGTGAGGAATCTGAAATCATCTCCTCAGGATCCATTTGGAACTATAATGACGATGACCTCGCCATCGCCGCCAACTGGAGCAGTCCGTCATTCGATGACTCCTTGTGGAAAGCTGGGCCTTCCCCCCTTGGTTACGGGGGCGTTTCAAACACCACCATCGCCACAACCCTCGTCGGCACTCCCATCACCACCGCCTATTTCCGGAAGCAATTCGAAATCACTGACCCCGCTTCTGTGATTTCTTCCTACCTGGATGCCAGCCTCGATGGCGGCGGCATCTTCTACCTCAATGGAATCGAGATCTTCCGCGAAAACATGGCCGATGGCCCCGTCGATCACACCACTCTTTCCACTTCCGATGGAGTCGAAGGAGTCTTTGATCGCTTCGAGGTCCCCACCGAGCATCTCGTCACCGGAACCAACACGCTGAGTATCGAAGTGCATAACCGCAGCTCACAAAGTAGCGACATGGCGCTCGATATCCGAATGGTCATTGCCGAAATCACCGAACCTGACCTCAACATAAGCAGCGCCCAGACCATCCGCACCCGTGCTCTTGATGGAACGAATTGGAGCGCCCTCACCGAAGCCTTTTTCTACATCGGAGACCTCGCCACTTCTGAAAACCTCGTCATCGCGGAGATTCTCTACAAGCCTTTCGTGGCTGATTCAGATGAATTCATCGAACTTCTAAATATCAGCAGCTCTCCTGTAAGCTTAGCAGGTGTCCGTTTCGATAAAGGGATCGATTACGAGTTCGGGCAGGATGTCATCCTCAGCCCAGGCGAAAGACTCGTGCTCACTCCTTCGGACTATGAAGGACGGCTCAGCAATGCAGGAGAGCGCATCCTTCTTCTCGCTGCAGATGGAAGTGCCATCGCTGATTTCAACTATGGCATAATACATCCTTGGCCACCTGCTACTTTCCAAGGAGGAGGCTCCATCGTTCTCAGTCATCCCACCTCAAAACCCAATCCAGATCTTCCGGAAAACTGGGTGCCCAGCCTGACGCTCACTGGCACCCCGGGCACCAGTGATACCATCAGTCCACCGATCGGAGCTAATTTGAGAGACTTCTTTTTCGATGGAAAAGATCCTGAGATCACCTTCTCCAACGGAAGCCCACTCTTCATCCTCCCTCGTAATCTCGCAGCAGACGGCGCCCGCATTGTCATCGAAGTCTCCGAAGATCTCATCTCTTGGCAAGAAGGAGGAAGCTATCAAGGCTTCGTCACCCTCCCTGACCAGCAAGCAGCCATGACATGGGCCCTCTCTCTCGATCCAGGAAGACAGTTCGTGCGAGCACGAGTCATCGTCGATCCCTAAACCCCAATCTCACCTAACCATCGAAAAACAAGATCTTGGCGAAATGAATGAAATGGCACTAGCCTCCCCGTAAAGATCATAGCCAGAGAATTCCCCCCTTCTTCGTTAAGCTCCTCAACTCAGTAAATCACCCATCATAAACTCCCATGTCCAACATCCAATCCAAGCGCTGGCAACTCTCTCGCCGCCAAACCCTTCGCGGCATGGGTGCCACTCTCGCCCTCCCCTTCCTCGAAGCAATGCGCCCCGTCTACGGACAAAGCGCCGCCACCAGCGATCCCGTCCGCATGGCCTGCCTCTTCATGCCCAATGGCGTCCGCCCCGACAAATGGACCCCCAGCGGAAAAGGCCCCTCCTTCAAACTCTCCCCCATTCTCTCCCCGCTCGAGTCCGTCAAAGAATACCTCACCGTCATCTCCGGCCTCACCAATCAACCCTCGCACAAGGGCGACGGCCACTACTTCAAAACCGCCGGCTGGCTCACCTGTTCCACCATCGCCAGCACCACCGGGTCCGATGTCTCCGCAAATGGCATCTCCATCGACCAACTCGCCGCCCAAGCCATCGGACGAAACACCAAGCTCCCCTCCATGGAACTCGGCACCTCACCCATCAGCTCCGGCATCGACCGAAACGTCAACCTCACCCGCCTCTACGGCTCACACATCTCCTGGAAAAAGCCCGACGTCCCTCTCCCTTGCGAAATTAACCCGCAAAGCGCCTTCGACCGCCTTTTCCGCAAAGTCGACAAATCTGGCAAAGGACAATCCGATGACAAATCCGTCATCGACATCGTCCTCGACGACGCCAACTCGCTCAAACGAACCCTCGGCACCGAGGACAAGCACAAGCTCCAGCAATACCTCGAAAGCGTCCGCGAAGTCGAACGCCGCATCGAAAACGAAGCCAAACAAATTGGCGCCGGACAAAACATCTCCGAAGCCGCCGCCAAACAACTCGCCGCCCTCAACAAACGCATCGGCACCGCCATGGGTGGAGACAAAAAAGGCCTCGGCTCCGTCCAACGCATCGACCACACCGAGCACTCCCGCCTCATGCTCGACCTCATCGCCCTCGCCTTCTGGACCGACTCCACCCGCGTCGCCACCTTCATGTTTGGCAATGCCGTCTCCGGAAAAAACTTCTCCTTCCTCGATGGCGTCAGCGGCGGTCACCATTCCATCTCCCACCACAAGGGCGATAAAAAACAGCTCGACCAATACCAGAAAATCAACACCTGGCACTCCGCACAACTCGCCTACCTCCTTCAGAAAATGAAGAGCCTCCCCGAAGGCAGCGCCAACGTTCTCGATAATTCGATGGTCCTCTTCGGCTCCGGCATCCGTGACGGAAACGCCCACGCCACCAAAGACATCCCCACCATCCTCGCTGGCGGAGCCAACGGCCAACTCAAACCCGGCCGCCACCTCCAAGCCGACGACAACTCCCCCCTCGCCTCCCTCTACGTCGGCATGATGAAACGCCTCGGCGTCCCCACCAAATCAATCGGCAACGCCAACCGCGAACTCCGCGGCCTCTAAAGGAGCGCGGGCGTCCCGCCCGCTTCACAACCTCAGCCCCCCGGAAAGACACTTTGGAAAGTGTCCTCCCCGCCCTCAACCACCCACCAAAAAGCCTAGATAAAATTCCGAACCATCTCCCCCCCATGAAACAGAAAATCCTTATCCTCGGCGGATTCATAGTCTTCTGCACCCTCTTCAGCTTCTGGCGAATCTCAAAGCAAGCTCTCCCCGCTTCCTCTGACCTCAGAACGTCAATCCTACAGGCCTCAAAAATTGACCTCAAAAAAGGCCTCCCTCACCAATTCTTTGAACCAGAGGCTCTAAAACAGGAACTCGATCAAGAAAACACCGTTCAAATCGCCGACTTCCCCTTCTACACCCCTTCGATCTCACTCACCGATTCCCAAAAAGAAAAAATCATCTCTCTTCTTTCCTCTGACGGAAGCATCCGCCCTTTCAAAGGAGAAAAAGACTGCGGCGGCTTCCACCCCGACTTCGCAGTCTCTTGGACCACAGATAACACAGACGTCCACGCCCTCATCTGCTTCGGCTGTAGCGAAATCATCTTCACCTCGGGTCCAGAACGCTATCGCTTCGACCTCTCGCCACCCGCAAAGAAGGAACTAAAGAAGCTCCTCAATCACGTCTTCTCTGACCGAGAACCGCACGCCAATTTTCCCTACTACACACACCACCAAATCAATCGGCAACGCCAACCGCGAACTCCGCGGCCTTTAAGGAGCGCGGGCGTCCCGCCCGCTTCACAACCTCAGCCCAACCCCGGAAGGACACTTTGGAAAGTGTCCCTCCCAACCTTCAAGCTCAGCCCCATGGGGAACTCCCGAGTTTTTTGAAAAGAAGAAGTAGAGAAGCACACAGATATAAATCATTCTCACGGTGTTGAAAAAATGGTCCGATTCTCCCCCACCCAAAAACGCCATCTCCTCCGCGAGATGATCCGCATCCGCCGCATCGAGCAGAGATGTCTTAAAAGTTACAGCAAAGGCTGGCCGCCAAAAATGGGAGGCTTCCTCGTCCTCTCCATCGGTCAAGAATCCACCGCCGCCACCGTCCGCTCCATCATGGGGCCGGATGACCACACCATCACCGGCTGTCGAGGCATTGGTCCTGCCATCGCGGCCGGAATATCCGCAGACTCCATCATCGCCGAACTCATGGGGAGAACCGGAGGCTGCAGCCAAGGCAAAGGCGGCAATTTCTCCCTCTTCAGCCCCGCCCACCGCCATTGGGGATGCTTCCCCATCGCCGCTGCCCAAACTCCCCTCGCACTCGGCCTCAGCTTCGCCCTCAAATACCAAGAAAGAGAAGGCGTCGTCTTCTGCTTCCTCGGCGACGGAGCCACCAACCAAGGTGTCTTCCACGAGACTCTCAATCTCGCCGGCCTCTTCGATATCCCCACCGTCTTCATCATCGAGAACAACGGCTACGCCATGGGAACCAGCGTCCCCCGATCCTCCGCCTTCAAAGACCACCTCGCCCAACGCGCCGAGACCTACAACATCGATTGGGATATCGCCAAAGGTTGGGAAATCGATTCCCTCCTCAGTAAACTCACCAAAGCCCGCGATCGCGCTCTCCAAAAATCCCGCCCCACCGTCCTCGAAGTCACCACCTACCGCTACTACGGATGGAGCGTCGCCGACGCCAATCACAAAAAATATCGCACACCCGAAGACATTCAGTTCCACAAAGACAACCGCGACCCCATCCGCCTCTGGGCCGACCAACTTATCGCCGAAGGCCACCTCACCCCCGAAGTCGAAAAAGAGATGCACGAAGAGGCTAAGCTCGAAGCCCTCACCGCCTCCACCCTCGCAGAGCAATCCCCACCACCCACACCCGACGACCTCCTCGACCACGTCTATTGGGAAACTGACCACAACACCCCCGCCAGCCAACAAGGACGACACTTCTTCAACGATGAAACCTGAGCAAAGTGGTTTAACCTAAGAACTTCTCAAAGTCATGCGTTCTCACAAAGACCCCATGACCCACCGCAAAAGATCCCCCCTCCCGACCGAAGACAGCCCCGGACTCGACATCTCCTCTCTCATCGATGTCTGCTTCTTACTTCTCATCTACTTTCTCGTCACCACCCAGATCGTCAAAAAGGAACAAGAACTCAGCTCCACCCTGCCCGTACCAAATCCCACTGGGACGCCAGTCGAAAACCCGCCTCTCAATCTTCTCATTGAAGAAAACGGCAACATCTCAATCCGAACCGAAGCCAAGCTCATCGAATTGGTCGAATCTGACAAAAATTCCCGAGAGCTCCCCACTCTCTCCAAACGCCTCGCCCTGCACAAAAGCATCGCCCAAGCCTCCAAACAAAACGCTGTCGTCACCATCAAAGTCGACGGAAGCGCCAAACAACAACGAGTCACCGATGTCCTCAATGCCCTCGCTGGCGCTAAGATCTCCGAAATCACCTTCCTCGAATCGTCATAGATTTCTGAGCAAAGCTAGCCCCTCAACATTGATTGCCATACTAAAGCAACAAGCATCAGGATCACCCCAAGAACGATGTAGCAAATTCGTATGTTCGAGCGCTCAACGTTTCCAACCCAGTGATCCATAATCGAAACTTTCACCGCACCTAACGCAAAAATCACGATGCACAAATACCACGCCTTAGCAAACCTCCGTCCCCTTAGCTCAACAGCTTGATCTGGCATTTCAAATCCACCTGTCAGATAAAAGGCGACCAGAAGTAACGCCAGAATTCCCCCTCGAATTGGAGTCACATTAATTTCCATAGTTTTTATTAATCTTGATCCTAGGGACACCTCTCGAAATCCCATACTGAATCGCCCCAATCCGGATAAGATTCTGAAGCTCTTCTTCAACTCCGACATACTCTTTCAAATCCTGCCACTTATTTGCGTCGCGAGATCTCTCTAAGACCTCTCCCATTCGCTTCTCTAGATCTCCCTTACTTGAAATCAAACTTGCGAATCTTGTGGCGGCATTCAGAAGCATCAAAGGTCCCGCTAGAAAAATCTGGCTTAAAAGGTGAGAAGTTCCAGTCACCTGCCCCAGCTCTCGATTCACGGCATAGGCTCCGCCAGTTTCACTCTTTGCAAGCGACTCTACATAAAGTGCTGATTCTCCGAAAGAAGTAAGCCCGTTGCCTTTTTTCCAAACCGAATAACCACTTGAAAGTAGTATCGCGAGGCCAAGCAAACCAATCGTCACCCCCATTCCAGATGTCATTTCAATTCCAAATCGATCCAAGGCAAATATTGGGACAAATCGAAAGAACAAATACCCCAACCACGAGCAAAATAAGCCTCCAATTATTGCAAGAATTCCAACAATAATTTGATTCCGATTATATCGTTGAATCATCGTTCATAAATCTAAATTGAATCAACCTGTCACAACCACAACTTTCTTTCGCAAAATTTGCTCCACCAAGCCCAATCCTATCCTTGGCCTTGGCATGACGCATTCGCAGGCTACCTTGCTGAGGTGATGAAAATGCTCCCCCATTCCGTTAAGATCATTTGCTGCTTCTTTTCTCTCGCTCTCCCCAGCTACGCCCAGCTTTCCAAAGTCCCTTCTTGGACCCCTCTCCCCACTAGCTCAACGGCCACCACTCTCCGCTCCGGCGGAGCCAGTTACATCCGCTCTCTCCAATACGTCACCCCCACTCCCTCCACCACCGCAGCTCAACTCAGCGCGATCAACCCGCACCTCCCAAAGATTCTTCCGGACTTCAATCTCCTCCTCGAAACCGCCCAGCTCTCCTCTCGCTTCCAACAACTCTACGACACCAAGCACAAGACCAACCGCTCCGGCAGCCTCCTCACCTCGCATAACTACTTCGATTGCGAAACCACCCTCCTCCTCACCCACCCCACCACCCAGCAAAAAGTCTTCCTCCTCCAGTCCGACATGGACGTCGTCACCGATGGCTCCGACCCCGGCCGCTCTCCCCTCATCTCAAACTACGACTTAGCTCGTACTTCCGACTGGTTCCTCCCC
Source organism: uncultured Verrucomicrobiales bacterium (assembly GCA_937928545.1). GTDB lineage: Bacteria > Verrucomicrobiota > Verrucomicrobiia > Verrucomicrobiales > Akkermansiaceae > SW10. Next base: position 48,481 of record CALGJQ010000027.1, read on the forward strand.
GAAACCTCCTACTCTTGGGTCAACACCAGCCCTGAACCCAACCCCTTCCTCAACTACTACCCCGAAACCCTGACCAAGCTCCAAAAGCTCCGCACCCAACTCGAAGCTGAAGCAAAAAAAGACCCCGGCGTGGTCTGGCGCGAAATGATCCGTGCCTGCGATTCCCAAATTTACCGAGTCAAAGAACGCGGCCTTCATTCCTACACCAAAACCAACCTCAAAAAGCGCCGCTTCCTCCTCGCGACCGAAGACCCCTTCGTCGTCCTCCCCGTCCCCTGGGTCAAATCCACCGCCCCCTTCTCCCCTCGCATGGGTGACTACGCCGCCGTCATCTATAAAGATAAAATCTACCCCGCCATCCTCGGCGACGCCGGCCCCTCCTCCAAAACCGGAGAAGCCTCCCTCCGCCTCGCCCGCGCCCTCAACCCAAAGGCCAACGGCAAAACCCGCGCCGTCTCCGACCTCACCGTCACCTACCTCTTCTTCCCAAAATCCGCCGGCCCCCGCAAAGCCCCCAACCTCCCCGAGTGGCATACCAAAGTCAGCAGCCTCTTAAAAAACATCGGTGGCCTCGGCGAGGGCTACACCCTCCACACCTGGGATTGATCCCCCCTTCAATTCAGCCTACCGTAAAAAAGTGATTCACCAAATCTCCACCTCAGACTTCTCATCCCACCTCTTTTGGGATGTCGATGTCTCTTCGGTGGACCTTGAGAAAAACCGCGCTTGGCTAGTTCGGCGCGTTCTAGAAAAAGGCCTCCTCAAAGACTGGCTTCTTTTAAAAAAGTGCTACTCCAAAAACGAACTGAGAGAAGCCGTCACCTCCCTCCGCTCGCTCGAAAAAAAGGCCACCAGCTTTGCCTGCGCCACCCTCGATTTGGATCGAACTCAACTGAGATGCTACACGAACAAACAGTCCCAAGCCACACCCTGGAACTCCTAAAACTCGCTTCGCCTCGCCTCAATGAACTCGGTTTCTATCTGGCTGGCGGCACCGCCTTAGCCCTGAGACTGGGACATCGAATCTCCGTCGATCTGGATTTTTTCAAGAGCGCTCAGTTCTCCCCTCCTGAATTAATCGATGAACTAGAAACCCTCACAGGATCTCCCTCAAAAATCATTCACCAATCCAAAGGCTCAATCGCAATCACACATCAGAACAGCAAACTCGAGTTCCTCAGATACGACACCCAACTTCTCGAACCAGTCGAACAAATCGATGGCATCTCACTCTCTTCGCTTCCCGACAACGTCGCGATGAAGCTCTCGGCCTTAGTTGGCCGAGGTTCAAAAAAAGACTTCGTCGATGTTGCCGCCCTCCTCGAAAGCATCGACCTCTCCCTGATGCTCGATTGGTATCAAAGAAAATACCCTGCCTCAGACCCCTTCATCGTCATGAAAAGCCTCACCTGGTTCGACGATGCCGAAGCTGAACCAGATCCAGTTTTCTTGAAGTCACAGAACTGGGAAGAGATTAAGGAAGTCATTCTCAAAGCCGCCAAATAGAAGGCTGCCGTGCGTGCTTCGAAAGCAGGAGCTTTCGACTACGGCACAAAAAAAGCACCTCCAACTCGTGAGAGCCGAAGACGCTTAGTGATATTTTCGAGTCAGTTGACTTAGCCGAAGGTCACGACTTCTTCCTCGGAAGGAGGAACATCGTCGTCACTGGAAGGTGCGTCCGCAGCAGGTGCTCCGCCCCCGTTTCCTTCACGGAGAGCAGCTTTACGGGACATCTTCACGCGGCCATTGTTGTCGATTCCGACGCACTTTGCTGAGATGATGTCGCTCTCCTACAATCAACCAACTTGACAAGAACACACGGGCCATGCATGGTCCGTGTATGCCCACTAAAACCATCTCCATCGAACTCGATGCCTACGAGAAGCTGGCTGCGGCAAAAAAAGGCCCGCGCGATTCCTTTTCGAAGGTGATTCGGCGCACCCACTTTGAGAATCCTGCTCCAACCGGAGCCGATTTATTGGAAAATGTGGACAAGCTTTTTGCCCACCTCCCCGATGACGGGGTTTCTCTCGCAGATGCTTTGGCCGAACTTCCGGAAGATCCCCCCATCGTCACTAGCCCATGGGATGAGGTCGAACTGGAGGCAGGAGAAAAACGATGATCCTCGATAGTAATTTCCTGATCCATCTCGAACGAGAGCGCCGTCGCAAAGAGGAAGGGCCCGCGAGCCAATTCCTCCTCTTGAACACAGATTCCCCTTTAGCAATCACATCAACCATCGCCGGAGAAATCGCCTGCGGAAATAGCATGAGAGACCGTATTTCTTGGGAAAAATACATTCGCTTTTTCACCTGCCTAGAAATCACCCCTGAGGTGAGCTGGCATTATGGTGAGATCTTCCTCCATCTCAAAGAAAGCGGTAAAATAATCGGCCAAAATGACCTTTGGATCGCTGCCACGGCATTGGCTCACAAGCGCCCTATTGTGACTCGAAACACTTCGGAGTTCACCCGCGTGCCGGGTTTAGAAGTGCGGGAGTTTTGAGACTAATCAGATCCACGTTCCTCCAATAATTCCTTCGCGAAAGGATCTTCATCGGCAGCAAGATGTTTAACCTCACGCCAGATGACTTCCCGGACTTCTGGGAGAGGATTTGCCAAGCCATCTTCGAGGACTGAATGATCGAAGAACTCGTCCATCAGTGACAAGGCTTCCTCTGCGGACCCAGCATTCGCTAACTTCCCCCCTTGCTGCTCACGCGCCAAACCAAGCAGAAAGCTCGCATCAGTAAAATCACGCTTCCGATTGGTTTCCTCTTTGGTGCAAAGGAGATCAAGAAGTGTTGGAAGTTTCGTACCATCAGACATTGCGCTCGAATCAGCCCACACCCGGTCAAACTCATCAACTCGTAAGCCATTGGGACGAAAAAATAAGTCCAAAGGCATGTCCAAACCTTCAACTCTTACCATCCCAACCGCCTCCACGTTTTCCACGACCTCCGAAGGCTCCAGCTCTTTCCATCCGGGAAGTGTTACAATTTTCTCGTCCTTGGTGATTACGTTTTTAATCGAAGAAAGCCAACTCTGGGCGCCTTTTGTGGGATCGAGCCAGACATCTACATCCTTCGTTGGTCTCGATAAACCGTGTGCAATCACCGCAAGGCCACCAATCATCACCACTCGTTCTTGAGAAGCGAGTCGAGTGACCACGTCTTCAACTTTTCTTGGCATAACGCTCAGAAAGCTTGGTCACCTCTTCATTGATCCAAAGACAGTCGGCGACACTGTTTGGCTTTTTCATCCATGGCTCACTATTATCAGTAATCTGAGACTTCGGGATGGGATGGCCGAGCTTTGCTTCCCGCTTCTTGCGGAGACGACGCATCGTGAGAACGTCCGCGTATTCACGCATGACAAACTCTCGAGGCGTCCGGTATTTCATACGGAGAACTTACCAGTTGGGTTCCCCAGACGCAAGGCTCCGAAAGCAGGAGCTATCGGCTACGGTCGCCCACAAAAAAAAGCGCGTCCGACTCGTGAGAGCCGAACGCGCTTGGTGATTTTTTTCGAGTCCGTAAGACTTAGCCGAAGGTCACGACTTCTTCCTCGGAAGGAGGAACATCGTCGTCACCGGAGGGTGCGTCAGCAGCAGGTGCTCCACCGCCGTTTCCTTCACGGAGAGCAGCTTTGCGGGACATCTTCACGCGGCCTTTGTCGTCGATCCCGACGCACTTGGCTGAGATGATGTCGCCCTTCTTACAGACGTCTTCCACTTTGTCTACGCGACCTTCTTCAAGCTCGGAGATGTGAACGAGTCCGTCCTTACCTGGAAGCACTTCCATGAAGGCTCCGAAGGTGGTGACGTTCATGACTTTACCAGTGTAGGTCTTTCCGATCTCCACTTCCGCGAACATCATGTCGATCATGTTCTTGGCAGCTTCGAGGCCTTCCTGCTTAGAGGCGTAGATGTGAACGGTGCCATCGTCTTCGATGTTCAGTTCAGCACCAGACTCAGCCTGGATGGCTTTGATGTTCTTTCCGCCAGGTCCGATGAGCTCGCCGATGCGATCTTGTGGAATGGTGACGGTCTCGATACGAGGGGCGTGTGGTGAAAGCTCACCAGGTCCGGTGATGGACTCAGCCATCTTGTCGAGGACCTTGCCACGACCTTCAATTGCGAGGTCGATGCCTTCCTCCAAGATGGAGAGAGGGATGCCGGGGAGCTTAAGGTCAAGCTGGTAACCGGTGACACCTTCGCTGGTTCCACAGAGTTTGAAGTCCATGTCGCCGTAGAAATCCTCAGAACCGATGATGTCGAGAATGACAACGTGCTTGGTCATGTTTCCATCAGCATCCTGCTCAGTGACGAGACCGGATGAGATACCCGCAACAGGGCGGATCATAGGGACACCAGCATCAAGAAGAGCCATCGTGCCTGCGCAAACAGTCGCCATGGAAGTCGAGCCGTTGGACTCCATCACCTCGGACGAGATACGCATGGAGTAAGGGAAGTCATCCGTGGAAGGAAGCATCGGAGCGATCGAACGCTCAGCAAGTGCTCCGTGTCCGATCTCACGACGATTCATGCCGCCAAAGCGACCGGTCTCACCCACCGAGAACGGAGGGAAGTTGTAGTGAAGGAAGAAGTTCTTGGAATCTTCACCACCTGCGTAGTTGTCGACGTAGAGCTTCTCGTCAGCAGGCGCGAGCGTGCAAATTCCGAGTGCTTGAGTCTCACCACGCGAGAAGATCGCGGAACCATGAACACGTGGAAGAGTGCCGATTTCTCCGTAAAGAGTACGGAGGTCGCGAAGGCCACGACCATCAGCACGCACTCCTTTTTCCATGATGGAAAGACGGAAGGCTTTCTTCTGAATGTATTCGAAGACCTGCTCGATTTCGAACTCAGTGGTCTCAGGGAATTTCTCCTTAATGGCCGCTTCCACTTCGTCGCGAAGTGCGCCGACTTTCTTGCCGCGCTCGACTTTCGAAGCAGCGTAGATCGCGTCCTCGATTCGGTCACCGGCGACGGCGTATCCGATTTCAAGGAGGTCCTCTTTAGCCACGGTGACAACGTAGTCACGCTTAGGCTTACCAGCGAGTTTCACGAGCTCTTCCTGAGCTTCGACAAGCTTAGCAACTGCTGCTTGGGCGAAGTGGAGAGACTTTTTGAACTCAGCGTCAGGAATTTCGTCGGCAGCGCCTTCGATCATGATGACGTCGGTCTTGTTACCCACGTAGATGAGGTCGAGGTCAGAGTCTTCACGCTGCTCGAAGGTTGGGTTGATGAGGAACTCACCGTTCACACGACCAACACGCACCGCACCGATAGGACCGGCGAAGGGAATGTCAGAAATCGCAAGAGCGGCAGAAGCACCGTTCATCGCGAGGATGTCGGCGTCATTCACTTGGTCAGCACTCAGAAGGAGAGCGATGATCTGGGTGTCATAAAGGTAACCCTTTGGGAAAAGCGGACGCAGGGGGCGATCCGTCATGCGGCAGGTGAGAATCTCTTTCTCGGTAGGACGGCCTTCACGCTTGAAGTATCCTCCGGGGAAAGTTCCAGCGGCAGATGCGCGCTCCTTGTATTCGACCGAGAGGGGGAACCAAGTCTGGCCCTCACGGATTTTCGTTTGTGAAACAGCGGATACCATTACGATGGTTTCTCCCATCTGAACGGTGACTGCTCCGTCGGCCAACTTGGCCAATTTTCCGGTCTCGATGACCATTGGTGCCGGCCCAACATTGGCCGTAACATTTTGTATACTCATTTTCTTTGTTTTGTGAAATCGCAGCGGGACCCTCCCGGACGATCAATTTTTTTAATGGCAAAGTGCCCCCGTTCTTAAATTGGGTGGGAACCTTCACCGGAGTGAGAGCCATCAATTGCGAGGGCTCTCAAAAGCAAAAGGGCCACAGTGGAAATCACCGTGGCCTTTTGCAGATTGGGTTACTTACGAAGGTCGAGTGCTTTCAACACTGACTCGTAACGCTCCTCCGACTTACTCTTGAGGTAATCAAGAAGCTTGCGGCGGCGTGCCACCAGGCGGAGAAGTCCGCGACGGGAGGCAAAATCTTTCTTATGATCCTTCATGTGCTCCGTGAGATGCTTGATCCGCTGGGTCATGAGGGCAATTTGGAAGTCAGCACTTCCGGTATCACTGTCACTTTGCTTAAAGTCAGCAAGGTTAATTCCGTAATCGTTTGTCATTCTATTGGGTAATCGGGATGGGCCGAGCCACTTCATTGCAGCCAAGCCGTCCTTCGACGCGCGGGGAATAGGCGACAATTGGGAATAACTCAACCTTTTTCGGCGAGAAATTCACGGCGCTGACTTGATTGAGCAAGGATTTCCACTACTCTCAAGACATGGCTTTAAAAGCGGCAGATGAAATCATCTCGATCGAGGAATACCTCGAAGGTGAACTCGTGTCCGAAATCAAGCACGAGTATCTCGGCGGCACCGTCCACGCGATGTCTGGCGGAAGACTTCGCCACAACAAAGCATCATTTAATGCGGCACATCATCTCGAAAATTCCCTCAACGGCAAACCCTGCAATGTCTTCAACAGCGAAAACAAGATCCGCGTCGTCCTGCCAACCGACACTCGCTTTTACTACCCCGATGCCATGGTCGCTTGCGGCCCCACGGACGACGAAGCCCTTTTCTTCGATGACCCAGTCGTCATTATTGAGGTCCTCAGCCCGTCCACCTTCCGCAACGACATCGGAGAAAAACGTGACGCTTACCTCACGATTCCCTCCCTCAAGGTCTACCTCGTCATCGACCCCGCAAAGCCTCTCGTCAAAGCAGACCGCCGCAAGGATCGCGGGGGATTCGCAAACGAAGTTTACCAAGATCTCGCTGATGTGATTCCACTCCCCGAAATCGAAAGCGAGCTCGCCCTCGCCGATATTTACGCTGGAATTTCACTTCCAGAAGGAGAGTAAGAGTTGGCCCTACTCCACCACGATCTTGCTCGGGTCCCAGTTCACCTTGGGATACTCCAGCCCCATCTGATCCATCGCGTGCGTCACAATCTGGCTCACCGCCATATCGCGATACCACTTATGATCTGCCGGAACGATAAACCACGGCGCATCCTCCGTGCTCGTTCTCCCGATGACATCCTCATAAGCCACTTCAAAGTCCTCCCAACGCGCCCGATCCGCCAAATCCTCAGGGAAAAACTTCCAATGCTTCTCCGGCCGATCCAGCCGCGACTGCAATCTCCGCTTCTGCTCATCCTTCGAAATATGAAGGAAGATTTTCAAAATCGTCGTCCCCTCATCCACCAACATCTGCTCAAAGTTCATGATGTGCTGGTAGCGTTTCTCCCACACCTCCTGCGGAGCCAAATTCTTCACCCGCACCGCCACGATGTCCTCGTAGTGACTCCGGTTAAAGACCGCGATCTCCCCCTTCGCCGGCACCACCTGATGGACTCGCCACAGAAAATCATGCGCCAACTCCCGCGCAGAAGGCGCTTTAAAAGGCGTCACCCTCACCCCCTGCGGATCCACTCGTGAAAACAACTTCCGCACACAACCATCCTTCCCGCCCGTATCCATCGCCTGCATCACAATGAGAAGCTTCTTCTCCCCCTGCGCATAAAGCACCCGCTGCTGCGCGGCCAACTTCCCCCTCAAATCCGCAAAGATCGGCCTCGCCTCCTCCTCCGGCTTCCCCAAAATCCCCAAAGTCTTCGTCGTCAACTCTCCCAATCGGACCTCCGTCCCCGGCTTCACCAAACAACGCCTCGTAAAATCAGCTCCAAGCATTCTTAAATGAACCTACCTTCCCCCCCTCCTTGCAAGGAAAAGGTCATAATTTCCTGCTGATCTCCGCGGGGCAAGTCGGACGGGAGAGGATCTTTGACGTTTATTTGCCCGATACACGGTTGGCGCTAATTCTTCATCGCAGTTTCTACAGTATGGGGCACCCCTGCGTCGTTCCGAGTTGATCAGTCTGCGCATTAAGGATCTCGATTTAGATCGAGGCACTGTGACGGTGCGCGACAGGGAAAGGGTGAAGGAGCTCGGTTGGAGGGGGCAGTCGGGAGACAGCCCTTCCTTGGGCATGGTTTAGGGGAACGAAAGCAGAACTTAGGATGTCCCGGTGATGAGTTTTAGGACTTCTTCTCGGGAGGCGGCGTTTTGGCGGAAGATGCCGCGCATCGAGGAGGTGACGGTGCGGGCGCCGGGTTTGCGGATGCCTCGCATGGACATGCAGAGGTGCTCGGCTTCTAGGACCACGGCGGCGCCACGGGGGGCCAGCTTTTCTTGGATGGCATTGGCGATGTCTCCGGTGAGGCGTTCTTGAACCTGGGGGCGGCGCGCGAAGCCATCGACGAGGCGCGCGAGCTTTGAGAGGCCGGTGATGCGGCCATCGCTTTTTGGTAGGTAGGCGACATGGGCCTTTCCAAAGAAGGGGATGAGGTGGTGCTCGCAGATGGAGTAGAATGAGATATCTCGAACGACGATGATTTCGTCATGCTCGACGGCGAAGGTTTTGTCGAGGTGGTCGGCCGGTTCTTCACGGAGACCGCTGCAGATCTCGCCATACATGCGAGCTACGCGCGCGGGGGTATCTAGGAGGCCATCGCGATCAGGGTCCTCGCCAATCGCGATGAGGATTTCTTTGACGGCCTTTTCGATGCGTTGGTGGTCAATGTCTTGTGTTTTGCTCATACCGATCTGGAGTTGAGATACACGAATGAGGGGGCTTTGGCGAGAGGACCGATGGGGATTCTCCGATCGGGGTGGGTTGGATAGGGAGTGATTTGCTCATCATGGCTCCTTTAAAAAGGAAAATTTCATCTTGAGTCTCTCTTTTGATTTATTTTAACTCCTTATCGTTCATGAAGTTAAGAATATTACCATTGGGAGCGATCGCTCTCATTTCGTCTGCGCAGGCCGTCACCATCAATGTAGGGGTGGAAGGCTGTTGTGACAGTGATGTTAACCAGTGGCCCGGAGGAGAGACCCCTTCCGCTGTGATCGATGGAGCCGGTCAGAAATACCTGAACTTTGGTAAGGTGAATACTGGATTCGTAGTGACTCCATCTGCGGGGTCAGTCGCTACGAGCATGACGCTGTGGGCCGCGAATGATGCGATTGAGCGTGATCCCTCAAGCTATCAACTCTTCGGGACAAATTCCGCGATTTCCGGACCATCCTTTCAATCTACTGAGTTTACTTTGATTTCTAGCGGGGCACTGGCGCTGCCAGACACACGGAACAACGGAGGAGTCGATCCCCTGCTCGCAGCGAACTCGACTTCGGTGAGCTTTTCCAACTCCAACTCATACTCAACTTACATGATTCTTTTCCCAACGGTTAAGGATGAGGCTTTGGAAAACAGTATGCAGATTGCCGAGGTGCAACTCTTTGATGCCGGAGCTACTGGTATTTTTGCTCCCGGAGACACGATTTTGGGAGTCCAAGCTGTTAGCACGGTCCCTGAGCCATCTACTGGGGTTCTTTCGCTTCTCGCTGCGACTGCTTTATTGAGGCGTCGGCGATAGTTTCTCAGCGAACATCATCCCTTCAAAGCCCGTCACGATGACGGGCTTTTTTTAATTTACGGGGAAGGCCATCGATCTCCGGAAGGTCGCGGCCGGAGGAGGTCTTACGCTGAAAGGGGGCGAGGAGACGGGTGGACCAGGAGGTCATTTTCTCTTTCGTTTATGGTTGCGGCCGAAGTCGCGCTTTTTACTCAGATTTTTTTCACGCTTGGGGGCGTGCTTTTGTTCCCGTGTCTTTTCCTCCTTGGGTGGCTCGGGCTCGGGAGCGGCGGCCATTTTATGGAAGGTGGCGGGTGCGGGGACCTTGAAGGTCATGCGCTTTCCGCTGTAGGGGTGGTCGAAGGTGAGGATGTGGGAGTGGAGGGCGAGGCGCTTATTATCGCGGATTTTGCGGCCGTATTTGCTATCACCGACAATGGGCCAGCCTTTGTCGGCGAGGTGGACGCGGATTTGGTTTTTGCGACCAGTGAGAAGGAAGATCTCAAGAAGGGTGCGCTTGTCGACGGCTTTGACAGTGCGGTATTTGGTGGTGGAGAGCTTGCCCTTTCGCTTGTCGGGAGTGGAGTAAACACGGCGGGCCTCGTTTTCGGCGAGGTAGGTCTCGATGGTCCCAGAAGCGGGGTCGGGGTGACCTTCGACGAAAGCGAGGTAGGTTTTCTCGGCCTTTTCCCAGTTTTCTTGGAGGGCGAGCTTCGCTTTTTCGCTGCGGGCGAAGACGAGGGCGCCCGAGGTATCGCGATCGAGGCGATGGACGATGAAAATGCGTTCGTGGGATTTGTAGTTCCCTTTTTTGACGTAGTCATCGAGAGCGGCGTGGGCCGTCCGACCACCATCACGCCCGGTTCCCATGGTGAGAAGGCCGGCGGCTTTGCTGACGACGATGATATCGCGGTCCTCATGAAGAATCTCCAAGCCCATCGGCTGGTGCTTTCTCTTCGCTTTTTTCTTTTTCTCCGCAGCCACAGCGAAGCTTTGTCCGGTTTTAAAGGGTGGAAAAGGGAAAGATGAGAGAACTGGTTCGGTCTTGATTTTTTTGCCCGACTCTCCACCGTCTTCACATGTCTTACGATCTTGTCGTTATCGGAGGAGGCCCCGGCGGATACGTCGCGGCGATCCGCGCCGGTCAGCTGGGAAAAAAAGTAGCCTGTGTCGAAGTTGAACGTGCGGGTGGAACCTGCCTCAACTGGGGCTGCATTCCTACCAAAGCTCTTCTCAAGAATGCTCATCTTTATCACCAGCTAAAACACGATGCGGGGAAGTTTGGCATCAGTTTCGATAACCTGAGCTACGATTGGTCACAGGTTATCGGGCGCTCTCGCAAGGTTTCCAGCACGCTTGCCGGAGGAATCGAATTCCTCTTCAAAAAGAACAAGGTCGATTACGTCAAGGGCTTTGGCTCGGTGCAATCCGCCGGCAAAGTCGAAGTGAAGAAGGAAGATGGATCCACTGAGGTTCTCGATACCAAGAACATCATCATTTCAACCGGTGCGAAGTCGCGGGAGCTCCCCGACCTTCCTTACAATGGCACCACCGTCATTTCTTCGAAGGAGGCCATGATTCTTGAGAAGCAACCTAAGTCGATGGTCATCATCGGCGCGGGCGCGATCGGAATGGAGTTTGGCTATATTTACAACGCCTTTGGTACTGAGGTCACCATTGTTGAGATGATGCCAAATTGCCTCCCAGTAGAGGACGATGAAGTCGGTGATGCCATCACCAAGAGCTATCAGAAAGCCGGCATCAATTGCCTCACGGATACAAAAGTCACGGCAACGAAGGATAACGGATCGTCAGTCACCATTACCGTCGAAAACGCGAGCGGCACAAAAGACATCACCGCTGATTGCTGCCTCGTCGCCATCGGCGTGGTTCCTGTCTTACCGGGTGGTCAACAACCTGCTCTCACCGACCGTGGCTGGGTCCAGATCGATGATCGCTACCAAACTTCCATTCCCGGCGTTTACGCCATCGGAGATATTTCCGGACCTCCTTGGCTCGCCCATACCGCGAGCTTTGAGGCAATGCAATGTGTTGAAGGAATGTTCGTGAAGGGAGCTTCCGTCAAACGCGTCGGCGACTTCCCCGGCTGCACCTACTGCTACCCTGAAGTCGCTTCGGTGGGGAAAACGGAACGCGCACTCAAAGAAGAAGGCATCGACTACAAAGTCGGAAAGTTCCCTTACCAAGCACTTGGCAAAGCGCAAGCAAGCGGCGAGACCGAAGGCTTTGTGAAGCTCCTTTTTGGCAAGGAGCACGGTGAGATTCTCGGCGCTCACATCATCGGTCAAAATGCCACCGACCTAATTTCTGAAATGGGCCTCGCTCTCTCCTTAGAGGCTACCATCGACGACATTCACGCGACCATCCACGCTCATCCCACCCTTGCCGAAGCGATTCACGAGGCAACTTTGGACGCAGACGGTCACGCCATTCACTTCTAAAAATCTCGCTCTGTGGCTGAACTCCCCTCTCGCTCTTCGCAACCCCCAGCTCGCCGCTTCTCTGGGGCCGCTGCTTGGTATTGCGAGATCGGGCAAGAACAACACGGGCCCATGGACTACCGTGAGCTTCGAATGCTAGCCGTAGACAAAAAGCTTCTCGGCCATCATGAGGTCTGGCAGGAGGACAATGATAAGCGCCAGTCGGCCTCTTCCATCATGGGACTCGTCCCACGTGCCAAGAAACCACCTGCCGATCCCCCTCCATCCAACCTTAGTGATGAGGACCCTTACGCCACCCCAAAAGCCCGCACCATCGCCGACGGCCCACCGGGAGGACTCTACCTCCCTCATTTGCACCGAACCAATTTTCCGGTCTTCCTCCTCGTTCTCGTCATCACCAGTGCGCTCTTTTATGCTGGGTGGAAGATTCCCGATCCTGAAACCAAGCCTATCATCTATTCCTTAGCTGTAATCGGCTTGGCCTTTTGGATTTTTCTCGCAGTGGTTTATCTCCATCGTGCTTGGGAAATGATGCACATGTTTGGAGCTCAGCTCAATGGCAGCAAAGCAATCCGCTTTTTTATTATCCCAGTCTTCAATGCTCTCTGGTGCTTCGTTGTCGTCTTCGGTTGGGCGCGCCTATGGAACCGAAGCGTCTCCACACATCCCGGACTAAAACCAGCGAGCAAAGTTTGGAGGCCTTTCTTTTTCCTCTTCCCCATCATGTTTCTGGTCACGCAAGTCATGCTGATCATGTACATCGTCATCAAGGAATGGCCGGTCAACCTCATGAACCAAAGCCACCAAATCGCGATAGGAATTTTGCTATCAACGCTTCTCGTTGGCCTCATTTGCTGGTTCCAAATAAGCCAATCCATCAACTTCCTCGCTCGGAAGAAATCTTAGCTTTCTTCCCTGCTTTAGAAGCTTTCAAAACCCCTTTGCGGGTCTTCCCTTTCTCGTTGGCCTGCCAATACCGTCGACTCTTTGCCTCGAAACAGGTCAACCACCCTCCTCGGCACGCCGCCGTATCGATGCAAATCGTATGCCCCTTATCCGTTGGCACCCCGTCGCGCTGAATGGTGTGTCCACACACCACGAGCTTTCCAGATAAATGCTTCTTCGCATCAGGAAATCGCCGCCACGTGAGATCCACGGGATCCTGCTTCGCCATCACTTTCTTCGGCGCCACTCCCCCGTGAACATAAATCACCTTCTTCGTTTCGTAGTAGGGCTTCGTCTTCGAAATAAATTCCCAATGCGTATCAGGAATATTGGCAAACTTCGCATCATAAGACGCGATCGTCTCCAGCCCCCCAACGTTGCACCAATACATGAGGTGCTCTCTCGAAAAAGAAGCCTCCTCCATGATAATCTCATGGTTTCCCTTCAAAAGAATCAACTCAGCCTCCCAAGGCCATTCAATGAGATAGTCAATCACCCCCTTACTCTCAGGTCCGCGATCCACATAGTCACCCAACATGATCACCGTATCGCCTGAAACAGGAGCGATCATAGCGAGGAGGGTTTTTAAAGACTTGAGACATCCGTGGACGTCTCCGATGGCAAGTTTTCGACTCAAAGGGGAACGGCAAACTAGCTCGACCTGAGCGCTCGCGCAAATCCTAAAACGATTCCTCTTCCCCCCAGCTCATCTCATCCCAGCGCTCTCGCTTTCCTCTAAGCCTCTCCCAGATCAATCCCATCGCTTTCTTGAATTCAAAATCACGGGGCCGGTAAGAATTTGCCTGCATCTTCCCGTCATCATCATACTCCAAAAGCCACTGAAACATCGGAACCAAACGCTTACTCTCTTGGTTCCGGAGCTCTCCAAAGCGCATATTGATAAAGACCACTCTCCCTTCCGGAGCCGGCCTCGCTACCCAATGCTCCTTCGCAAACCACTTCAAGGTCTCAAAACTCTTCTGCCCCTCAAAGGCCTTTGCCGACTCCCGCCCTTTCGCTAAAAAATCAAAGTTTGCGGCATCCTGATCAAAGGGAGACCAATAAGTCACAAAATACCCCTTTTCCGTCTCCACCAAACCCCGCCAAAGAATCGTATTAAACGGAGTTGGCGCCACCATCACTAAGCTCCCATTCGGAATCTGCTCTTCCATCGCCCCTTTAATTTGATCCGTCGCCCAAAGCTTCATCACAAAACTAAAAAAGACATAAAGACAGCTCAGCGATATCATCACCGTCGCGCATCTTCGCGAAAAATCAGGATACTCCGGCCCCTCGTCCTCATCTCCATCTTCCCTATCACGCCTCCAATCCGCCCAGCACTTCAAACTCACCAACCCCATCCAGAGCCGGTAGAAAAGACACAGCAACAAAGGTAAGGTGAAAAATAAATCGATAATAAAGAGATTACTCGTCGTCACCCGATGATCGGAAAACGGCTCATAAATCTGAGTTCCATAACTCGTGAAGACATCGATCAACACATGCGTGCTCCACGCCAGAAAAACAAACCACCCTGCCCGCTTTGCCGTCAGACCCCTCTCCCGATGCAGCATCGCCAGCGGCTTCGCGAATACAAAGCTCGCCAACACCATCATCAGAATCGAATGCGAAATCCCCCGATGCCAACGCAAGCGCTCCGTCGTATCTAGCCAAGGACTAAAAAACACATCCAAATCTGGGAGAGTTCCAAAAAACATCCCCCACGCCATCCCCTTCCAACCAATTCTCCTCCCGAGCACTAGCTCGCCTACCACGCCTCCTAAGGCTGCTTGTGTAATCGAATCCACGGCTGGAAGCTAGACTTGATTACCCTTTCATCAAGAGCATCTTCACCCCCACCAAAATCAACAAAATCGCAAAGCCCTTTTGCAACTGCACATTACTCAGGCTTCTCATCAGATCCGCCCCCAACCACGATGCCACCGCCGCTCCCACCGCCGTCACCGCCACCACTCGCCAATCAATCAAATCCGAATTCACCGCATTATTAATCGTCCCCGACAAACCCGACACCACCACCACCGCTAAAGACGTCGCCACCGCAACCTTCTGCGTCATCCCCAAAGCTATGACAAAAGCCGGCACCATAATGATTCCTCCCCCCACACCACAGAGCGCTCCCACCAAACCCGCCACCGCTCCTACCAAGAGCCCCGTGATCAATAATTTTGTCATGGGAGAATCAAACTCCCCCATCTACCTCCCGAAAAGGCCAAACTCACCCTATCCGAGCAACTCCATCCGCGTAAATAAGCTCACCACCGGCACCCTCTCCTCCTCAATCGCCGCTCGTCCCCCCTCTTCCCGATCGACCAACACCAGACAGAACACAACCTCACCACCCGCCGCCCGGATCGCCTCAATCGCCTTCAAAGTCGATCCTCCCGTCGTGATCACATCATCGACCACCACCACCTTATCGCCTTCCTTAAAATTCCCCTCAATCTGCTTCCCTCGTCCATGCCCCTTCGGCTCCTTTCGGATATTAAAGACCTGCAAAGCCTTCTCATCTCCCGCACTCGCCATCCCCACCACCAAGGAAATCGGATCCGCCCCCATCGTCATCCCACCAATCGCATCTACTTCCAAATTCTCCGCCTCAATCCGACCCTTCACCAACTCCCAACCGGCCTCGCCAATCCAAGCCGCTCCCCGGTTATCTAACGCCGTCAACCGACAATCCACGTAGAGGTCACTCTTCTTCCCAGAAGCCAGCGTGAAATCCCCCGTTCTCACCGACTTCTCCAACAACATTTCCTTCAAATTATCCTTAGCGCTCATCAGGAACCACCTTGCCCGACACCACAAAAAAACTCAATCCCCGTCACAAAGTTTCCACCCCCGCATACCCAAACCCCGACCCGCTCAGCGTCCCTAAATCCAAAACCCCATTCCTCCGTTGATACAGCCCCGGATGCACCTTCAGAAACTCCCGCGAAGCCTCCGGATAAAACTGCATCCCGTTACTCTCCACCCCACAAATCGTCCCCGCATAAGCCGCCAACAAAACATGCGGCACCTGTGCCAATCTCGGATTCGTCAAATCCTGCACCATCAAATCCATCCCATGCTCCTTCGCCCAACACAGACTCAAAATCGCCCCCGTCATCGTCTTGCACGTCTTCAGCGCTACCCCTGTCCAGCCCAACTCTAGTCCGAGCCGTACAAAACGCCAATCATGCGCACTCTCATCCATAAAGAGCGCCTTCCGCTCGCTCACCGAATGCACCTTGATCTGATTCGCCTCCAAATCATATGGAAACGGCTGCTCCACATAATCAATCCGCTCATAAATCTCCCCGTGGTCCGCTTTCACTCGATCCAAAATCTCATTCACATACTCCGGATCCGTCACCATACAGTTAAAGTCCGTCGTCAAATGCCTCACCCCCTCCTCCAAGGAAATCTTCCCAATCGCCACCAACCTCTCGTAGTCCCACTCCAAATCATTCCCTCGCAACTTAATCTTTAAACAATCTAGCCCATCCCTCCGAATCCAATCCCGCAACAAAACCGGATACCCATCATCCGGCTCCTCACCCGTCAATTCACTTTCATCAATCGGATCCAGTCCTCCCACCAAATGCCACACCGGCTGCCTCATCTCCGGCTCCACCAAGTAATCCGACGGATACTTCCCCGCAAACTTCTCCGCCGGCTCCAAAAAATCCCCCAAGTCATTCTCTCCTAACCACTCCTTCGAAAGGCACTCAAATGCCTTCACCCCATGCAACTTCCCAAAGGCATCATAAAGGGCCAAATCAAAAGCCGACAAACACACCAAGCCCGCCAAATGCGGCATCTCCTCCCCCTCACCTCTTCCCGCATTCTCCTCCCCTAGCCGATCATGCAAACGATCCTCAATATACCGATGCCCGCTCACAAATGGATGACCCTCCCCTAAATTCTCCTCTAAATCTCCCCGCAACTTCTCGCAAAAACCCTTCAACCTCTCCTCCCTCTCCGCATAACCCAAACTCGATGGCCAAACCCAAGCCACACTCAACGGCGTCTCCCCCCACCCCGTCGCAATCTTCCCTTCATCCTCCACTTCAATCCCAACCCGCGCCACGCTCACCTCCTTCAAAATCTGGTCCCCAAACTTCAAAGGAACCCGAGTCACCACCGGCACAAAAGACAACGAGATCGAAACAAGCTTCATCTCCTCAAACCCTGCCAACCCAAACCTCAAACATCAACCTTAGTCCCTAAGGAAGGGCCGTCTCCAGACTACCCCCCTCAACCAAGAAGGCTTTCAATTCCGAAATCGCATATCCGAAATCGTATCTTAGTCCATTCCTTCCGCTAATCCCTCCGCCACCTTCCGGCAAATTCTCAAAAAATCCTCCTCCACCATCGTCAACTGCCTGCCCTCATGACATAGCATTCCCCACTCCCTCTTCCGATTCTCAATCCTCATCGGTAAAGCCACCAACTCCCCCTTCTCAATCTCCTCTCGCGCCACCCAAGGAGCCACAATCCCCACTCCCACTCCAACCTTAGCCATCTCCTTGATCGCTCCCATATCTCCCAAGCTCAAACTCGGACGCAACTTCACCCCCGCATCTTCAAACGACTTCTTCAAAAAACGATAGGTCTCACTCGCCTTCGCATAGACCAAAAATGACTCCTTCCCCACCTCTTCCAAGGCCACCTCATCCTCCTTCGCCCAGTGATGCTCCGGCGAAACCACAAAAACCAACTCATCCTTAAAAATCGGATCAAACCTCGCCCACCCCGGCTCTCGTCCTCCCATTCCCAGAACCAAATCAATCTCGCTTCCATCCAAGGCATCCAGTAACTCCGAGGTATCCCCCGTCTCCATGTGAATCTCGCACCTCGGATACAGCCCACGAAATTCCTGCATCACCTCCGGCAAAAGATAAGTGCACAAAGTATGCGTCGCCCCCACTCGTAATCTTCCCTGTCCCCACCTCTTCAAAAGCCCCAACTCCTCATTCGCCTTCTCCAACTCCCCAATCGCCCCCTTAAACCTTCTTAGCAAAATCGTTCCATTCTGCGACAAAGCCACCCGCTTCCCCGCCCGCTCAACTAACTGACAATCCAGCATCGTCTCCAAGGCCCGAATCGAATGACTCACCGCCGACTGCGTCACCCCCAAGGCCTCCGCCGCCTTCGTAAAGCTTTCCGTCTCGGCCACTGCCACCAGTGATCGCACCTGTCTCAAATCGGGTAACTCAGTCATTTCTCCTTCCCATGAGCAGAGCGCATACCAACTCTCAATTTACCCTATTCCCTCTAAACCAGCCCTTCACCCCTTATCAACCAAAATTCCAACTTCTCCATTCAAATTCCTCGTCTATATTCTCTATCCCACACTCGCTCTCTCATGCGCCTATCACTCCTCCTCACCTTCTTCCTCAGCTCCCTCCTCCAAGCCGAAGAAACCATCCTCCAGTACTTCGGCACCTCCTGGGCCGGGATCGAAGAGAAAATCCCTGAAGTCGCCGAAGCCGGCTACACCTCACTTTGGCTCCCTCCTCCTTTCAAAGGCGCCTCCGGAACCTTCTCCGTCGGATTCGACACCTTCGACCGCTTCGACCTCGGCGACATCGACCAATCCGGAACCAAACGCACCAAATACGGAACCAAGGCCGACCTCCTCTCCCTCATCCGCACCGCCCACCGCTTCGGCATCAAAGTCTACTTCGACAACGTCATGGCCCACAACGGCGGCAACCTCGGCACCACTAATCCCGGAACCCTCTTCCCCGAAATCCCCGGCTTCGTCCCCGAAGACTTCCACCTCGTCCGCACCGATGGCAACGGCTGGCGAAAAGCCAGCGACTCCGTCAACTACCAAGACGAATGGCAAGTCCTCAACCGAAACCCCTTCGCCTGGGACATTGCCCACGAATCTCCCAACACCTCTTTCGACCCCGATGGCACCGTCGAAAACTCCGACTACCCAAAATGGTCCGGCATCCGCCACCCCGATCACCCCGAGTGGTATCTCGACCGCGACCTCCCCATCGCCCAAGACTTTGATGGCAACGACCTCTACACCTTCGCCAACAAGGAATCCTTCACCGACAGCGGCTACGGCGCAGCCAACACCGGAGCAGGCAATGGAAAATTCGACTTCAACGACCTCGACAACGACGGCCAACACGACGCCAACGAACCCTCCGAACCCTTCACCGACACCGGCATCGATGGCTCCAACCCCAACCGCCGCAACGCCACTTGGGGCTTCGGCGATGGCATCTACAACATGGGCGACCCCATCGCCGAAGACGTCAACTCCATGCTCCTCCGCGCCCTCCGCTGGTTCGTCGACGAAGCCCACCCCGATGGCTTCCGCCTCGATGCCGTCAAGCACGTCCCCGACTACTTCTTCGGCGAACAAAACGCCGCCGACAAAGACCGCTCCGGCGCCGGCTACAACGGCCAAGCCCAAGTCCAATTCAACCTCACCCGCGGCCACACCGACTGGGGAAACCACCGCGACTCCGTCTTCACAAATACCCTCTCACGCGATGACCTCCTCCTCTACGGCGAGCACCTCGGCTCCCCACCCTCACCCGATGGCTACCTCGCCGCCGGCATGCGCATCGCCAACGATGACTTCCTCAACCAAGTCGGCGGCTTCAACGGCATCGGCGGCAGCCTCGCCAACTACGACCAACCGAACTACGGCACCTTTGGCACAACCGTTACCAACGCCGCCTACCCCCTCTCCCACGATAACAACTACATGTCCGAGCAGGACCGCCCCGCCGCCTTCCAATACCTCCTCACCCGCGAAGGCCTCCCCATCGTCTACACCGATGGCTACAACGAAGACGGAGCACCCAGCTACTTCCCCAAGCCCGCCCGCATCCCCTTCCTCGGACAATACAACCAATCATGGGTCACCGGCCCCCTCGCCGTCCGACGCGACTTCGTCCGCGGCTCCCAAATCCCCAAATGGCAAGACAACGACTTCGCCGCCTGGGAAATGCGCGACAAACGCGAAAACCCCAGCATGACCGATGGTGATGGTACGACCCTCCTCGTACTCATGGCCCGCAATTACACCAACGGCCAAGCCCGCGACCTCAGCACCTCTTTCCCGAGTGGCGCACGCCTCCGCAACTACTCCAACCACGGCGGAGCCTTCCACGTCACGGTCGATGGCTCAGGCCAACTCCGCGACGACAGCGGCAACATCCCCGTCGTCCCCTCCGGCGGCATCTTCGCCTTCTCCTGGGACAACCCACGCCTCCCCCGTGTCTGGTCAAACTCCGAAATCCCCAGCATCCAAATTTTCCAAAATGGCACCCTCGCCCCCACCATCGATGTCCTCCGCGAAGACGGTCGTGATGGCGATGACGGCTACGACTACACCGCCAAGATCCCTCGCATCACCGACGGCTCCGACCTCCGCTTCCTCGCCCGTGCCGATGGCTCCGCCGCCAACATCCTCATGAAGCTCGATGGCGGCATCGACCTCAACTCACAAGAAGGCATCGACAAATCAGACCTCGCCGAGCGCGACAACCCACCCCCCACCGACCGCTTTGGCGACTTCGCCGCCCAAGACCTCTTCACCGGCTACGAGCAAATGATCTTCATCGACCGCACTGCCGAAAAATTCGCCGCTACCGACACCGCCCGCAACATCATCGGCTCACAAGGCGCCGAAACTTGGGAAGTCGTCATCGGAAACACCCCCACCCGCAACAACGGCAACGGCCCCAACGCCAACACCGGAGCCGTCACCTGGGTTTATCACAACCCCACCGACACCGATGATTCCGGCACTCCCCAATTCGTCCTCACCCCCGGAAACGCCATCGAATTCCTCGTCAAAGTCGGCTACGATCAAGCTGACAAAGCTTGGGTTTATTACACCACCGATGGCACTTCCTTCCCCGAAGGCTCCCTCGGCATCGGCAAAGGATCCACCAAAGTCATCGAAATGAATTTCGCCCAAAATGGCAACGCAGATGGCGGTGGCACCCCTCAATGGTGGGTTGGACAATCATCCGAAAGCTTCCTCAACGGCACCACCCTCCGCTACAAAATCGGCATCCACTCAGACGACGCCCCCGACCGCTTTCCCTTCTCCGCGAACGACGTCGAGGTCAAACGCCGCATGGAAACCCAATTCGAGATCGATGGCTTCGACGCCAATGCCGTCTCCTTCTTCCCCCACAACGACCACGGCGAAATGGCCACCGGCCTCGAAGAAGGCTTCCATATCCTCCGCACCAAAGCCTTCCTCAATCGCAGCGGCCGCGCCTCGATTTACCGCACCGAGACCCAAACCTTCTACTACGATGCCGCCCGTCCAACCGGCGCCATCCGCTTCCCAGCCGAAAACGACCAACTCGGCGGATCCACCTACGGCGCCGTCGTGGTCTCAGATGACAGCGTGACCGATGTCCAATTCCTCATCCTAGACTCCGATCCCGCCAACGACCAAAACTGGCAAAACGCCACCCAAGTCACCACCCCCACCCAACTTGGCGACACCGCCTTCACCAAAGAATGGCGCTTTGACTACGACAACATCCCCTCCACCGGAACCGCCGAAATCAAAGTCCGCTTCCGCGAAACCTCCTCTTCCTCTGACAACACCCTCGACGACACCACCGGTCACTTCACCACCCTCATTCGCAACGTCCAGACCGGCACCGCCATCAACTACCGCTTCGGCTTCCCCGCGAATGATGGCGACCCCGTCAACGAAGGCTACGTCGCCAAAGTCCTCTTCGACAAATCCGTCGGAGCCGGCATCACCGACGCCGATCTCCTCGACCAATTCCTCGTCCTCATCGATGACGTCGAACTCCCCGCCAGCGCCCTCACCATCGTCCGAAACGAAACCCCAGCCGATGACGCCCTCGCCATCACCCTCCCCAATCTCTACGACGGCGACATGTCCGCCCTCCACGAAATCCGCGTCATCAACGTCCGCGGCGACATGACCCTCACTGCCATCAGAAACGTCACCGCAGAAGCCACCGCCCTCCCCGATAACGATGGCGACGGCCTCCCCAACGTCTGGGAACTCGAACACGGCCTCGAACCAAACAACCCAAATGGGGTCCACGGAGCACATGGCGATTACGACTTCGATGGCATCTCTAACATCCTCGAATTCCTCGCCAAAAAGAACCCCCTCCTCCCCTCGACTCCCATCCTTAGTGCCAGTGGAAATGGAGAAAACACCGACCTCACTTTCCACGCTCACCCGGACCGCCGCTACCGCCTCTGGCGCTCCCCCAACCTCCAAAACCTCACCCCCGACCCCAACTACTTCACCGTCCCCATCGAGGACCCAAACCACACCCTAACCATCCCCCACAACGGCCAACGCCACTTCTACGCCCTAGAAATCGCCCTCCCCCAATAAGCCCCTTCAAGGAGCGCGGGCGTCCCGCCC
Source organism: uncultured Verrucomicrobiales bacterium (assembly GCA_937928545.1). Classification (GTDB taxonomy): domain Bacteria; phylum Verrucomicrobiota; class Verrucomicrobiia; order Verrucomicrobiales; family Akkermansiaceae; genus SW10. The sequence continues at coordinate 70,769 of CALGJQ010000027.1, forward strand.
GTTCCAAAACCAAAACCCAAGCTCTTCCATCAAAAGGCTGTCTCCAGACTGCCCACCCTCAAAGTCTCCGCCCCTCTGCGTCTCCGCCCCTCTGCGTGAGACCTTTCCCTCAACCAAGTCACTCCTCCATCCTCTTAAGGCACCTCCCCCTAGGCTCATCCCCCTCAAATAAAACCACCTCCGAGTGCAAAAACTTCGCCGCCTCCGCCGAGTCCTTCACCTTCCTCGCACTCCTCTCCAGCATCTCCTCCTCAAATTCCCTCAACACCCCCTCCCGTAAACCCACCTCGCGCCAACTCGATCCCGGCCGACACCCCTTCACAATTCCCCGCGCCAGCGAAAGCGCATCCAACAAAGCCTGATTCGCCCCTTGCCCCTTAAAAGGACTCATCGGATGCGCCGCATCACCAATCAAGGTCACTCCCCCCTCCTTCTCCAACAACTCTGGACCTAAAAGCTCCCGATCATAAACCGGATAGCCCGAAACCTGCTCCTCCAATGTCGCCGCAATGATCTGCGGAATCGGATCGTGCCACGGAGCCCTTCGACAAGCCTCCTCCTTCAAAGCCCCAGCTCCTTTCGCGCTCAACTCCTTCGCCTCCTCTTCCGGCATCAAGAAACTCATCTGCCACATCATCGTGTCTTGAGAGTAAGGCATCATATAGATCCTCTCATTTCCATTCGCCGTCTGAAACACCGTCTGCGAATCCAACAAATCATTCTCCAATCCTTCCAAATTCGCCAAAGGGCAAATCCCCAAAATCACAATGCAGCCCAAATAACGAAGCGGCGTCACCTCATCTCCAATCAACTGCCCCCTCACCGCACTTCGAATCCCATCCGCTCCCACCACCAGATCCGCCCTCTCTCGCTTCACTTCCCCCTCCACCTCAAAACGCAGATCAACTCCACCTCCTTCAACCGTCTCAAAATCTAAAAACTGATGCCCCCACTTCAGCGCATCACTCTCACCAAGTTGCTTTAACAAAGCCAAGCGCAACTCCTGCCGCGCAATGTGCACATTGATCCGCTTCGGCATCGCCTTCTCTCCAGGCCGTCCCCACTTCTCAATTCCCCATTCTCCTAAGATCTTTCCATCCGTCGCATGCACCACATGCCTCTTCGAAATCACCCCCTTCTCAAAACCAAAAATTCCCAGCCCCTCCACCGCCTTACTCGCCTGCTGCAAAGTCAGACCATAACCCTGCGACCGCGCCGCAAAACCCGTATCCCGTTCATAAAGAGTAAAGGGAATCCCCCGGTGCAAACACGCCACCCCCAGCGCCACCCCACCAATCCCACCCCCAATAATCGCAACCCTTGGATAACTCTCCTCATCCACTTTCGGAACAGCCCCCGCTCCCACCAAGCCAGATCCTTCACATTCCACACAGCCATCAAGATGAGGCTTGGGATAAGTCGGCGCCACCCCTTCGCTCCCCAACCTCTCAAACTCCGCCACCGCTCTCCGGTATCGCGCCCACACTTTCTTCGAAGGCCTACGACTCACCCTCCCAAGGCCTTCACAAGCCCCACAAGTTTTCCAATGTTCTCCTTCCTTCTTCATTCTTCCAACTCAGCCATCTCCTTATCGTTCATACGATTATTTCGTAAAGGACCAAACATGAGTCTGAATCATCTTTGACCGGATTCCTTTTACACAGTGATGGTATGCCTCCCGCTTAATCGCGGTCTGCTAACACCAGCAGAAATCAAAATGAAAAAAACAACCCTACTCGCACTCGCCGGCCTCTCTGCCGCGAGCTTGTTACAAGCCGAGCAACTCGACGTCGAAAAAGACTCCCTTAAATTCGGCTTCATCAAGCTCACCGATTGCGCCCCCATCGTTATTGCGAAAGAAAAAGGCTTCTTTGAGGCAGAAGGCCTCTCCGTAGAAGTCATCGCCCAGCCCAACTGGAAGCAGCTCCTCGATAACGTCATCACCGGCGAACTCGACGGCGCTCACATGCTCTCCGGCCAACCCATCGCTGCCACCATCGGCTTCGGGACAAAGGCTCACATCGTCACTCCCTACACTCTAGACCTCAATGGAAATGGCATCACCGTCTCCAATGAAATCTGGGAAGGAATGCAAGAGAACGACGAGAAACTCCAATCCGATACTCCTCCTCACCCCATCACCGCCGACTCACTCAAGCCCATCGTCGATGCCGCTAAGGACTCTGGAAAGAAACTCCCCATGGGAATGGTTTTCCCAGTATCGACTCACAACTACGAGATCCGCTACTGGCTCGCCGCCGCCAACATCAACCCCGGAATGTACACCTCTACCGACCTCAAGGGTTTCACCGGTGGTGACATCGAACTCTCCACCACTCCTCCTCCACAAATGCCCGCTACTCTTGAGTCTGGCAAAAACGTCGCATATTGCGTTGGAGAACCTTGGAACCAGCAAGCGGTCGCCAAAGGCATCGGTGTCCCCGTTGTCACCAACTACGACATCTGGAAAAACAATCCCGAGAAAGTCTTCGGTGTCACCAAAGAATGGGCTGACGAAAACCCAAACACCCTCATCGCCGTCACCAAGGCTCTCATCAAAGCCGGTAAGTGGCTCGATGCTTCCGAAGATGGCAAGCTCATCAATCGCGAGGAAGCCTGCCGCATTCTCTCGCAGAAAAACTACGTTGGTGCCGACTTCGACATCATCAAGAACTCCATGACCGGCTACTTCTACTTTCAGAAGACCGACAAGCGTGAGATGCCCGACTTCAACGTCTTCTTCAAATACAAGGCCAGCTACCCCTACTACTCAGACGGAGTTTGGTTCCTCACACAGATGCGTCGCTGGGGACAAATCACCGAGCCTAAGCCTGCCGAGTGGTATGCCGAGACCGCCAAAAGCGTCTACCTCCCTGACGTCTACATGAAAGCCGCCAAGATGCTCATTGCAGAAGGCTCCCTGACTGCCGACGAAGTCCCTGCCGATGATTTCGATGGCTACAAGCCAGCCACCTCGGACTTCATCGATGGTATTTCATACGATGGAAAAAAACCTCTCGAATATCTCAAGAGCCACAAAATCGGGAACAAAGAATAGCCCTGCTTTTTCATTACAGAACCCTAACGAGCCTCGGCATTCGCCGAGGCTCCTTTTTTTCCACCTAAGCCATTTCACTACTACCGCGAATGAATCGCACTCATTCATCGTGGCGCAGAACATGCAACCGAGCCGACGCTTCCTACCTTTAAAATGGCTGATACACCTAAAGACAAAATCAAATACGGCCTCCTGAAATTCATCGATCTCAGTGGCTTCAAAGTTTTCGATCCACCCGTTCGCCTCGCCTTTGGCGAAGACCCTAAAAAACAGATCAGCGAAATCGGGAAATTCATGATTCTTCCCATCATTTTCGTCTCTCTCTGCATCTTCATCTGGAGCGCCGTCGCGCCCACTCATAAGACAAAATCCGGAGCCGCCCCAACCCCCAAGCAAGTATGGGGAGCCTGGGAAGACAACTCACGCTTCGGTGAACGAGAAGACGAAAAACTCGAAGACTACGAACTCTCCGGCGAAGCACGAACCGCCCGAATCACGGAAGTCGAAAGCCGAATCTCCGAGCTCGAAGCCGAATCTCTAAAGCTCGAAGAAGCCTCAACCATTGCCGCCGAAAAAGGCGCTGCCATCACAGCCAAACAAATCGCCCCCCTCAGCGCTCAACTCGACGAATTAAAAGCAGAAATCAAGACCGCAAAGGCCTCCCGCAAGATCGCCCTTGAAAATCTTGCCGCAAAAGTCGCCGCTGGTGAAAGCCCCGCTAGCTCTGTCCTCACCCTCGTTCAGCAACAGAGCGAAACGGCCGAGGCAGAAAAGGAAAAGAGAAAAATCCTCGATGATCAGATCAAAGAAATCCGAGACAATCCTCCCGAATCAATCAAAGCCGCTCAGCTTGCCGCCAACAAAGCTGCCGATGAAATCCAACACTTCAAAAAGCGACTCGATATCCTAAACACCTCAAACAAAGAGGTCAAAAAAGCCGCCCTCCTCGCCAAGGTCGATACCGACGAAGCCATCTTAGCAGCTTCCACCGACCCTAGCGAAATCATCTCAAAATCAAAATCGATCGTCACCAACACCGAGAATGCCGCTTCGGTTGACGAACAGCGATTCGCTCCCACCGCCACCATCGCATGGCAGACCAAGCGCTCCCTCGCCACCGTCTTTGTTGGCTTCCTCATTGCCGCCATCGTCGCCATCCCCGTCGGGATTATGTGTGGACTCAACAAGATCGTCATGGCTTGTCTCACTCCCATCATCTCCATCTTCCGCCCCGTTTCCCCAGTCGTCTGGCTTCTGATCTTCCAGATCGTCGTCGGAGCATTCTTCCTTCCCGACCCCGCAAAGCACCCCCTCTTCACCACCCTGAACCAGGACTACTGGTTTGGCTGGATCAAGAATCCCATCGCCTTCCTCAATACCAACCCCGCCATGATCTTCTCAGCCTGCACCGTCGCGATGTGCGCGCTCTGGCCCGCCCTCGTCAACACTGCCCTCGGAGTCTCGGCCATCGACAAGGACCACCTCAATGTTGCCCGCGTTCTTAAGCTCGGCTTCTGGGCCCGCCTCTTCAAAATCGTCATCCCCTCCTCACTTCCCCTCGTCTTCGCCGGCTTACGCATCTCACTCGGAGTCGGATGGATGGTTCTCATTGCGGCCGAAGCACTCTCCTCATCAGACGGCCTCGGCAAATTCGTCTGGGATGAATACCAAAACGGATCTTCCCAGTCCTTCGCAAACATCATCCTCGCCTGCTTCATCGTCGGCATCATCGGATTCTTCCTCGATCGCATCATGATCATTCTCCAACGCCTCGTCTCATTCGACGACGGATCATCCACCGCATAATCACACGTCCACTCAACCTTGGCGCTTAGCCATTAGCTCTTAGCGATTAGCCCCCAGTCGACCGGCCTCCACTTCCGAGAAAGCCAACAGCTAAACGCTAACAGCTCATAGCCAACTCCGCACACCAAACCGTAATGTCTTACCTCGAAATCGATAACGCCTCGGTCTCCTTCGGCCCAGTCTCCAACCGCACCCACGTCCTTTCCGATATCAACCTTTCGGTCAAAGAAAACGAATTCATTGCCGTCATTGGCTTCTCCGGTGCGGGAAAGTCCACTCTCATGTCTCTCCTCGCAGGCCTGCAAGTGCCAACGACCGGCGAAGTCCGCATGAACGGGAAGCTCATCAAGGAACCTGGCCCCGACCTCGGTATGATGTTCCAAAACTACTCCCTCCTCCCCTGGCTTACCGTCAATGAGAACATCCGACTCGCCGTCAAAACGGTCTTTCCAAAGCTCTCTAAAAAAGAAATCACAGAGAAGATCGGTCACTACGTCGACATGGTGAAACTCTCCCACGCCGGTGACAAACTCCCGCACGAACTCTCCGGCGGCATGCGTCAACGTGCCTCTCTCGCCCGCACCCTTTCGCTCGATCCGAAGGTTCTCCTTCTCGACGAACCCCTCTCTGCCCTTGACGCCCTCACCCGCTCCGAGCTTCAAGATCAAATCCTCAACATTTGGGAGAGCGACAAGCGCACCGTCGTCATGATTACCAATGATGTCGACGAAGCCGTCCTCATGGCTGATCGCATTGTCCCACTCACCATGGGCCCAAAAGCCACCCTCGCCGAACCCTACCTCGTAGAAATGGAGCGCCCACGCGAACGCCAAACCCTCAACGACCATCCCCAGTTCAAGCGGCTCAAATCTGAGATCACCAACTACATGATGGGCATCAGCAAGGACTCCCGCGAAACGCGCGACGACATCACTCCCATGCCCGATATCCGACCAAAAGACTTCTCCCTGCCCAGCGCAGGCATCCGTCTCAAAAACAAAGTCTCTCAACCCACCTCTGCAGCCTAAGCACACCGGCCCATGTCCACCACCGCTCTTCCCCGCGCCGTCGAGATCTACAATCTTGTCAAAGAATACCCGAATCCATATGGCGATGACTTCCGCGTCGTTGAAAATTTCAACCTCAACATTCAGGAAGGAGAATTCATCTCCCTCATCGGCCATTCCGGATGTGGGAAATCCACCGTCCTCACCATGCTTGCCGGGCTTAACGAAATCTCCGATGGCGGCATCATCGTCGGCAAAAAGGAAATCGATAGCCCCGGCCCCGACCGCGCCGTCGTCTTCCAGGCCCCCTGTCTCATGCCCTGGCTCAACGCCTTTCAAAACGTGATGCTTGGCGTCAAGAACGTCTATCCCCACGCCACCAAAGCGGAACGCAAACAAATCGTGGAACACTCCCTCTCGGTCGTCGGCCTCGCCGACGCCATGAAGAAATACCCGCGCGAACTCTCCGGCGGACTGCAACAACGCGTTGGCATCGCCCGCGCCATCGCCCTCCAACCAAAAGTCCTCCTCCTCGACGAGCCCTTCGGCCGACTCGACTCACTCACCCGCATGGAACTGCAGGACGTCATCATTGACATCCTCGCCCGCGAAAAGCTCACCGCCATGATCGTCACCCACGATGTCGATGAAGCCGTCTTCATGGCCGACCGCTGCGTCATGATGTCAAATGGCCCCAAAGCTGGCGTCGGTGAGATTCTCGAAATCGGCTTCCCTCGTCCCCGCAATCGCGTCGAAGTATTCCAAGACCCAAAATTCTTCGAATACCGCGAACACCTCCTCGCCTTCCTCGAACAACGCGCCCACTTTAAGGGCTCCAGCCGCACTTTTTCGAACGGAGACACCATGGGCTACTGTGACATCATCGGGGAAGAACTTGAAAAAACCGCGACCGCTCGGGCATCTTCGGTTGCCTAAGACATTCGTTGGCCCCTCTATGAATCGAAATCATCCCTAAGAGGATTGTTTCATCTCACACTTGGCATTGGCCCCGCTTTGCCTTCGGAGCATGAAATTTAGCACCACACTCACTAGCCTCCTCTTTGCTGGGTCATCTCTCTTTAGTTTATCGGGCGAACCTATCGGAACGGAAACCCCTCTCCCAGGGGGCCCTCTCCCAACGACTGACACTCCGGACTTCCTCAGCAAAGTCAAATTCAGCGGCCACATCACGACTCGATACGAATTCCGCGAGACCGATCCGCTCGATGCTTCACACGCCCTCACCGCTCGCGCCCGCATCGGCATGACTCTTGGTGAGTTCAATGGCTTCTCAGCCTTCGTCGAAGGTGAAGGCACCGAAGCGATCGTCGATGACTTCCGCAGTAACCCCACCGGCAATCAATCGACTAGTCCTTACGTTGTCGGAAACTCCGTCATTGGTGACCCCAACAATGCCGAACTAAACCAAGCTTATTTAAAATACGCGAAAGACGGCTTCCTCGTCCAAGTTGGTCGCCAACGCATCATTCGCAACTCCGCCGCCTTCATCGGAAACGTCGGCTGGAGACAGAACGAACAAACCTACGACGCCGCGCAAATCGGCTACAAAAACGACCTCTTTTCAGCCAGCTACGTCTACTCAGATCGCGTCCAACGCATCTTTGGTAATGACGCCAACGACGCCCTCCCCGGACCTCCCCTCCATGACTTCGAAGGAGACTTCCACATGCTCGACTTCAGCTACAAAGCCGACTTCGGTGATGTCGGTGGATACGCCTACCTCCTCGATGTCGATAACAACGGCAACGTCGGCAAAAGCAATACCTATGGAGCCTTCGGAACCTTCAACGGCTTCTACGCAGAAGTGGCCTTCCAAGATGGCACCAGCGGAAAAGCGGGGGGCGACTATGACGCGATCTACGCTCACTTAAAGTACACCAAGAAGGTCAGCGGAATGACTCTCATGGGTGGAGTCGAATACCTCGGCGATGAGTTCAAAACTCCCTTCGCCACCGTCCACGCCTATAATGGATTTGCCGACGCCTTTATCCTCCAGCGCATCGGCCTCAACAACGGCCCCGGCGGCAACTACAACGGCATCACCGACCTCTACCTCGGCATGGTCAAACCCGGCCTCCCCGGCGGCATCACCATGAAGGGCTTCCTCCACTACTACCTCGATGGTGATCTTGAAAAGACATACGGCTACGAAGCCGACCTCGTCCTCGCCAAAAAGTTTAACGACAACCTCACCGGACTCCTCAAAGCCGCCTACTTCGTCGGCGATGATTTCTACAACGACATCAAGCAAGTCTCCGTCCAGCTCGACTACAAGTTCTAGATCACCCGAATCACCTCGCTGAAACCCTAACTAAAAAAGATTCTCCCTTTCGAGGGAGAATTTTTTTGCCTAGGAAGATAGCATGAATTCCCCTCACCTATTCTGGCTCTCTTTCTGCTGCCTTGAGATCTTGTGATCCTAAAAACACTCCTCACCCTTAGCGCGGGCCTTACCTTGCTACACGCCCAAACCCAAAAAAACTCGCTTGGGATCACCATGGTCACCATCAAACCAGGGGCCTTCACCATGGGCAGCCCTGACAGCGAAAAGGGCCATCAAAAAGATGAAAAACAACGGGAAGTCACACTCACCAAACCTTTCTCCGTCGCCTCTACCGAAATCACTCAGAAACAATGGTTCACCCTCATGGGCACCACCTTTGAAGACCTCATCAACAAACAACGCGGCCCTCTTGGACGAGGTGCCAAACTCTCCTCCACCCCCTCCGCAACCGGAGACGAAGAGCCCATGTGCTTTGTCAATTGGCAAGACGCCCTCGATTTCTGTGAAGCCCTCACCAAGAAAGAACAGGCCGACGGCTCCCTTCCCGCCGATAAAAAATACACCCTCCCCTCAGAGGCTCAGTGGGAATATGCCTGCCGTGCTGGCACTTCTTCCGTCTTCGGAACTGGCAATACCCTCACCAGTAAGGATGCCAACTTCTACGGGAAACTCCCCTATGGCACCACAGAACTGGGAGAGTATCGCAAAAAGACCATCCCTGTTGCCTCTCTTCCCCCAAACCCCTGGGGACTCCATGACATGCATGGAAATGTCTATGAATGGTGCCTCGATTGGTATGAAGAATCTCCTACTACCACCACCGATCCTGTAGGCCCCGACACAGGAGATAGCCGGATCATTCGCGGAGGAGCTTGGGATCGTAAATCAACCAGCTGTCGCTCCGCATATCGTTATAGTCGTGATCCAAATCGTCGCGCTCATAACATTGGCTTCCGAATTGTCCTCGTCACCACTCAGAGCGAAAAGTGAACCGTTCATTGAAAACATGAAATAGAGACCTCGCACATGGACCACTGACTGCTCCAAACCGCCATGAAAAAATATGGCGGGGAAATTCCAGAGCCTTAGCAAGGCGCGTTTACCGAAAAAGCACAAGCCCGTCCCAAAAGGGACCCAGCTTGTGATTGTCGGCAACGGCATGGTTGGTGCGAAATTTTGTGAAGAACTCGTCAACTTAGGGCTTCACACCACTCTAAATATTCAGGTCATTGGTGAAGAACCTCGACCCGCTTACAACCGCGTCCGACTCTCAACCTACGTTGACAACCGAAGCCCCGACACCCTCGAAATTCTCCCCACAACTTGGTACGAGGAACATCAGATTTCACTCACCACCGGCGTGCGAGTTGAAAGCATCCAGCGAGAGGAAAAGACCCTCAAACTCTCGGATGATTCCTCGATCAACTACGACATCCTCGTCCTTGCCACAGGCTCTCGCCCTTTTGTCCCTCCTATCCCCGGCTTAGACCATCCTTCCGTCTTCTGCTACCGGACCATCGAAGATCTCGACCAAATCATCGAACACGCCGCAGAAAAATCCTCAGCCACCGTCATCGGCGGAGGCCTTCTAGGAATCGAAGCAGCCCAAGCTCTCACCTCCCTCGATCTGAAAGCCCACATCATCGAGCGGGCGAACTTCCTCATGCCTCAGCAACTCACTGAGACCGCAGGAAATCTCCTTCGCGATCAGGTCGAACAGCAGGGCATCAAGGTTCATACCGGGATTCAAAATACCCAAGTCTCTCCAAACGGAAATGAGCTAAACCTCACTCTTGATGAGAAAGAAACCATCACCACGGACTTAGTCCTTGTCTCCGCCGGAATCATTCCCAACAGCGAACTCGCCGAAGCCGCCGAACTCCCTACCGGTGTTCGTGGCGGCATCGTGGTCAGCGATGATCTAGAGACCGACGACCCCGCCATCTTCGCCATTGGAGAATGTGCTCTCCTTCACGGAAGAGTCTACGGACTCGTCGCCCCCGGCAATATGATGGCCAAGCACCTTGCTAGCCGACTCGCCGGAAAAAAGCAGAGCCCTCTAGCACCTCTCGACCTATCGACCCGCCTCAAAATGCTCGGAGTCGATGTCGTCACCATCGGCGCCCCCCTGCAAGAAGGTCGCCGACTCGAATTCTCAGGCGACAACAACTACCGCACCCTGCTCTTAGATCGCAAAGGTCGCCTCACCGGAGCTCTCGCAGTCGGAACTTGGGAAGAAAATAGCCGCATCCACGAGGCCTTCCTCCAAGGCACTCGCATCTCCAGAAAGCAAGAACGCTACTTCACTGCCGAAGGAATCGTCTTCCCCGGAGCCAAGATCGAGGACCCCAGCCTCTGGGCCGAAACCCGCATGGTCTGCAACTGCACCTCCACTCCTAAGAAGGAAATCATGGCCTGCCTCGCGCGCTGCCAAAACGACCCCGACCGCGTTGCCAGCGCTACCGGAGCCTCCACCGTTTGCGGATCCTGTCGCCCCCTCCTCGAGCAACTCTGCGGAACCATCCCCTCCTCTTCCGTCAAAAAGAAGAGCGTCACTGGGCTCCTCGCCATCTCCATCATCTCTCTCGGGCTCGTTGGCTACGCCCTCGCCGCTCCCCCTGCTCAGATGGCCAGCTCGGTCGAATCCTTCTGGCACCAAGTCGATCAACTTTGGCGCGACAATATCCTGAAACAGATTTCCGGCTACACCCTCACCGCCATCTTCGTCATCGGACTCCTCATTTCGATGCGTAAACGCCTCTCCTGGTTCAAATGGGGCGACTTTGCCAACTGGCGCTTCTTCCACTCTGCCTTCGGCCTCACATCTCTCGGCCTCCTTTGGGCCCACACCGGATTCCACTTTGGAACCAACCTCAACTGGTGGCTCATGTTCGTCTTCGTTGCGCTCAATTTGCTCGGTGCAGTCGCAGGCATCCTCGCCGCCCTCGAAGCAAAAAACCCCACCGCACAAGCACGCCACTTGCGCCCCTATTTAACGAAAGCACACATCCTTCTCTTCTGGCCTCTCCCCATCCTCCTCACCTTCCACATTCTCTCAGTCTATCTCTACTAACCAGATGCTGAAATGGATTCTAAAGCACAAATTCTTCCTGCTCTGGCTGCTCCTTACCGCAGCCATCGGAGGATATTACTACCAACTCTTTTTCATGTCAGAGGATAAAACAGCCCTCCTTCCCGGACTCACCACTGATGGGCACCATCAGATCGAGATGCAGTGCTCCGCCTGCCATACCGAAGAGGAAAAAGAGAACGTCTTCACCTCATCAGGCGTCCCCTCATCCGCCTGCATCAGCTGCCACGGAGAGGCCTTAGCAAAGTTCTCCGACTCTCACCCCGTTCGCAAATTCAAGAACCCAGAGAACATCATCTTCACCAGTGAGATCGACGCCCTCAAATGTGTCACCTGCCACGTCGAGCATAACCAAAAAGTCACCGCCCCCATGGGTGTCACCGTCCCCCAAGACTTCTGCGCTCATTGTCATGAAGTCACCCTTGAGAACTTAGACTCTCACAAGGACCTCTCCTACGACACCTGCCACACCGCCGGTTGTCACAACTATCACGACAACACCGACCTCGCACCCAGCTTCCTCCTAAAGCACTACGGGGAACCAAAGCTCCTCCCAGAGTTCAAAGAGCGCCCCCTCTCCTCCGACCAACCCTGCCCCGATCCTTGGGCCTCCGCCGAATCCTGCGCAAGCTGCCACAGCGATCACATGCACGAGTTCCAAAAGGGAAAGCACGGCATGCGCCTCGCTTTTGACAATCTCTCGCCCATGCGTCCCGAGCTCGCCCGCGCCCCCATGAAGAAGTCGGCCGCCCATCTCAACATGGACTGCACCTCCTGTCACCAGCCCGAAAAACCTCAGGGCTTCGCCGCCTACAATGCCTGCATCCAATGTCACGATGACACCCACACTCGGAACTACACCGACTCAAAGCACTTCACTCTCTGGGATGCCAGCAAGGGCGTCAGTGGTGTCTCTTGCGCCACCTGCCACATGCCCAAAGTCGAAAACGAAGGCGGCGGCTACCACGTCAGCCATGACAACTCGGCCAACCTAAAGCCCAACGAAAAAATGCTCCGTAGCGTCTGCACAGACTGCCACGGACTTCAGTTCAGCATGAACGCTCTTGCCGACCCTGAACTCATCGAAGCCAACTTCAGTCGCAACCCCACCGTGGCCCATCCCGGCATCGAATGGTCTGCCAACGCCGCCATCAAACGAGGTAACAAAGACGCGAAAAAAATCCGCGACTACCTCCAATCCCTCTCCAAAGAAAACGAGAACAATAAAGAAAACTAATACAACCATGCATCACTCCAAATACACGCTCCTAGCATCACTCGGAATGCTCACGCTGCATTCCTGTAAATCAGAGCCGGAAGCCTCCTCCTCTTCAGAAGGAGGCTACCCAGCTGAACAAGTCGCTGAAGCCCTTTATCAAGTGCTCAAATCTGACCGAAAAGTTTACGCCCAGAAGATCGTCAACCGCCTCGTCAACAAGGAAGGCGTCATCAAAGCTCACGAAGAATGGGCCTCCGAAAAAGCCCTCCTCCTTCCCGCTCAGTTCTTCCGCGAAGGTGCCGAAGAAGTCGATAGCATCGAAGGAAAAGCCATCGACTTCACCTACTCCCTCCAGTCGAAGTGGCCTCTCAATATGGAAAACGCCAAGAAGAAAACTCCCAAGGTGGAAGAAGGACTTGCCGCCGTTTCTGATCCCGAAAACCCCCTCTACGGAGAGAAGTGGACCGGAGAAGAAGAGATCGGAGGAAAGAAATTCTTCGTCGGAATCTATCCTGACCGTGCCGTCGCGCCCGCCTGCTGGGAATGCCACAACGATCACGAAAACCGCCAACCCGAATATCCCGAATTCAAAAAGAACGACGTCATGGGCGGAATCGTCATCCGCATTCCCATGAACTAAGCCCATCCTGAAAGATCATGAAATTCGCCTTCGTTGCCTGCCTTGCACTCGTTTCCTGCAACTCGGAAGAGTCTGCTGAAACTCCACCCACTCCTGAGAAAGAGAAAACTCCCTCTCATCCCTGGGACTTAGAACCCAGCGACTCCGCCCTTGTCGCAGGGAAACAAGTCTATCTGGACGAATGTGCAGGCTGCCACAACGAAGGCGAAGAAGGAGCGCCCGCTTTAACGAAATCAAAAGAATGGGCCAAGCGCCTTGAGCAAGGACTTCCTGTTCTCTTTGACCACGCCATCAATGGCTTCGACGGCATGGATGGCGAAATGCCCGCTCGCGGCGGCACTCCTTCTCTCACGGACGACCAAGTCAAAAACGCGGTCCGGTTCATGGTGGAAGCCTCAAAATAACCCCATCAAATCTTAGCCCAAAAAATTACGATGATCTCATTCCTTAAAAAACTCTTCGGCAAAAAAGAACTGCCAGAAAAAACCGAAACCGAAAAATCAAAGCCTATGACTGATGAACACCCCGCTGACCATCCTCTCACACTTGAACAAAAAATTCTCGTGCAGGAGTCTTGGGAAAAAGTAAAACCGATCTCTGATACCGCCGCAGAACTTTTCTACGGTAAGCTCTTTGAACTCGACCCCGAGCTCAAGCCCATGTTCGCCAACAGCGACATGAAAGAGCAGGGCAAGAAGCTCATGATCATGATCGGAACCGCCGTGAAAGGACTCGATACCCTTGGCGAACTCGTCCCAGCTGTCCAAAAGCTCGGAGCACGTCACGTGGGCTACGGAGTCAAAGAGTCCCACTATGAAACCGTTGGCGCAGCCCTTCTCGACACTCTTGAAAAAGGCCTCGGCGACGACTTCACCTCTGAAGCCAAAGAAGCTTGGACCATCACCTATACCACTCTGGCCGGTGTCATGATCGAAGCCTCAGACTACAAAGCAGCCTAAAGCCGCCCTAAAAAATTACCCCCGAAACTCCACCCCTCTCGCAGAAGGGTGGAGTTTTTTCACACCCCCAGATCATCACAATCACAGAGTCCATGAATCTCTCTCATCACAAGCCCCCTAAAAGGAGAGACCTTTGGCATATAATCCGCTCTTAAACATAATCCATGAATCCGGCTCCCACTTCTCCCTTCACCGAAGAACAAACCGGCTACCTCAACGGCTTCATGGCCGGTGTCCAACAAGCCCCCTTCTTAGGACAGAATGCCCAAGGGCAATTCACCGATCAGGAAGAAGAATCCGTCTTCGGCACCCCGCTCGATGACCTCTGCCGCGAGGAACTCGTTAAACACGAGCAAAACGGCCTCGATTGCTACGACACCATCCTCGCCCGCGCCGAAGAAGAAAAATTCGCCTCCGATGGCGATATCTTCCGCTTCAAATTCCACGGCCTCTTCTACGTCACTCCCGCTCAAGAATCCTACATGATGCGCGCCCGCATCCCCGGCTGCGCTCTCAACTCCCGCCAGTTCCGTGGCTTCGCCCAAATGTCCCGCGACTGGGCAAACGGCATCGTAGACATCACCACCCGCGGCAATCTCCAGATTCGCGAAATCCTCCCCGCCAACACCGTTAACATTCTCAACACCCTCATCGACCTCGGCCTCACCTCAAAAGGCTCCGGAGCCGATAACGTCCGCAACATCACCGCCACCCCCACCACCGGATTCGATAAAGACGAGCTCCTTGACGTCATGCCCTACGCCAAGGCCATGCACCACGCCATCCTCAACAACCGCGACCTCTATGGCATGCCGCGAAAGTTCAATATCTCCTACGACTCCGGCGGCGCCATCTCAGTCTGCGCCGACACCAATGACATCGCCTACTACGCCGTCACCCTGAACGAACCCACCGCTGATCTCGAAAAAGGCGTCTACTTCCGCCTCCAACTCTGCGGCATCACCGGACACAAACAATTCGCCTCCGATACCGGCCTCCTCGTCACCCCAAACGAATCCATCGCCCTCTCCTCCGCCATCCTCCGCGTCTTCATCGAACACGGCGACCGCACCAACCGGAAAAAAGCCCGCCTCAAATACCTCGTCGATGACTGGGGCATGCCCAAGTTCTTCGAAGAAGTTCAGAAGAAACTCGCCTTCCCTCTCCGCTACGTCGCCGAAGACCTCTGCACCAAACCGCAGCCAAAAATCAAACACGGCCACATCGGCACCTACAAACAAGCCGATGGCAAAAACTACCTCGGCATCGTCATCCCTGTCGGTCGTATGCAAAACGACACCGTCGAAACCATCGCCGACCTCGCCGACCAATTCGGCAATGGCGACATCCGCCTCACCGCTTGGCAAAACCTCATCATCCCCCACATCCCAGACGAAAAACTAGCCGACGCCCAAGCCGCCATCAAAGCCGCCGGCCTCGCCTACACCGCCACCTCCATCTCCGGCGGACTCGTCGCCTGCACCGGTAACACCGGATGCAAATACGCCGCCGCCAACACCAAAGGAAACTCCGTCGACCTCGCCGCCTACCTCGACCAAAAAGTCACTCTTGATCAGCCCATCAACATCCACCTCACCGGCTGCCACCACTCCTGTGCCCAGCACTACATCGGCGACATCGGTATGATGGCCACCCCCGTCAAACTCGAGTCCGGCGAAAAAGTCGAAGGCTACAACATCGTCCTCGGCGGCGGAGTCGATGACACCCAAGCCATCGCCCGCGAAGCCTTCAAAGCCGTCCCCTACACCGACATCCCCCCCCTCATCGAAAAACTCCTCAAGACCTACCAAAAAAACCGCACCGAAAACGAAACCTTCGCCCAATACACCGCCCGCGAAAAAGTCGAAGACCTCATCTCCGCCTAACCCAAGGAGGGGCTGTCTCCAGACTGCCCACCCCTCGACCAAGCCTTAAAAACTTCGCGTCTCTGCGTCTTTGCGGTTCAACTCACCACCCACCCATGGTCTCCCCCTCACCAGATCCCTTCTCAAACGAAAACCTCGTCGACAAACTCCTCCGCGAGCAATCCACGCTCCAAACCCCCGTCGCAAAATTTTCCGAAGCCCACGACCAAGGCACCCGCACCGACCTCTTCAAACACCTCATCCCCCTCGAAAAACCCCGCAACGGAGAACAATACGCCTTCCAAGTCGAACTCGATAAATGCACCGGCTGCAAAGCCTGCGTCGTCGCCTGCCACACCCTCAACGGACTCGACGAAGACGAAGCCTGGCGCGACGTCGGCCTCCTCGAAGCCGGCCCCGCCAACCCCGGCTTCCAACAAACCGTCACCACCGCCTGCCACCACTGCCTCGACCCCGAGTGCCTCAACGGCTGCCCCGTCGGAGCCTACGAAAAAGAAAAAGATACCGGCATCGTCCGCCACCTCGATGACCAATGCATCGGCTGCGAATACTGCATCCTCAAATGCCCCTACGACGTCCCAAAATATTCTCACGACCGAGGCATCGTCCGCAAATGCGACATGTGCCACCAACGCCTCGCCGATGGCGAAGCCCCCGCCTGCGTCCAAGCCTGCCCTACCGAAGCAATCTCCATCATCAAGATCGACACCGCCGCACTCCGCAGAGAAAACAACTTCCTCCCCGGCGCCCCCGCTCCCGACATCACCTTACCCACCACCCGCTACATCGGCCGCGATGTCCCCCTCAACGCCACCCCCGCCGACCAAACTCAACTCAAGCCCCAACCCGCCCACTGGCCCCTCGCCCTCATGCTCGTCCTCACCCAAATCGGCTTAGGTTTGACCTCCGCTTCGCTGTGGACGGGCCTCTCCACCACCTCCCTTTTCACAAGTACGACAGAAGCCGTAATGGGAGCCAGCACAGGCATCGCCGGAGCTCTGGTTTTCAACGCAGGCATGATCGCCGCCACCCTCCACCTCGGAAAACCCCTCAAAGCATGGCGCTTCTTCCTCGGCCTCAAAACCTCCTGGCTCTCCCGCGAAATCCTCGCCTTCACCCTCCTCGCCCCCCTCCCCCTCATCTTAGCAGTCTTCCCCTTCCTTCCCGATTTCCCCCTCAAAGATTTCATCCACACCGCAGCAAAACTCTCCCTCATCCCCGCCGCCCTAGGAGCCATCTTCACTAGTGTCATGATTTACCACGACACCAAGCGCATCTCCTGGCACCTCTCCACCTCGCTCCCCGCATTCCTCCTCACCTTCACCGCCGCTGCCACCCTCTTCATCCACCCCGCCCTCTTCACCCTCTCCATCATTGCCCTCATCCTACTCGACCTCAAACTCCTCCTCCCCGCCTCCAGATCTGCATGGACTCCAGCACAACACTCCGCCAAACTCCGCCTCGGACCTTTGGAAAGAGTCACCCGCGCCCGCCTCTTCACCCTCGCCCTCACCATCCCCCTAGCCTTCCTCAACCCCTGGCTCGCCCTCCCCGTCCTCCTCGCCACCGAGCTCTGCTCCCGCCACCTCTTCTTCCGCACCGTCCACGCCCCCAAAATGCCCGGCGGCCTAAACTAAAAGTTCCTATTTTATAACCCACTGACGCTAGCGCATTGATCCACGCTCGATCATGGATCAAGAAATAAGGGTCAAGAATGCCAAAGGGATTTTCATCTGTCCTAGAGCGTTCTTCGTTTCATTGTCTTCTCTGATTCTCTCTCTATCGAAGTTTTCGAGCAAAGATCAGTGATTTTCTGCTACTATGTTCCGTATTCGTCACGGAAATAATCCTTGGGCATTTTGTCCTCTTCAGCCTCAAAAGAAATCTCGTGGGTAGTCTCGTTGTATATCACCACAAGATTACCTTGCCGGGAGGAGAGCATCGGTTGGTCTGGACACCCTGTCAGAACGATCTCTTCAAAATTAACCTGGTATGTGATGCGGTAGCCTTCGTGGGTGGCTTCTTCTTTCTCAAAGCAAAAATCAATATCGTGCTCGCTGGACGGCGTTCCTCCGACAAAGCAAAACGACTGAAGAGCATCAGGAGGCGAATGAGCATATTTACTGTAAAGTAGATCTCCAATCACCGCCGCAGCATCATTGCAACCTTCCGCAATTTCTCCCTGACCGCTTTCTGGTAAATATTCCTTCTTAACGGGATCTATTTCATCTTCATTCATGCTAAATGTAATCCTGTCAGGATCGATTTGTGGTGTCTCGTGTTATTTCCCGGACTAACCTCAAAGATCCCCATCAGTGCTACCCCATTCATATCCTAGGCGAGGTGTATCTCTTAATGTTTCACGCCGTCTTGCTCCAGAAGCTACCAAAAGGAATCGGTTATTTAGCGAGAACGTCCGTGATGATGTGGCCGTTGGTGAGTCTCCGATCTAGGCGATTGTGGGAGAAGGTGAGGCGTTTATGGTCTGAGCCCATGAGGGGGGGGTGGCGTTGCTTGCTAGGAAATTTGCTTTTTGGCGGAAAGGGCTTTGAAACCGCCTTTGGAGCGGAGCAGAGAGTGGGGGCCGCACGCAGATACCGATTTTGGGCGCGGCGGGCGCTGAGGCGCAGAGATTTTGGGGGCTTGGATGAGCAGGGGCCCGGAATCAAAAGAAGCTTTACGATTAGAGCGGGAAATAAGCATCCAGTATTTCAAGTTGCGCCAAATTGCCAACGATCACTCCTTCCGCATCGCCATAAGCCAGGAGTTTAAAAAAGGCCTCCCTCAGAAGACATTTGTCCAACCCGCCGCGCGGGAGTTTGAAGTTCTCAGCTCGAAGTTTGAAGAGCGGAGGGTAGAGCTGTCCAATTTTGGACCTCACTGGTGATTTTTTTAGCGGCCTCTTTTGCCCAGTCAAAATGCTGGACGAGGTGACTCTTTAGCTCTGAGAATTTAGCATCCAAAACGTCTTCATCATATCCATGTTGGAGCAGGAAAAGAGTCGTGCTCAGAGACTCTAATTTCCGAGGAGAATAAGCATTCAATGCTTTCGCAAAGACAGACCAATTAGGCGAAGACGATAAAAACTCCTCCCCTTCAATCTCATTAAAACGTTCGCCCTTTTTAAAGAGGTAAGATTTCCCGTTGGCTTCCTCCGAAATGTATTTGTGGGAACACAGAGAATCTAGTTCTGAACGCAGGGTCTCTGAGTAAGGCCCGAAGTGGGCGTATTCAAAACGTTCGTCAAAAGGAGCACCTGCGCATTTGAGGATATGGACAATCTTTTGAAATTTTTTTCTACCGTCGATTTCATCAAGTTCGTGAAGGAGTTGAGAGAGAAGAAGGGAGTAGTGCATGATCAGGGGAATTGGGCTTGAGGATTAAGATAGGTTAAATTTCAAAATAAGGGAATCAATTTTCTCAACGCAGGAATGATGCGCAAACAAGCGGCTTACCGACACGCTTTTTTGCCCCATCGATTCGAAGAGAAAAGAAGAAAGTTCAGCCGGGCTGGCCTTTGAATCCAGATTACCGTCAGATAGGAGGATTGAGGATGTATTGGTATCGTGTTCGGCCCCGTCTGAGCCTCGAAATTTCTTGAAGAAATCCTTATAAGGTGCCCAATTTGCGATGTCGTCATGCTCCCAAAGATACGCAGGAAATTCGGCTTCATTTCCCAGTGCTCCAAGCAACTTTCCGACATCAAAAGGGTCTTTTTCACTGAGATCATAGCACTTGAAGAGCTTTTTGGTTGGATCATTGGAAACATTCTTCTCTCGATTCAAAAGAGCTGATGAAATCTCAGCGATAAATGAGTCCGTAGAGATTGCCCAACCACTAAAAGCAGAAGTAAGGGTGGCATCATCCAACTGAAGGAAAACCTCATCAGAGATGTCCCCCTCGCACGTGAGAAACTCCTGTAAAGATACTGGCGTTCCTGGAAGCAAGCCATCCGTGAACATCTCCACTTCCCCACGAACCAATTCGGCCGCGCGACGTAAAAGACAAAGAAGCATCGCTTCCCACATCCTCGTGGCCGCGTGGAAATACACCTGCATCGACATGTGGTATCTGGCTATGATGAGCTGTTCTGCTGCAAAAAGTCCCCGTTTCCGATCCAAACAGAGCCGAAGCGCCGAATCATCGCCACTGGTTCCAAGGGGCTCCAAGCCTAAGCAAAGATGATTCGAAACCCATTCAAGGTCGTAGTGACCATACTCGACGCCCGTGAAGAGAGAATCCCTCAAAAGGTAATCCATCCGATCTGCGTCCAGCTGACTGCTCACGACATCACAGAGAAATCGTTGGGGATGGAGCTTACTAAGAATGGCGATGACATCCTCGGGGTCGACTCCTGCTTCCTTGAGAATTTCAGACACTCGAAGATCTTCATTGCGGATCAACTGCATTGTCCGTTTTTCGTGATCTGCATTTGCGGGAAAGAGCCGCTCCATCGCGTGGGAAAACGGAGCATGCCCAGTGTCGTGGAGCAAAGCGGCGGCCATCACAGTCCGCCGATTACTCCTCAGAGTTGTTTTAATATCATCATTCCCCCTATATCGTTGCCGAAGCCCCTGTAAAATTCTGGATGCAACATGCATCACCCCCATCGAATGAGAAAATCGGCTATGCTCTGCACCGTGATAGGTGAGCCAACTCACTCCAAGCTGCCTTACTCTTCTCAGTCTCTGCATGGGCCGAGTATCGATCAAATTTTTAAGAAATTCGTCATCTTCATCTAGATGGATCAACTGGTGAACTGGATCTCGAAATACGATTCCTCGCTTGGGCGCTTCACTCATAAAGGCCAACCGTGTGTTCCAAGGAACAAACCATCAAGGTTCTTTTTGATAAGAATTTGAATAACTTCCTCATAAACGTTAAGCCCTACAGTGATCCCAGACTTAGTTGCCACGGACTTAGTTGACAGAAAATCTATGAAAAACATCCTCTTCATTCCTCTTTCTGCAAAGGGTTCACGGTGGAGTAGGCCTTTCTCATTTGGGGAAGATTTTGAGGTTTTCAAAGTCCTTTGGTCTCAAGACCAGCCTCACTTCGGGCAGTCTAATTGCTAGGAGTCTGTCGGACTCCTAGCGGGGAAATCTAAGTCACAAGCTCAGCGTGCCCCCTTTTGGCCAAGGGCCGAACCTAAAAGCCCTGCACTCCCGCTCCCGCCACCTCTTCTTCCGCGCCGTTTACGCCCCCAAAATGCCCGGCGGCCTTAATTAGGTCAAACATCCCTCAGCGTAGAGGAAAACACCCTCTTCCCTTTAGAAGAACTCTTCAGACCGTAGCCTCGATGATCCGGCGAGCCACCTCGACGAGGGTGCACTTTTGGTCCATCGCGAACTTGCGCATCCGGTGGTAGGCGACATCCTCAGAGACACCTTCTTTGTCCATAAAGATGCCCTTGGCTCGGGCAATGAGCTTGCGATTCTCGAGCTGGTTCTTGGTGTCAGTAAGCTCACGGCGGAGAGATTGAAAGGCGGCGAAGGTCGCCATCGCAGCCTCGATGACAGGACGAGCTTGAGAGGGGTTGATGCCCTCCGTGATGTAAGCCGAGACGCCCGATTGGATCGCAGCCTCGATGTCTTGCACGTTCTCGTCTTGGCTGAGAAGGACGACGGGGTTAGGGCAATGATCGCGAATCAGCACGAGCTGCTCCAAGGTCGCCCGACTGGGACACTCCACATCGATGAGAACAATATGCGGGTTCACTTCTGCGATGCAGTTGACCGTTACCGTGGTAGGATCGCAGGTGACAATGTCACTGTATCCCCCTTCTTTTAGGACAGAAGAAAGCGCATGAAAGCGCTCCGGTGAGGAGTCGATGAGGAGAATGCGGCAGGTCTCCTGATTCACAGCAGATGATGGGTTAGTCTTTCAATTTAGCTCGAAAGGGCTTGGGGAACTACGACAGGATGGAAGTAATCAGTTCATCAGTAAGCACAGAGAGTGCCGGATCCCGGAGAAGTGGCTTTCTTTCTCAAAGCGCTTCCGCCGACCCCTGTGTGATCGAGAAGTTCAGAGTGGTGCCATTAAGGACAGTTTCAGAAACGGGGCAGCGGCGGTCGACTTCTTCTAAGAAGGCGAGCTTACCTTCCTCATCGAGGTCGGGGCTCTCGAGATCAGCCACGATACTGATACTAGTGAATCCAGCGCGGCCTTCCTCACTGCGCCCAAGGAGGACATCAACATCCACTTCGCCTGAAACAATGAAGGCCATTTTCTCCAAGGTGATCCCCTTTTGCTTCGCTACCATGCGAGAGATGGTGCCAAGGCAGGAACCGATGGTCGCCAAAAAGGCATCGACCGGAGTGGGACCGGCATCGCTCCCCCCTGCCGCAGCTGGCTGGTCCATGATGAGTTCATGTCCGTAAATAGAGCCTGTCCCAAAACCGCGAGCTTTTGAGGTGTCTACACCGCAGGCGTTTTAGAAAGAGGCATGAGAGGCTAATTTGCCTCCCATGCCCAAAATTCGTAGTCTATAAATTGGTTTACCACAACTAATTCAAGATTTT
>CALGJQ010000028.1 GCA_937928545.1 uncultured Verrucomicrobiales bacterium
ATTGCGATCGGGCTTTTCCTCTTTTGCTTCCAAAGGAGCTTGAGTAGCTGGGAGAGGAGGGAGTGGTAAAGGACTCCGCTGAGCGGGTAATGTGGTTGGCGCGGCGGGCGCGACAGGAGGTGCGGGTGCGGCAGGAGGTGCCGGCGCGACAGGAGGTGCGGGCGCGGGAGGAGGTGCGGGCGCGGGAGGAGGAGTAGGTGTCGCAGGCGTGGTGGAGATCGGCGCTTTCACGTGGATCGCTCCGGTATGCTCGGGGGGGCGTTCTCTGAGCGGAACGGCGTTTGAGACCTCGGCAGGAACTCGTGGCGCTGAAGGTGCTTCGGCGCGAACCGTGACTCGGCCGGTGTGAAGGCGGACTGGCCCAGTATTTCGTTCGGCTCCAGGTAAGAGAAGGCTGACCGTCTTGGTTTCGCTTGGGACCTGATTGACTGAGGGCTCTTGGAGAGGAATTTGTTGAGTAGGAGGAGCGACGCGAATGGGTTCGGGTGGAGTAAAGGTGTTGTTCTGAATCCCCATGAACTGAGCGAGAGCCATCGCGCAAGTCTCTGGGCGGTCATCAGGCTTTCTTGAGATCATGGACATGATCCACTTGCAAATGAGCGGATTTAGATCAGGTCGGTATTCGCGCAGGTCTTTGTATTGTCCCGAGAGGTGAGAAGCCATGACTTGAGCGACGGAATCGCCATCGAAAGGGTAAGTTCCTGCGAGAGCATAGTAGAAAACGGTGCCAAGGGCGTAGAGATCAGTCCGTGCATCGAGGGGCAATTGTTCAAACTGCTCCGGCGCCATGAAGTAGATCGAGCCAAAGAGGGAGTTGCCATGTGCAATCGTTTGCTTGGTGGGCTCCATGGCAAACTTGGCGAGACCGAAGTCGAGGATCTTGAGCTGCATACGTCCGCTGGGAAGCCAAGTCACCATAAAGTTGCAGGGCTTGAGATCGCGGTGGAGAAGGTGGGCGTCGTGCGCGGCTAAGAGTCCTTCGAGCGATTGCTCGGCAAGGAGCATGAAGTCTTCCTCGGTGAATGGGGCGCGGGTGATGAGAGCGTCGAGAGTTTCACCTTCGAGGAGTTCCATGACCACAAAAGGCCCGTCTCCGTCTTGACCGAAATCGAAGAGCTGAACGATGTTAGGCGAATTTAAAGCGGAAAGAGAATGGCACTCTTTGAGGAGCTCTTCGACCGCTTTTTCGGAGCGGGTTTCTTCGCTTTCTAGGAGCCGCTTGACCGCGACACGTCGACGAAGTTGGTGGTCAAAGCCTTCATAAACCGCCCCCACGCCACCCTGACCGAGTTTTCGGCGGATTTCGTAGCGTTCTGGGATCTCCATTTGGGGGTAAATGTCGGTGGGGCTGGAGGATTAGGTAAACTCTTCCCCAAAAATGAAAAGCCCCGATACGGGCAATAATTAGAAATTCAGAGTTGCCAGCTTGGAAGCATCGCGATAGCGTCCGCCCGCCTCGACCAAACAGGCGTATTTTTCAAAACGGACAGGTGTCAGAGTGGTCGAATGAGCTCGCCTGGAAAGCGTGTGTGCGTGTAAGCGTACCGTGGGTTCGAATCCCACCCTGTCCGCCATTTTTCCTCATTCGTTCAGAGTGAGTGAGCTAGCCCCAAATTGTCTTGTGGGGCCCGATTTTTGAATATTCTGAATTCAAAGAAGTGAACACAGAATTTCCCTTTCACCATCACATGAAAGGTTTCTTAGTCGTGAAACATTCTTGTAGTTTTGGCTGTAGAATAAGGTCAAGAATCATGACATCGATCAAATCAACGAAACTGGCTTTTAAGATGACGGTTGCGGTCTTTCTTTTGGCAGGGGCAAGTGCGGGAGCTAAGGAGTTCAAGCCACTCTTCAATGGGAAAGATCTGACAGGCTGGGATGGGAATCCGGAAATTTGGTTGGTTAAGGACGGGGTGATCACGGGGAAGTCGAGTGGGAAGCTGAAGTATAATCAGTTTTTGATCTGGAGAGGTGGTAAGGTGGAGAACTTTGAATTACGGGCCAAGATCAAGGCGACCGGGAATCACTCCGGAATTCAGTATCGCAGTAGAGAACTTCCAAAGATCGGAAAGTGGTCGCTCAGCGGTTATCAATGCGACGTTCATCCTAAGCCTTCTTACAATGGCATGGTTTATGAAGAAAGAGGGCGCGGAATCCTCGCTCAGAACGGTCAAGGGGTCGTCACTGATCCTGAGGGGAAGCATTGGCTGACCGATCAACATCCTCTCGTAAAGCGTGGTTCGACCCAGTGGCAGGAATACACGATCATCGCGAATGGGAATCACATCATTCACAAGGTGAATGGAACGAAGACGGCAGAGTATCGTGACTTTGATCCCAAAAAGAGTGCTCTTCAGGGGCTCTTGGCTTTTCAGATTTCTAGTAGCTCGGCCATGACGGTTGAGATTAAGGATGTCATGTTCAAATCCTTGCCCAATGGAGGCGTCGTGGCCTTTCAGGATTTTGCAATCCCGAGCGATGCGCAGATTATTGAAAAGAAGAAGCCGGTGAAGAAAAAGCCTGTAGTGAAAGCTGGTCCCGCGATTGGTGGAAATCAGGCCACACCGGTTGCGAATATTACCAAGCCCGAGGGCTTTGAAGTGGAACTTCTTTACTCGGTTCCGGGCAATGAGCAGGGATCTTGGGTGTGTCTTTGTAACGATGACAAAGGCCGGATCTATGCCAGCGATCAATATGGTGGGCTTTACCGTTTTAAGCCGCCCGCAGCGGGAGAGGAATTGAAGGCTGAGAATATCCAGAAGCTCCCGCTCGAAATTCGCGCGGTCAACGGAATGCTTTTTGCCTTTGGTGCTCTTTACGTTGGGGTGAACGATTACGAGCGTAAGATGGAAAGTGGGCTCTATCGGATTTCTGACAGCAATGGCGATGATGAGTTGGACAAAGTTGAGAAGCTGCGCGGAATGAACGCACGTGGAGATCACGGGGTGCATGCCATCGTTCTCACTCCTGATGAAAAGGGCCTCTACCTCATTTGCGGAAATAATGTCGATCCCACCGAGGTGGCAGAAAGTTCTCCCGTGAAGCCGACTTGGGGAGATGATCATCTCTTGAAGCGCATGCCAGATGGACGTGGTCATAACCGCGACCGCCTCGCTCCCGGAGGTTTCATTTATCGGGTCGATCCCGAAGGCGAAAATTTCGAGACCCTCGCGAATGGCTTCCGCAATATCTACGATGCCAGCGTCAACCGTCGCGGCGATCTTTTCACCTATGATGCCGATATGGAGTATGACTTTAATACGCCTTGGTATCGTCCCACTCGGGTGAACCATGTTCTCAGTGGTGGGGAATACGGCTGGCGAAATGGCGCGGGAAAATATCCTGAGTTCTACTTTGATAACCTTCCTTCGACTTTGAATATCGGACCGGGTTCCCCGACCGGAACAGTCTTTGGATACGGGGCCAAGTTCCCTGCGAAGTATCAAGAAGCCTTCTACGTGCTCGATTGGAGTTGGGGGAAAATTTACGCGGTGCATCTGACTCCAAATGGCGCGAGTTACACGGCGACAAAAGAAGAGTTTGTGACGGGCGGTCCGCTTCCTGTGACCGATGCCATCATTCACCCGGATGGAGCGATGTATTTTGCGATTGGGGGACGTCGTGTGCAGTCTGGTCTCTATCGTGTGACCTATAAAGGAGACGAGAGTACAGATCTCGTGAAGCAACAGCCAGCAGAACTTCCGCTGCACGAGCTTCGGAAGAGCATCGAGGTTTTCCATGGAAAAGTAGACCCGAAAGCAGTCGCCAGCGTTTGGCCTCACTTGGGGCATGAAGATCGCTACATTCGTTCTGCAGCTCGCACGGTTTTGGAGCACCAAGCGCTTGGAGACTGGAAAGAGAAAGCGCTTCAGGAAACGAATGCCACCGCGCAGATCGAAGCGCTTTTGGCTCTGACGAAAGTCGAAGGGGCGAAG
The DNA here is from genome assembly GCA_937928545.1 of uncultured Verrucomicrobiales bacterium. Lineage (GTDB taxonomy): Bacteria > Verrucomicrobiota > Verrucomicrobiia > Verrucomicrobiales > Akkermansiaceae > SW10. Next base: position 3,936 of record CALGJQ010000028.1, read on the forward strand.
AAAGACGCGGGGACTCGCGATGCAATTTTAGCGGCTCTGCTAAAGCATGATTATGGTTCTCTGAGCGCCGAAGATCGTCTTTCTTATGCTCGTTTACTTCAGATCGTTTTAGTTCGCTTTGGTGATCCAGCTCAGGAGACCTTATCGGCAATCGGGACCAAACTCGATGCCGCCTATCCGGCGGCTTCTTTTGAAGAGAATTGGCTCCTCACCGAGACCTTGGCTTTTCTGCAACATCCCAACACGGCTGCAAAGGGAATGGCTTTGATTCAAGGCGCGCCGAGTCAGGAGCCTCAGATGGAGTATGCTCGCAGTCTTCGTTTCTTAAAAACGGGTTGGACGAGTGAACTCCGTAAGCAACAGCTTGAGTGGTTCTTGAAAGCGGCGAACTACAATGGCGGAGCGAGCTTTACCAAGTTCATCGAGTTCATCCGCAATGACTCACTGGCGACCTATAGTGAGGCGGAGAAAAAGGAGCATGCTGAATTGATCGCAAAGAAGCCGGTGCGCAAGAGTGCGATCGAGTTGTCTGGTGAAATCTTTGCTGGTCGCACGCCTACGATGTGGAAGTTAGAAGACCTTAGTGAAGCAGCGCAGAATGGCATGAAGGGCCGTGATTTCGTTCGTGGAAAGCAGATGTTCGCGGCCACCGCTTGTTACGCCTGCCACCGTTTTGGTAATGCCGGCGGCATGACGGGACCTGATCTTACGGGAGCGGGTGGACGATACAGTCCGCATGACTTGCTCGATCAAATCATCAATCCAAGTAAGGAAATTAACGAGCAGTTTGCACCGATCATTATCACTCTTAAGGATGGTAAGACGCTCAGCGGAGTTGTCGTGAACCTCAGTGGTGATAACGTGACAATCAACACCGACCTCAGTGATCCGAATCAGCGCGTCAATGTCGACCGCAAGAAAGTGGAAAGCATTGAGCCAAGTGAAGTTTCCATGATGCCTCCAAATCTTCTTATGATGCTGAAGAAGGAAGAGGTGCTCGATCTCGTTGCTTACATTCTAAGCGGAGGGAATAAGGAGCACGCTGCATTTAAGAAGTAGAGCGAGAATTGGCAGGCGGAGTTTTGGGGTAGGACAGGCTTGGCCATTAGCGTTTCGCTTTTGGCCATTAGCTTTCTCGCGGAGAATTCCGGTCGACTGGGCTTTGAGCGCGATGTGGACGGCGGCGGGACGCCGCCGCTCCGTAGTTTTCTACGAAAACGAGAGGCGCTAGCCACGGAGGGGCGGCGTCTCGCCGCCTTGGAGTCCGGTGTTCCGGTCGACCGAGGCTAAGCGCTAAAAGCCAAACGCTAATAGCCGATGCGGCACACCCTTGCGCTATTTTGCCCCACTATTTGGCTCACCCTTAGCGTCCTCTTTGCAAATCGAGAAGACCCGCGCGGCGGGTTTATCGAAGAGGTATGAAAATGCCCACGAGAGGAGGACGGCGAGCTTGTTTCGGAAACCGATGAGGAAGGCGAGGTGGATAAAGAGCCACGCGAGCCAGGCCGGGAAGCCTTTGAGTTTCATCTTCCCGGTTTGAGCGACGGCGGCATTTTTCCCAATGATGGCCATGATCCCTTTGTCTTTATAACGATAGGCGGGACGTAAGGTGAGGTAGCGGTCGGCGTAGCGGGTCTTTTGGAGGCGGAGATCTTCTTTGAGAACCTTGGCGACGTGCTTGCCCATTTGCATCGCAGCGGGGGCGAGGCCGGGGACGGTTTTTCCATCGGGATCAGTCAAAGAAACGAGATCGCCAGCGGCAAAGATGTTGGGGTGACCGGGGACCGCGAGGGAGGGTTCGACTTCGATGCGTCCACCGCGGTCGCGAGGGCATTCGAGACACTCGGTGATGGGCGAGGCTCCGACTCCGGCAGCCCAGATGAGGGTTTCGGCCTGAATTTCCTGACCGTCATTGAGGTGAAGGTAGCCTTCTTTGACCTCGTCGACTCGTGGCCCGAGAATGACCTCGACGCCTAGCTCTTGGAGTCGTTCCAAGGTGTATGCGGAGTGGTCTTCGGAGAAGCTTTTCAGAATGCGTTCGCCTGACTGTATGAGAACGATGCGGAAGTCTTTGAGGTCAATGCGTCGGTAGTCTGTCTTGAGGGCGCGGCGGACCAGGTCGGAGAAGGCGCCCGCGAGTTCGACTCCAGTGGGTCCACCTCCGATGATGGCGACGCTCATGAGGCGCTTTTGCTCTTCAATATCGTCACAGCGTTCCGCTCGTTCGAGGGCGTTGAGGACTTGATGACGGATTTGGCGGGAGTCTTCGAGGTTCTTGAGGCCGTAGGTGTGCTTGGCCCATTCGTCTTTGCCGAAGTAGGAGGTGCGGGCTCCGGTGGCGATAACGAGGCTATCGTAAGAATGACTTCCGTGTTCGGTGATGATCTCATTCTTATCGCAAGCGATATCGGTCACCTTATCGAGAATGACGGAGACGTTCTGAGCCTTGCCGAGAACGGCACGAAGGGAGCGGGCTATATCGACCGCAGAGAGCGAGGCGGTCGCGACCTGATAGAGAAGGGGTTGGAAGAGGTGGTGATTTTGCTGATCGATCAAGGTGACCGAAAAGCGATCATCGTTTGCGAGGGACTGTGCGCAGTTGAGGCCCGCAAATCCACCGCCGATAATGGTGACCCGATGGGGTGATTTCATGGGGCTATGATAAGGGAATTAGGCTGATTCACCACGGCGAATTTTTCATGAGGTGGTCTTTCTCTTGCGGGCGAATGAAACCCTGTCAGAGTGTTGTCATGAAATTGTATAAACCCCTGATCCATTTCTGGGTGCTGATGGCCGTTTTCGGCTCGTCAGCCCTAGCAGAGGATAAACCGCCCCAGTTTTATCCCTTTAAGGTGACGATTGGAGAGCAGGAGGCGAAGATGGAGAAGCCCGGTGACCTTTTTGCCGTCATTAAAGATCCGGTTAAGGCTGATGATCTCCTGATGATCGAAAAGAAGGCGGAGATGCTCATCGCCAATGCTCACCCCTGTAAAGAGGATGGGACCATTCTTGATGGCAAGGAAACGGTGGCCATATACGCCCCGAATTCTAACAGTCTCAGCTTGGTAGCGACTCTGAAGAAGGAGGCGCTTAAGCCCGGGACCTACCTCATCAATGTGGTGGCTCATGGGCAAACTTCGCGCGTGGTTTTCTCGATTGCGGATCCTAAGGGGAAGGTGAAATTCCCCAAGGTCACCGATATCCTCAAGTATCTAAAAGGCGAGTCCTAAGAACCCTTGAGTCAGAAGGAAAAAGAGGTGCAGTGGATCATCCGCGAGGCACCAGAAGGTTGGGAGAATCTGGTTCCAGATGGAATGCCCAAGATTCTCGGGCGTCTGCTCGCGCAGCGCGGGATTGCGGAGGGTGAGGTCGATCGTTTTTTACGGCCGAAGTTGGCCGAGCTTACGGATCCCTTTGAGATTCCGGAGATGGATCTTGCGGTTGAGCGGGTTTTCAAAGCGATCGATGAAGGGCAGCGAGTTTGTATTTATGGCGACTATGATGTCGACGGCGTGAGCTCGATTGCGGTCTTGCGGACGACTTTGGAGGCTTATGGGGCGAAGCCGTATTCCTTCATTCCACGACGGAGTAGCGAGGGCTACGGACTTAGCGGAGGTGGTTTGGAACGCTGCCTTGAAGAGTGCGGGAAGCCGGATCTTTTGATCGCGGTGGATTGCGGGACGGTTTCGAATGAGGCCATCGCCAATCTTGCCAAAGATGGCGTGGATACGGTGGTGGTGGATCACCATGAAATGGGGCCAGAGGGGCGCCCTGATTGTGTCGCTTTAGTGAATCCGAAAGCGGCGGGCGATCATCGCGAATACCTTTGCGCCGCTGGAGTGGTTTTCAAACTGGCACATGCTCTTCTGAAAACGCGTCCGCTTGAGAGCTTTGATTTGAAGAGCGTGCTCGACCTCGTGGCGGTCGCTACGATTTCGGACATTGTTCCTCTGGTGGAAGAAAATCGTCTCTTGGTTCGTCATGGGCTTCGCTTGTTAGAGCAAGCGGAGCGACCTGGGCTGCGGGCTCTTCTGAAGCTGACCGGGACGGAAGGGAAGTTGAGTAGTGCCGATATTGGTTTCCGGATCGGTCCGCGTCTCAATGCAGCGGGTCGCATGGATCAGCCGGAACAAGCGCTCGAAACGCTGATGACGAATTGCAAGAATGAGGCCGCCGATTTGGCTGATGAATTGGAGCGATTTAACAAGGGACGTCAGCAGCTCGAGCAGACCATTTTTGCGGAAGCAATGGCGATGTTGGAGGAGGGGAAAGATGAACCGGTCATCGTGGTTGGTTCTCGTTCTTGGCATGCCGGGGTGGTGGGGATTGTCGCGTCACGCTTGATGCGGATGTATCATAAGCCGGTCTTTGTGATCTCGATTGATGAGAATGGCATCGGCAAAGGGAGTGGTCGGAGCATCGCGGGGATTTCTTTGGTGGAAGCGATTGCAAGCGGGCGTGAGCATCTTGTCGCGGGTGGTGGTCACCACATGGCGGCGGGCTTGAGCATTCACGAGGATTCCATTCCGGCCTTCCGTGAGAGCTTTGTGAACTTTGTCGAAGAGACCTGTTCGGATAAAGATCTCTCGGCCAAAGTCCACGTTGATGCCGAAGTCGAGTTGGGTGATTTATCGCTCGATTTCTTGGCGAGCTATGAACTCTTACAGCCCTTCGGGAGCTCGAACCCTCAGCCGATTTTTATGGCTCGAAACGTGTGGCTCACCGAGCCGCCGCGGAGGTTGAAGAACAATCACCTGCGCTTGTTTTTGCGCCAAGGTTATGACGAGCGGGATGCCATCTTCTTCGGAGGAGGTGCCAATGACTTGCCTGACCCTCCTTGGGATATGACCTTTACGGTGGATCGCAATGTTTTCCGAGGTCGCGTGAGTGTTCAGATTAGTATTCAAAATGTCCGCCCGGCAGCGGAGTCGGAAGATGAAGGCGAATGAGTCACTGGCTGAGTTGACCGGGATTCGCGGTCGGGAGTGGGAGGCCTTGCAATTGGCGGGGATTAAGACGCTGGTCGAATTGCTGGATCGGCTGCCGAAGCGCTATGAAGATCGGCGACGCTTCGATGCCTTCCCTGCGGCGGCTGGCGGAGCGGCTGTTTGCCTGAAGGGGATGGTGATTGATACCCAGCGGAAGGGATTTGGTGGAAAGGGATTTTACGAAGCCACGGTGGAGGATCATGCGGGAGGTGGGCTTTCAAGAATCACCTGTCGTTGGTTCAACATGCCCTTCATGCAGAAAGTTCTCGCGAGCGGTCACGAGGTGGTGCTTTACGGAAATCCCAAAGAGCACGGCGGGCGGATCGTGATCGATCATCCAGAGTTCGAGGTGGTCTCGGAGGAATCGCGTGGCATTCATTTGGAGCGGATGGTGCCGGTCTATCGGAATGTCAGCGGGGTGACTCAGCGGAGGCTGCGCGAGTTGATTTACAATGCGCTCGAAGTGGCGGAAGGCGATTCCTTTGTCCCCGTGCATGATGTTGATCCGACTTACCCTCGCCTCGAGGCTTTTCGCGAGGCGCATTTTCCGGAGGAGATCGCGCAGACGGATGCAGCGAGGCGTTACTTTGCGAAGGAGGAATTTTTCCTGCAGCAACTTCGCGTGGTCTGGCGTCGCGCGCGGCATGCCGATTTAAGCGGGCGCGTTTTGGGGAAGAAGACGGCTTTGCTGAAGGAGTTTTATGAATCACTGCCCTTTGATCTCACGGGCGCGCAGAAGCGGAGTGTGAAAGAGATCATCGCTGATATGCGGGTGCAGCGTCCCATGAATCGGCTTTTACAAGGAGACGTGGGAAGCGGGAAGACCTTCGTGGCTATGTGCGCGATGCTTTTGGCAGTGGACTCGGGCTGCCAAGCGGCCTTGATGGCTCCGACGCAGATTTTAGCGGAGCAGCATCATCTGACCTTTTCAAAATGGCTCTCGCCTCTCGGGGTGAAAGTGGGGCTGGCGACGGGAGACCGGAAGGAAGAGATGACCGATGCCCAGATCATCATTGGGACGCATGCCTTGCTTTACGACAAGGTCGAGTTCGATGACCTCGGCTTGATCGTGGTCGATGAGCAGCACAAATTCGGAGTGGCGCAGCGGGGAAAGTTGATCCAGCGCGGAGTGATGCCCGATGTGCTCGTGATGACGGCCACCCCGATTCCACGGACCCTGACTTTGACAATTTATGGAGACCTCGATGTCTCGGTGCTCGATGAACTTCCGGCGGGACGGGGGAAGATTATTTCGGGCGTTCGGGTGAAGCCCAAGGTCAGCGAGATGACAAAGTTCCTATCCGAGCAGTTGGAAGAAGGGCGTCAGATCTATCTGGTGTATCCTTTGGTCGAGGAAAGTAGCTCGATCAAAGCGGCCTCAGTGATCGAAGAGCATCCGAAGTGGCAAAAGCGCTTTAAGCATTTCGAGGTGGGTTTGCTGCATGGGAAAATGCCACCCGAGGAGAAGGAGTCGGTGATGACGCGCTTTCGGGATGGGAAATCCGAAGTGCTCGTTGCGACAACCGTGATTGAGGTCGGGGTCGATGTCCCGAATGCCAACGTGATGGTGATTTTCAATGCCGAGCGTTTTGGGCTGGCTCAGTTGCATCAACTTCGCGGACGAATCGGGCGAGGGGAGCATAAGAGTTACTGCGTGCTCGTGACGGATGGGAAGAAGCCGGAAGCGCTCGAAAAATTGAACATCCTCGCGGGAACGATCGATGGCTTTAAGATCGCCGAAGAAGACCTCCGAATCCGCGGGCCGGGTGAAGTGATGGGAACGCGCCAGAGTGGGATTGGCGGCCTGCGCTTCGTGGAGTTTTTAGCGGACACAGCCCTGATCCGTGAGGCCCGTGAAGTCGCGGAAGAACTGCTCCGTAATGATCCTGGCTTGGTGAAACATGCTCATCTCAAAACTTGGCTGCTGGAGCATGCGGAGGTGGCTTCGCAGTAACTGATTCTTTTTTATGTCAATGTGGCTCGTTTGTGCTACGTTCCGCTCATGAAAGAGGCAACTGTTCGTGCGAGAGTTGAGCCGGAGCTTAAAGAGGATGCGGAACGCATCTTGGCTGAGCTTGGCATTAGCACTACTGAAGCAATCCGTATGTTCCTGAGTCAAATCAGGTTGCGTAAGGCAATTCCGTTCGACGTCGAACTCGGGGAGAATTCAGATTTACTGAGATCGTCAGCTTCTCGTCAGGCTGCCCTAGATTCTCTTTACGATGACTAAGCCGGGCGAGGTTTATCGAGTTGATCTCGGGATTGGCGGAAAGGTTAGGATGATGCTCGTTGTTTCACGAGAGGATGCTGATCCGCCAAGAGCGTTGAGCTTGTGCGTGCCGATCACAACTGCCTATCGAGAGTCAAAATATGAAGTGGAACTCCCGTCACGGCCATTTTTGAGGTCAAAGAGTTTTGCGAATGTTCAGGGATTGCAGGCCATTCAACATCACGAGCTGGACGGCCCAATTGGAGTGATCTATGGCCAAGCTTTTGAAGAGGTGAAAGATGCCCTTCGATTTGCTTTTGAGATGTGATTGAGAGAAATCGAAAGCTCCGTTACTGAAAGTTTCCAATGCGACGAACGGCAGGTATCAGGGGGCAGGCAAGCCTGAGCTTGATTGAGAGATATCAACGTATTCTTCGGTGCTGATTTGAATGGATTGTTTTATCCTGATAGAGCAACACCTGATGCTAAATTACCTTGAGTTATCGGGAGATTACCTCATCTTCAGTTTTGGCTTTAGCGCTGGATATCACTCCTTGTAGGGCTACTAATAAATACTGTCAGGCCAGAAAACGATGCCGTATCAACCTAAAGAGGAATTCAAGAAAATAGCCGATGAGATTAAATCGAGCGGTGACCCTCATCAATTGTCAGTTCGGAGCCTCCTGAGCCTATTCCATCAAGAACGACGTCGCAGCGGTGTGGTTTCTTGGATTCGTTTTAACCTTCATAAACAGGGCTTGGAGTGCGTCCCTGATTTTGCGGGAGTTTATATTAACTCAGCTGTCGAGCTGCGCAAGAAGTCACCTGCAGCTCCCCGTGGAGGAGACCTCGAAGGTTCAGAAGATTTCAGAGATCCTGTTCCACGGCTGGCACTTCTTCCTGCTGCAAATAATCCACCGATTACGGTAAAGAGGGATGCAACGCGAAGTAGAGCTACGACATTGATGATGATGCATGACTATTCCCAGCTTCCTGTAATGCAGAACGAGCGAAAGGTCGATGGGATGATCTCGCTGCGCTCAATCCTATCTTCTCAGACTATTGGTGACCAGTGTGAGAATGTGAGGGACTGCATGACCAAGGAGGTGCAGGTGCTTCCTCAGGATACGCCTTTGTTTGAGGCCGTCAGAACGGTTATGAGACATGAAGTCGTCCTTGTCAGAGGTCTCGACGAAACTATTTGTGGACTTGTCACGATAGCCGATGTGGGTGAGCAGTTCATTTCCTTGGCAGAACCATTTTGGATTCTGGAGCAGATTGAGAACCACATCAGAACTTTGCTAGATGGAAGGTTTTCTCTTCCGCAGCTAAAAGCTGCTGCAGACAAAGCTGACAAGGACCGTGAGGTCTCATCTGTTGAGGATCTCACGTTTGGAGAATACGTGAGGATATTGGAGAATCCAGCGCATTGGGAAACAGTCTCAATTGATATGGACCGCCCGACGTTTGTTAAGCGCCTCGACGAAATAAGGCGAATTCGGAACGACGTAATGCATTTTCATCCAGACGGAATATCTGATGAGGACCTTGAGGTTTTACGGGAAACAAATAAATTCTTTTATGCATTTAGCCAATTTCGAAGGCCCGCTCCGAAAAAGAAAACACGCTAGAAATGAGAAGCCTAACAAACCGCTGGAGATCGACGCCCCTCGCTCTGGCAGTTTATTTTTGAATTCAGAGTTTTGCGTTCGCTCAGTCGCGTCTCAGCTTTTACGTTGGCAAGAAGACCAATGCTTAAACAACATTTCCCCATGGATAATTCTCTCACTCCCCAGTGGATAATAGGAGCGGTGTTTTTGTTTGGTGGGGTGTTGATATGCGTTTCTCTTTTCTCAGCTTGGGGTTTAGCCGTTTCGTTTTCTGGATGGGGGGATGGAGCAACAGGCGACGCGATAAAATATTCAGCTAGGCAGTGGGTGGTGTTCATTGCTCCTTTATCTATTTATTTTCTCGCTGGATTTTTTGCTTCTCTTTCAAAGAAGCGATCAGCGCGAGTCGTGTTGGCATGGACTGCTCATGTGTCGCTTCTATTTGTAATGCTGAATGGGACTGCGGCCTTACCTGCTCTCATTATTTTCATCGTGATCGCGGCCTTGTTCGCGGTGTGTTGGGGGAGACTTTTGAGAATCCCATCATGAAACGGACTTGCCTTGTTGAGATGAGCTAGTCGTTGTCCATTTTTAGATCGATAATGAGCATCTCAGGATGCTCTTTCTGGTTGATAATTCCTAACAAAGTGAGAATTGCAGAAGGCATTGGCAGGTTTACCTCTTTGTTCAAATCGCATGGCTTGAAAGTCTCTTCAGATGTGGTAATTTCCTCATCGTGAAAACTCTTGCTGAAATCGAAGAAGCGATCGAACGATTGCCTAAGAAGGAGATGCTCCAATTGGTGGAGCGGCTCGAATCTAAGGCTGATGATGCTTGGGATGCCCAGTTTGAGGAGGATGTTGCGAGTGGGCGGCTTGAGGATGTTGCAGCGAAGGCGCTGAAGGAACATCGGGAAGGCAAATCTACGGCATTTCCAAACAATGCAAAGTAAGGCGGTTTCGTCTTTTTGGGACTCTTACGCTCGTCTGCCTGAAAAGATTCAAGCGCGAGCAAGAAAGCAATATTTGCTGTGGTTAGAAGACCCGTCGCATCCTTCGATTCGATTTAAGAAGGTCGGAGACTATTGGTCAGCGCGGGTTACTGGCAGCTACAGGGCAGTGGGAATTCTAGACGGTGATACAGTCGTTTGGTTCTTTATCGGAACGCATGCTGAGTATGACCGGCTGCTTTCATAGAAGAGCGGCCTGCGGGTAGCTTTACGGGTGATTCGACACGCTTGGCTTGGCCTTGGTCTTCTGGCACGGAAACCCCGCTTTCCGCTTCGCTGCAAACGGGGCTAGTGTCTGGCATCCTTTCGGGATTTTTTGATCCATGAACTAGGGGAGGAGGGAGGCGCTGCTACTGCTTACTTCCTCTGATGCCGGTGATGCGCCAGTCCTCTTTTTTTTCTAGGTCGATGATGAGATCCCAAGTTTGCTCATCCTGATTGTTCTTTCCGGCAGCGACGAGAATGTCGGTGCTGTGGTAGACTTGCGCTTTGGAGCCGACGATTTGGATGCTGCGCTCGATTTCGGTCATTTCGCAAAGGCTGGTCATCCCATGAAAGAGGTCGATTTTTTCGAAGATTTCTTCCATCGTCATTTCTTCGGTGGGGATAGGGAATTTCCCTTGTAAGTTGATTTTCGGAGCGAGGACTTCTGCAAGAGCTTTGTGAACATCGTCTTGGCTCCGGATCGAGATTTTCCGGTGCTCGACGTTTTCTAGGAACTGATCGATCGTTCTTCCGATTTGTTGCTCGGGAGTTTGGCGATACCAGAGATATCCTCCGATGGGCATCACGAGAATGAGGAGGAGAAGTAGGAAGAAGCGTTTGGTCATCGATTCGGGGCAAGCTGGAAGGTGAATCCTTTAAGATACTCCGTCTCGGGCAAGGTCGCAATGATGGGATGGTCGAGCCTTTGAGTGTGACTATCAATGAGGCGCAGGGTGCGTTTGCCATCGACGGCGGCTTCCTTGACGCTATCGAGGAAGAGTTCTCGCGTGGCGTGGTGCGAGCAGCAGAAGGTGGCGAGGATTCCGCTGGGGTTGAGCATGGAGAGGGCGCGGAGGTGGATTTCTTTATATCCTCGCATCGCGTCTTTGACCGTTTTTTTGTTCCGGGTGAAGGAAGGGGGATCGAGGATGATGAGGTCGTAGGTCTCATCATGCTGACGGAGGAAGCTGAAGGCATTGGCCGTGATGGTGTTGACCTTCACTCCGGTCAGTTCGGCATTTTGAGCGGTGGCGGCGGTGGCATCTTCTGAGATATCGACGGCAGTGATTGATTCGGCTCCCGCGAGACCGCAGGCGAGGCTAAAGCCGCCTTGATTGCAGAAGACATCGAGGACTTTTTTACCGGAGGCCAATTTGGCAATGCGCTCGTAGCTCTCCATGATGTCGAGGTAGAGGCCGGTTTTTTGACCATTTGCGGGGTCGATTTCGAAAACCGAGCCATTATGACTGACGGTGAAGGGCTCGGGTTGTTCGCCGTGGATCATGCGGATCTCGTCTTCGAGTCCCTCGGGCTTTCGCATCGAGGAGTCGTTTCGGAGAGTGATCGACTTTGGGGAGAGGAGTTCCACAAGGGCGGCGACGATGAGATCTTTGCGCTGATCCATCGCGAGAGTGGTCGTTTGAAGGACGAGATGCTCGCCATATTGGTCCACAATGACCCCGGGAAGGCCGTCGGATTCGCTCCAGACGAGGCGTCGGAGGTCTTTTGCGATGGGGAGAGAGTCCCGATAGGCAAGGGCTTGGCCGAGTCGGCGGGCGAAGAATTCCTCATCGAGCTTCTGTTTTCGTCGGGAAATACGGCGCGCGACGATTTGTGAGTTGGGATTGTAGATCGCAACGCCGAGCGGGCGGTCTTTAAAGTCCTTGAGGCTCACCAAGTCGCCCGGCTCGGGGTTTCCGAAGGTTTTTTGGATTTCGGAGGAGTAAACCCATTCGTGGCCGTGGAAAATACGAGAGCGGGGTTTGATAATCAGGCCAGGCATGGCCAGAGGAAAGAGTAGGGAAGGGGCGAGATCAAGACATGGCGTGCCTTTTCGCTTGATCATCCCGCCGAAGCCGCCTAACTCCTTCCTCGAACTTAATCCTATGGGTCAAAATCTTAAAACACGTCAGAAGCGCCGCCGCAGAAAACTCTACCTGAAGCGTAAGAGTGACCGTATTAAAGCGGGAGCTGCCAATAAGCCTGCAAAGCCCGCAAAAGCTGAGAAGCCTGCGAAAAAGGCGGCTAAGAAAGCAGCGAAGAAGGTCGCCAAGAAAGCGGCTAAGAAGGTTGCGAAGAAAGCGACGAAAAAGGCTGCCAAGAAAGCTGCTAGTCCCGAGGCCGAAAAGCCTGCAAAGGAAGCTCCTAAGGATGACGCCGCTGATAAGGAGTAATTTTTACAATCCTTTCCCTTTTGAAAACCCGCAGAGCTTCGGCCTTGCGGGTTTTTTCTATTTCGGAGGGGGCGAAAAGCGTTGAATGCCCAAAAAAAGGCATTCCCATTCGTGAATCTTGGGTTAGCGTCTCGTGCCGGCGAAAAAGCCCTCAAGCTGCCGGCTTTTATTATGTCCGAGCAAAAGCCACCTGAGTCCCCTCGATCGCAGAAACCTTCGCAAAACCCTCCTGAGAATGGGTTTAATTGGAAGGTGATCATTCTTTTCACGATTGCTTTTGCGATTATTTTTGTGGCCTACAAGACCACAGGTCCAGGCGAGCGGAAACCGCTGACTTTGCCTGAATTCCGGGAGGCGCTTATGGAAGGGCGCGTTCTTCAGACTGCTTCTGACGACTACAAGGGCGGGAAGTTGGAGCTGGTAACTTTTAGTGGGGAGGCCCGGGCAGAGGTTTTGGGTTACTATTCGAAAGAGGAAGGTTTGGTAAAAGCTTGGGACAAGCAGAGTGCGGTAAAGTCATCGATTCAGGTCGATATCGACAGCATCAGCCAAGAGCTGAACCAGACTTTTGGCGAGCGACTTTCTTGGGTTGATGAAATGCCTGCGGTTGGAGCGAGCGCTGAGGAAATTCCTTTTGCCGAGCTCAAGTCACTCCTCGCCGAGAATAAGCTCGTTTTGGGCAAAGAAGTGCAATTTGAGATTTACCGTAAACCTGGCTCAGATGAGGCCTTGCTCTTTGCGACGAAGGGTGACCCTCAGCCGTATTCGGCCACTGAGCTGAAGGAGATGGAGAGCGCAAAGACGCTCATTCCTTTCGTGGTGAAGTTGAACGGTCTCATCATGCGTAATGACATGGAGGCCCTCATTAAGTCGAATATCTCGACTCGTAATGAGGACAATACCTTCGGCAAGGTCATGATGAGCCTTTTGCCGATTCTCCTTCTCATCGTTCTGATTTTCTTCCTCTTCCGTCATCAGATGAAGTCGGCCGGCCGCGGTGCGATGAGCTTTGGTAAGTCCAAGGCGAAGCTCCTGACGATGGATCAGCACAAGGTGACTTTTAAAGATGTCGCGGGAATTCAAGAGGCCAAGGAAGAGCTCTTTGAGATTGTCGATTTCCTCCGTGATCCGCGTAAGTTTCAAGCGCTGGGAGCGTCGATCCCGAAAGGGGTCCTCATGGTCGGCCCTCCGGGAACCGGTAAGACCCTTTTGGCCCGCGCGATTGCGGGTGAGGCGGAAGTTCCTTTCTTCTCAATCAGTGGTTCTGACTTTGTCGAAATGTTCGTGGGGGTCGGTGCGAGCCGAGTGCGCGACATGTTCGAGCAGGGTAAAAAGAATGCCCCTTGTTTGGTCTTTATCGATGAGATCGATGCGGTCGGTCGCCATCGTGGTCAAGGAATGGGCGGTGGACACGACGAGCGCGAGCAGACCTTGAATGCTCTCCTCGTAGAGATGGACGGATTCGATACGCAAGAAGGCGTCATCATCATCGCCGCGACGAACCGTCCGGATGTTCTCGATCCCGCACTCTTACGTCCGGGACGTTTTGACCGCCAAGTCACGGTGGCTTTGCCCGACGTGAATGGACGGGAGCAGATTCTCGGAGTCCACGTGAAGAAAATCAAACTCGCCGCCGGAACTGATCTCGGGGTCATCGCTCGCGGAACCCCTGGTTTCTCGGGTGCGGAGTTGGCGAACTTGATTAACGAAGCCGCTCTTTTGTCTGCTCGCAAGGGACTAAAGTCAGTCACGATTGCTGAGATGGAAGAAGCGCGTGATAAGGTCCGTTGGGGCCGTGAGCGTCGTAGCTTGGCTCTTTCCGATAAGGAAAAAACGAACACCGCTTACCACGAAGCAGGACATGCGATTTTGAACGAGCTTTTGGACCACACGGATCCGCTTCACAAAGTGACGATCATTCCTCGTGGACCGTCTCTTGGTTCGACGATGTTCCTTCCAAGTGAAGACAAGTTTAACTATCGCAAGAACGAGTTGCTCTCACAACTCATCGTCCTGATGGGTGGACGGGTTGCGGAGGATCTCAAGTTTGGCGACGTCACGAATGGCGCGATGGGCGACATCCGCATGGCGACCAATATGGCCCGCAAGATGGTTTGCGAATGGGGCATGAGTGAAGATCTCGGTATGGTCGAGTATGGCGAAGGTGATGGCATGAGCCACGGAATGATGGGACCCGGAGGAAAGGGCTATTCCGAAGACACCGCTGAGAAAATTGACAATGAGATCAAGGACCTCATCGATCGTGCTTACAAAGAGGCTGAGCGTTTGCTCTCCGAGAACCGGGCTCTGTTGGACACTATTTCTGAAGCGCTTCTCGAGTTCGAAACTCTGGATGCGAAGCACATCAAGGATCTCATGGAGCATGGTGAGATGAAGGATCCACCGAAGCCACCCGAGCCACCCGAAATTCCTGACGACCTAAAAATGGAGAAGGAATCTGACTCGGGTGAAGAGAAGGCGAAGGATGACGACGGGCCTCTTCCTCCTGAAGTGGTTGGTGCTCCGGCCTAAAAAACTTTTTGGGAATGGATCTCAGCTGAATGACTCTCAATTATTAATCATGGAAAACGTTGTTATTATTGGAACCGGTTGTGCCGGATGGACTGCTGCTATTTACACGGGGCGGGCGAATTTGACTCCCTTGGTTCTTTCGGGAACGCAGCTTGGCGGACAGCTCACCACCACAACTGAAGTTGAGAACTTTCCGGGTTTTCCCGAGGGAGTGATGGGACCTGAGTTGATGGGGCAAATGCAAAAGCAGGCCGAGAAATTTGGCGCGCGGGTTGAGTATAAGAAGGTCGATGAAATCGCGAAAAACGCCGATGGATCGTTCACGCTCAAAACTGCGGAGGGAGAGATCCAATCTAAGACGGTGATTATCGCAACTGGTGCGGCTCCGCGCTATCTTGGTCTTGAGAACGAGATGAAGCTGGTGGGCCATGGAGTCACTTCGTGCGCGACTTGTGATGGTGCTTTCTACCGCGACGTTCCCGTGGCGGTTGTCGGTGGGGGAGACTCGGCTTGTGAGGAAGCCAACTTCCTGACTCGATTTGCTTCTAAAGTTTACCTCGTCCACCGTCGCGATGAGTTGAGAGCTTCTAAGATCATGGCTGACCGCGTGTTGGCGAATGATAAGGTCGAACCCGTTTGGGATTCCGGGATTACTGAGTATCTCACGGATGACGAAGGCGAAGTCCGCGCGGTGACGCTTGAGAATTTGAAGTCCGGTGAGAAGTCTGAGCTCGAAGTGAAATGTGTCTTCGTGGCGATTGGTCACGTGCCGAACTCTCAGTTTGTGGGGGACTTAGTGGATCTCGATGAGAATGGCTACATCGAGCAGAATCCTCGTGGCACTGGAACTAAGACTCCCGGGCTTTACGCAGCGGGAGATGTTGCTGATCACGTTTACCGTCAAGCGATCACGGCAGCGGGACAAGGCTGTGCGGCGGCGATTGAGGCTGAGCGTTACCTTTCTGATTTAGATTAAGTTCTGCGAATTTCCTAATTTCAAAAAGCGACTCTCTTGGGAGTCGCTTTTTTATGTCGTAGACCGCTAGGTTTCTCCACCTCATACGGATTGTTCCCAGTCCTCTAAGCGGAGGTCAGGGACTCTAGAAAACTCCCGTGAATTGTGAGTGACGAACGTTAGGTCGAGAGCGAGCGCTTGGCCTGCTAATTGTGTATCGTATGGGCCGATTGTCTGCCCCTTTCTTTCAAGGTCGGCTCTGATCTCGGCAGATCGTAATGCGGAATCCCAATCAAATGGTAAGAGGCGAAGTGGATGCAAAAGCCTTTTCACCTTCAATTCTTCTTTGGAGGGTGAGTCACATTTATTGACCCCTGAAAAGAGTTCAAAAACGGTGACCATTGAAACTCCGCATTCGTCGGGGATGGTTGACCTCAGTCTTTCTTGAACCTTGGCATCACCCTTCATCAGGCGAATACAGACGTTTGTATCTAGGAGATACTTCACTACTAGAGGCTTGGAGCTGGGGGCAATTCGCCTTGGTCAGGGCGCTCGAAGCTTTCATCTTCAATGAGGATGTCCTCAAAGAATCCTTCGGGCCATTCGGATGATTTGATCGGCTCAAGGATTAATCCATCACCGAGACGGCGGATTGAAACCTCCTTAGAATCGAATCGTAAATCTTTTGGAATACGGACAGCTTGAGAGCGCCCGTTGAGGAAAACTGTCGTTGTCATATCTGAGATATACCAAGAAAATTGATCTAGGCAAGTTTGTAATTTGTCCTTCAGTTACCGGGCTGTTTTCTTGAGAATCCTTGCCCCTTCAGCGACCCAATTGACGTTTTACACCGCCCTTCTAGGTGATTGTTGGTAAGAGCTAGCGTGTCGAGAGCAACTTCTTCACGTATTTTGCGAGGAGGTCGGCTTCTAGGTTGACCGTTTGGCCGACTTTGGCTTTGCCGAGGTGGGTGGCCTTGAGGGTGTGTGGGGTGATCCAGAAGACGGCGGAGTCTTTGGTGAGCTCGGCGATGGTGAGGGAGATGCCATCGATGCAGAGTGAGCCCTTGTCGATGCAGAGGGCGTGAATGCTCTTTGGAAGGGAGACTTCGAGACGGTAGTCTTGGCCATCGGGAGAAAGGTCGACGATTTTCCCGGTGTCATCGACGTGGCCTTGGACGAAGTGGCCGCCGAGGCGGTCTCCGACGGCGAGGGCGCGTTCTAAGTTGACGATGCTACCCTCTTCGAGATCGCCGAGGGAGGTCACTTTGAGGGTCTGCGCTAGGAGGTCGAAGCCGACGTGTTCATCGAGCGAAGCGACGGTGAGGCAGCAGCCATTGGTGGCGACAGAGTCTCCGAGGGCGAGTTCACTGGCGAAGGGGATCTCGAGAACGAGGCTTGCTTGCTCTCCTTTGCGGGTGAGCGAGATGACGCGTCCTCGTGCTTCGACCAATCCGGTGAACATTTAGTCGTGGGAGTGAGAGATTTCGCCGGTGGCGGTCTTGTGAGTATGGACTCCGCTGGCGGGGTTGCCTTCCTCATGAATGTGCTCGCCGTCAGGGACTACGCTAAGGTCGGCGGCGTAAGCGGGCTTGGGATCGATCTTACGACCGCTAGAAGGAAGGAGCATGAAGCAGGCTCCCACGATGATGGTCGGAATGATCGCAGATTTGAGGAGTCCGATGGGAGCAACGCCTCCTTTGAAGTAGCGTCCCAAGATGGACTGACCTGCTGGGTTCGGTGCGTTGGCGATGACGGTGAGACCGCCACCGGTGACGGCACCTGCGACGATGGCATACTTGGCTCCGATACTGAGGCCGGGTGCTTGAGAGGCGAGGTAGGTGATAGCGGCGTTGTCATTGACGGCAGTCAGGAGGGTCGAGCCGATCATGAGGATCCACTCGTTGTCAATCGAAGTGAGGAGGACGGAAATCCACCATCCTTGGCAGCCGCCGTGGATGACGAGGCCAGCGAGGAAGAAGCCGACGAGGACCGGGCTCTTCATATCAACCTCGTTCTGGTGGTGACCGGTCGCTTGGGTGAAGCCGAGGAAGAAGAGGAAGCCACCGATGAAAAGTGGTGGGTCGTGTGCGAAGATTACGGTCCAAGCGAGGAAGAGGAGGTGCGAGACGGTGATCCATGTTGGGATCGGGTCTTCCCGCTCGCTCCATTTTGAAGGAACGTGCATGTCGGTCTGGATGGTGGGCTTGAGCTTGGAGAACTCAGCGCGGAAGACATAGAAATAGAGGGCATTGGAAATGAGGATTCCGATGACGGCCTTCCAGCCGAAGTTGAGGAACATGTAGCTCATGCCAAAGCTCCACTTTTCGGCGATCATGAGAACGGGAGGAGCGGCGAAGTGAGTGAGGGTGCCGCCAACCGAGATGTTGACGAAGAGGAGGCCGAGGGTGGCGTAGGCGAATTTTGGTGAGGGGTTAAGATCGTAGAACTTCTTAGAAAGAAGAAAGGCGGCGATGGTCATGGCCGCTGGCTCGGTGATGAAGGAACCGAGGATGGGGGTGATGGTGAGGGCGGCAAACCACCAGGAGGCGGGAGTTCCACCGAAGAGTTTGGCGACCTTATCGACGAGGAATTCAGCAAAGCGAACGACAGGTCGAGTGGCGGCCATCGCCATGATGATGACGACGAAGAGGGGCTCGGTGAAATTGACGTCCTTGCCGATGTAGGACTTCAGTTCGCTGAAGCCTGCTCCGAGGCCATCGCCTTGGATGCCGAAGAACCAGAGGATGGCACCGGCGAGAGCGATGACCCAGATTCCGAAGACTGCTTCGACTTCGCCAAGGAAGTGGAAGAGGTTGGCGCGGAAAGAGACGTCGTCCTTGGCATCATCGTGGGGTTTGGCCTGAGCGGTGAGGCCCATTTCCTCGATCCGTTTCTTATGTTCCTTTTCGTGATGGTGGGCCATCTCGAGGAAGTAGCCGCTGAGGAAAGTGTGGATGATCGCGCAGATGAAGATGATGGTGGCGACGAGGTTAAAGCCCTTCTGCTGGCCGGCGCGGTATTTCAGCTTTTGCCACATGGACCAATCTTCGCCTTCGACTTCGGAGTATTGCGCGAGGGGTTTTGGGAAGATGGCTTGTTGGTCTTTGCTGAGGCCAAATTCGCCAGCATGGTAGGCGGGTTCCTTGGCGCTGGCTGCGTCAGCGGGAGTTAGAAAGAAGGAAAAGAGTAGCGCGAGGGCAAGTGGGATCGGAGCAAGAAACTTCACGCGCGCAATGTAGCGGGAGTGTCGAAGTGGGCAAGAAATACCAGTCCGACTTCGCAAAGATCGTTAAGGGCGATCTTTTGGGGGGAATTCACTTCATTGAAGAGAGTTGTTCTTTAATTTCTTTGATTTTTCCGATGAGGGCTTTGCCTTCAGGGGTTTTCTCGGCGAGGGAGCGACGAAGCTCGGCGATTTTTTTCTCGCTGCGGGTGATCCGGTCTTCGGCTTCTCGGATTGCGGGGAGTTCATTGCTGAGGCTGTGAATTTTTCCGATGAGCTCGACAATTTTTTCGCGAGCTTGTTCCGCTTCGGCGCTGTGTTTTAAAGTGAGAGCAGAGTGTTGACGACCTTGCCACAATTTCAGATCCGCGTTGAGCTTTTGTAAGTTCGGGTGGGTGTTTCGGATGGTTTGAAGGTCGATGATGGCCTGTTGCTTCTCCTTCGAAACGAGTTTCATCTCTCCGGTGGGGTCAACCTTGCTGGTGGAGACGATGCGGTTGAGCTGTTTTTCAAGTCGATGTTTCTGATTGAGGAGGGTCGATTGCTCGGCGAGGAAGGCGCGGACTTGGGCTTCGGTTTTTTCCTTGGGTTTCTCTGGGACGGGTTCTTCGGACTTACATCCGAAGAGGACGAAGGCGGTGATGAGGGGGAGAAGAAGTTTCATGGAGATAAGGAAGCATGATTTGTCCACCATTGCCACTTTTCCGGAGCTATGTTTTCCTGTTCTTAGGGATGAACGAGATTGGTCAGAATGGAGGCTTTTGCAAATGGCTCTATCGGAACTATCGCCACGGGAGTTCGGTGAATCATTTTGTGAGGAGCCGGGTGCGTCCGGCGGCGTGGCTTCTGATGGGAGGCTGTGGAGCGAGTGCGCTGATGGGGTCGAATGTGGAGAAGAGCCTAGTCGCGATTCTTGCGATTGTTTTTTTCGCTCTTTTGAGTGTGGGTCTTTTTTGGGCTTACCTGCGGAAGGCCAAGATTTCGGCTCATCGGGAGCTGCCTCACACGGGGGCGGTGGGAGAATTACTGAACTATCAGGTTTCGGTTCGGAATGAGGGCCGCAGGGGATTGCGCGATGTTTTTTTACGAGAGGCGGGAGATGATTCGCGGCCCACAGAGTGGGAGTTTCTTCATCTTAAGGAGCCCGGGGAGGAGGATCGGAATCTTTTTGATCGGACTTTTGCCTTTTACCGATGGAAGTGGCTCAAGGCCCGAGGAGGGACTTGGGAAGGGCGCGGGCGTTCGGAGGCTCTTGATTTGGAGCCTGGAGGGCGACAAAGGGTGAGCTTGTCCTTGATGCCTTTGCGGCGAGGAGTTTTGCGTTTGAATGATCTGCGCGCTGAGTTACCAGATCCGCTCGCTTTGTTTCAACGTCGTCGAGCAATCCTAAATGAAGAACATGAGGTGTTGATCATTCCGAAACGTTATCGTTTGCCGAATTTGGAATTAGGGGGTCGCTCGGAGTTGAAAGTGGGTGGTGAAACGGCATCGAATGTGAGAGGTGAAGGGGGCGAGTTCATGGGCTTGCGGGAGTATCGTGAGGGGGATTCGCTCCGAAAAATTCATTGGAAAGCGTGGGCACGAACGGGGCAGCCGATTGTGAAGGAATTTGAGGAGGTGAGATTTCCTCGATACGGCTTGGTTTTAGATACGAATTTGAGGGAGAGCGGCCCGCAGTTGTTAGAGGAGGCCATCTCGGTGGCGGCTTCCTTTGTTTCGACAATGGACCGTGAGAGTTGTCTTTTGGATCTGATGTTTGTCCGGGAAGAACCAGAGGTTTTCACGGCTGGACGCGGGGTGGCACGGGCGGATCGTTTGATGGAGGTTTTGGCGAGAGTGGAAGGGAGTGAAGAAGGAAGCTATGATTCACTTCGGCAGTTAGTTTTACAGTATGCGACGGAGATGACGGCTTGTGTGGTTGTTCTCTCGGGTTGGTGTCCGGAGCGTGAGGATTTTTTGACTCGCTTGCGGTCATCGGGCTTAGAGCTGCGTGTCTATGTGATTGGGGCTGGAGAGGAACCGAGCGTGGAGCATTTGGCAGGTGGGCAATGGTTGCGGATGGATCATGTTCAGGAGGACTTACTGAAAGGATGACTATGGGGAAGAAAGAAGAGGTCATGTTTGTCAGTCCGCCACGGTTGTTGCTGGGGGTGACTTTCTTGTTTTGGGGAGCGATGCATGATCGGGCCTTACCGGCGCTAGTTGCCGCGATTTTAGTGGAAGGTCGGCATTGGACGAATCTGCGGTGGGAGTTTGGAGAGAAGGGATTTGCACGAGCGTGGCAGCTCTCAGTTTTGATTTTGATTGTATCGACGATTGGGCTCTTCCAGATCGAGGAGGCAGAGGCTCGTGATTTTCTGAACCTTTTGTCGTGGCTGCCTTTTATGATGATGCCCCTAGCTCTGGCACAGCAATATTGCTCGGATCGAGGAGTGCCGATGACGACCTTTTCCTTCATTGCACGGAGGAAGATGGCGGCTGATCGGAAGGCGGGGCGAATGGTGGAGAATCGTGACGTGAATCTGGGGTATCCTTACCTATTTCTCATTTTGATCGGAGCGGGAATTGGGAGAGGAAACATCCTGAAACCCGGATTGGATGAGATTCATTACGCAGTCGGAGTGTCCCTGTTATTGGGGTGGGGACTTTACCGGATGAGGAAGGTCGAGAAGCCATCAAGGGCCTGGGGCTTGGCTTATCTGGCCTCATTGCTGGTGGCGCTGTCGATGGTGTGGGGCGTGGTTTCGATTTATCAGCAATACATCAGGAATTTAACGAGACCTGCGGAGCAGGCTGGGAGTCCTTTTGAAACTCTGACATCGATTGGACAAGTCGGGAAACTTCAGCTTAGCGACGCGATCGTTTGGCGATATTATCACGAGGGTGGGAAGCTCCCTGATTTGGTGAAAATTTCTTCATACAATTGGCCGGAAGGTGATTTATGGAGGGTAAGGACGAGGCGCATTCGGCAAAAGGAGCGAATTGCGGAGGATCGTGCGATCGGGGGAGATTTTGAGAAGTTTCTCGAAGTCGGGAAGGGTGCGTTTTTGTTCCATCAGGATGATGCGGAAGTGAGTGATTTTGGAACGCGAGGTGAAATTGTGGGAATGGTTTCGGATCAGAGTTTGATTCCCCATCCTTTGCGAACGAAGCGGCTTGAGCAGGTGGCGACAGAGGTTCTCTCGGCGAATTCGATGGGAGCGATTCAATTGAATGGTCCAAATCAAGCTGCGATGCGAATCAAGCTTTTTGCAGATGAGCGCTTAGAGGCAGTGGAGCATGATCCTGCGGAGATGGACTTACGCTGTCCTAGTGCGGAAGAGGAGGGTTTGGATCGCTTTTTGAGGAGCTTGGGTCTCGAAGCGGTTCCTTGGACGCCTAAAGTGAGAAAAGGGAGGGTTGTGAAGACGCTGACCGATTTTCCCAAAGAAAATCTGTCTTTGGCTGAATTTACGCAGGTGAAGGAAGAGATTAGATCGGCCTTTTTAAAAGACTTTCTCTACACTGTTTTTCTTGAAGGGATGGATGAGAGCCGTCCGATGGCACACTTTGTGAATGAGAAAAAGAAAGGGCATTGCGAATATTTTGCGGGAGCGACGACCTTGCTTTTGCGGCGAATGGGTATTCCGTCGCGCTATGTTGTTGGCTTTGCAGTGAGAGAAGAAGGAGATGATGCTAATGAATACTTGATACGAGGGAAGCACGCTCATTCGTGGACTCAGGCATATGTGGGAGGGACTTGGATCAATGAGGCGAAGCCGGGCACCTCAACTCCAATCTGGAGATGTCGTGGAGGGAAGTGGGTGGATGTGGATTTGACGCCACCTGATTGGCTTTCCTTAAACGATGATTTGAGCTGGTATCAAGGGATTCTAGATTGGTTTCAAAAAGCGAAGGCCAACTTTGTGCTATGGTTTTCAAAAAGCTCGGTGACGACGGCCTTTAAGATCTTGCTGGTTTTGCTAGTGAGTTCTCTCCTGATTTATCTCGTCTACAAGATGATGAAGACGAAGGGGAGAGAAGGGAGGAGGCTTCCAGGTTCATGGGAGGAAAAGCTTAGAAAGCAGGGGTATTTGAAAGAATTTGAGCGGTGGTTGGCGCGCCGCGTGGGGTCGAGACCTTCCTCAATGCCGATGGCGTCATGGCTGCGGGAGCATTTGCCTGAGGAAGCAAAGGGCTTGGCGAAGAGTTATGAGGTGGCAACATTCCATCCAGATGGGATTGGGGCTGCAGAATTAGGTGAAGAGATTCAAGCAGCGAAACTCCGTTGGAAAGAGGCCCAAAAAACCCCGTAGCTCGGTAAAGCGACGGGGTCTTGAGATTAGAATCTGTGAAGGATTTAGGAAATTTCCTGAGCGTAGAAATCCTGCCAGTCCTCAAGGTTGTTGAGGTTTACAGCGTCAAGGATTGCTCCAGTGTCAGCGATGCCTACAGCAGCGAGGATTGCTCCGCGAGTAGCGTCATCGTGATTGTAGCCAACGACAGCGTTGTTGTGAGCATCGACGGCAGCGGAGTCAAGTGATCCACCTTTTTGGTCGAGAATCCACTGCTCACACTGAGTGTAAGAAGGCTTGTTTGCCTTGACGTAGTCGAGGAAAGCTTCGCGATTAATGCCGAGGGCATCGAGGGTCATTTGGTCAAATCCAGCGCCTGCGGCAGGGTAGTCGCTGTGAAGCTTGCCGACAGCGTCGAGAGAAGCTTTTTGCCAAAGGCGAGGAAGGTGAAGGACTCCAAGAGGACCTGCGATACCGGAAGTGATGGTGGGAATGATTTGGCTCATTTTTTAGTTAGGTTGAGTTTTGAATTAGAGAAACCAAGAGATTGTTGGCGTCTGGGAGATAGGTAGCGGGGGGCTAGCTGTATGGCAAATATATTTGAGGGGAACTTGTGATCCAGCGCTTGCGTTTTGGGGAGAGAAGGCGTTGTCTGGCTTTGATCATTATGGCAGCGGGATTTTCGATCGAATCACTAAATAAAGCACAGCGCGAGGCGGTGCTCTGTTTGAATGGACCCGTTTTGATCTTGGCTGGAGCGGGGACGGGGAAGACCCGGACGGTGACGTGTCGGATGTCGGCCCTTTTGGAAAATGGGGTGAGTGCGGAAAATATTTTGGCGGTAACTTTTACGAATAAATCGGCGGCTGAAATGGCAGAGCGGGTCGTGGGAATGGTGGGGAAGAAGAAAGGGAAAGCGCTGACGGTGTGCACGTTCCACTCCTTGTGTTTGAGGATTCTTAAGCGGGATATCGAGTCCCTTGGCTATAAGAAAAAGTTTGCAGTGATGGCTGGGGGGGATCAAACGGGCATGATCCGCCAGTTGATCGTGCGGAAGGGAGGTTCGAAGTTAAACCTTAAGCCGGGAGAGGTGATGAGTGAGATTTCTCGATACAAGAACGCTGAGAAGCCTCTTGCGAGTATCGAGGATGATCTTATTGCAGAGATTGCGGTGGCTTATCAAAACGAATTGCGGGCTCAAAATGCCGTGGATTTTGATGATCTCCTTCTTCTTGGGGAAAGGGTGCTGCGGGAGCACGACGAGGTGCGGGCGTATTGGCAGGATAAGTTCCGTTATATTACGGTGGATGAGTTTCAGGATACGAATGGTTTGCAGATGAGGCTCCTGCAGCAGCTGGTAGCGGAGCCTTACAATATTTGCGTGGTGGGAGATGATGATCAGTCGATTTACGGTTGGCGAGGAGCAGAGGTGGCCAATATTTTGCAATTCGAGCGCTTTTTCCCGAATCCAAGGGTGATCCTCTTGGAGGAAAATTATCGGAGTAGTCAGGCGGTTTTGGAGGTCGCAAATAGTCTCATCAAAAATAACGTGGGGCGTCGGGAGAAGAAATTGAAACACACGATTCCGGGGGGAGATTTGGTGCGCTTAGTTTCGATGCCGGGTGATCAGGAGGAGGCGGATTGGATTGTTTCCGAGATTGTGACCCAGCGAGCTGAGGGACGGGTGTTGGAAGATTTCGCGGTTCTTTTCCGAACGAACGGTCAGATTCGGAAGATGGAGGAATCGCTGCGGGAGTCGAAAATTCCTTATCGGATGGTGGGAGCACAGAGCTTTTATGATCGGAAAGAGGTGAAGGATATTTTGAGCTACGCGCAGGTTCTCGATAACCCGGAGCTGGATATTCCCTTACTACGGGTCTTAAACACCCCGCCGCGAGGGATTGGAAATACCACTTCGATGGCCGCGCTGGAGTGGAGTCGTGAGAAGGATCAGGGGATTTGGAAGACCTTGATTGAGGAGGATTTTTTGGCGCAGTTGTCGTCGAAGGTGATGAATTCGATTCGGACATTCACGCGGCAGGTCGAAGAGGGACGGCGGGCCATGGTGGATGGTACTAATGCGGGTGTGGTGATTGATGAATGGCTGCGGGAAATGGACTTCCATGAATGGTTGATGCGGCAGTGTAAGACCGACAAAGAAAAGGATGCTCGCCGTGAAGGGGTGAGCACGACGGTGGCTTCAATTACGGAGGCGGTTAAGAAGGGGAGATCTTTGGGGGAGTTTTTGGATAAGACGGCGTTAGATGCGGAAAAGGAAGATGATTTGGATAAGAAAAGTGGGGTGACTTTGATTACGCTACATGCGGCGAAGGGTTTGGAATATCCGGTGGTGTATTTGGTCGGGCTGGAGGAGGGAATACTTCCGCATAAGCGGAGTGTGGAGGAAGGGACTCGGGATGAAGAGCGACGCTTGCTTTACGTGGGGATTACGCGGGCTCAGGAACGGATGACGATGACCTATTGTTCGACGCGCGTGAAGTGGGGGAAAGAAGAGGGCTGTGAACGGAGTTCGTTTATTTCGGAATTGAATCCTGATTGGGTTCAGGAGGAAGATTACGATGACATTATGGGGGCGGAGGCCTCCGATGATGAGCTTCGTGGCTTTTTTAGCGCGATGTCCGCAATGTTAGAGGAATAAAAAAGCCCCCGACCCGAAGGGCGGAGGCTTTTTGAAAGGATAGGAGGAACTACTTACGGCGTCGTGAGCCGAGAAGAAGTCCAGCACCGAGGAGGAGAGTCAAACTTGAGCTGGGCTCAGGGATGGGCGTGATACTTGTTAAGAAGGGGTTTGCGTTATCTTCCCAGAAAATTGTTCCAGCAGGAATGTCAGCAGTCGATGGAATATTAGGAGTCGGTGGTTGATTTGTGTCAATTGAAGGATCAGTAAACTCCCAAGTCGAAACAGTCCGAGCTACGGTGTTATACATTGCTCCATTGATATTATTTCCTGTTGTGTCGAAAATTCTCATTCCCACATACGAAGGAAAACTGAGACCAGCGACTAAGTCAGTGTCGAATGTGTAACTGGCATTCAATACAGAGTCGAAGCTGTTTCCACCAGCGCCGTCAGCGTCGAACGTCGTGAACAGAGTGCTATCAAAAGCGGTGAAGGTATCCCATTCGACCTGAGTGAAGGTGGCTGGCCCATTAGTTTGGATCCCGCTACCGTCTTTCATGACAGGAAGTCCCAGAAAGAAACCGATTTGGACCTTGGAACCAACGGGTAGATTTGCACCTCCGGCATTAAAAAAGTTTGAGAATGACCCAGCGCCGATGGTAACGGTAGCTGCTGATGCGAACGGAGATGCTAAAAGGAGCAAAAATGGATGAATTTTCATTAAGTATAGTAGTCTTTAATAGGTTCTAGAAATCTGTTATTCCGCAAAGGGATTGTAATTTAGGGGCGTGATGACAGCAGAATCGGCTGCGTCTGAAATCTCAGACTCGCGTGTCACAAAGACAGCTGAGTTCGCACTGATCACCAGATTGTTGGAGTTGCCAAAGCTATTTGTCACAGGAGCCCAATTTCCGAAGCCATTGACAAGATATCCTACCCAGCTCGATCCATCCCACACGAAAACACGATCGTCAGACTGCCAATCTGAGTTGTTGAGCCCCAACCCACTGAGGGTTGTATCAATCGGAACGCGATTTGAAAGCAATGCTTGCTTCTTCACATTGGCAATTTGACTCACGATGGGAACTTCTCCGAAGAAGGTCAGGTTAATATCACTCGTTGCACTGCGAAGAATAAACATTCCCTCATCAGGAAAGATTACTGCGTCGTTCGCATTGCCGAAAGAGTTTGTTGTTGGAGCCCAGTTACCAAATCCATTCTTAAGGAAGGATGTCCATTCAGTTCCCGTCCAAACAAAAATTCGATCGTCACTTACGAAGTCGGAAATCTGGGAAGAAAAAATGCTGCCCAATGTGTTAGCAGGGCGAATTTTGATCGAAGTTGACGCTGGAAAACGGGACTGATCAGCAGTTCCGGGATCTTTATCGTGATCGACGTTCGCGGTCAGGCTGAATGTTGTGACAATAGTTATTTCTCCTGAGGTGTTGTGGCTAGTAATCAAAAAGGCCTGTTCTCCTCCGTTTCCGTCGGCTACGTAAGCAACATGTGGAATTGTTGTCCACTGGCCAGCTGTCCATGTTTGGCCTGAGACATTGATTTTTTGGGTCCCATTCAGCGTCGCGGGGTTTGAATCAGGATCAGGGTTGAAGCTCCCCGAATCAATGGCGACTGATCCTGAAAAAGCTGTGTCATTAAGAAGAGTTACTGAAATTGCTGTAAGACTGGTCGTGCCAGCGGAGGGAGCTCCTGAAATTTTCACTTTCGTGTAGCCCTGAGGGATTGTGTAGACGGTGTTTGCACTCGTCGGAAAGACAAGAGCGCTTGTGAGGAGTAGGATGGGAAACTTCATGGGGTTGGAGTGATGGATTAATGTGTCGCTTTTGAGAAATGGTGGCAACCCAAAAATTAGACGGGGCGATTTTTTTCTTCTGGAGATCTAATTGCAGATGGTCGCTTAGAATCGTTTTTCCAAGGGAAAGGGATCAGGTGTTGCGGTGAATCGATGGTCTGGTAGGCTTTGGGCACAAGTGAAGGGCGGTTATACGATCGGAAATGAAAAGTTGGTCAAGGTGCTCAATGGGGCGTCTGATCATTTATTGGGGCTTTGGAAGAAACAGGGGAAAGATGATGGGGCCTTGCGAATTGCGGTGGTCGGAGGGGGGTGTAGCGGCTTGCAGTATCAAATGGATCTAGTGGATGGTCCCAGAGATCGGGATATTATGGTTTCGAGCAATGGGGTGAACGTGGTGATCGATCCGAAAAGTGCGCTTTTTGTGAGTGGGAGTGAGTTGGATTATTCTGATGACCTGCAGCAGGGGGGCTTCAAGGTGAGTAATCCGAATGCGGTGGTGACTTGTTCCTGTGGCGAAAGTTTTGCAGCCTAATGGACCTGATGGATCCGTTTTCGCGAATTGGACTTCCTCTGAAGCTGGATCTGACTCCTGGTGTGGTGGAGGACGAAATAAGAAGGCTTGCTAAGTCGGTCCATCCAGATGTGGGAGGTGAGGCAGGGGAGTTTGCCGAGATAAGTCGGGCCGGGGATTTGTTAAAAGTTCCGGTATCGCGTTTGAAGGTGGCGCTTGAAATTTCGGGGGCTGATTTGGCTGGTCGAGGGAGTGTTCCTTCGGAGATTATGGATTTGTTTTCTCCGGTGGTATCGGTGTTGGAGGAGGTTGGGGCTTTTGTTTCGGAGCGTGAGAAGGCGAGAAGTGTGCTCGGGAAAGCGGTATTGGATGCCAAGGTTCCTAGTTTAAAACGGAGCTTGGAAGAGCTGACGGGGGCGGTGGGAAAGTTGGAGGATTATCAGCGAGAGCGATTTCCTGACTTTGATCAACGAGGATGGGAGAATTGTCTGGAGGAAATGGAAGAGGCTTATCGGGCGCTTTTATTTCTGGGCAAGTGGTCAGCTCAGTTGCGAGAGGCGACGGGAAAGATTTTTGAGGCCTTGCTCGCGGGGTGAGTTTCCCTTTACTAGAGATCATGAGCGAGGTGATTGTAGGGATTGATTTGGGGACGACGCAGTCGGCGGTGGCGGTGGTCGATTCGGGATTTCCTATATTATTAGCGGATGAAGACGGGCGGGCCTTACTCCCGAGTGCGGTTTGGTATGGAGCGGGTGGAGAGATCGAGGTGGGGCACGAGGCCTTGCGACGGAGCGGGGTTGATCAAGTGATTACCAGTGTGAAGAGCCTCATTGGGCGTCGGGTGGAAGAATCTGGTGGTCGCTTACTTGGAAAGGGGATTTTAAAGACCTCTGCAGGTGAGGTGACCCCGGAGGAGGTTTCGGCGGAAATTTTAAAGAGGTTAAAGGCGGTGGCGGAGTATCGTTTGGAGACTGTGGTGTCGAAGGCGGTGATCACGGTGCCGGCGTATTTTCATGATGCGCAGCGCGCGGCGACGAAGCGTGCTGGAGAGCTTGCGGGGCTGGAGGTGGTTCGGATCGTCAGTGAGCCGACGGCGGCGGCTTTGTCTTATGGACTAGACCGGCTCGACGAAAATGCGAAGGTGGCGGTGTTTGATTTGGGCGGAGGGACCTTCGATGTTTCAATTTTAGAAATGCGGGAAGGGGTCTTTGAGGTGTCGGCAACCGCGGGAGATACGAGTTTAGGGGGAGATGATTTTGATCGAGCGATTGCGAAATATGCGGCGGAAAAGCTAGAGGTGGATTTTGAGGAGATGGAGGAATTGGAGAAGGTGCGATTTGTGAGCGAGGGGAGGAGGTTAAAGCATTTGCTGAGTGAGGAAAGCGGTGGGGTGTTTCGCATTCCTTTTACGGGGGAAGTTCCGCTGAGCTTGGAGGTGTTTGAGAAGATTTTGCAGCCATTCTTAGACCGGATGGAGTCTTCGTGTCGTCGAGCAATGTTGGATGCAGGTGTTGAGGTTGAGGACTTGGGTTCGGTTGTCATGGTGGGGGGGAGTAGTCGCATCCCGGCAGTGAAAGAGAGGGTGGAGAAGGTCTTTGCGAAGGAGCCGGATCTGAGCCAGCATCCTGATGAGGCAATCGCAAGAGGAGCGGCAATTCAGGCGGGGATTTTAGCGGGAACGGTGCGTGAGGTGCTTCTTCTGGATGTTACGCCGCTGAGCTTGGGGATCGAAACGATGGGAGGATTAATGAATACTCTCATTTCTAGAAATACGACGATCCCATGTAAGGCGGGCGAGATGTTTACCAATGCCGCGGATGGGCAGAAGTCGATGAAGGTTCGGGTTTTACAAGGGGAGCGTGAGTTGGCCGAAGATAATTGGGAGTTGGGTTCCTTTGAGGTGCCTTTCGAGCCTGCGCGGCGAGGACAGGCAAGAGTAGGGGTCGAATTTCGGATTGATGCTGATGGGATTCTTTCAGTTCTGGCGAGAGACGTAGCGACCAACGAAGATGTGATCATTGAGGTGGGGAGTGCGGCGGTGGATGTAAACGAGGCCAAGGTTGAGAAAATGGTGAGTGAGAGTGTCGAGTATGCGTTTGAGGATATGAATGCGCGGGTTTTTGAGGAAGCGCGGCTAAAGGCGGATGAATTGATTCCGGCGGTGGAAACGGCTTTGAAACAGGCTGACGGGCTTTTGGAAGAGGGGGAAGTTCAAGCGATTGAAGGGGCAAGAACGAAGGTTTTAGAAGCGATTAAGGGTCGAGAGGTTGGGTTGTTGAAGTCTGCGGTTGAGGAGTTGGATCAGGCTACTGAGAATTTGGCGGCCCTCCTCGTAGAGAAGGCGACTCAGTCACTTTTTTCGAGTTCTCAAGATTGACTGATGGGGCCTTGGTCATTCAAAGTCACGTCCTAGTAAGCAAATGAGCAAAAAAGCAGGAGTTTTCATCTGTCCATCTTGTCAGGGTGTCGTCCAAAGTGACGGGCCTTTAGAGCAGGGTGTCGTCTGCGACCATTGCTTGCATGAATTTGGAACTCCAGATGATTTATCGGCGGCCAAAGCTGCGCTAGTGAATAAGCTCCCAAAAGGGAGTGTCGGAGGAGTTGAAAAGAAGAAGGTTTTGATTAGCAGGAATGTGACTGCTCAGAGGAAGGTCGATGAGCCCAAGCAGGTTGAAGCTGTTCGAGCGAAGATTCCGGTTAAGACCTTGGAAGAGAGTGTGGAAGAGGCTGCGAATGGCAGCCGCGATGAAGAGACGATCATGCCGGATGGGTCTCGAAAGGTGAAACGAAGAAAGAAGCGGCCGAAAAAGGAGAAGAATCTCAAATTAGTTCTGTTTCTTGCCGGGTGGATCAGCGTGATCGGAATTGTTTTTGCATTGTTTAAACTTGGAGACAGTGAAGGCGAAGTTGTCGAAGAGACCGAGACCGAGGAGGAGATCAATGAGAAGACGATCAAGAATGAAGTGCTGAGACGTTTCTTCCCTCAAGTGAGCGAAAGTTTCACCGATTTTTTGACACATCCAACAAATGATGGGCGTGAGCAATTCATCAGTAATTCATCAGGTCTAGCCCTTCCTTTTTCCAAGTATTATTTATACAATCCTTTTCCGAAGCCCGAATCTTCGATGAGGGTGAGTGCGAGCAATGTCATCAGGCTCTCGGAGAAGGATTTTGCGATTGAGACAATTTGGAAAAACAAGGATGGGAACCGTCTTGGGGCGGCACATTTATGGGATGGAGAAGCATGGAAGCTTGATTGGGAAAATTTTGCCCCATATTCGACTGAGTCGTGGTCTCGTTTTCGTGCTGAGTTAGGAGGGACAGAAGGAGAATTTAGATTGCTGGCAAGAAAGCGTGAAACGAGCGACGAAAGTGAGCATTTTTATGTGAGTTTCTATCGACCTCCCTTGTTTTTTGAAAATTCGGAGGAGTTTCGTTCAACGGAATCCCCCGAGGTAGAGTTGGAAACCGACAGCGAACTTGGACAAAGGTTTTTGAATCTTTGGAAAGATCACAAAGCGGGGAAGGTTCCCTTAGATTCGATTTTAGGAAAGTCTCTTGATCCTTCGAACTACCTCCGCATGAACGTGCAATTAGCGTGGGAGAAAAATGATCAAGATGAGAGCATCTTGGTTCTGAAAGATATTATTGGGGTTTTATGGTTTGGAGACGTCATTCAGACCCACTACCGAAATAGTTTGAAGATGAGTGCTACTGACGCTGGAGAAATTCTAGGCGATGAGTAGCC
This sequence comes from uncultured Verrucomicrobiales bacterium, assembly GCA_937928545.1. Lineage (GTDB taxonomy): Bacteria > Verrucomicrobiota > Verrucomicrobiia > Verrucomicrobiales > Akkermansiaceae > SW10. The sequence goes on from CALGJQ010000028.1 coordinate 35,826, forward strand.
CCAAGTTACGATAAACACATGAGTGCTCAAAATGACAAAGAACCTGAAGAGGTGCCGGAAGGAATGGTTCGCAGAACTCGTAAGGTTCGTAAAAAACGGAAAGGGAAGAAATCGGCCGAAGAGGGTAAGGCGCAGGCCAATAGTCTGTTCGCGAAAGCCAAGGATCTCCTCGTTGGAATGGAAGAGGAGAATGAGGAATATGGTCCTGTCGATCTTGCCGAGCAAGTTAGGCGTCTCAAGCAGAAGAAGGAGGATGATCGTCCATTAGATGACATTTGGGGAACAAAAAGGAGATCCTCGTCGTGGTTGTGGATCGTTCTCGTGGGTATGATTGTCTCGGTGATAGCGATTGTGATAGGAGTTACAAAATGGCTCTCAGATGATTCTCGACAAGAATTGGGATCACTCGATTTGGGGGCTTCGGTAGGGGGGCAAGGTGAGCAGTTTGATTTGAGTGAAGGTCCTCTAGGGTGGTTTCATGAAGACTCAGTCGGAGTTCTTGCGGAGGCTCAAGACATCATAGCCCGGGCGAATGCCGCGTCGGATTCTGCGGGCTTTGCGGAATTTGTGAGGGAGTCTCCGAATCGGGGCCAAGATGAGCTATCTCCAGAATTATGGGGGAGCGATTGTCTTACTAATGCGACTTCGTATTTTACATGGCTGCCGCAAGTCGTGAATTCTTCTCAGGGCTCAGGAAACTATAAGAGGGGATATCTCAAGATCACTGGAACGAGGGTAGATGGGAATCGCTATGAAATGTATTTTGTGGAGATCGATAACAAGATTACTTTGGATTGGGACGCAACAATGGGTTGGTCCGAGATGAGTGTTGCCGAGATTGCTCGCGAGAAGCCGAGAAAAGAGATTTTTCTTCGCTGTCAGGTAACTAAGAAAAATACATTCGACCAAAAATTTGGAAAAATTAAACACTCCGGTTACGTGATCTCAGGAGGGCTTAGTGATGAGTTTTTTCTAGCTTACGTGCCTATTAATACCGAGCGAGGTAAGGTGATCGATCGTGACCTACGATTGCTTCTCAATTATGGGAGTTTTGTTACAGACCAACCTCCGTTTAAGAACATGAAGGCAACTCTTCGAGTTCGTTACAACAATGAGGTCGGTAAGGAGGGAATCTTTGAGATCGTCGAGTTTCTCCACGATGGCTGGGTTAGCCCTTGATCGTTTCAAGAACGCCTTTTCTCATTTCGCTGATTGGGGCGTCTTGATTGAGCCAGTATTCGAGAGAGAGGGCCCCTTGATGAATGAGGAGCGAAAGCCCGTTCGCGACTCTAGCGCTATGGCTTTCGGCATCTCGTAAGAGACGAGTTCGCTCGGGATTGTAGATGGTGTCGTAGACAAGATGGTGAGGCTCGACCCAGTGACTTGGAAAAGGAGAGGGGTCGACTGATTTGAGACCCACTGAGGTGGTGTTAATGATGAGTTCGCTAGCTGCGATGGCTTCTTCTAAGCCGGTGTCATCGAGTGCGATCGTGCTGATGCGATCTCGAGGGCCTTCGAGGGTTTCAGGTTGTCCGAGTCTGAGGAGGTCTTCCATCATCCCTTCGATTTTTTCGAGAGTGCGGTTTACAAGGATGATTTGAGGGCAATTTTCGAGGACGCATTGCGTGGCGATCGCCCGTCCAGCTCCGCCGCCGGCTCCGACGATGATGACTTTGAGGTCTCCGAGATCGACTCCGAATTCTTCGCGAATGGCGCGAGCGAAGCCGGGGCCGTCCGTATTAAAGCCGGTCCGTTTTCCTTCGTGATCAAAGACGATGGTGTTGACTGCTCCCATGCTTGCGGCGGCGGGATCAACTTTATGACAAGCTTCAAGCGCTTCTAGCTTATGAGGAACGGTGACATTGATTCCCTCAATGCCGGCTGCGTGCATTTTTTCAAATGCTTCGGAGACTTTTCCTATTTCGACTTCGACCCGAATGTAACGAGCGTCTTGATCCAGGGCATCGAGCGCAGGTTGATGGAGTTGAGGCGAAAGTGAATGAGCAACGGGATTACCAATCACGGCGTAACGAGCCGGCTTTTCTTCGCCCTCGTTGATTTGATCGAGTTGGTCGATGGTGAAGAATTTCATGCTAAGAGGGATGTGAAATTTTTAAGGCGCCGGACACATTCTTGCTGCCCGAGAATTTCGAGGATGGCCCCAAGGTCAGGTCCGCCCGCTTTCCCGGAGAGTGCGACCCGAAGTGGGAACATGAGCTGACCTGGTTTTGCTCCTTCAGCCTTCGCCGTTTCGCCAATGCTCGCTTTGGCCAGTGACCAGTCCTGGAGCTGGGCAAAGGTCGCAGAGAGCTTTGTTAAAAGTGGTGCCGCAAGCTCGTTTCCTTTCACTTTGGTGAGGGCTTCGGGATCGATTGGAAATTCCGGGTCGAGGTAAAAGGCCACGGCGTTTGGAACTTCACTGAGAAGAGAGATTTTCTCCTGAATAGAGAGCAACATTTCGGGGGTGGCCTCTGAATCACAAGCCGCCACGAAATCGTCTGGAGACATCTTGAGAAGATGTTGCTGATTGACCCAACGGCATTTCTCGGGGTCGAAGCGAGCCGGCGCGCGGTTTACGGAATCGAGTGTGAATTTTTCGATTAACTCGGAAGCAGAGAAAATCTCGCTTTCATCTTTTGGAGACCAACCAAGAAGAGCGAGGAAGTTGACAACGGCGTCTGAGGTGAAGCCTTGCTTTGGATAGTCGCCCAGAGCCGCTCCTTCATCTCGTTTTGACATTTTTGACCCGTCGCCATTGAGGATGAGCGGAACGTGTGCGTAGGCTGGTGGGGTTGCTCCGAAGGCCTCAAAGAGTTGGAGGTGTTTCGGAGTATTCATGAGATGATCCTCGCCGCGAATGGCGTGGGTGATTCCCATGGTGAGATCATCTACGACGTTCACGAAGTGGAAGACAAAAGATCCATCGGACCGGCGGACCACCATGTCAGGGGTGTTTGATTCGTCGCTGTAATCGATCGTCACCTCGCCACAGACGAGATCGTTCATGGTGACTGGTTTGCGCTCAAAGCGGAAGCGCCAGGCTCCGTCATCTTCATAGACTCGATCCGCAGTGACGAGTTTTTCAAACCACTCTTGGTAAATGGCATCGCGTTGAGACTGATAGTAAGGACCACATGTGCCTTCGTTCTCAGGTCCTTCCCAGTCTAAGCCCAGCCAAGCGAGGCCATCAAAAATAGCGGCGCGGGCTTCTTCCGTGTTTCGAGCCGCATCAGTATCTTCCACCCGAAGGACGAAGGTCCCTCCGTGGTGTTTTGCGAAAAGCCAATTAAAGAGCGCTGTGCGAGCTCCTCCTACGTGGAGATAGCCGGTAGGCGAGGGGGCAAAGCGAGTGCGGACAGGATGCGACATCGCGAGGAGATATACTCCGCAGTCGGCGTGCGGGCAATCGGGATCAGGAATTAAATCACTTCCTAGTAAAGTGTCCGGCGTGGCTCTTCTTTTTCTTTTTCCTTATCCCCTTTTTCGATTTCCATCTTTTCAAAGTCACCTTCTTCACAGCATCGGACAAAGCCTTCACCGAAGCACTTCAAGCGATCCCATTGCTCACGAATATCTTCCGCTTCATCCTCAGTGATCGAGCTGTCGAGAGCGGCTTGTGAAATTCGGGTAAGGAGACTGGCGAATTGAGCAACAATCTCGTTTGTGGCAGGGAGAACTTCGAAGCCTTGGTCGCAGGCGCTGGGAGGATTCCTGACAAAGTAGCCGTCGCACTTTTCGCAGAGCCAAGTGACGATGCGCTCTTCTTCGGTTAAGCGGATGATTTCTAGGAGGCGGTCCAGCGGATTTCGTGAGCCACTTCCACTTTCAGACTGCTCTTGTGCCCACTTATAAACCAAAGAGAGGGAGACCCCTAGTTCAGCAGCAATTGCCTTGGGACTGGAGTTTTTAAAGGCCTCTTTGAAGATCTCGTAGCTTTCCATTTCACCTAGACTAGGGAGCGAAGCCTCTGAGTGCAAGGTTTCTAACGACCTGGCACATAGAGTTGTGAACCGCTTCGGATCATTTGCTCTGGGCTCAGGTCGACATCATTGAGTTTATTGATTTGAGCGACGGTTGTTCGGTGCAGTCTCGCGATTTCGGCAAGACGACTATCTCTTGAGACCGGAACAAGCCTAGGCTCAGGAGGTTTCACGTCGTAATAGTGACGAGAGAGGTTCCTTGTGGAGCTTGAGGGATTCGAAAGGTATGGATTTCTCCGAGCCTCCACCCCTTGATAGACTTGTTGAGTCGGAGGGGTCGCTTTGACCTGCTCGACTTGGCGAGGTTTTGGAGCTGAGGCAGGCGCTGAATAACTAGCTTGGCCCGGAATGTTGAGAATCTTTCCGACGCGCAGGCGACGTGGGTCAAGACCGGGGTTAGCGCTCATTAATTCGTGAAGGCGAATCCCGTGGTTCTCTGAAATTCGTCCTAGAATATCGCCTTGTTTGACTCGATAGCTTCCCATCTTCGTATTCGTGTTCGCGGTCCGAGAGGATGGGGATGAGGCGGATGAGGTCCTTGTCCCGCCCGGGACCTTGATGCTTTTACCAATCGCTAAGCGGCGAGGGTTAATACTTGGGTTCGCTTGCTCCAAGGCAGAGACCGAGACGTTTAAGCGACGAGCAATTGTCCAGAAAGAGTCTCCTGAGCGGACGACATAGCTTCCAGAACCGCTTGAGCTGCGATTGGGGGTATGACGCTCATGAGATCCTCGCTTGTTGATTTGATTCAACAGAAGCTGGAGCTCAGAAACCTGAGTCTCAAGGCGATCGACGCGTTCATTCACTGAGACTCCTAAAAGGGGGCTAACAGAGGTGAAAAGAAGAAAAGCAATGGGGCGAACTTTCATGATGGCTAAGACTATAATTCTAAAATGAATTTAGTTCAACCATCTTTATTTTAAAATTTTCTTAACTAATTCTCAGGAATGTCCTGCTGACTCCCCAATCGGAGGGTCTGGCTCTTTTCCGCAATCTCTTCCACGTCAGCGATGGAAGTCACTTGCGAGAGTTGCTGACGGAGAGGTTTCGCGCCTGGAAAACCTTTACAATAGGTCATTAAGCGCGAGCGCATCGCCATGAGGGTGTGCTTTTCTTCGCCATAGCGATCGGAATCCACCGCCAAACGGCAATGGCGGATCACGAAGCTCCATCGTTCTGCAATGGAAGGTCGAGGGGGAAGTTCTCCGCTTTCTAAAAAAGTTTTAGCCTCTGAGAAAATCCACGGGTTTTGCATGGCTGCGCGTCCGATCATGACGCCCGAGACGGCGGTTGTTTCCTTTCGATGCTTTAAAATTTCGGCGGAATCGATGTCACCGTTGCCAATGACTGGAATTTTGACCGATTGCGCGCTCTCATCGATGATTTCCCAATCGGCTTCACCACGATAGCCCTGAGAGCGTGTGCGACCGTGAATGGCGACTGCTTGGATGCCGCAATCTTCTAACAGCTGGCAAACGTGGGGTGCGTTGATGCTTTGTTGATCCCAGCCGATCCTAATTTTTCCGGTGACCGGAACTTGGTCGCCCACCGCTTTGACGATTTTCGAAGCCGTATCGGTGAGGAGTGGGCAGTCTTTCAGGAGTGACGAGCCTCCGTTTTTCGAAACGACCTTATTGACGGGGCAACCGAAGTTGAGGTCGATGAAGTCAGGTTGCTTCCAATCGATGATTTTTTTTGCCGCTTCGCCCATGCGATTTCCGTCTGCGCCAAAGAGCTGAACTCCGACCGGACGTTGCTCATCGGTAAAGGTGGTATATTTACGGGTGCGATGATCCGCCTGCATGATTCCTTCTGCCGAGACAAACTCGGTCACCATGACATCCGCACCCAGCTCTTTGCAGAGCGTGCGAAAAGTCACATCTGTCACTCCCGCCATTGGGGCGAGGTAGATTGGAAAGCGGTCTTTGAACCAAGGTAACATTATTCCTCCTCGTCCTTAGATTCATCTGGAACCTCAACTGCTTCTTTGGGGTCCTCCGATTCAGGCTTTACTTCAGCTTCCGGCTCGGGATCTGGATCGAGCATTTGTTTCACCTCGGCTTGAACTTTATCGACATCAGAAAGGGGGATTTGAGGGTCTTTGATGATGAAGACGTCTCCAGTCTTTCGATGCTCATAAACGCGCAGCTTTCCAGTCGGGACTTCTTGCGTATCAGTCTCACGAAGGAGCTTCTGGCGCTCAAGCATCACCGCGAGAATGTAACGGACGTTTTCAGTATGAGCTTCGTCTTCTTCGACCATCTTACGAAGGAGAGACTCAGGATCTTGATCGACGACATCCTCTACCTTCTCTTCCAAGACCGGTGGTTCGTAGGTCGTGATCCAGGTTGAGAAAGGCGGCTCTTTTTCCTCACGCGATTCCCAAGCGTCGAGAGCGAAGTCTTTGCGAAGATAGCCCGAGGATTCAGGATCCGGAAAGATGGCGGCGCGGATTTTTTGACCCGCTTCGAAGGGTTCGCCAGTTGCGGCACATTCGCGGGCGCGTATTTTGATGCTCCAGGGTTCTTTCATGGGTGCAGATTTAGGAAGGGAATAGTTTTCTGAGGGTTTGGTAGATGGGCCGTCCCACCAGACGCCGCTGAATCAGAACCAAAGCAAGCACAGTGGCAAGCACGTTGGTGCCCCAAGCGGCCCAAACTGGCGAAAGGTATCCGGACTCACCGAGAGCCAAAAATACCGTGGATGAGAAAAGCATACCGATGCAGAGGAAGACTGCTAGTGCGATCCCTCCGGCGGCACCTCGGCGGCTGAAGACGATTCCGAGAGGAGCAGCGAGGAGGACAATGGCGAGACAGATGCCGGGTTGGGCCCAGCGGTAGTGCCATTGGGTGAGAAAGCGGCGCTTGTTGCCCCATTCCGATTTTCGGTTTTGGACGAGCCAGCTGTAGAGTCCGGGGATGCCGAGTTGTTCCGCGCGCAGTCCGGGCTTGATGAGCTGCCATGGAGTCTCTGGCCAGCCATTCACGATCAGAGGGTCGGGGAGTTCTTCCTCAAAGTGAGGTAAGATTTCACCATCAAAGAGCTTCGTTAAATCCCAGCGTTCTACTCCTGAGAATTTCCAATCATTGGTTTCTCGGTCCCATTCGGCCGTTTCAGCTTTCATGCGCCATTCTGGTTTCCCTTCTTTGGTGAAGGAGCGAATGATGACGTTTTTGAGCGGCTCACCACGGTGATATTCGTATGGGAAACTCCCCACGAGCCAGAGGCGATTCTCGCCATCTTCTGAGTAGACGACGTTGCGTGCTTTGCTCAACGAGCCGTCCGTGGCCTGTCCCATGAGAGCGTCTTGATATCCGGCGGAAGCGGGGGCCCAGCGGTAATTGAAACCGAGACAAATGATCCCGATTAATGCCCCCATGATGATCAAAGGGAGGATGAGGCGCGCCACTCCTCGGCCAGTTTGGATCATGGAGACGATCTCTTGGCCACGTGACAATTTCCCGAGCGAATAGAGCATCCCCAGTAAAAGACCGTATGGGGCATAGTCGACAAAGAATCGCGGAAAGGCCGCAAGGTAATACTTACCCATCAAGCTGAAAGTGTTTCCGCTTTCTCGAAAGTCTCCGATGTTGTTGGTGAGATCTGAGATGAACCAGATGGCGAGGAGAGAGACGAAACAGAGCATGAATCCGCCCAAGAATTGGCGGATGAGATAGCGGTCCAAGGCTCGGACCATTGCATAATAAAGTGCCGCCAAAGCGGGGATTAGGCAAAGGCCCGATAAAACGTTAGGGCGCAGGAGATGGGCGGTGGCGTCAGAATCAGGAAATCCCGTCAGATGATCGTTCACTTCCACGATTTCTCTCGGCGCCAAAAAAGAAGCCGCACCCAGCCCGAGAAGGGTGAGGAGGACCGCTGGAAGAAATCGACGAATGAATGGAGAGGAAAGCAAGGGCGGTAGCCTAACGAGATCGAGAGGAGAAGCAAACACGGCAATCTAAAATATCACCTAAGTGAAAGTTGCTTGCAGGCGTCATCGTATGAGACCGCGATGGCACCGCCCCTCCATAGGAATCCTTTTTTAAAGTTGATTCTTCCCTCACTCGCCGTTCTTGCGCTGGTGGCGATGATGCTGGCTTGGAAGCCTCTTCTTTCAGGATCCGCGAAAGAGGAAGGTGTTGAATTTCGTCCGTTGAGTTCGCGAGTCCTCTCACCGACTGCCCATGAATCCACTCTTGAAGAGGAAGCGGCATTGGCAAATTTGGAGCTCGATGCGTCCTCCCCGACATCGTCGCCGCGTGTCTCACCCTTTGACAAAATTTCCCTGACAAGCGGGGCAAAGCCCGATGCGGGAGAGGATGATAAATACCTTTCATCGATTGCTGCCGCAAAGGACGCGGAGTCGCAGAATAAAATTCGGGGGATTCGCACGAAGCTTCTTTTGGAAGCGGCAGAGCGTTCACTCACCTCACCTACTCCTTGGGCAGACTTGTCGCTCGTTGCTCTCGCTTTCAAGCGCGCGGGTGATGAGGAAACGGCCCGTTATTGGTTTGATCGAGCGAGCCGTCTCGCTTTCGATCCTGATGATTCGGTCGGGGCTTCTCGCGCTCTTCGGGAGGTCGTTGCAAATGCGGTCTTGGCCGGATTCTATGATCTTGCGACTGAGCTGATCGCTCGGATTCCCGAGGAAAAAGAAAAGTCGCGGGCCCAGGCCGAGTTGGTGAAATCTTATGCCCGTAAAAAGAACTTCGAAGCGGCGCATCAGCTAGCAATGACGCTGGGAGATTCTAAAGCACGTGGACTGGCTCTTCGGAGTATTGCCGAATCGGAAGCGCGTCACGAAGATCTGGATACCGCTCTTCAAACGCTAAAATCGATCACAGATCCTTCCGAGCGAGATCGCGCCTTTGGCACGGCTGCAGGGATTCGTGCTGCGATGGGTGATTCTGATGGAGCGATGATTTTGCTTGGTAATATTTCGAACTCTCGCAGCCGTGATGCAACGATTGCTCGGATTTCCGTGATTCAAGAACGTGGCGGAGCGGTTTCGATCGATGCGCTCGTAGGCCTGATTTACGATCCCACTTTTCGAGACAAAACCTTACTGAATCTTATTTCGAGTCAGGCGGCGCGCCTTGGAATCGATGTCGCTTCATCATCCGTAAAGAGAATTGAAACCGCGGAAGCGCGCGCGCAGGCATACGAGTCTCTCGTGATGCTTCAAATTCGCCAAGGTGACTTGGACGGAGCCTTAGCTCGTGCAAAATCAATCCGAATTGAAGCGGCCCGCTTTCGTGCCCTTCAAGCGGTTGCGGTTGCCGAGGTGAAGAGTCGTGGGACGAGAACGGCCCGTCATACAGCCAATCTCATTAGCGATGAGGTCCTCCGAGAATCGACTTTTGGTAAGATCGCCCAGCGTGCGGCAATTTATGGTCAACATGATGGAGCGGTGGCGACGATTCAGTATATCGATGATCCTTCGGAGCGGGCGATGGCTTTTGCGAACGTCGGTTTGACACAAGCGCGATACGGACAAGATCGTTCTGCAAAAATCATGGTGCAAGATGCTACGCGTGAACTTGAGCATGTTGAGAGCGCGCGTGATCGAGCCCGCACCCAGGGTTTAGTTGCCCAGATTTTTGCGGAGACGGGCGATGCTAGTGCAGCTTTTACGGCGGCGGCGGAGATCGATAATAGCAGCTTGCGTGATTCGACTTATCAGCGAGTCGCTTTAAGTTTTGCAAAGGTCTCCGAAGCGGTAATTGCCGAGCAAAGTGCTCAACTGATCGAGCGGGAAACGTCCCGCGAGCGGGCCTTGAACTCGGTGGCGACCACCTTAGCGACGAAAGTGTCTTTCACCGATGCGGTTGGTTATGCCGCTCGGCTCGATGGTCATCGTCAACAAGTTCGCTTCCTGCTTGGAGTCGCTGGACGGAAGTCATAGCGTGTCGGAGTGAAGATCAAAGCGCATTGGCAAATTCTCATCTCTCTAGTGCTTGCCACTCTCATGGGGCTCCTTTTTCGGAGTATGGGAAAGGAGCCCGGGTCCGCGACTGATTTTGTGAATGGCGTGGTGGCGACCTGTGAGGTGATCGGGAAGCTCTTCCTAAATCTCCTCAAGATGATCATCGTTCCCTTGGTCGTTTCTTCGGTCATTGCGGGAATTACGAGTCTTCACGGAGTGAAGGGCTTTGGTCGGCTCTTGAGTAAGACTGCAGGCTTCTACGCCCTGACGAGTTTGCTCGCGATTTGTTTGGGCTTGGTTTTGGTCAATGTCATCCAGCCGGGTCTTGTCGATGGTGGTCCAAACGAAGAGATTCGTGCAGCTTTTGATAATCATGAAGCCACCGATGCCGAAAAAGCGAAGGTTGCGGGTGCTAAGGTTTCCGGAAACGAACAGGCAGGATTTTTTGATCAGCTCTCGGGTTTCTTCATCCGGATGGTTCCAAGTAATGTTGTTTCAGCTGCAGCTAACAATGGCCAGATGCTGGGCCTGATTTTCTTCAGCCTCCTTTTTGCGATTACGATGACTCGCTTGCCGCTTCCCCAAGTTGCCCCACTTCGCGACATCTTCGTTTCGCTCAATGACGTCATGATTAAGCTGACCCAAGGTATTATGGCTCTCGCTCCGATTGGCGTTTATGCGCTTATTGTCCCCGTCGTTTATGAGACAGGTGGGGGGCTCTTTGTGAGTTTAGGGAAATACTTCTTCACCGTTCTGCTCGCTCTTGGAATCCACATGTTTGTGGTCATGCCCTTAGTGATTCGCGTGCTTGCTGGGGTTAATCCGTGGGATCACTTCCGTGCGATGCGAACGGCTCTCTTGACGGCTTTTTCGACTGCTTCTTCTTCGGCAACTCTCCCGGTGACAATGCGTTGCGTTCAGGACAATGCGGGGGTTTCGAAGTCCACTTCGAGTTTCACTCTGCCTCTCGGAGCGACCGTGAATATGGATGGCACCGCGCTTTACGAATGTGTTGCCGTAATTTTTGTGGCCCAAGTAATGGGCGTGGATATGCCGATGGCGGCTCAATTTATGGTCGTGATCAGTGCTCTTCTGACCAGCGTGGGCGTTGCTGGCATTCCTTCGGCTTCCTTAGTGGCAATTATGATTATCCTGACGAGTTCTAATATTCCGGGCGCGGAGACGGCCGTGGTAGCTCTTCTCGCGGTGGATCGTCTACTCGACATGAGCAGGACCGCCGTAAATGTCTTCGGTGACAGCTGCTGTGCCTTGGTGATCGCCAAGAGTGAGGGCGAGAAAGTGCTGGAGAATTCGGCTTCTTAGTCGAGCGCTTGCTGGAATACAAAAAGAGTCCGTCTTCGTATTTGCGAGGCTGACGGAAGTGGGGCAAGGTCGCGGCGTGCCTGAGATGATTGATATTGGCTGGGTGATTGGTGGCTTAGTTTTGCTCTATTTTGGAGCAGAATGGTTGGTGCGTGGTTCCTCAGAAATGGCCATTCGCTTTGGGATTAGTCCGTTGGTGGTTGGTCTTACGGTGGTGGCATTTGGGACTAGTGCGCCTGAGTTGGTCGTTAGCGTAAAAGCAAACTTCGACGGTAATGGCGGGATGGCGATTGGCAATGTCGTGGGCTCCAATATTTGTAACATTGCTCTCGTTCTAGGAATGGGGGCCTTCATTTTTCCGATTGCGATTCAGAAGCAGGTGATCAAACGGGAGATGCCCATTCTCCTCGTGGCTTCGACCGTTTTTCTTTTGATGATGCGCGATGGGGTGATGGATCGACTTGAGGCGGCTGTTTTATTTGGAGGGATTTTACTCTACATCATCACCAGTCTGGTTGAAGCGAAGAAAGAAGACCCCGACGCTTCTGATGAAATCCCGCCGGAGGTGATTGAGGCGGCTCGAAATAGTGGATCGGGACGGCTGTTCTTTAACATTTTCCTCGTCGTGATCGGGGGCATCACCTTGGTGGTAGGGGCTGATCGAATGGTTGAAGGTGGGGAGAATATCGCTCGCTTCTATCTCGTGCCTGAGGCCATCATCGGTCTGACCTTGTTCGCCTTTGGAACTTCGCTTCCTGAACTGGCGACTTCGGTAGTGGCTGCCATAAAAAAGCAGGGCGATATTATCGTTGGGAATGCCGTTGGATCGTGCATCTTTAACCTTCTCGCGGTGGTTGGTGTGGCAGGAATGATTGCACCTCTGGAGGGCATTGGAGTTACCGCAATTCATTATGGAGTCATGCTGGGTGTTGCGATTATTTTGATGCCCATGATGTGGCATCGCATGAAGCTCGACCGCTGGGAGGGCGCGCTCCTTGTAGCCGGTTACCTAGGTTTCACGGCTTGGTTGGTCATCGCTTAGCGGGGACGGACGCTTGCGAAGTGTCAATGGATAGTGTGGAGTCTGAGCGTGATCGAGGTTCTCGCTACTTATGTCCATGATTTGGATCCCGTCATCTTTTCGATTTCGGAGAAGATCAAGCTGCGCTGGTATGGGCTTTCATACGTCATGGGCTTTATGGCGGCGTATTATATCCTGCTGCGATTGGCGCGGCGGAATCTTTGGAACGTTGCTGAAGAAAAGGTCGGTGATGTTGTGACCTATACCGCGATCTTTGGGGTGTTTTTAGGAGGTCGGATTGGCTACGTGCTTTTTTACATGATTCCGCGAGACGGGATTGGGCCGATTCTTGAGAATCCCCTGACGATCATCGCAGTTTGGGATGGTGGTATGGCCTCGCATGGTGGGATTTTGGGCATCATGATCTTCACCCTATTTTACGCTTGGAAGAATAAGATTTCTTGGCCGGGCTTGGGAGATGGCATTGCCATTGTGGCCCCCTTGGGGGTCTTTTTTGGGCGGGTGGCGAATTTTATTAATGGCGAGCTATATGGAACGATCACAGACGAGAAGAAGTGGTGGGCGGTGAAGTTTCCGAAGTCGCTTTATGAAGGTGATCAAGAGGGGCTTCAGGCCGCTTTGCGTCAGGCTGCGGTGGCAGATCCTGAGCGAGTAGGGCCTATCTTGGCACCCTATGGGCAGTTGAATGGGGACTTCACCTTGCCGCGTCGGGTTTTTGAACATGAGATCGAGCCGATTGCGCGAGAGAATCCGGAAGTGTTGAAAGCTTTGGCAGATCACACGCCAGCGAGGCATCCTTCTCAGCTTTATGAGGGGATTCTCGAGGGGCTGCTGGTCTTCCTCGTGCTCTACGCGATTCGGGTCAAGTTCCCGCAACTGTGGCATGGGGTGATTTCTGGCGTGTTTTTCATCCTCTATGCGATTTTCAGAATCGGAGTTGAGAATGTGAGGCAGCCTGATGCCGAGCAGATCATGGGGATGACGAAGGGGCAGTTTTACTCCTACTTCATGATCCTGATCGGAATCGGATTCCTCGCTTATGCGTGGAAGTCACGGAAGTCGCTCAGCTCAACTTAAGCGGTCCTTCGTGGGACCACTTTTTCTCTCCGAAGTGTGGGATCTTGTGACCCATGGAGTGGGAGAGTGAGAGGAGGAGACGATTGTGCGGGATTTTGTGGCCCACGTTGTGGAAGCCTGATTTGAATCCTGCTCCGCCACCCACCATGACGATGGGGAGATCATCGAGAGTGTGCGAGTTTCCTTTGCCGAGCTCGTTGACCCAAACGATGGTGGTGTGGTCGAGCATGTTGCCGTTACCGCCAGCTTCCGGGGTGTCGCGGAGTTTCTGGGCAAGGTATGCAAGTTGCTGGGCGAACCAGACATTGATTTTTTCGAGCTTTGCCTGCGCGTCTTGGTTTTTATCGGGCTCGTGGCTGAGGGAGTGATGCCCTTCGTTAATATCGAGCCAGCGCATGCGTGCTTGGCCGACGGAGCGCATGAATTGGAGCGAGCCGATGCGAGTCATGTCATTTGCCATGGCATTGACGAGGAGGTCCATCTGCATGCGGGCAAGCTGAGGGGTGTTGTCGTTGACGAGTTCGATGTTTGGATCGAGCTCGGGTTCGGGGTGAACGAGTTCGCCAGACTTGGAAGCCGCTTCCATTTCGCGTTCCATCTCGCGAATGAGGGTCATGTGTTGTTCAAGGAGAGCGCGGTCGTGATTGGCGAGGCTTTTTGAGACGCGCTTGAGGTCTGAACCGAGGGAGTCGAGAACGGAGGCGTAGGTTTCGCGATCTTTCGACTGGCCGTAGAGCTTTTTGAGCATCTGGTAGGGATCGTCGAGTGGAGCGAGAGGTTGGTTCGATCCGGCGTAGCACATGCGAGTCCATGGATCGGCGCGGTCGGGAACGGCGACCCCGATTTCGAGGGATCCGAAGCGAGTGCGGGTGGATTCGTTCGATTGCAGGAAATTTTTGATCTCTTGGTCGATCGAGATGCCCGAAGCCCAGCCAGCAGGGCTATCGGAGCCACCTTGGATATTGCCGGGGTGCAGGCGGGCGCCAGTGAGGAGGCAGGACATGCCGCGCATGTGTCGGTCGCCATCTCCGCCAACGCGGTTTGAGATTCCTTTGAGGACGGTGGTCTGATTTTGGAAAGGGGCGAGAGGGGCGAGAATGGGGGAGCTGGAGAGTTGGCCGTCTTTTTGAGGCCAAAATTTCTGAGGGACTGTCCCATTGGGCGAGAACATGAAAATGAGGCGCTTTTTCGGCGCCCCAATCGTCTGGGACGCAAAAGCAGGCAGTCCCGAAAGAAAGGGGACGGCAGCGGAGGAAACACCAAGCTGTCGGAGGAAGTCACGCCGTGTTTTCATACGGAAGAGTTACGTTAGGGATTGGTAGTTTCTTGCTCAAATTACTCTTGTTTTGATTTTTCAAGCCAGTGTTAGCTTGACCTCGCTTAGAAATGTAGGAAAATCCTACCATGACTACGAAATTGGCTACCAAAGGGCAGGTTGTCATCCCGAAGGCGATCCGAGATCGTTTTGATCTTGAGGCGGGTGATGATTTTGAAATTTGGGCAGATGGAAGTGGGGAGATCATTTTACGTCCTCTTGCAAAGGGGGATAATGCGGGACTTATAAAACATCTCTGTTCGGCTCCTGCGGATTTGGAGATTCCAGAGCGTTCGAGGGAGCATCCAAAGCCAGTCGAGTTGTAGGCGATGAAGTTTTTAGTAGATACTAATGTCATTTCGGAAACCATGAAAGTGGAGCCGAATGCAAAGGTCCTCCAGTGGATGAAGGAGAACGAGTCGAAGGTGTATCTCTCTGCAGTGACCATCGGAGAAATTCGATTTGGGATCGAGCGATTACCGCAAGGTCGGCGACGAGATGGATTTGAGTCCTGGTTAGGAACACTTGGAGATTTAATGAGAGGAAGAATCTTGAGCTACAACCGAGCAACGGCTCATGTCTGGGGGCAACTTCAGGCAAAGTTGGAAGCGAGTGGACAGGTGATGCCGACGATCGATGGTTTGATTGCGGCGACTGCGAAAAGAAATCAGATGGTGGTCGCAACGAGAAACACCAAGGATTTTGAAGTGAGTGGAATCGAGTGCGTGAATCCTTTCTCCTAGCTCACTTAGGAATGGTCTCCAGCGCCATCGTCACGATCATGTTGCGGATGTGGAAGCCGGTGTCTTTGAAGCTTTTGTGGAGCTTATCCATCTTGTCAAAGCCGTAGGCATTGGTGGGCTGTTGGATGAGGTGGTGGAAGAGGTGTTTGAGAAAAGCTCGGTGAGCGTCGTCGCTCTCGACGGCAAGTTTGGCGAGATCGTGAGGGCCGTTGATGCGGATGGTGTCGAGATCCGGAGTTTCGTAGTCGCTGCTGGTATTAATCGGTTTATTCTTTTCGTGAGTGCGGAAGCGGCCGGTGGCGTCGAAGTTTTCGAGGCTGAAGCCGACGGGATTGATGATGGCGTGGCAGGCCATGCAGCTTTCGTCTTTCGTCAAATGAGTGACCTTTTCGCGCATCGTGAGGTTAGGCTTAAAGTCAGCGTCTTTGAACTCGATGGCATTTGGGGGCGGTTTCAGGAAGCGGCCAAGGATGTTTCGGCTAAGGTAGACGCCGCGATGGATGGGAGAGGTTTGTTGATGGTAGGAGAAAGCGGTGAGGACGTAGGGGTGGGTGAAAAGGCCGGCGCGTTTGCGGTCGGGAGTGGGAAGGGATTCAAAGGATCCAGATTTGGGTTTCTCGGTGCCGTAGAATTCTGCGAGGCGATGGTTGAGGAAGACGTTTTGCTCGGTGAAGAGTCGTCGGTAGTCGGAGCTATCGGTCCAGACGACGCTATTGATAAAGAGATCAAGTGAGGTGCGGAGGTCGGCGATGATTTTTTCGTCGAAGCCAGGGAAGAGTTTGGGGTCCTTATCGAGGTCTTCTTTCTCGGAGAGATTGAGCCAGTGATGGAAGAAAGTTTTAAGCTTAGCTTTCGCGCGTGGGTCACCGAGCATCCGCCAGAGTTGGTCTTGGATTTGCTTGGGATTCTGGAGGTGGTTTCGTTTGGCGGCTTCGCGGAGTTGTTTGTCAGGGACGGAATCCCAGACTGCGAGGGCGAGGTGGGCGGCGGTGCTGTGCTGGTCTGGTTCTCCTTTCTCATTTCGATTGAGAGAGGGGTAGAGGAAGTAAGGTGAAGTGAGAATAAGCATGAGGGACCGCTTAGTGGCGGTGTCGCAATCATGGCCGGCTTCTCGGAAAGGGGTGTCGACGTAAATTTGGTGCTGGATCTTGCTGGGAGGGCGACTGAAGGCTCGCTCGGCAAATTGATGGCAGAATTTCTTCATCTTGTTCCAACGTTCGGCATCATTGTCTTTGGTGCGGGCGAGCTCATTGATATCGTCGAAGATGAGGGCGGTCGCTTCGATGGCCGCATTGGCAGTGGCTTCGTTCCATGCTTTTGAGATGGATGAACCACGCTCGTATCCGAGAGAGGCGTCATCGGCAGGAAAAGAGCTTGTGACGATGGCGGCTTCGGTGACGCCATCAGGGAAGAGGGCTTTACTTGGTAGAGGTTCCCAGACTCCGTGGGGACGTTTCCATTCGATGCGGAATGAAGATTCTTTTTCTTTGAAGCAGAGGAATTCGATGAAAAGTGAAACGGCATGCCCTCCGAGAAGAAAGGTGGATGCTTCGACCTCGCGCATCTTGTTGCTAGAGGAGACCCAGGCGTCGATGAAGGCGTCTTTTTGGTGGTCCGGTTCGTTAAGATACATGCGCATGCCATTGGGTGAGATCATACGGAAATGGTAGGTGCCAGTTTCTGGAGGAAGGAGCGAACCGGTCCAAAAAACGGAGTGAGCTTTCGGGTTGAGGTTTTCGATTCCGTGGTCGCTTTTGAGATCGAAGCTAGGAAGGGGGTCGATGCGCTCGAGGAGCTTACCCTTGCGATCATTCATCTTTTCCTTGTTGAAATAATTTCCACGAAGGCCGTTTTTATCGCCCTGCCAAGGTCGGTGGCGGAAGGACTGAATGATGTCGGTAATAGCGCGCCGATGTTGATGTTGAGTGAGGCGGAGGAGGTCCTTGCGGACGGGTTTCATCTTTGCCTGTGCCTCGGGCGAATAGAAAGCGGCGTGCATGTATTCGGCAACGCGGAGGGCGTCGTCATCCACCACGGCCTCTTCGTCATCCTCTGGCATGGATCGGTGGATGTATTTTGCGAGAGACTCGACCGATTTTTTGCCAACGAGGGCTTCGTCGTATTCATTGGCGACTCCTTGTCCGCGATCACCGTGGCAGGAAGCGCATTGCTCCTTGTAGATGACGGCTCCGCGATTGCCACTCACGGGGAGGATGGCAAGGAAGGTCAGAAGGAGCCAAAGGGGCATTGTTCTTTTACGGGAACAGAATGTATTTGTTTCAGAGGAATATTTTTGGAGGGACTTGGTAGGGGGCGATTAGAAATCTGTGTTGAAATTCTGGGGTTGTGGGTTTTGGGAAATCTTCAAGAATTTTTCTTAATCTTCATAAATCTGTGTTGAAGATTTAAGGAGGGGTTGAGGGGGAGAGCTGACGGTGATTTTTTACACAGATTTATGAGGATGGGGGCGTGATTCTTGAAGATTTGTAGGGGGCGGGGAGGACACTTTCCAAAGTGTCCTCCCTTGGGGAAAGTGAGGGCGCTGTGGCTCCTTCTTATTCGTCGTAGAGGGGGAGTTTGTTTCGCTCGCTAGGGCTGCGGTCGTTTTTGAAGGTGTTTTCGAGCCGAGTTACGATCTCAGCTTCGGTCTTGGCGAGGTTTTTGGCTTCGGCGGGATCGTTTTGAAGATTGTAGAGTTCCCAAGGGCCGGGCTTTTTTGATTTGGCCTTTTGACGGACTGCTTTCCAGGGGAAATCGATGACGGCGAGGTGGCCGCCGTAGCCGTGAAATTCCCAGATCATGGGTTTGCTACGTTTGAAGTCTCCTTTGGTGAGCGCGGGGGTGAGGTCGGTTCCGTCAAGATCCGCGGGGGCTTCGGTTTTGGCGAGGGCACAGAAGGTGGGGAACCAGTCTGGGAAATAGGAGGGGGCTGAAGTGCTGCTGCCCGCTTCGATCTTTCCGGGCCAGCGGACGATAGCGGGGACGCGAATACCACCTTCATTGACGGAGCCTTTCCAGCCTCGGAGTCCAGCGGTGGAGTTGAAAAAGGCGGCGTCGACTCCCCCGATGTGGAATTTGGGATCTTGGCCAGGGTGAGTGGTGCCGTTGTCGGAGGTGAAGACGACGATGGTGTTTTTTTCGAGACCGAGTTTCTTGAGTCGGTCGAGAATGCTCCCAACGTGTTCATCGAGGTCTGAGATCATGGCAGCGTAGCCAGCGCGCGGGCGTGGGTGTGGAATGTATCCGTTCTGGCCGCGATAAGGGCCTTTTTGCTCGTCCCATTCTTTTGGGTATCGGTTGATCCATTCTTGGGGCGGATGCATCGAGACATGGGGTTCGACAAAGGGAAGGTAGAGGAAGAAGGGCTTCTTTTGATTTTCGTCGAGGAATTCGAGGGCTTCCTCGAGGATGCGGTCGGGGGCGTAGGTTTGGTCGCGGTAGTCGTCGGCTTTGACTGCGCCATTGGGTTTTCGGGAATGACCGGGGATTGGGTTTTCGTTAATGGTTTCGATTTTTTCATCGTCATCGAGAAATGGAGGGAAGAAGGAATGGGCGTTGCGTTGGCAATTGTAGCCGTAGAAGCGTTCGAAGCCTTGCTTGATGGGCGAGCCGCTGGTGTCGGTGGGGCCGAGTCCCCATTTTCCAAAGCCTCCACTGACGTAGCCGCCTTTTTGGAGGGTTTCAGCAAGAGTGACGGCATCAGCAGTGATGGGCCATTGGCCAGGGAATTTACGGCCGTTTTTGGAGTCTCCGTTTGAGCGGATCTCGGCATGGCCAAGGTGGCGGCCGGTGAGGAGGACGCAGCGAGCGGGAGCGCAGACGGGGGCTCCGGTGTAGTGGTGAGTGAACTTGATCCCTTCGCTGGCGAGGCGGTCAATGTTGGGGGTCTTGATTTTCTTTTGGCCGTAGCAGCCGAGTTCTCCGTAGCCAAGATCATCGGCAAGGATGAAGACGATGTTGGGCCGCTGCGCGGCAAATCCTAAATTCGAAATGAGAAATTCTAAAATCAGGAAAGAGGGAAAGTTCATCTAGGGAAGATAGACAGGGATCGGAGGGAATTGAACTTTGAATTTCAATGGATCCACCGATAGAAGGGGACATGCGGAAACGAGCAGGAGAAGCGCGGGATAATCGGCACGCGAGGCCGCGAGGTGAGCGGGAGGCGAAGCCGAAGAATGAAGGGGACTTGCAAGAAATTTTAGATGGGGTGGAGGCTCCGCTTTTGTTGATTCTGGATTGTGTGCAGGATCCGAATAATTTGGGTGCGATTTTGCGGACGGCGGATGGAGCGGGGGTGGATGCAGTGATTGCGCCGAAGGATAAGGCGGTTGGGCTGACAGATACGGTGCGCCGGGTCGCGGTGGGGGCGGCGGATAGTGTGCCATTTGTCAAAGTGACGAATTTGGCTCGGACGATGCGGGATTTGAAGGAGCGGGGAGTTTGGTTGGTGGGGACATCGGATCAGGCGACGCAGTCACTCTATGAAACTGATTTGAAAGGGCCGATTGCAATTGTGATGGGGCGTGAAGGCGAAGGGATGCGTCAGCTGACTGAGAAGGAATGCGATTTTTTGATTAAGTTCCCGATGAAGGGGAAGGTGGAGTGCTTGAACGTGAGTGTGTCGGCGGCGGTTTGTCTTTATGAAGCGGTGAGACAGCGGGAGGTGTCGTGAGAACGCGGATTATATCGGACCTGCATTTGGGACATGGGGCTTCGAAGTTGAGATCCCCCGAGATGTTGTTGCCGATTTTTGAGGAGGTGGATCATTTGATCTTAGCGGGTGATGTGTGGCAGCAGCGGAAAGTGGGACCGGGTCGTGAGGTGGCACGTCAAATGTACGAGACTCTTCTGAGTTTGGCTGAGGAGCGGGGAATTGAAGTGGAGGTTTTGAGGGGGAATCATGATCCAGAGGGTGGGAAAGGGGTGACTTGGTTAGTTGAGAAAGCAGTCTTGGTGACACATGGGGATGCGGTTTACGACGATGCCACGCCTTGGTCTCGGGAGATTGGGAGGTATCGGAAGGAAGTTGAAGCGGTGGTGGAGAAGTATGAGTCGCAGAGTCATCTCGCGGCCGCTTGCGCGGATCGTGCGAAGGAAATCGCGCTCACCTTGAAGGTCGTCCCTTTGCCGAAGTTACCTCCGCCGTTTAATTTTTTTGCGACAGCGCTTTGGCCGCCGAGTCGGACCTTTGAGATGCTCCGGGTTTGGTTGGGGATGGGGAAGCGGGGCTTGCGATTTTTAGAGGAGTCTGGAGAAGGCGCGAAAGTGCTGATTTGTGGTCATTTCCACCAAGCGGGGATTTGGGAAGAGGGCGGGAAGTTGTTCGTGAATACGGGGTCCTTTATGAAGGGGAGTCGGGCTTGGGCGGTGGATTTGAAGGAGGATCGAATGACGGCGAGAGAGTTGGTTCTTCGGGAGGGGAAGTTTGGGCTGGGAGAAGTGAAAGGGCGTTGGCTTCTTTGAGAAAGAGGGGATGAGCTAAAGCACGGAACTGATTACTGATTTTGGCTTCAGAACCAACACCTTAATCAATCGAGAGTGTGTTGATATCGAGGGGGATTGGTCCGAGGTTTTGAGTTCTCGAAATACGGCCTGATATAGAAACACTTTTTCTGGTTATTCTTGATGCAATAAGGAATTGGCTCACTCTATTCCCCGTAGCTACGATGGTGATATCGCTCCCAGTAGGGCTACTAATAAACACTGTTCTGCTGAAAATGAAGGCACTCCATCCAATCCTTAAATCGTTGGATCGATCGATCATTCGTGACTTCCGAGACGGGAAGGAGTCTCTAAGAGTTGGACCTTTCGAAGTGATTGTTTCCAGTGAATTGAGTGGGCAATACACGAAGAAGATTAGTTCTTTTTGGGAACCTATCGAAACTCACTACATCGGACATTTTATTTCGAGATACATTGATGGTTTTGTGGCTCTTCCCGATGATTCAGCACTTTTCGGATTTCACCCGATTAGTCCTAATCTTCGTCTCTTTCAGAGTTTTTCTGACATCACTCCAGCTGGTCTTTGCCGCTATGGTTTGAGACGCGCAATTTACCTTCGACAGAATGCACTTAAGGTAAGGAGAAATATATTCACGAAGGGAAGGATCGCTCGGCGGACCACTGAATTTGTCTTACGTGGTTCAATAGGAAGGAAGATCGACTCACTTTATGCCGTGAAAGCAGAACAAGACGGAGAATCTGACGGCTGACCGCTTGTAAAGTTGAGTTTTTTGATTAGAAGGAGTTGAAGAGGAAGGCGGAGTGGCATGTCGGTCAGCCGCAGATTGCCTCAAACGTTCGGCAAGAAAATGAAAACACTCGTCGCGTCTGCATTGATTCTCCCATTCATATTAGCCAGTTGCGGAACCATATACAGCTTACCGGGCCACAACGGATCCAACGAAAATCACCCTCCTGATGTGACAATGGTTCTTGGAGAAAAGCGGAGAATTGTAGCTGCCGGGTTTGAACGATTTGGCATAGCCATGCCTCCCTACCTTTTCGTCGAGGTTGAAGATCCAAACGTAGTGAGTGTTGAAGGTGAGGGGTGGACAGGATATTTGGTCCCAAAATCGACGGGAACCACAAGAGTAAGATACAATAAAAATGACACTTCTTCTGAGAATGTCGGGTTTGAGGTAACTGTAAAAAAAGAGAGCCGAACAAGATGAGACAGACCGAGGCCTTTCGCTCTGGCAGTTCATTTTTGGATCCACGTTTTACGTTCGCTCGGGCGCGCCTGCTCTGATACGTTCTGTCCCAAAATAGATGACGACTGCGACAATATGGATACCACAGATTTCATTTATTTTCCTCGGTGTATTTTTCGCGAAGCGTTGGATAGTGGTGCCATCACCATCGATCACAAAATTCCCGCGAAGCCTGAGAATTTTTTTGTTCCTTCTTTTGTGCTGGATCGGAACATTCGCGGTGTCGGCGGTTGCGAATAGAATTGGATTTCTAGTTAGCGATGGCGTCGCCTATGATGAAGGTGTCGAGGTCCCTTATGACGTCATACACGATGGAGTGGGTGACAACGTGGTTAATCTCTTTTTAGGCTGGAGCTCAGGATTGGTCTTCTGGGGGATCGCGTGCTTGGCATGGAAACAGCCGACAGAACAAGACGGAGAATCCGACAGCTGACCGCTTGTAAAGTTGAGTTTTTAAAGGTATGAGGAAGTGAAGGGGGAAAGCGCATCTGGCAATTCGGTCAGCTGCCGGATTACCTCTAACGTTGTGCAATAAAAATGAAAGTGCTGATAACCATGTCCTTTGTGATGCTGTTAACTTTCGTCGCAGCGTTAGGATCGCAAGATGCTGTGCAGGAGTTGGAAGAAGACGAGAAAGAACGGGTTTCTACTTGGAAGCGCGGCGATAAAGTTATCCTTATTGTCTCTTCTCCTAAGTCGAAAGACCCAAAGATCACCGTACAACAAATAATGTTCAACGGGAAACGAGTAATGACGCTCGTAGAATTGGATGGCAAACTTAGTTTCACCCTTGAACTAGAGAGGTCGGTGGTGCCTGGTGTTGATTTTGACGAGAAAGGAAAAATCATTGGGGTAGCACTTTACGACAAAAGTAGACGTCTGGTTGAGACATACAAAGCAACTGACAATGTCCTTAGCCCAGTAATGGGGACAGAACTCGATCAGATTCAATCGTTAACTTCTGATGTTG
>CALGJQ010000029.1 GCA_937928545.1 uncultured Verrucomicrobiales bacterium
AAGGGCTTTGCGCTGGTTCTCAGCAGGTCAACAGCTCCTTTGCGGAACTCCTCAGTGTAAGTTGGTCTGATCTTTTTCATGGTCTCAATTCTAGTTTTTAGAACTGAGCGATCTTTGTCCATCAAATCGGGGGAGCTTCAATACTCTCTCCGGGGGTGTAGTCCGGATAGACTGCGTCCTTTAACTCATCGGTGCTCAAGCCCAATCCATGGTCACGATAGGCCCGCAACTTCGCGCGGCGATCAGTCTCTCGCAAAGCAAAATCAACGGCCTCAGTCTTGGTCTTGAAATCATGAGCCTTCATGATGTCCTTCAAAACTTTTTCATCGATATGTAAGGTCATTTTCATGCCATACACAGTATGGCTCCGTGTAAGAAAGGCAATAAAAATTAGTCTTCGCTCCCAAACTGAGGGGGGGAGAAGAGGATGTTTGCAACGAGAATTGCCTGAAATAGACGCTCTTCAGGGCAGCTGAAGTATATCTCCGATTGATAGTCGTAGTGCTTGAATTTCATGTCCTCCAATTGGAAATGGCGTGAGCCTCCCATCAGATCCATAAAAGTTCGTTTCGATTCACTACCAGTTATAAACGATTGTTTCCCAAAATAACTTTTCTGAAACCATAGTGGGAAATTTGGGCGGGATGAAAGGTCGAGAGTGCTCTTAGTGAGCGAGAAATGAAATTTCCACGACTGGATCAATTGGCCGTTCAGATCAGAAAGCCCGTAACTCGCACTTTTTTGAAAGAGAGACTGCTGAGATTGGAAAGAGAGCACGAAGGATTCGATCCGGTTAAGGTGGACGGCAGCTGATGTTCTGTTCCCAGGCCTCTGCCAATCTCCTTGGTTCTTTTGCAAAGAGACTGCACCACGAAGCTGCTGGGTTGGCATGAGATTAGAGAGTGGAAGCAGCGTCTCGAACCAAGCGCTCGGTAGTCTCCCAATCGATGCATTGATCGGTGATGGATTGGCCGTAGGTGAGTTGATCGAGTGGTTGAGGGAATTTTTGATTTCCATCGACGAGATGGCTTTCGAGCATAGCTCCGATGACGGATTTGTCTCCGGTGGCGCGTTGGCGGACGATTTCCTCGAAAACGGCGGGCATTTGTGCAGATTTTTTTCCGCAGTTGGCGTGTGAGGCATCGACCATGATGGCGGGGTCGAGATTGTTCTCGAGAAGGCGGTCGCGGGTTCGCTTGATAGAATCGGCGTCGAAATTTGGGCCATTGTCTCCACCGCGAAGGATGAGGTGGCAGTGAGGGTTTCCGGCAGTCGAGACGGCGGAGGCGATGCCTTGATCTGAAACCCCAAGGAAAGTTTGAGGCTGTGAGGCGGCCTTGATGGCATTGATGGCTGCGACGAGATCGCCTGAGGTGGTATTTTTGAAACCGAGAGGCATCGAGAGACCTGATGCCATTTGGCGGTGCGTTTGACTTTCAGAAGTGCGAGCGCCGATGGCGGACCAGGAGATCAGGTCAGCGATGTATTGCGGCGTGATAGGGTCGAGGAGTTCGGTTGCGGTGGGGAGACCGAGGCTGAGAATGTCGGTGAGGAATTCCCGTGCCACGGTGAGACCTTTGTGAATGTTGTCTGAGCCATCAAGGTTTGGGTCCATGATGAGGCCTTTCCAGCCGACGGTGGTGCGAGGCTTTTCGAAGTAGACGCGCATGACGATGAGGATTTTTTCTTTCACCTCTTCAGCCAAAGCGGCGAGCTTTTCGGCATAAACACGGCAGGCGGCGGTGTCGTGAATCGAGCAAGGGCCAACGATGAGGAGGAATCGAGAGTCGGGGACGAAAAGGGAATCGCGAACGGCCTCTCGAGATGAAAGGACAAGCTGAGCTTGCGAATCAGTGCGCGCGACCTCCTGCATGAGGATTGCGGGAGAGGGTAAGGGAGCGTTATTGAGAACGTTGACGTCAGAGATTTCGGCCATAAAGCGGAGAGTCTTGAGTTTTCGGGTTCAAGTATCAAGCCCGTCTTGATAGAGATAGGGCATGCAAGCGAAAGGCCTACAACTCCTCGAATCTCTGACACAAGCCCACAGCATCCCCGGATATGAAGACGAGGTGAGAGAAATCTTCGTCAACGAACTCCGTGAACACGGTGAATTGGGGAGTGATCGGAATGGTTCGGTCTATTGTTCAAAAGGGACGAATGGCCCGAAGGTCCTTGTCGCGGGGCATATGGATGAGGTGGGCTTTCGGGTGCAAAATATTCTGCCCAATGGATATCTCAAGATGGTGCCAGTCGGCGGGTGGTGGGGGCATACCTTGCTCGCGCAGAGGGTCGAGGTGAAGAATAGCCATGGAGTTAAGATTATCGGGACGATTGCTTCGCGCCCTCCTCATTTCCTCTCTGAAGCGGAGCGAAACAGTGTGATTGGGGTTCCCAACATGTTTGTGGATATTGGCGCGCGTTCTCGGAAGGAAGTAGAAGATTGGGGGATTCATCTTGGAGATCCGATTTGCCCGTGGAGTCCATGGACGCCGATGCATCAGCCCGATTGGTATATGACCAAGGCTTTTGACAATCGGGTCGGGATGGCTGGAGCGATTCAAGTGGGGCAGGGAACTGCACCAAGTAATTGTCAGTTGATCGTGGCGGGCTCGGTTCAGGAGGAGGTGGGACTTCGCGGGGCTAAGACTTTGGCCAATGTGACAAAGCCCGATGTTGCAATTGTGCTTGAGGGGCCTCCAGCTGACGACACTCCAGGAATGCCGATTAGCGAGGGCCAGGGAGTGCTCGGAGGAGGTGTTCAAATCCGACTTCATGACCCTAGCGCAATTATGAATCCTCGCTTGGCGCAGTTTGCGATTGATATGGCAAGGCAGGAAGGAATTCCACATCAGGTAACCGTGAGAAACAGTGGGGGGACGGATGCTGGTTCATTTCATTTAGCGAATGATGGTGTTCCTTCGGTCGTTTTGGGAACGCCTGCTAGATATATCCATTCTCACAATGCCATCATCTGTGCGGCGGACTATCATGCCATGGTCGCTCTGACTCAGGCCATGGTGAATCATCTCGATGAAGAGGCCGTGAGCGGGTTTTCTCGCTACATATAATTTCTGAAGATAATTATAATGGAGCTAGTTTCCTAAATCTGATTTCCTCTGCACTGTGAAGGAGATTTGGGAACAGGCGTTTTTGATTTATAATCTGCCACTGACACTTTTGTTGGGGTTGGTTGCTGTTTTTTGGATCGTGAGTCTTCTTGGAGTTGCTGATTTCGATACCGAGATGGACCTCGATCTGGATGCAGACGGAGATTTGCAGGGTGGTGAGAGTGCTTTTGGAGTCCTGATGAGGTTGGTCAATGCGCACGATGTTCCGCTCATGCTGGTTCTCAGCCTACTCACTCTTTTTATGTGGCTGATCTCGATTGCGAGTAACTTCTATTTGAACTCTGGGGAGAGTGGTCTTGTTGCTTTCGGACTTTTGTTCGTCAATTTCATCATCAGCGTAATTTTTGTGAAGCTCGTCACGCAGCCGCTGCGTCCGATGTTTCGTTCAATTAGGAATGACAAGGAACACCAAGAGCCATTGATCGGATCAACTGGTTTTGTAAAAAGCCGGGTGCTGGATGCGGACTTTGGCCAGTGTGAGGTGATTCGACCGAAAGGTGCACCAGCGTTGCTTAACTGCCGACTTGCTGAGGGTGAGGAACCGCTCGTCCGCGGTGACGAAATTTTAGTGATCGGCCACGATGACGACACCCGCAAATTTATTATTAAACCAATCAAAAACTAAAAACTGAATTATGAAAATGCATGAACTAATGCCCCTCGCTCTTGCTCAAGAGCTCGTTGTGATCGGAGGGATTGCGCTCTTAGCGCTTATCGCCGTTGCCGTCTTTCTTCTGATGACCTTTTACCGAAAGGTGGAGAAAGGAACGGCTCTTGTCCGAACTGGTTTCGGTGGAACCAAGGTCTATTTCAATGGTGGGGTCGTTTATCCCGTTCTCCATCGGATCGATCATATGGATATTTCGTTGAAGCGGATCGAGATCGACCGGACCGGGAAGAATGGTCTAATCTGTCAGGATAACCTTCGGGCAGATATTAAAGTGGCCTTCTTTGTCCGCGTGAATAATGCGGCAGAAGATGTCCTCCGCGTGGCTGAGTCGATTGGTTGTGATCGTGCCTCATCCGAAGATGAGATTCGTGCTCTCTTCGACGCGAAGTTCTCTGAAGCTCTCAAGACGGTTGGTAAGCGTTTCGAGTTCATCGCGCTTTACGAGGATCGCGATACTTTCCGTGACGAGATTTTGAAAGTGATCGGAACCGATCTTAATGGCTTTGTTCTTGATGATGCGGCGATTGATTACCTAGAGCAGACCCCGCTCTCGATGCTGGATCCGGACAACATTCTTGATGCCGAAGGTATTAAGAAAATCACAGAGCTGACTGCGGCGCAGGCAAAGCTCGCGAACAATATTCAGCGCGACAAAGAAAAGGTCATTAAGCAGCAGGACGTCGAGGCTCGTGAAGCAATTCTTGAGCTGGAGCGCCAGCTTGCTGAAACCGAAGCGAAGCAACAGCGGGAGGTGGAGACGGTTCAGTTCCGCGAAGAAGCGGAGGCATTAAAAGTGCAGGAAGAAGAGCGTCAGAAATCTGAACAAGCTCGTATTTCTGCGGAGGAAGAAATTCAAATTTCAGAAGAGAACAAGCAACGCCAGGTTTTGGTTGCGCAGCGGAACAAGGAGCGCACCGACGGTGTCGAGCTGGAGCGCGTAGAGCGTGATCGCATGCTTGAAGAAATTGAGCGGAAACGTGCGACTGAGCTGAAGTCAATTGAAGCTGAGAAAGTGGTTGAGATTCAGAAGAAGGAAATTCAAGAAGTGATCCGCGAGCGGGTGGCTGTTGAAAAAGGAGTCGTTGAAGAGCAGCAGCGAATCAAGGATACCGAGGAATTTGCGACTGCAGATCGATTCAAGCAAGTCACCGTGACGACGGCTGAGGCGAATGCGCAGGAAGCTTTGATCAGTAAAATCAAGGACGCCGAGGCTCAGAAGGAGTCTGCTCAATTGAAGGCGGATGAAGAGGCTTACACGGTCGTGAAAGAAGCTGAGGCAGCCAAGACCGCAGCTGAAATGCGGGCATCGGAGCGAATCATCCAAGCTGAGGCCGAGGAGACTGCAGCTGAGAAGGAATCATCTGCGAAGAAGATGCTAGCCGAAGGAATCGCAAAAGAAGCCGCTGCCGAAGGTATGGGCGAAGCCGAGGTCCTCCGGGCTAAGGGAACTGCTGATGCCGAAGTGGTGCGTGCGATGGGTGATGCCGATGCTAATGCGATTGAGCAGAAAGCGGCTGCGATGAAGCTCTTTGAAGAAGCCGGACAGGAGCACGAGGAATTCAAGCTCGAGCTTGATAAAGAGAAGGTCATCGAGCTCGCTGAGATCGATGTGCAACGTCAGATTGCCGAGCAGCAAGCTGTCGTGGTGGGTGAAGCGCTTAAGTCGGCCAATATCGACATCGTCGGTGGCGAGACTGAGTTCTTTGACCGAATCACCAAGGCGATCACGACTGGTAAAGTGGTGGATCGGACCGTCGGAAACAGCCGCGTCTTGGATGATGTGAAGGAGACTTTCTTCAATGGGGATCCTGAATACTTTAAGAGTCAGTTGTCTACCTGGATTGATGACTTTGGAATTAAGACGGAAGATCTTAAGAATCTAAGTATTAGTGCCCTTCTTGGCGACCTAGTCGGCACCGCGAAAGGTGAAGAACGGAAGAAGATCGTCGGTATGCTCGGCGCTGCGGAGAGATTCGGAGTGGGTGAGATGAAAGCTGCTGAGTTGATTAAGAAGCTTGGGTAGGGGAGTTTCTAAACCACGAATCGACACGAATTATCACGAATCCCTACCGATGCTGGACTTAGTATTCAAAAAGGAGTCCTATGAAATTATAGGAGCTTGTTTTGAGGTCTATAACGAACATGGGAATGGGTTTCTGGAGTCAATTTATCATGAGTCACTTATTCTAGAGCTTGCCTTCAAGAAAATCCCTTCTGTTTCTGAAC
This sequence comes from uncultured Verrucomicrobiales bacterium, assembly GCA_937928545.1. Lineage (GTDB taxonomy): Bacteria > Verrucomicrobiota > Verrucomicrobiia > Verrucomicrobiales > Akkermansiaceae > SW10. Next base: position 6,025 of record CALGJQ010000029.1, read on the forward strand.
CTCGTCTTGAGGTGAAGTATAAAGGCCAACTCTTGAAGAAGACATGTCGGCCTGATTTCGTTTGCCACAGTAAGATCATTGTTGAAATTAAAGCGGTAAGGGAGCTTACGGACGAACATCGAGGTCAGGTTCTTAACTACTTGAAGGCAACCGGTTTTAAGCTGGGCCTCTTGGTGAATTTTGGAGCAAAGGACGAACTTCAATATGAACGTATCGTCCTCTAGAATCCAGCAAGACCACCAACCATGATTCGTGAATATTCGTGCAGATCCGTGGTTAAACCAACCAAAACCAAAGCCCCAACTCCAATCATAAATCCTCAACCCAGCTTTCGTTTATTTCGTAAGTTTTGTGGTTGGCCTAATTCCAAATGCCAGAAGAAAAACAACAGTTAGAAGGCGGTGCCTATGAAGTGATCCGTGCTCGTCTTGAGAAGGGCGGGGGAGAGCTTCAGGCCCGTATGACCGCGCTTAATGCCGAACGGCAAGAAGTGTTTGGGGCCGTGGAGACTGAGTTGGTTTCGACCGAGCGAGTTTCGACGGAACATAATTGTGTTCCTCGTGACATTATTGCGGTCGGGGCGAACCGCTTTATCTTTGGCTACAATATTCAGTTTGGGCTGAAGGCGACGACGAGCATCGAAGATGTTTTTGCGGCTTACGATTACGATCCCGAGTCGCATTCGTTTGCGGCAGCCAATATTTCCGAGGTCTTGGCGGATTCGAGTTTCTTGGAGGATTTTAAGTATCTCTTTAAATACTACCGTGAAGCGGTTTTTGTGAAGTTCATGGTGATTGGGCCGCATCTCTTCATGGCGATGCGGATTGGTAAGGCGATCACCGACCTCAAAGCCTTCAAGTGGTTGATCCAAGGTGATGGAACTTTGGAATATCTGGGGAACCGCTTTGATCATGAATATCAATTCCCGCCACAGCAGGAATTTGAATGGCAGCGGGCGCATCGCGATATGCAGCGCTCGGGAGAGCATCCGCATATCTCGATCGAAGATCGGGTCTTTGTCGAGACGGTGGGCGGAGATCTTACCATTAAGGTGGAGGATAATACGGCCACTGGAGCTGGGGTTTACCAAGAGCCAGTCACGGAGCTGGATCAAACTCTGGATGATGCGGAGATTCTCTACGCGACGGTGGGGCCATTGATTTTGTTGAAGATTCTTCCTTATCGGGAAGAGCTGCATCGTTATCTCGTCTTCAATGAGAAGACCCAATCGGTGCATCGGATCGATGCGATTGGTCATTCCTGTGTCCTGCTGCCAGACGAGCAAGGACTCATCTTTTCAAATGGTTACCTCTTGCTGACAGGAGAGTCTAAAATCTTCGAGACCGATCTCACTGACATGCGCTTTGAGCGGCGAGTTCTGAGTGCTAACGGGGAGGATACCCTCTTCGTTTTCTACAATCGCCTCAGTGGAGATTACGTTCTCCTTTCCTATAACATGATCAGTCAGTCGGTCGAGACACCGGTGATCTGTAGTGGTTATTCACTCTTTCCAGATGGGCGAATGATCATTTTTCGAGGTGAGACCGAGGCTTCGAAACATCATGCTTTGCAAATTTGGCAAACATCTTATCTCAGCGATGAGGTTGCCTCTAGCCAAGCCACGAGTGGTGAATCTTTGCTTTTTAAGATTGGCAATGCCGAGCTGGTGCGCGGGATGGCGGAGTGTCGTGAGGTGCTGACCTTGCTTCGCAAAGACGATAGCTACGGCGATCTCTATTTAGACCTAAGTAAGAAGACGGGAGATATCATCGACTCGTATTTCTGGTTAGGACAAGAGGAGGCTGGTGATCTGGCGGCGCCGTTGAAAGACATCCGAGGTGCGGCCACGTCGGCGATCGATGAGTTTGAGAAAGTGCAAGGGCTGCGTCGTTCGACAGGTGAACGCACGAAGGCGGTTCGCGAAACAGCGGGGGAACTTCTGCGTGCGATTCGTCACTCACCGGCAGACGATATTTTCGGTTTTGTGCACCATCTTGCCGAATTACGAAAGAGCCGCGGCGAGGTCATCGGCTTGCGCGATTTGCGTTATGTGGATGAAGCTCTGGTGGGAGAGCTTGAAAAAGAGATCGTAGAAGCAAGCGAGAAGACGGCGGGTAAGACGGTTGAGTTTTTGTTGAAGCCTGAGGCGCTGGATCCTTATCTGAAAGCGGTCGAGGAGCAGGAAGCCCGCGTGCCTAAGTTGGCAAAAGTGGTGGAAGCTGATGAGGTCGTGGAGTCCTTAGACGCGGCCGGTGGTGAGCTCGAGATGCTGATTGATATTGTCGGGAATCTAAAGATTGAAGACGCCACGCAGACCACGGCGATCATCGATAGTATTTCTGCGATTTACTCGACTCTGAATGGGGTCCGAGCGGGGCTTAAAAATAAGCGGCTCGACTTGGCGAAGGGTGAAGGTGTTGCCCAATTTGGGGCGCAGATGAAGCTGCTCAGTCAGGCGGTGGTGAACTACCTAGACCTTTGCGATACGCCCAAAAAGTGTGAGGAATACCTGACGAAGGTGATGGTTCAGTTGGAAGAGCTTGAGGGGAAATTCTCAGAGTTTGACGACTATGTGGAAGAGCTTTCGGGTAAGCGTGAGGAGATTTACGAGGCCTTTGAAAGCCGTAAGCAGTCGCTTTTAGAAAAGAAGAACCGCCGCACGAATCAATTGGTGAAATCTGCGGAGCGGATTCTTTCGGGAATCAAGAATCGCTTAGAAGGATTCAGTGAGATCAACGAGATCAATGGCTACTTCGCCAGCGACCTTATGATTGAGAAGGTTCGCGACATCATCGAAGAGCTTACGGAGCTGGGTGATGCGGTGAAGGGTGATGATATTCAGACGCGGCTCAAGACCACTCGTGACGATGCCGTTCGCGCGCTAAAGGATCGTAAGGAACTCTTTGTCGATGGGGAGGCGATCATCAAATTTGGAAAGCATCGTTTCTCGGTCAATGAGCAAGAATTGGAGCTGAGTATCGTGCCGAAGGAAGGCGAGATGTGCTTCCACCTGAGTGGGACGAATTTCTTTGAACCGGTGACGAATGAGGAATTCCTCGCGACCGAGTCGGTTTGGGATCAGGAAGTGATTTCCGAGACGAATGAGGTTTATCGTTCCGAGTGGTTGGCTTACCAATTTCTGCTGAACGGGGGAGATCAGACGCTGGAGCAATTTATGCAGCCGCGCTATAACGAAGGTTATCTTAAGGGTGTACATGATTTGGATGCGGCAAAGCTCATTGAGGCTCTCCGACCAATGCAGGAAAAGGCGGGACTCTTGAGGTTCAGCCCAAGGATACGCGCGAAGGCACTGCTGGCTTGGGACGCTCTCGACGACGAGATTCGTTCGGATCTTTCGATTCGATTGCGTGCTCATGGTGAGAAGCGAAAAGCATTTGGTGAGAGTGAATTCACCAAAGTTCAAGGTGAGGTCTTTATTGCTGAAATGTCTCAACATTTTACCGAGGATCAGGCTGAATACCTTTTCGAGGAAATTTCGAATGGCCCTGACTTTGTCGTTTCCAAGGCTTCGGTGACCTTGGCAGAGCGTTTGAAATCGGAATTACTTTCGAAACGAGCTGGGAAGATTTTTGAAGCAGCCTTGGCGGAATTTGAAGACTCCTTGGAAGGTCGCTTCGCAGTGGCTTTTGATTGGTTAGGATCGTTTACGGTCGACGACGAAATTTACGAGGCTGCTTACTGGATTGCTAAAGGTGGTTATGAAGAACGTTGGGTAAAAGACGCCCAGCTTTCTCTTTCGGTCGAGGGCGTGAAGGGAAGTCATGCTCGAATTGAGAACGCGGAAATTGCGCTCAACTATCACGAGTTCATGGATCGTCTTTCGCTCTTTGCGCGAGAAGAAGTGCCAATTTTTGAAAGCTACTTGGAATCGAAGCAGAACTTGGTCGATGAGAAGCGGGACGAGATGCGCTTGGAGGAATTTAAACCACGTGTGATGTCGGCCTTTGTTCGGAACCGTCTCATTAATGAGGTTTATCTTCCGATGGTGGGCGATAATCTCGCGAAGCAGATGGGAACGGCGGGTGATGACACGCGCACCGATCGAATGGGTCTCTTGCTACTCATCTCTCCTCCGGGTTACGGAAAGACGACCTTGATGGAATACATCGGAAATCGTCTTGGCCTGACCTTCATGAAAATTAATGGCCCAGCGCTGGGTCATAATGTGACTTCGCTCGATCCCTTAGACGCGCCGAATGCGTCAGCACGGGAGGAAGTTGAGAAGCTCAACCTCGCGCTAGAGATGGGGGACAATGTCATGATTTATCTCGATGACATCCAGCACACTCATTCGGAGTTTTTGCAAAAATTCATCAGTCTCTGTGATGGGCAACGTAAGATCGAAGGGGTCTATAATGGTAAGGCTAAGACCTATGACCTGCGTGGCAAAAAGATCGCGGTTGTCATGGCGGGTAACCCTTATACTGAGACCGGTGGGAAGTTTCAGATCCCGGATATGTTGGCGAACCGCGCGGATACTTATAACCTGGGTGATATTTTGGGAGATCATGAGGAGGCCTTTAAGGTGAGCTTTGTGGAGAACTGCCTGACTTCAAATAGCGTGCTCAATAAGTTGGCCAGTAAGAGCCAGAAAGATGTCTATGCCGCTCTTGCAGTTGCGGAAACTGGAAGCACGGAGGGAGTCGATTTTGAGGGAAACTATACGCCGGCTGAGATTGAGGAATTTTCTCAAACTCTCAAACGTCTCCTGCGAGTGCGCGACACCATCATGCGAGTGAATATGGAGTATATCCGCAGCGCGGCGCAGGAGGATGCCTATCGCTTGGAGCCAGCCTTTAAGCTGCAGGGATCGTATCGAAACATGAACCGCATTGCGGAGAAGGTGCTTCCGCTCATGACGATGGAAGAGGTGGAGGGGTTGATCTTTGATCACTACGAGAACGAATCGCAAACGCTCACCACGGGGGCTGAGGCGAACCTCTTGAAATTTAGGGAGATGGAAGGTGTTTTATCTGAGGAGGAAGAGACTCGCTGGGCTCAAATTAAGAAGGACTTTGGCAAGCAGAAGCTCCTCGGTGGGGCCGGTGAGAATGATCCGGTGGCGCGGGTGGTGGCGCAGATGACTCAGTTCAATGATGGTCTAGAAGCGATCAGCCAAGGGCTCGTGAAGCCACCTGCCTTGGCTGAAGCATCGATTGCTCAGCTTCAGGCGATTATCGAAGGCCTGCGTGCGGTTCCAGTGCAGGTCGATATCAACGTCGTTCCAGTGCAGGACGAAGGCGATAGCATCGAGAGCATTTCTAAAAAGCCAAGTTCATCGCCGATCGATATCGAGCCGGAGGTGAGGCAGGGAGAGGATTTAAACTAGGATCCCGTTTGAAACGGCTTCACCTTACCAAGTTCTAATGATCCTCCGAGCCAGGCGAGGAGTTGGTTCATCTCGGGGTGGTCATTCCGAAGCGCTTGGAGGGAATCCCAGCCACAGTGCGTGCGGCCACGAGCGGAGGAAATTTTCTCAATTTTAAGTCGTCCCATGAGTGCTTCAGTTTCACGATCCATGGCATTCTGAATTTGGGCAGGATGGGGGAGGTCATCGAGATCAATGGCTGATAGTCCAAAGCTGGTCACGCCAATTCCCAAATCAGCAGCAAGAGCGCGGACTTGATCACCAAGAGATTCATCCTGAATCGAGCCAGCGAGGTAAAGTTCACCTGAATTTGCCCAAGGGGAGGCACTCATGGTTTGGAAAAGGTCTTCGCGAAAGCTATTGTGCGTGGTTTCGACCCTCATTCGGATGGATTCGAGCCGGTAAGGTGGAAGTCCGAGAGTTTGTTTGAGGGCGAGATGGGCGGGGTCGAGTTCCAAGCCATCGTCATCAAATTCACCGTGCTCCCAATCGACGAGAACCATTTCGGGGAACTTCCAGAGATTTCCAAGAGGGGCATCAGCAGAGAGTGATTCGCGGAATTCAAAGGTGAACTTATTTCGAGTCTCAGCGTATTTTTGCACGATGGCGCGAAACTTGCCGAGACGAAGCATCGCTTGATCCACGGAGCTATTGTCACCCAGCTCATCGAGACGTCCTTGCTGCATCGCTACTAACTCGTGAGCGCCCGAGAGCGCTGGCATAGCGGCACCGCGTTTGTAGTAGCCTTGACCTTTTTCAACCTTGGCAATCGGGGAGCTAGGATCGCAGGACATCACGGAGAAGTGATAGCGAAGAGAGGCATCAGAGTATGATCCATCCATGCGGAGTCTCAGAAGCCGAATTAACTCAGTTCCCTTGATGGCCTCCGTTGGGTTTGCGGGTAAGATCTCGGAAAGAAGGTCGGTAAGTTGTGTGCGGAGACTCATTATGAAGTTTTAAAAAAGCGACGTGAAAGGACTAAAGAGATGCAACTTGATGAGGACTACTTTGGGCAAGCCTCAAGTCACAAGAATGCTAAAATTTTTTGCTAATCGAAGGTGACTTTTCCATCGAATGAATTAATTCCTCTTGCCGTCTCATTTCACGAAGTGTTAAAAAACCAGCATGAAAGTAATCCTAGCCCTAAGCCTTTCCCTCGCCCTTTCTCCATTTTCTCAAGCACAGACCGCTGAGGATATCATGTCATCGGTCCGTCAAGTGGCCGTTTTACAGGGATCTCAGGATCTCAGTGGGGTGATCCGGAAAGGGTCTAAGAAAACCCCTCTTACTCTTTTCCTGCGCGGAAAGGACATTCAGTTTGCTCTGAATGGAGGAGCCGAGCGCTTTCACTTACGATTGAACGAGGATACTCAGCAATTGCGGGAGCTTGTAGGAGGAAAGTCTCGTCCCTTTCCAAGTGCTAAGATTTCTGCTCCGATCTCGAACACTGACGTAAGCTACGAGGATCTGGCCTTGAAGTTCCTCTATTGGCCTCAGCCTCGGATTATTCAAGAGGAGAAGATCAATGGTCAACTTTGTTGGCGCCTTCACGTCGTGAATCCAGAAAAGACTGGGCGTTATCGCGAAGTGAGCGTCTGGGTGACTAAGAATCAACGCGCGCTTATGAGAGTGGTGGGATATGGTCCACGGCCAGCGACGGTGGCTCTAAAGCAATTTGAAATCACCGATGTGATGAAGGTCAACGGAGTTTTCACGGTGGAAACGATGAAAGTGAGCACTTTCAGCAAAGATCGCCGCGTGAGCGGGATCACCTATCTGGAATTCAAGAAGCCGAAGCGTAAGGGTCGCTAAAACCCGCTGCGGAAAATCGACTGCAAGTTGCGGAAAATTCCAACGGTTGAGGCCGTGTTTTGAATGGTTCGGCTCACGTTCCCGGTTCCTCCTGTTGTAGGCGCGGCCGGGGTGTTTGAAGCACAGCTAGACAGGGATGCAAGCGAGGCGGTAAGGAGAAGAGTAAAAAGGACTTTCATTTCGATTGGGGGTTTTGATTTTCGGGGGGGGTGAAAATTAGTTGATGACTATTGAATCCACTCTAGGAGACAAAAGCGAGTCAGAAAGTGCCCTTAAGCGTCGAGATCAAAGGCGGTGTGAACGACCCGAGCAGCTTCCTCGATCTGGTCTTCTTCGACTGTGACAGAAATTTTGATCTCTGAAGTGGAAATCATTCCGATATTGATGCCCGCATTACCGAGAGCTTCGAACATTTTGGCGGCGACTCCAGAATGGCTACGCATTCCGATGCCGACACAGGAAAGCTTTCCGATACCCGCTTCGGTTTCGATGCCGGCATCACCACCAAGATCGGCGAGAACGGGCTTGAGAGCGCTCTGAGCCCGACCGAGATCGCTGGTGTGCATGGTGAAGGAATGGCGGGCCAGTTGATCGCTGGCGATGTTTGAAACGATCATATCGATGTTCACCTCAGCCTTAGCCAGGGCTCCTAGGATGCTTCCGGACATTCCGGGTTCATCGGGGATGCCGGTGATGGTGACTCGGGCTTGGGAGCGCTCGATCGAGACTCCGCGAATGACAACTGATTCCATAGCTTCGTGTTCTTCGGTGACAATGGTCCCCGGATTGTTGTTGAGAGATGATTTCACTTCGAATTTCACCCCATATTTTTTGGCGAATTCGACAGATCGGGATTGCATGACCTTAGTCCCCACTGAAGCGAGTTCTAAGAGTTCATCGTAAGAGATTTCCGGGAGCTTGCGGGCCTTTTTGACAACGCGAGGATCGGCAGTGTAAACGCCGTCGACATCGGTGAGGATTTGGCAGAGGTCCGCTTTTACTGAAGAGGCGACGGCAATAGCAGAAAGGTCTGAGCCACCCCGTCCGAGCGTGTGGATCATGCCGTCTTCGGTCATGCCTTGAAAACCGGCGACGATGACAGTGCGGTCTTCGGAAAGAAAATGATTCACCAACTTTGGCTCAATTTTATCGATCCGCCCACGAGTATGAGAACCGCTCGTGACAATACCCGCCTGACGTCCAGTGGCGGAAACGGCATCGATCCCCATTTCATTGAGCGCGATGGAGAGGAGGGCGATGGATTGCTGCTCACCTGAGGAAAGGAGGACATCCATTTCGCGCTCGGTGGGGTCATCTGAGAGCTCTTTTGCAAGGGCAATGAGTTTATCGGTCACTCCGCCCATCGCTGAAATGACAGCAACGACCTTGTTGCCCTTATCGCGCTCAGATTTGATCCGATTTGCAACATTACGGATCCGGTCAATCGAGCCGACCGAAGTGCCGCCGTATTTTTGGACGATGAGAGCCATGAATGAGCTGTCTTTAGAGAGGTGAGGGGAATTAGGCAAGCTCGGGCAGTTAAGAAAAAAATCCCCCGCCGATCAGTGAAAGGCGAGGGATTTTTGAAAAATAGGGGACGCTAGCGTCGGCGGCGGATTAGGCCGAAGAGGGCAAGGCCGCTGAGAAGTGCTGAGGAAGGCTCAGGAACCGCATAGGTCGGGTTCACAGAACCGAATGTCGATAGAGTAGGGTCTGCGGTGAAATCCGAAGCTGCCACCATCGTTCCGGTCTCGTCATAGACGTTTCCGTTCACGGTGTAGAAAAAATCTCCAGTGGAAGAGTCTCGGAAAACGAGCTCAGGATCAGTTGAGGAAATTGGAGGAAGATAAACTCCGCCAAGCCCAGTTGCGTAGTCAGGGTCCATGGAATCCTCGATGATCCCGACAACATCCAGAATCCCTGAAAATTCTGAGATATCATCGGCAATGCCATCATTATTAGTGTCAATATCGGAACTTCCGATAGTTCCAGTAAAGTCGTCAGCGAGAATCAAGGTGTTAGAAGGGTTTTCTAAATCATCAATCGAGACCGACGCAATTCCGAGAGAATCGAAGGTTCCCGTGATATTTTCGGCTCGGTCGACTGTTCCTTGGCCACTGCCTGGATCAGTCTCAATCGACACAATCCAGAGGTCAAAACTAGTCGAAGGAACCCCGGAAATTTCAAAATCTTGAGAAGCTGGATCACTTCCCGGCGGATTCGAGTAGATTTCAGAAATTAAGGTGACTGCATTTGCTGATGAAAGTAATGTTCCAAAAGTGACGGTAGATAGGAAAAGGGATTTTGGTTTCATGGGTTTTCTTTTTCTAAAAGGCGATTGAGATTAAGCAGAAGAGGGGCCAATGTGCCAACTTTCTTTTTATGGCAGTTATGAAACCAATGGTTTTTCGAATCTAGCTAAGCAATTCCCATCACTGCCGTAACTCAAAAGGAGGGTCATTTTAGAGCGTTTCGATCCGGAAAACAACCGGTCGAGCAGTGAGACAGTCGAGGGCTTCAACTTCAGCAAGGGCTGTTTTCAGCTGACCAAAGGGGCATTTGTGGAGAAGAAAGACCATTTCAACAAAGGCGGCGTCGGGGTTGTCGGCATCGACGGGAGAATGGGTGCCAGAAATGCCGATTTCGTGATTCGCGAGAATTGAGGCAATGTTGGCAATGACTCCGGGTTGGTCTGTGACGGAGAAGCGGACGTAGTAGGAAGTCGAGGTTTCGTCGATTTCTACAAGCTTTCCTGATTCTTGGTAAGGGATGAATCCTCGATCGCTGCGGGAATTTCGAGCGGCTTCGACGAGGTCAGAAACGACCGAAGAAGCAGTGGGGCCTTGTCCAGCGCCGCGGCCATAGAAGAGAGAGTCGCCCAAATGGTCGCCTTTCACCGCGACGGCATTAAAGACCCCATGAACTGAGGCCAAGATGTGCTTTTGCGATAAGAAGGAGGGTTGGGTGCGGATTTCAATCGCTCCGTGATCGCGCTCGATGACGAGAGAGAGGAGTTTTACGACATAACCGAGATCTGAGGCGAATTTGATGTCGAGAGGGGTCACTTTTTCGATCCCACGGACATAGACCTCTTTGTAATCAATGAGGAAGCCATGGGCGAGCGAGCCAAGGAGGATCGCTTTGTGGGCAGCATCCCAGCCATTGACGTCGAGAGTTTCGTCCGCTTCGGCATAGCCGAGGTCTTTGGCCTCCTTGAGAGCCTCAGGATAGCCAAGGCCTGCTTCGGTCATGCGCTGAAGGATGTAATTGGAGGTTCCATTAATGATCCCAGCGATTGATTCGATGCGATTTCCAACAAGAGACTCTTGAACAGCCTTAATAATAGGGATGCCTCCAGCGACGGCGGCTTCGAAATGGATGGGGGCCTTGTGTTCCTTTGAAAGAGCAAAGAGTTCGGCGCCTCGCTCGGCGAGAAGGGCTTTGTTTCCGGTGACAACGGGTTTTCCGGCGCGGAGAGCTGCTGCGACCAAGTCGAATGCGGCATCGGTTCCGCCGATCAATTCGACCACAATATCGACTGCTGGATCATTGACAACTTCCATGAGATCCGTCGTGAAAAGCTCGGCCGGAGCATCGGCATCGCGTTTTTTGGCAAGGTCGCGAACGGCGATTTTTCGGATTTCAAGGGCCGCGCTTCCTTGTGAACGTGAAGAAATCAAGCCTCCGTGTTCCTGAAGAATTTGCCATACGCCTGACCCGACGGTTCCAAATCCCGCTAATCCGATTCCTGAAATTGTGCAGCTCACGGAAGAGATCTAGGGTGATTTTGGGCGGTAAAACAGAAAAAATCTCTTTGATCGTTGAATTGCAAGGCCCGTTCGTGACGTTATACTCATCACAGATGGCTCGCGAATACTCATGGGAAACCGGAAGCACTTACACTCCTCCTCGGCGGGAGGGCTTAGGCTGGTATGTGCTGGTGGCGGTTGTTTTGGCTCTGCTGATTCATGTGGGCGCCTTGATCGCAGCGAGTGGTACTTTTTATCGCGCCGAGATTTCAGAACCTCAGGAGTGGGAATCCCAGCCGATGCGGGTTACGAGTGTCGAGACTGAGCCAGAAGAGGTTGCGGAAGCTCCGCCGGAAGAAGAGTTGGAGCGGCCAGTCGATGATAGTGAGCTCATCGATGACACCGAGGATGCTATTGCCGATCTGCAAAATACCGAGATCGATATTGATACTCAAATCGAAGAGGCCGCCTTGCCCGATATGAAGATCGAGAAGCCAAAATTGGTTGGAGTTGAAGAAGGAGAACTTCTCAAGCCGGTGATCGGAGCGAATGTCAATCCTGACATTCCGGATCCGGGACAAATGAAAATTGATTTCCCGATGGCCAAAGCGAACCAGCTTGTGGTTGTCGATGACGGAGCTCCTTTGGCTGATGTTTTGGATCCAAATTCGGTGGTTTCTGAATTGGGGAACATGAAAGGAGCAGGCGGAGACAATGTTGATGGTGTGATCGATGGATACACCGGTCTCTCAGCTTACGCGAAGATGTCTCCCGGTGATTTGCAGCGAAACAAGGCGTCGATCGGGAGTGATCTCCTTTTTGAATTCAACGAATCAACTCTTCGAGATGATGCCCGGCTCACTTTAATGACAGTCGCCATGTTGATTGACCGGAATCCCGACATGTATTGTTGGGTTGAGGGTCACACTGATCTCTTTGGAGGTGACGAGTTTAACAGCAGTCTCTCGTTGAAGCGCGGAAAGGCGGTTAAGGATTGGTTGGTCCAGGCGCTCCAACTCGATCCCAAATACATCATTGTTCGTCCTTTTGGTCGCACGGCGCCGATTGTGACTGAAGGTGATCGTGATCAACAGGCTCCGAACCGGCGAGTTGACATTAAAATGAGAAAGACCGTTCCCGTTCCTGTGACCGGATTGCCAGCGAAGGTTCTCGTGAAGCCCGGTCAGGCTTACATCATTCCTGATGATGAGGCGGACATTCCCAAAGCTTTGATCGTAGAAGATGATGAGGTGGAAGAGAAAATCCCCGAAGCTGAAAGTGTCCCCGAGGAGACTCCTGAAATTCCTGGAGCCCTTCCTGTCGTGGAGTAAGAGATCCTCATTTATCGACCTGAGAACTTGTGGTTAGAATTTTACCAGAGCCCCCAATTTGGAAAGCCGCGATAGGTTTTGATTTTGACGATACTCTCGTCATGAAAGGTGGAAATGGTTCGCTTGATCCACGCTTTTTTGAATGTATTCAATGGGTCAGATCGACTTACGGAGCAGCGTGGGGAATCGCCACCGGACGTTCTCTTTACCAACTCGTAGAGGGTTTCAATGAGGCCTCTTTTCCCGTTCTCCCTGATTTTGTGGTCGCTCGTGAGCGTGAGATTTATTTCCCGGGGCAGTTTGGACGTTGGGTTCCGCATGAAGAGTGGAATGATCGTTGCGAGCGAGATCACGATCGTCTTTTTCGTAAGAGCAAAAGAGTTCTCAACAAGGTCCGGAAGTTCATCGAATCGAAAACCTCCGCGCGCTGGGTTTCGGTAGAAGGGGACGCCGCCGGGATCGAGGCAAGCTCTGATGCTGAAATGGATGAAATCCAAACCTTCATCGAAGGGCTCTCACGAAATTCGAATCTCACTTTTGAGAGGAACTCCATTTATCTTCGCTTTAGTCACCGTGACTACAATAAGGGAACGGGCTTGGTCGAAGCTGCGGATCGATGGGGGATTGGACCGGATCGGATCTTAGCAATTGGCGATAATTATAACGATCTTCCGATGTTTCAGCCGCAGATTTGCGATGCCTGCGGTTGTCCGGGCAATGCGCTTGATGAGGTGAAAGACTTCATTAGAAATCGTGCTGGAAAGGTTGCCGAAAAGTCGGGTTCTGACGGAGTGATTGAGGTTCTCGGGCATTACTTTGATCCATGATCGGAGAGTTGCTGGCCTTTGCTCTCATTATGGTGATCGGTCAATTTAGTCCGGGGCCAGATATGCTCCTTTTAACGCGAACGGCTCTCGCGGAAGGATTGAAAGCAGGGTGGTTGATGGTTTTGGGGATCGTCACGGGACTCGTATTTCATGCCACCTTAGCGATTGCAGGCATGGCCGTCATCATCACTCGCGGGGGATGGCTCTCTCAGATGATGACTTGGCTGGCGGCCGCATATTTAATTTGGCTGGGGATTGGCCTGATTCGGAAAGGGGCAGAGCAAGAAGATGTCGAGAGAACGAAAAGAAGCCCTTACCTGCGAGGTCTGTTCTGCAATTTGCTGAATCCGAAAGTCCTCGTTTTTTTTGCCAGTGTGGTGGCTCCTTTTTTAACTGGGGATCGTCCCGATTGGTGGCCTTTTGCCTTGTGGCTTCTCATCGTGGGCGAGGGGCTCTTTTTCTGGTTCCTGTGGGTGTGGCTTTTACAGGTTCCTCAGATTCGATCAGCCTATCAAAGAGCTGGGCGGACTCTGGATCTTATCTTTGCGCTGCTTCTGTTCGGTCTCGCCCTTCATTTGCTGATCTGAGGCGGAGAAAAAAGCCCTACTCGAAAAACGAATAGGGCTTTGAGAGGGTGACGGGATTTTAGCGCCTCGACCGCCGTGTGGAGCTTTGGCGTCTTTGACGCCCGTCGTTCTCATTCGGACGAGTGATCGTCTCCGCCTCTTCGTTAGCGAAGACATGATCCGGAAGTTCATCTCCTATCTCAGTGTTTCGCCTGATGATGGTCGCGAGGGTCTGTTCCTCAATCATCTCCACCATTTCTTGAGGCAAAGCTCCCCGGTAATAGAAGCGGTCGCCGTCTCGAAGACGGGTGAATTGATCCACTAAGATGGCTTGGTAAGTCTCACCAACCATCGAGCCGGGAACATCAGTTTCGCAAAGACCACCGACCCATAAATCAACTTGATCGGGGCTTGCGTAGACCGAAGCCAAAGCTTCCGAATCAGTGGTGTTCTCGGTAATGCCAGTCATGTCGCTCACGGGCGCGAAACCTAAGCTCACGCGGGCGGAGTTGTAATCTGGAATGCCATGATCACGTCCGCGTTGGATGTTCAATGAAGCAAGGTCGAAGCCGCCTGCTCCCGGAGGGCCGAAGAGGAGGTTGCGAACTTCATCCACCAAATGTGCATCAAGTTCCTGGCATTCTTGAGCTGCCAAACCTCGAAGAAGAGGAGCAATCCCTTCTTCTTCGATCAAGGCTGGGTTGAAGAAAGATCCTGCAAGAGAAAGGTGCCCTGCTTCGATCTCATTTCCCTCCGCATCCACTCGCAGGAGTTCCGCGGACAACATGCTGTGCCCAATTCTGAAGGCAGCAGCCCCGAAAGAGTTTGAGAGGTCTGCCCGAACGTCTTCACGATAGCCGCGGTAGTCGGGAAGGGCATTTTTCCCCAGCAAAACGGGGAGGAATTCACGATAGGTGATCGCTTGGATTTCAGCGGCAACCACCATCCGAGCGAACTGGTAAATCTCTTCCCCTTGGGCAAGTGGATTACTTGCTGCGTATTCTTCAGCCCAATAATTGTGCTCTCGAACGAAAAGCGTGTGGAGCGCGGTCAGTCCCGCTTGCTCATTGGCTCGAACATCGCCAGCGAGGAAAAAATTCGAGCTTGGGGCGGGGGCATTTGCAAATCCCGCTTCGTTGTATGGAAGTAAGTCCCCATGCTCAGATTCGGTCACTTTAAGTTTGCCGCTGCCATCCAAGCTTCGGAGGGCGAAGGCTCGACTGTCGTCTGATCCGTAGACTTGTGAGGCATCAATGTAGGCTGAGATTTCGTTTACTTGCTCACGGACTCCGTCGTGATCTTCATAGAGAGAACGATTGAGAGCAATGGTCGCCGATCCTGAATTGAAGGGGTCGAAATGCGGGTCTCCGAGAGGGACCGGGATATCAAAGGCCTCGGCGGGATCTGCCGATGGGGTCTCAATGATGTCGTGATCGACAAATTGCCCCCATTGCCAGAGGTAATCAGTGGCGCCACGGGAATTAACGATTGATTCGCTCTGCGCGATCAAGGCATTACTGATGGCTCGGGGAGAAGGTCGCTCGGCTCCAGCGGGAGTTGAGTAACCATCGGCGTAGGCATTTCCTAAGATTCGGATCGTGGTCTCCTGAGCCATTCCCCAAGTTGGGTTTGCGAGATTGTTTCCACTTCCATTTACTGAGCGATTTTCAGTTGGAATCGCAATCGGTCTGGAGCTTTCGTTGCGGTTTGGGCTGTTGTCTCGGGTGTCGCGAGACCTCTGAATCGCTCGCGGAATGAAGGCCGCTTGGCGGTCATTGACGTTACGATTCGTGGTGCTTGCTCGTTCGGGTCCAGCTAACTGGGCGGGAGCGAGTATCATGGTGGCCGTCAGGGAAAAGGCCGTGATGGCGACTTTCCGTGAGGTGTTAGGTGTTTTTTTCATGATTCTCATTATTTGTTTCAGAACGGATTGATTTCCGATCTGTCGAGGATCATGGCACAGCTTTCCTGAATGCCTGATGAATGGCTGGAAAGTATTTTGGAAAAGAGCTAAAAAGTTTTAACTCTAGTGGGTCTCGTACTTTGAATGAAAGTTACGAAAGGAATTTAGGAAGCTCGGCATCCAGAGCATCGAGCATTTCCTGCATGGTTGAGGTGGTCTCGTTACCCATGTTGGAAATGCGGAAGGTTTTGCCTTTGATTTTCCCGTAGCCGCCGTTGATGGCGATGTTGTGATTCGCGATGATTGACTTAATCCAACCCGCTTGATCAAGGTTCTCTGGAGTCACGAAGCAGGAGAGAGAAAGCGAGCGGAAGCCTTCGGGAGGGAGTAGATCGAAGCCGTGGCGCTCACCCCATTGATGGACCATCGCGTTGTTTGATTGATGGCGGGTGAACCGATTCTCCAGACCTTCCTCGAGCATGACGCCTACTCTTTCACGGAGAGCATAGAGATGAGGGATGGCGGGAGTAGAAGGGGTGTTGTCTTTTTCGTCATTCTTGGCGAATTCGCAGAAATCGAAGTAGTAACCGCGATCTTTCATCGAAGCGGCGCGCTCAAGGGCGGCGTCCGAGGTCACGAAGACCGCTAGGCCGGGAGGGAGTGCGATGGCTTTTTGGACTCCAGCGAGGAGGACATCGATTCCCAGTTCGTCAAAATTGATGGGCATGGCCGACAGAGAGGAGACGGTGTCGACCACGAGGAGGACGTCGTCAAAAGACTTAACGACATCAGAAATCTCCTTGAGAGGATTTAAGACCCCTGTGGAAGTTTCATTGTGAACCAGCGTGACGGTATCGAAGCCTCCCTCAGCGAGTTTTTCGCGAACAGCCTCGGGATCGATCGGCTGACCCCACTCGACTTGGATTTTTTCGGCCTCTTTGCCGCAACTTTGGGCAACGCCATACCATTTGTCTGAAAATGCTCCGCAGCAGAGATTCAGGACCTTTTTGTGAACCAGATTCCGAATGCAGCCCTCCATGACTCCCCAAGCGGATGAGGTTGAAAAGTAAACCGGGCGGCTCGTCCCGACAACTTGGCGGATACCGGGCTGAATTGAGGCGTAAAGCTCTTCAAAATCCTTTCCACGGTGTCCAATTCCAGGGCCAGCCATGGCCGCATAGGTTTCGGGAGCAACATCAACGGGACCTGGTATAAACAACTTGGGCTTCGACATGACGCGGGAAACTGTCTTGAGAAGCGGATTCTGTCGAGCGGATTTCAAAGGGGAACAGCCCGATGGGGGCGTTTATGGTGAATCGCTTAAGATTCTTCACTTTAAGAAGCACGGGAAATGCGTGACATTGCCTTTTTAAACCACCATATTGCCTCCACCAACCCATGAAGCGCCGTAAGATTTTAAAACTGAGCTCCGGAGCGATCATTGCTCTCCCAGCCTGTTCTGCAAAAAAGGATCAACTCACCCCCAGTGTCGCTAATGCGATTCCGGCAAGCTCGAATGTCGCGGCAAGTACGCAGCCGGTTAAGGTCGGAGCGAATACGCAATATCGACCTCCAGCGTATGTGAACCAGGGCTTACGGAACCCGAATATGAATCTGCCTTCGCAGTTCAGTGGTAAGACCGTGAGTCATTCACGTGGTCTCTCAACAAATCCTTATGTCGCGATGACTTTCGATGATGGTCCTCATCCGCAAAACACGCCACGTCTTTTGGATATGCTTCGCGCTCGAAACATTAAGGCGACCTTCTACGTGATTGGGGGAAATGTAGACCGATATCCTCACATTGTGCGTCGCATCGTTGCGGAAGGACATGAGATCGGGAATCACACATACACTCACCGTAAGTTGACCTCATTGGGAGATTCGGAAGTTTCCAAAGAAATGCGCCGCACCGAAGATGCCATCGTGAGAGCCGCTGGAGTAAAGCCGCGGACGATGCGTCCACCGTATGGCGCTCTTTTGACTCGTCAGCGTAACAATATTTTTTCGAACTTTAATTACCCGACCATCTTGTGGTCAGTTGATCCAAACGACTGGAAGCGTCCAGGCGCTTCGGTGGTGACTTCTCGGATTTTGAAGGGAGCTCACAATGGTGCCATCATTTTGGCTCACGATCTCCATGCTCCTACCGTTGATGCGATGCCTAAAACCTTTGATGGTCTTTTATCACGAGGTTTCCAGTTTATTACGGTTTCTCAGCTCCTTGCTCAAAAAGGGCAAGCCTAGGGCGGTGCCTTAGTTCATACCCCCTTTTACCCCCGAAATGTTTGGTGAACGCTATTTTGCGACGAGACAGCGCCTGACCGATGTGGTCGCTGGGGTGCGTGAGCTGGGTGAGAAAACGGGTGCCGAGGTCAGCAGCTTGGCCGATGAGGGGGATTTTTTGAAAGGACTCCACAGCCCTTTTCTTTTTGTCGTTTGTGGAGAGGTGAATGCTGGAAAGTCCACCATGGTGAATGGGCTTTTTGGACAGGATCTTTGTAAGGTGAACGTTCTCCCTGAAACCGAAAAGGTTCATTGGTATCGCTACGCAGATGAGGCCAAAACGGTGAACACCACTCCCACCTTGGAGGAGCGCTATCGTCCCATCGATTTCCTTCAGGATTTTAATATCGTCGACACTCCAGGGACAAACTCGGTCGTTCCCGGTCATCAACCGATTACCGAGCGATTTCTTCCGGTTGCCGATTTGCTCTTGTTTGTCTTTCCAGTGAGCAATCCCTGGGGAGCTGCGACTTGGCAATTCATTTCACGTTTGCCAGAGGACCAACTTCAGAATGTGGCCTTCGTGTTACAGCAAGCGGATTTACGAAGTGAGGAAGATTTAGCGGTCATTTTGGAGCACATGCGAACTTTGGCAGAGCAGAAGACTGGAGCACGCCCTGAAGTGTTCCCCGTTTCTGGTCGGATGGCGATGGAGGCCAAAAAGGCCCATCCATTTTCTTCGAACCTTTGGAAAAAGAGTGGATATCCGGCACTTGAAGCCTTTATTTCGAAAAGGGTATCGGAAAACCCGGCACGCCGTCGGGTCTTGCAGGATGTCCGTGATTCCACTCAAGTCGCACTTCGCAAAATCGAGGAGAAGATCGAGGCTCGCACCGCGACGCTCGATAACGATCAACGCTTTTTACGTGAGTTAGAAAATGAGGTTGATGGCCGTCGCGAAGGGCAGGCCAAAATTCTCTCCGAACGACTCAGTGGATTGGGTGAGGTCTTCCTTCGGCAAGGAAATCAAGCCGTGGATCATTTGGCCTCGAGGATGTCGATTTCGCAGAGTTTCGTGTCCCTCTTTCAACAAGAAACTTTGCCGACTCATATCGAAAAGGGGCTCACCGAAGCGGTGAAGGAAGCGATTGAGGAAACAGCTTCTCAAGATGGAGGCGAGTTGGTGCAGAATTGCCGGACTCACTGGGAAACGGTGGAGCCTAGGATTAAGAAAAATTTACAAGTTCAAGCACCTGACTTCGAAAAAGATACCGAGTCACTCTCGGGGACGAGCGCGCGCTTTGTGCGAAGGCTGGGCCGCTCGGCGAAGCAGGCGGTTGCTCAATTGAAACTCAGAGGCACGCTTGATATGCAGATGGAGAGTCGGCGCGCCATTTTGCGTCGTTACATGGTGGCGGCTCTCTGCGCCCTGATTTCAGCTGGGGTCCTAGGTGGCCTAAACCTTCAGCCTTGGTCGTGGATTGCAGTGGTCATTGCTCTCCTCATTTTGGGTGCCGCTGGCGTTTATGCCTCGAAGTCGCGAGATGCGGTTTGTCAGGATTTCACAGAACGTGTGGAAGACCTTAGGCAGCCCTTTGCGGATTCCCTAGCGACAGATTATAAGGAAGGAGTTCGTGAATTTTATGTCGAATATGGAGGGCTTTTTGAGATTGTTCGGCGGCGTATTGCTGATCAAAAATCCCTGTTAAAACCACAACTGGAGAGATGGAATGATCTCTTTTTAGAGCTCAAGGCAATCGAGCAAGAGATTTAGGGGAAAGGGTTGAGAATCGAATACTATGGCTCCGCTTTCCACGGCAATCTCAAGCGCTAGTCAAGGCGTCGATGCAGAATTGAAGCTGAGAACGCTGAAGGCGATGATCCTATCTCGGACCTTAGAATCCAAGCTAACCAGTCTCTATAAGGCAGGGAAAATTGTCGGTGGAGTCTATTTAGGAACGGGGCAAGAGGCCTTTTCTGCGTCACTAGGATGCTGCCTCGATCAGGAGCTTGATATCTTTGCGCCGCTGATTCGCGATCAGGCGGGGAGGACCGCTTTTGGTGAACCACTTATTGAAGCAACTCGGACTTATCTAGGTTCAGTTCTTGGACCGATGAAGGGTCGGGATGGAAATATTCATCGGGGGAGACCCGATCAACGACGCCCTGCGATGATTAGCCATCTTGGGACTTCAGTCTCAGTGGTGGCAGGGATGTTGATGGCTCGAAGAATGAAAGGTGAACTGGATGGAGTGGTGGGGGCTACCTGCGTGGGAGATGGGGCAACCTCGACCGGAGCTTTCCATGAAGGACTTAATTTGGTGGCGGTTGAGAAGCTACCTATGGTCATTCTCGTGGCAGACAATCAATTCGCCTATTCAACACCACGTGAGCGACAGTTCGCCTGCGAAAAATTAGTGGATCGCGCAAAAGGCTATGGCGTGACCGGAACTGAAGTCGACGCCACGAACTTGAGCCTCTGTCTGGAAGGGGTCAGAAATGCCGTTGAAGCGGCGCGATCGGGGAAGGGTCCTCAGATGGTGGTGGGAAATCTCCTCCGTCTTTGTGGTCACGGAGAGCACGATGATGCTTCCTATGTTGCGGCACAGCTCAGGGAGTCCAGCCTTGGCCGAGATTGCTTAGACATCGGAATTGCTCAAATGATTGAACAAGATCTTGCAAGCAGCGAAGAAATTTCAAAGTGGCAGGACGAGGCCGCAGAGCTCGTGCAACAAGCGGTAGCAAGTGCCCAAAAAGAACCCACACCTGATCCGTATCAGGAAGATTGGCGAGCCGTATCCGAGGAGGGAATGCAATAGTGAGTGTTACCTACATCGACGCCATTCATCAGGCTCAGTTAGAACTCCTTCGCGAGAGGGACGACGTGTTTCTCTATGGTCAGGACATCGGTTCTTTTGGAGGGGCCTTTAAAGCCACAAAGGGACTGCAAGAAGAGTTTCCAGAGCGAGTCTTAGATTCACCAATTAGTGAAGATGCGATGGTGGGAATGGCAATTGGAGCAGCGGTGAGTGGGATGCGGCCCATTGTGGAAATGCAGTTCGCGGATTTCTCCTCAATCGCCTTCAATCAGATCGTCAATCACGCCGGGACTCATTTTTATCGGACAGGAGTTCCGGTTCCAATCACGGTCAGGCTTCCTTGTGGAGGGACGCCTGGTTCTGGGCCATTTCACAGTCAAATGGTGGAGACGATTTACGCTCACTATCCCGGAATCATCGTAGCCACTCCAGCAACGGTTTCGGATGCTTACCACCTGTTAAAGCAATCGGTGGAACTCGATGATCCCGTTGTTTTCTGTGAGCATAAATTTCTCTACCGTTGGCTTAAAACTGCAAAGATCGAGCCGGAGCCTCTTCCGCTTGGGATCGCACGGATCGCGAGACCTGGAAAGCACGCCACAGTGGTGACTTACAGTGCCATGGTGCACGAAGCGGTTCGAGCGGCTGATCGGATGGCTTCAGAAGGATGGGAGATTGAAGTCGTAGATTTGCGTTCTATTAAACCCTTGGATATGGACACGGTCATTGCTTCAGTCGCAAGAACGGGGCGTCTTTTAGCTTTGGGCGAAGCTTTTCCATGGGGTGGAGTGACTGCTGAGATTGTTTCGCAGGTTGTCGCGGAAGGATTTCATCTTCTTGATGCCCCTCCGATGCGTTTGAATGCGAAAGATACTCCCATTCCCTATCATCCAAATCTTTGGGCCGCTCACCGACCGACTCCTGAGTCGATCATCGAAAAGCTCCGCGAACTGCTGAACCTCTAATCCGAATGCCACAAGTTCCTATCATCATGCCTCAACTCGGTGAATCAATTGCCGAGGCCAAAATCGTTCGCCTCCTTATTGCGGTAGGTGATTCTGTCGAGGCCGATCAAGAGATCATCGAAGTAGAAACGAACAAAGCGACGATGTCGGTCACAACCCTTTGCGGTGGGACGGTGACCGAAATTCGAGGCGAGGAAGGAGTGGATTACGCGGTAGGGAGTCTTTTAGGTATTCTTG
Organism: uncultured Verrucomicrobiales bacterium; assembly: GCA_937928545.1. Classification (GTDB taxonomy): domain Bacteria; phylum Verrucomicrobiota; class Verrucomicrobiia; order Verrucomicrobiales; family Akkermansiaceae; genus SW10. The sequence continues at coordinate 27,849 of CALGJQ010000029.1, forward strand.
AAGCAAGCCAAGATGAAATCACCCGAACCGGCGCTCCGACGATGGGCGATCAGCTTGAAAAAGAGGGGGCTGATCAAAGTGAAGCGAATTTGCACTTTCGTCAGAGCGAAAAAAGCTATGAAGAGCCAAAGCTGGTTGAGCCCAGTGTAAAGGGACTTCCGGTTCCGGCAGGGATGAAGGGGGCGCACTATATTTCTCCTCGAATGCGAGCTCGCATGAATGAATTAGGTCTTCGCGAAGCTGACATCTCAGCAATTGCGGGGAGCGGTGCCGGCGGGCGAGTGACCGTCGATGACCTTGAAAAATTTCTCGAATACATTTCCGATTGGCCTCACAGCACGGCTTCGTCGATGCGTCTTGCGGTGGCTGATGCGATGCGACGGAGTTGGACACGCCCCCTTGCTTCGGTAGGTCTTCCGGTGGTGCTTGATCAGGTTTTAGAGCATCGAGGGCGACAGAATCCTAAACCGGGGTTGACCCTATACGTGTTAAGGGCATTTGCGATTGCTCTCGCTGAGGAACCTACGACGGCAGGGTTTTTGATCGGGGAAAAGATCGTTCATCCAAGAGCCTTTGATATTGGAGTGGCTGTCCAAGTTGAGGACGGAGTGATGGTTCCAGTTCTGCGGAATGTCGATCAACTCAGCGTTCGTGAACTTGCTGAGGCTTATGGGGAGTTAGTCGATGAAGCTCGGAACCGACGCCTCACTCCGGAGCAAACCCAAGGAGGAATTGCGACGGTGACGAACTTTGGAACTTTTGGCCTGAAGTGGGGAACCCCGATCCCACTTCCCAATGAGACTCTCATTCTCGGTCTCGCTGCCGGAATTAAGAAACCTGTTTGGAGTGATGCGGTTGGAGCCTTTGTTCCGGTGACTGAGACTGAGTTATGTCTCACTTTTGATCACCGCGTTGTTGATGGGGGTGGAGCAGGCCTTCTTCTTCAAAGAATTGGCGCTCTCCTTCAGAAGCCAGAGGAACTTTAAGCCGCAAAAAAAGGCCGGAGAATCTCTCCGGCCTTTGTGAATTTATGAAAGGCTCAAGCTCTAGCCTCCGCCTGAGTTAGCGAGCGCCTTATCTTCGTCAGGAAGGAAGGGGGCAAAGCGACCTTTCTCGATTGATTTCATGTAAGCTTCCTGAGGCGAAATCATCGCGGCCTCAAGTTTCTCCATGATGGCATCGTCCATGAACTGCATGCCCAGTGCCTTTCCGCCAATGATGACGTCGTAAAGTTTTTGCGTCGCACCTTCACGAATAATCGCGGCGACCGCTGGGGTGGCGAAGAGAATTTCATTCACAGCAACCCGGCCGGGTTTATCGGTCCGCTTACAGAGGAGCTGAGCCACCACTCCGCGAAGAGAAGCTGCAAGCATGGTGCGAACTTGTGATTGTTGGTCGGCAGGGAAAACGTCGATGATTCGATCAACCGTCTTACGAGCGTTGTTGGTGTGGAGTGTTCCGAAGACGAGAAGTCCAGTTTCAGCTGCGGTGAGTGCGAGCGAAATCGTTTCAAGGTCCCGCATCTCACCAACCAGAACAATGTCGGCATCTTCACGAAGACAAGCACGGAGGCCATCGGAGAATTCAGGAGTCTGAATGGGAACCTCACGCTGAGTGATGATCGACTGCTTGCTCTGGTGGACAAACTCGATGGGCTCCTCAATCGTAATGATGTGGCGACTGAAGTTTGTGTTAATGTAGTCAATGAGTGCCGCCAAAGAGGTCGACTTCCCTGAACCAGTAGGCCCAGTGACAAGAACGAGTCCGGAACGCATGTGACCGAATTCCTTGATGACGGGAGGAAGGTTAAGGTCCTCGATTGAAGCAATCTCGGTAGGGATCAGACGGAAGACCGCGCCAAGGCCATTCTGCTGCTTCATGAAGTTGCAACGGAAGCGGGACTGCTCATCCATTTCGTAGGCGAAGTCAAGGTCACCGGTTTCGAGGTATTGCTCAAATGGTCCGGGCTCGCAAATCTCGCTGAGGAGTTCTTTAAACTCTTCCCCTTCGAGGACAGGTTCATCGGGGATTGCAGAAACACCGCCGTGGACGCGGACCTTGGGTGGTGAGCCCTCGGATAGGTGGAGGTCGGAACCTCCGGAGGAGACGAGGTATTGGAAAAGACGATCAATTTTAGCCATGCTAATGAAAGTGTGTGTGTTTTAAAAATTAGGATTGGAAGAAGAGTTTCATCTGCTGGGCATCTTCACAGCGGAAGAGGGTTTCCTCCTGGGTGATGAGGCCTTGAGTATAAAGATTACGGAGTGACTCATCCATCGTGATCATGCCGACGTTTTTACCTGTCTGCATAATTCCGGGGAGCATGAAGGTCTTGCCATCTCGAATGGTCGCGGCAACCGCAGCGGTGTTGACGAGAAGCTCAAGTGCCATCACGCGGCCCGTGCCATCGGCTCTCGGAACGAGTTGTTGAGAAATCACTCCACGGAGTGACTCCGAAACCATGATTCGGATTTGATCACGTTGATCCACTGGGAACACATCGAGAACACGGTCGAGGGTTCGAGGGGCGTTTCCAGTATGAAGGGTAGCGAGAACGAGGTGGCCTGTTTCAGCTGCGGTTAGTGCAAGTTGAATGGTTTCAAGGTTTCTCATTTCTCCGACCATGATGACGTCGGGATCTTCTCGAAGCGCTCCCCGGAGAGCCTTTGGGAAGGATTCGGTATGGGCGCCGACCTCGCGCTGGTTCACGTGGCATCCTTGAGATTCGAAAACGTATTCGATGGGATCTTCCAAGGTGAGGATGTGGTCTTCCCGATCCTTGTTAATGAAGTCAACGAGCGCTGCCATGGTCGTTGATTTACCAGAGCCAACCGATCCCGTAATCAAGATGAGTCCGTTTTGGTAACGAGTGAGCGGCTTAATGTGCTCGATGGGAAGGCTGAGATCTTCCATCGTCCGGATATTGGTAGAGATGATTCGGAAAACGATCTCGTATCCTAAACGCTGTTTAATGACAGAAGCACGGAAACGACCAAAATCGTTGGCGTAAGCAAAGTCGATGTCTCCAATTTTATTGAGGTGCTCCCAGCGATCGTCATCAAGAAATGAGCGGGCGAGGCGCTCAGTATCATCTGGAGTCAAGGGAGCGTGGGTGTCCCAAATTGGGTTAAGGCTTCCAAAGCGTCGCCATGCGGGTGGGTAGCCGGCTGGAAGGTGGATATCGGAGCAATCGTATTCGATACCGATCTTAAGATATTCGTCTACGTGAGCTAGGACTTCGTGTTCTGACATGGAGTATGTGTGTGAATTGAAAAAGGGAATTTGGGTCGAAAATTGTCTGTAAGAGAGATCACTTTTGAGGCGGGTCGCCAAGCATGGAATTAGGGGGAAGGGGGGCAAGGCGATCCTCCGCGTAATCTTTGGCATGTTCTAAGGCGAATCTTGCTAAAGACGGACGCACAAAGAAAAAGGCGAGACGGATTGATTTGCCAATTAGGCCTCTTTTCCTTTTAAAATTGGAATAGATAATTTTCTTTCTTCGGAAGAGGAAGCAAAAAGCAATGGCTGACACGGCACCACCGACCATCCATCGAGTCGGGTTGTTTTGAACCGACTTTTTCAGCTGTTTAGAAACGCTCAACTCGGCGCGCAGCGAATCATGACTGTTCGTCATTTCGGAACGCTGCAAGGCGAGTCGCGCTGCTAGGGCTTTCTTTTCTGCTTCAGCCATTCCTGTTCCTTTTGAAGTTCGTTGCGGGTGTATTCGAAGAAAGTTTGCTCGGCTCCGATCTTCTTTGCGCGTTTGAAAAAGAAGAAGCCAACCAAGAAGTGGAGTCCTCCAAAAATGAGCGACGCGCCGGTCCAGTTCGCGAGAGAAAGAGAGGTATCAGGATTCAAGACTGCGGCAAGAATTCCCACGAAAGCTGCGAGGATGAGGAGGTAAGCGAGACCAAGCATCACTCCAGAGATCAGCATTAAGCGGGTTTTTTTTCCGTAAACTAGGCCAGCTTCTTTCGCCTCGATCGTGAAGAGTTCGGACCGAAGTTGAAGATAGTCCGAGGCATCTCGCAAGAAGGAGGTGACTTCCGCTTTCAATCCAGTGGGAGCCTCGTGGGGCTCTTCACGTGAAGCTGGGTTTTGCTTGGAATCCATAGATTCGCCTAAATTCTATCGGCGAAGTTTTACCGGCGAAGCAAAAGGCCTAGAACAAAGCCAACTCCCACTGCTGAGACAACTGCCTTGGTGGGGTTTTCACGGACGTAGATTTCGAGTGACTCGTGGAGTTCACGGGCTTTCTCGCGAGAGTCCTGCCACTGCTCCGAGGCTGCTCCTTTGAGATGACTCGCTTTTGCGCCAATCTTGTCAGTGGCGGCAGCTTTAAGGCTTTGTGCTTTCTCTCCGGCAAAGTCGCGAATTTGTGCGGCTTTTTGAGAAGCGGCTTCTTTCAAAGCATTTGCTTTTTCCTCAGTCGTGGTGGCTACGCGCGACGGCTCTTTGCCTTCCGCGGCTGCGCGAAGCTCATCGGCTGCCGAACGCGCGTCCGGGGAGTCTGAAAATGGAATAGAATCTGGGGCTGCATATGCGTCACTCATGATGAGGTTACTTTCGCCCCGATAGTTTGGGATGACAAGAGAATCCTCCCCGATTTCCAGAGAGAAGGCCGGCCGTTTCTTCGCTAGATGGAAAGGATCTCTTTCACGTCTTGATGAACCTTCTCAGGAGTTTGTCCGGCATCGATCCGGTGGACGAAATCATCCTCAAGCGAGGCAAAGATGTTGTGGCACTGCTGCAAGGCCTCACGTTGCTCAAATTCGTTGGCTTGGCCGTCTCGAACTCCGATTCGATCGAGGGCGGTATCGAGATTTAGTTCTAGAACAAAGACAAAGTCAGGAAGCGGGGCGAATTCCTCGTTAGTCTTACGAATTTCAAGGGGATCGAAGCCGCGAATCCCTTGGTAGGCCATCGTGGAGAAGAAGTAGCGATCTAGGATCACAACTGCATCACGGGCGAGAGCGGGCTTAATGAGACTTTCGACGTGTTCCTTGCGATCAAGGTGAAAGAGATCGAGTTCCTCTTGAGGAGAGAGGCGCCCGGTTTCAGCGGAGTCCCGCAATCGACTCCCGTGTGGTCCGTCGGTGGGTTCTTTTGAGGTAATGACCTCGCGGCCTTGCGCCCTGAGAGCCTCGGCAAGCAAATTGACCTGAGTGGACTTGCCAGTGCCGTCGATCCCTTCGAAGACGATGAACATAAAAAAGAAAGTGGCACGCTCAGCAGGACTTGAACCTGCAACCCCCGCATTAGAAGTGCGGTGCTCTATCCAGTTGAGCTATGAGCGCGTAACGGGGAGCTTTCTAGCGAGAGCTTTTGCGGCGGGCAAGCTGGATGAGTCGGAAGAGGGCAGATTTTTTTCAACTTCCTCAAGGGAGGGGATTTCCAAGCCTTCTTTTTCGATCTGCTCGAAGTCCCGAGGATAGTCTGATTCAGGAAGAACCGACTCCGCGAGGTGGAAGCAAGCCCAAGCGCGCCAGCTTCGTAGCTCGGCATGTTCGCCGGACATCCGTGTGGCGAGGTGCTGAAAATGGCGGACGGGGTTTCCGATGAAGAGTTCTTGCGAGCGCTTGGCGAGATACCAAACCATCGCTTCGTAAGGAGCGGCTTGGTCTGGGACCATGGACGCTTTATTGAGTTGAAGGATCGCTTGAGCGGGCTTTCCTTGTTGCCATAGGGATTGTGAAAACTCGAGACAGGCTTGATAAAAGGCCTCGCCGCGGGCGGAGCGATGGCGACGCGAGTGCTCGGGGCCGAGATCGGGTGGTGCGGGGGGCAGGTGAGGATTTAGCACGGGGAGGATTAAAGGTTTCCTGATCGGCAATGGCCAGTCACAATAAACGCAGTTCTTCATGGTAGAAACTTGGCAACAAATCGCACTCGGGATTCTCGTCCTTTTGGTCTTCACCAGCTTTGTGAAAGAGTGGGTCTCGCCTGAGGTTGTCGCTCTGGGGGCTCTCGTCTCTTGTGTTTTGATCGGAGTCTTACCGATCGCAGTCCCGACTCCCTCTCCTGAGTTGCAGGGCGAGGAGCTCAAAAGGGCGCTCATGATGTTTAATGCCGACGCCCTCCGCGTCTTCGCCCATCCCGCGCCGATCACGGTGGCTTGTATGTTTGTCCTCAGTGCCGCGCTCGAGAGAACGGGGGTGATTGAAATCCTCGGCAACTGGTTCGAGCGGACCGCTGGAACGAGCCCCACTCGTATGATGGTCGTGATGATTCTGATCGTCGCGGGCCTCTCCGGTTTCATGAACAACACGCCGGTTGTTGTCGTTTTCTTGCCGATCGTTCTTGGCATCTGTCGCCGAAAAAGTTGGACGGCCTCCAAGTATCTTATCCCGCTTTCGTACGCCGCGATTGTAGGAGGAACGGTGACGATCATCGGAACCTCGACCAATCTAGTCGCCTCAGGAATCGCCGCGTCCTACGATCAAAAATACGCTTTCGGATTCTTCGACGTGACACCGCTCGGGCTTGTCTTCGTGACGATCACCTTCGTTTATCTCCTTACGATTGGCAAAAAACTTCTCCCAGACCGCGTCACCCTTGCAGCCCTGATCGATAGTAAGGATTCACGCGAGTTCATCTCGCGAGCCTATGTCTCTAAAGACTCTCCTTTGATTGGGCAGAGCTTTATCGAGTCCTCGCTTAAGAAGATGAAGAAAGCTCGCGTCATCGATGTCGTTCGCGATGGAAATCGCGTGCAAGATAGTCTCAAGTCGGTCGTTTTTGAAGCCGGGGATGAAATCATCATCAAAGGCAGGCTAGGGGACTTAATGGGGCTTTCCGATCAAGATGGGATCACGCAGGGAAGCCCGGATCAGCTCGGACTCGAGGACGTTCGGACTGAATCCGCAGTCATGATGGAAGGGATCATTGGGCCGGACTCAAGCCTCGCTGGGAAGAGCCTGAAGGAGCTGAACTTCCGCCAACGTTTCGGTGTGATCATCGTGGCGGTTCATCGTCGCGGACGGAATCTGCAGGAACGCTTCGAGGACGTGAAGTTAGCCTTTGGCGATACTCTTCTCGTGCAAGGCCCGGCCCGCCGGATGCAGCAGCTCTTTGAGCTAAAGGACTTCATCAACTTAAGTGAGCCCAAGGAGATTGCCATTCGTTCTCAAAAGGCACCTTTTGCAATCGCTGCGATTCTCGCCTTCATGGTCTTGGGTTTATTAACTGGTATCGAAGTGATCCCGCCGATCCCCATCGTTCTCGTTGCGCTCGGAGCAGCGGTCTTTGTCCTCGTGACTCGATGCATTGATCCTTCGGAAGCTTATCAAGCGATCGACTGGAAAGTCCTCTTCCTGATTATTGGAATGCTGGGACTGGGCCAGGCGCTGCAATTTTCTGGGGTCGCAGAGATCCTCGCGATCAAGGTCGTTGAGTCGACCCAAGGCATAGATCCCCGCATCTTAGTGGCCCTCATTTATCTCCTCGCCGCCATCATGACTGAGATGGTGAGTAATAATGCGGTCGCCGCCTTGCTCACTCCGCTCGCCATTATTGTCGGGATTCAGTTGGGCGTTGATCCCAAGCCGTTCATCGCAGCAGTGATGTTTGGTTCCTCGGCGAGTTTCGCGACGCCAATTGGCTATCAGACGAACACCTTCGTCTATGGCGCGGGTGGTTATAAATTTGGAGATTTCTTTCGAGCAGGATTCCCACTTGCGGTGATTCTCTGGATTGTCGCCAGTTTGCTCATTCCGGTAATCTGGCCACTTTAAGCATTTCAGTCTGACATTCCGTTGACCTTGTCGCTTACGGGGAGTAATGAGAACTCGTCTATGAAAGCTCCAATCACAGTTTCGGTCACCGGTGCCGCCGGCCAAATCGGTTACGCCCTTCTTACCCGCATCGCATCTGGATCGATGTTCGGTCCCGATCAGCCGGTCAATCTCCGCCTCATTGAAATCGAGCCCGCGATGGGAGCTCTCGAAGGCACCGTGATGGAACTTGATGACTGTGCTTTTCCTCTCCTGAACGAGATCGTCCCAACCTGTGACCTGAACGAAGGATTTCGTGGAAGCGATTGGGCCCTCCTTGTCGGTTCGGTCCCACGGAAAGCAGGTATGGAGCGTGCCGATCTTTTGGGGATCAACGGTAAAATTTTCACTGGCCAAGGGCAGGCCATCGCAGCCAATGCCGCGTCTGGAGTTCGGACTCTTGTTATTGGAAACCCCTGTAACACCAACTGCCTCATTGCCATGAACAATGCGAACGGCATTCCGAACGATCAGTTCTTCGCAATGACTCGTCTTGATGAGAATCGTGCCAAAAGCCAACTCGCGGCGAAGGCTGGCGTTCATAATAGCGTGGTTTCGAACCTCTGTATTTGGGGGAATCACTCTGCCACTCAGTATCCTGATTTCACCAATGCTAAGATTGATGGCAAGCCGGTTGCCGAGGTCATCAGCGATCGCGCATGGCTCGAAGGAGAGTTTATTTCCACCGTTCAGCAGCGAGGTGCTGCCATCATCAAAGCTCGTGGCCAAAGTTCTGCCGCCTCTGCTGCAAACGGAGTTGTAGATACCGTCCGCTCACTGACGACTCCAACTCCAGAGGGTGATTGGACCAGCGTTGCGGTTTGTTCTGACGGTTCTTATGGAATCCCCGAAGGCCTCATTGCCTCCATGCCAATCCGCACGGACGGTAAGAAATGGGAAGTGGTTCAGGGTGTCGAGCTCGACGACTTTTCACGCGCTAAGGTTGATGCCTCAGTTGCGGAGCTCAGTGAAGAGCGCGAGGCTGTTAAGGATCTCATTCCTTCCTAATTGAAAATGGCATCACCACTAGTCATTGCAGGACGCGAGTTTCATTCGCGCCTCATGCTCGGGACGGGGAAGTTTCCCTCGAACGAACTCATGAGTGATGCCCTAGCGGCCTCGGGAACTGAAATTGTTACCGTTGCTTTGCGTCGCGCTGACCTGAGTGGTCAAGACGATCCATTTGCGAACATTCTCGAATTCATCGACTCTGAAAAATATCTTCTCCTTCCAAACACCAGCGGAGCGATGGATGCTGAGGAGGCAATCCGGCTTGCTCGCCTTGCTGCGGCCGCAGGATTGCCAAAGTGGGTGAAGTTGGAAATCCACCCAGATCCTACTTATCTTCTACCGGATCCTATCGAAACACTCAAAGCCGCCGAGCAGTTAGTGAAGGAAGGCTTTGTCGTTCTTCCTTACATCAATGCTGACCCAGTGCTGGCGAAGCGCTTGCAAGAAGTTGGGACCGCCACCGTGATGCCTCTTGGCGCGCCAATCGGAAGTAATAAAGGGATTTCGACTCGTGATCAAATTCGAATCATCATCGATCAGGCGGAAGTCCCGGTCGTTGTCGATGCTGGGATTGGCGCACCGAGTCATGCTGCTGAAGCGATGGAATTGGGAGCAGATGCCGTCCTCGTCAATACCGCCATCGCGATCGCTTCTGATCCATGCCGAATGGGGGAGGCTTTCAAAAAAGCGGTCGAAGCGGGCCGTGACGCCTTCGAAATGGGACTGCCTGATGTGATTGATTCGGCTTCGGCTACGAGCCCTTTGACCGGATTTTTGACCTCATAGAAGCGGGGGATTTGACCCCATTTTTCTGCAATGTCGTATGATGAACGAGATTGTTAGGAGAATTTTATGGATTTTTTTGCTTAATGGTCCAAAACTAAGGAACACCTGAGTTCGTGTTGCAATAACGCGTCTCTCACTTCACATCAATGCCCGACGACGCGACAAAATTGCAAGCGACCCGCATTCTTGTGACCGCTGCTGCCGTAGTCATCTTGGTAACCGGTCTCAAGCTTGCTCAGTCGTTTTTTATTCCAGTGCTCCTGGCGGCATTTATCGCGACGGTGTCATTCCCTATTACAAGGTGGCTTCGTCAACGCAAAGTGCCCCGTCCCATTGCGGTGCTTCTCACCGTTTTGGTCGATTTCGCCTTCCTCAGTGGAATTGTTGTGATTGTGGTGGCTTTGATGGGGGACCTCGATGCGAAATGGCAGGATAAGTATTATCCCGCCATGAATTTGAAGATCGAAGAAGTCTCGGAATCAGCCGTGGCGACCCTCGAGAAATGGAATGTTCCTAACGCACGAAAGAAGGTCAGTGAATATGCGACGATTCAAATTCCTCAGCAAATTGACGACGCGGTTAACCCTTTTGCACTCGGAAAAGACGTCGCCTTTAGAGTGATTTCCTTCCTTGGAACGACCCTCCTCATTTTGATTCTCACGGTCTTCATGTTGAGTGAAGCTCGAATGTTTGGGCGACGGGTCAATGCCATTTTAGAAGCACATGGGCCAAACTTAGATCGAATTTTGAATGCCACTGCTGACATTCAGCGCTACCTCGCGATGAAGACGGTGGTCAGTCTCGCGACTGGATTTTTGGCTGGCTTCCTCTGTTGGGCTGCGGGACTCGATTTCTTTGTTCTTTGGGGAATTGTTGCCTTTGCCTTCAATTTCATCCCAGTCCTAGGTTCGATTATCGCTGGGGTGCCACCTTTTATCTTAGCCTACCTTGTCGATGGAGGGGCAAGTGCGCTGGCGGTCGGAGTGGGCTATATCTCGATCAATGTCTTCCTTGGTAATTTCCTTGAGCCAATGCTCATGGGACGCCGCTTTGGCCTCTCGACTCTCGTTGTAATCATCTCAGTTCTTTTCTGGGGCTTTGTCTGGGGACCAGTTGGGATGTTGCTTGCCGTGCCGCTTACGATGGTCTTGAAAGTGATGCTTGATAACTCTGAAGAGCTGCGATGGATGGCCGTTGCGATCACCAAAGAGAAGAGACATCCCTTGCTTGTTCCTGAGGACGACGAAGACCCTCTTTTGGAAGAAGAAATTCTAAGAACGGAGAAGATCGACCTTTCTGGTGTCACTCCGGAAAAGCGGAGTTAAGGCTCGCTCGTTGTTGTCATCATGACTTGAGTAGCTAGGATCGCGCCGTGCGAAAGACTGGTGTTCAGCGTTGGGCCTTAATCTCGATCGTTCTCTTGATTGTCCTGATCTTTGCGGGTGCCATTGTGAGAGTGACGGGTTCTGGTTTAGGCTGCCCTGATTGGCCAACTTGCTGGGGGCAAATGATTCCGCCCACTGCAGTAGAGCAAGTGGATCGTGAGAAGCTCGCAGCCGATATTCCTCGATTCAAAAAGGCTGCCGAGAGGTTTGGGCGAGATCCCAATGAGATTACCGTTGATTCCTTGTTGGAGAAATTTGACGGCACTCAGACTTGGATCGAATTCATCAACCGGCTTTTGGCTCTGCCGGTGCTTCTCGCCAATTTTATTTTGATGGTCGTTTGTTGGAGGACTCGAATTCTCAAAAAACAAGGGATCGCGGCGTTTTCTCTCGTCATCGTTAGCGCGCTCACTGGGATCGTGGTCGTTGCGAGCGGGCTCCATGCCGGAGTTGTCACCATTCATATGGCCCTCGCATTTCTGCAGCTCTTTTTACTGACTTACATGCTGTGGGCAGGGGGACGGAAAGGTGTCCTCCGGACTAGAATTCCTCAGACCACTCGCTACCAAGTCATGATCCTTTTAGCCTGTGTCATGATAGAATGGGCCCTAGGTTCCCAGATTCGGGAAATGACGGATCGGCTTCAAATGCAAAAAGGAATCGATTCACGACCCACTTGGATTCACGAGATTTCTGGCAGCACCCTCTATCTCATTCACCGGAGTTTTTCGTGGGCTATTTTGATCGCGGCACTTTGGTTGGCTTACAAAGTTCATTGGCGAGGCTTCGTGCCTCGTCTTGTTCTGGCGGTTGTGGGAGCTTTAATGATTATGGGTCTAATTCTGAGCACCTCTGGAATTCATGCCGTGATTCAAGTCCTCCATGTTGGACTGGCGGGTGTCTTGGTAAGCGCAGTTTTCTACTGGTGGCTTGCGGCAGCGCCTTCAAATAAAGGAGGCCCGCGTGCCTAACGGAGGATACCGGAAGAAGACCTTCTACTTGGAAAATCTACGCGCTTTTCCTGCTGGGATTATTGAAACGCTGGGAACCACTTTTTCTATTCTCATCGCGAACCGTGTTTTTGATGCCGGTGCTCTTGCCAAAGCCGCTCTCGTAGCTCTCCCCAGCTTAGGCCTCCTTCTGAGTCTTTTCGTGGTGCAAGCGGTGCGACGGAGCGGCTTGAGTGCGAACGTCATGCTGGCCCTGATTTTTGTCGCTTCGGGCGTGGGCTTCACGATCAGCTCGTTCGCGGGGGATCGATTTGAAATCTACTTACTCGGTATGGTGATTGCTCTGGTCACCCTGACTCTCAATCTCCCGCTTTTCTCACAGATTTATCGACGCCACTATCCAGATGAGGTTCGCGGGAAGCTCTTTTCGATGACCGCTTTCACTCGGAAGGCTTACGCCATCGGAACGGCATTTCTCTTCGGATGGCTCCTGACCAAGTCTCTTGATTACTACCCTTATCTGCTGGGAGTCTATGCTGTGGCTTCTTTCATGATGGCGGGTTGCGTCATGGCGATGGAGAAAGTCACCTTGAGCCGCTCGAAGCGAACCAAGCTATTCGATGCCTTCCGCCACGCGGGCCAAGATGATCGTTTTCGCAAGTTGCTGATTTCATGGATGATTTTAGGTTTTGGAAACCTTCTCTCGTTCTCACTTTTCGTGGAATACGTCACGAACAAGGACTACGGCTTCAACCTGAGTGAGAATCACGTCAGTATCATCACCACGGTCATCCCGGAGACCTGCTTCTTTGTTTCAGTCCTGCTTTGGGGAAGGCTTTTTGATCGGATCAGTTTCTACGTTCTCCGCTGTGTCATCAATCTCATCTTCGGAGCAGGAATCATCTTCTATTTCATGGGGGATGGATTGTGGGCTCTCTATATCGGGATCGGTTTACATGGTGTCGCTAAAGCAGGGGGGAATGTCGCTTGGAGTCTTTGGGTGACCAAATTCGCCTCCGCCGAAAACGTCGCCGAATACATGAGCGTTCATACTTTTTTGACGGGGTGCCGAGGAGTGATCGCGCCATTTATTGCTTTCCCACTCGCGGCAAGCCTCGGACCGACTTGGGTAGGGGCGATTGGGGCTACCTTGATCTTCATCGCAACGGCGATGCTAATACCCGACCTAAAATCACGAGATCGAGACTTGCCAGAGCCTAAATGATCAGTAGTATCCGCGCCGTCGGAGGGAAATTCCCTGATGACAATGCCGCCTTAGCTCAGTTGGTAGAGCTACTGATTTGTAATCAGTAGGTCGACGGTTCGAGTCCGTCAGGCGGCTCCATTTTTTAGAACGACTCACGTTGAAAGACGTGAGTCGTTTTTTTATTTGAAGTCAAGTTGAAGGCCTCGCGTCGACCAATAGGCTTTCAACTTCATTTGGATTGAAGAGGCGTATTTTATGGGGAAAAGAATCGGCTTTTGGTCGCGCTTTAAAATGACCTTTTCAAGCTCCGCAAGGTAGTTCGAAAATTCTTGGCGACGCTCAGCACCTCCGTGGAAGGTGAAATGAGTGAGAAGAAGCGCAGAGGTGTATGATTCTAAGGCCTCATTCGGAGGAAGTGTCGCAGTTCGTTTTAGCCAATCGTTCGAGCTCAGTTTGAGGAGTTGCTCGATATTGGTGAGGGGGATTTTTTGATTTTTCGCGCCAGTTTGCTTGCGGACATGATCGCGGATCTGAGTGTCTATTTTTCTGAAATCGAAGTTCCCTCTGACTAGGTGTGCTGCTGCGAGGTATTCCGCGATTCCTTCGGTCAGCCATGGCCTAATCTTCCAGATCTTGTCGCGCATCCCAAGATGGGTGAGTTCATGAACGAGCAGATCAAAAGCGGGACGACGGAGAAGGGCTGATTGCGAGGGGACTCGATGAAGTTGATCCCAACGAACGATGACCCTGTTGCGATGTCCATCGTAGAAGCCCCCAGTTCCAGATGCTCCTCCTGCTGTGGAGTAGGATTCCTCATCGAGAGCAATTTGAATCAGGGGTTTTTCTGAATTCGAAGTGCTGGAGAGAGCAAAAGGAATCGACTTCAAAGCGAGCGCGGTGGCTTCAGCGCTCATGACAAAATTTGTGACGAGATCGCTATCGATTTTCTTGGGAGTCTGAATGCGAAAGCTGCTTGTTTCGTAGATGAAACCATTTTGAGCGGCCTCGACCGAGTGAGTTCCCAGCTTGGGAGAGGGCGTGATCGTTAGGGGCCACTTTTGAGTTTGGGCCTGACTGAATGAGTTGAAGGTAATGAGCCAACTAATTGCCCGTGTCTTCATCGAGAGGAACGATCTTGATTTTCCCGGTGGGGGCCTGGTTTAAGTTCCCTGCGAGAGTTTCAACGGCGGGTTTTGAGGGAGCTTCCTTGCCATCGAGCGCGCTTTTCAGAGCTTGTTCGACAAGTTGGCCACAGTGGATCTTCATTGGCGGAAGGGGGCCAAGATCCCCGGAAAGTTCGTTAGGTTTCAGCTCTCGGGCTTCATCAGGGGTTTTCCCTTTGAGGAGTTCAGTTGCCATCGAGGCCACGGCGATCGCAGTTTGACAACCGAAGGCTTGGAAAGAGGCGCGGTCGATGACTTTCTTCCCATCCTTTTCGGTGAATTTGAGCCACATTCGAAGCATGTCGCCGCAATCAGGTGAACCAACGGTGCCAACGCTATCGGCATCGTTCATTTCTCCCACATTCTTGGGCTTAGCGAGGGCTTCCCGCGCGCGATCTTCAAAGTTCTCAGACATGGGTGAATATTAGCTGCGGAAGCAAGAAAGTCTAGGACTGCCCCTTTTTGTCGTGGGCTGGATCGTAGTAAATCTTCACGTCAGCTTTGGTCGTCCCGAGGAGTTCTTGTGCACGAATTAGAGCATCGCGGGTTGAGATGTTGGGATTACTAGGGGAGGTGAAGAAGAGATTGGTTTCGCCTTCTTCCCGACAACATCCTCGCTGTAAGGTTCGCAGAACACCGGAACTTTTAAGGACTTTATAAACATCCCGAGTCGCGCCCGAAATAATAAGGTGCCTATCCTTGGAGCGGACGAATCGAATAAGCTCTCGCAGAGCCATCACGCTGGTGGCGTCTAAGTGACGGGCGTTTTTCAGGCGAAGAATGATGACCTTAATATTTGGGTCGACTACGAGCCGTTGAACTTGGGTTTGAAAGAGTTCGGCTGCCCCGAAGAAGAGGGACCCTTCGACATGCACAATGGAAATCGCAGGATTGGGGCGCTTTTTCTTCTCTCCTAGTTCGCGAAGTTCACCATCGTCTGAAACTTCGTATTCAATCAAGTGGGGGCGGGAAACCTTTCGGAGGAAGAGGAAAATTGAAAGTGAGGCGCCAATGAAAATAGCGACGTAGAGCGGGAAAATAAGCGCGGTGAGAAAAGTGACCAATAGGACTCCGAAGTCTTCCGGAGTTGAACGCAGACAAATACGAATGTTACGAGTTTTGATCAAAGAGGCGGCCACCCCGATGACCAAGCCTGCCAGTGCTGCCTTGGGGATGAATGAGACAGGATTTGGACTCATGAAGGCGAAAGCAAAAATAGCGATGAGACAAAACACGCCCGAAATGATCGACGAGATGCCTGATCGAGCTCCCGACTCGTAGTTTAATGCCGAGCGAGTGAGTGATCCCGAAGCTGGCATGGCAGCCGTGAAAGCACAGGCGACATTGCTCATGCCGACAGCCATCATGTCTTGGTTGATTTCGGTCCGGTTTCCAGAGCGAGAAGCAAGGGACTTTGCCATGACGGTATTCTCTAGAGATGCTAGGAAGGCAATGGCCACGGCAACCCCAAGAAGGGAAGAGATGTCGGAAAGGAATCCACTCTCAGAAGCAACTGGGTATCGAAACTTTAAGTCGGAGAGAGAAAAGGACCCGAAATTAGGAACCGCGGCAGCCCAGTCAGAGGACTGTTCTGACATGAAGGTGGAAACGATGGCTGCAATTGTGAGAGAAAGAGCGAAATTGGGGAGGGCCTTTAGCCACTTCGTCATAACGAGATACAAGAGCAGAGTGCCGAAGCCGAGAATGGCCGGCTGCCAAAGGTAGGAATGCTTTGCGTTCGCGAGTTCGCTAAACATTCCGAAGAAATTACTGGCCGGTTCAACCACCTCCGCAACTCCGAAAAGGTGCTTCCCTTGATTGATCATGATGAGAATTGCGGCTCCGGTGATGTATCCGACGAGAACGCTTTGGCTAATGTATTGCACCAGTTCCGCAGCCTTCAAGACGGCCCCAATGAGACAGATGACTCCTACCATGAGGACCAAAAGAGGCATGAGATTCAGTTTCTCAGACATGGTGAAGCTCCCTGCGGCAAAAAAGCTAAAGACCATGAGCGAGGTTGCATTGGTTGGTCCTAAAATCGTGTGTCGGGAACTTGCGAAGAACGGTGCGACGATGGCGGCTATGGCTGAGCAAATAATCCCATAGAGAATAGGGAGCTCGGCGATCGCGGCGTAAGCCATTCCTTGGGGAACAGCCAAAAGTGCGATGTTTACTGCCGCACTGAGATCCTTCCGTCCGTCGAAAGTGGTGTAGCCAGCAATGCTCTTACGAAATGGAAAAAGACTGAGCTGATTGCTTGCCGCCCAATCCCTGAAGGCTCTGAAGGCAGAGCGACCTTTCCGCTTCAGTTTATCCATGGAATTAAGTTAGGCCCGTTTGCTTGCGCGGCGAAAGAGGAAAATCCCCAAAGCTAAACAGGCGATGTTCGGAAGCCAGAGGAGGGCTTTTGTGATGAGGAGTTCGTCTCCTTGTGTTTTGTCTGCGATGATGAAAAAGACGAAGTATCCAATCGCTACGGCGAGACTTAGCACGGCACCAGTTGAAGTTTCTTTTCTTCGCGCCGAGAGACCAAGAGGAATGCCAATGAAGGCGAGTGCGAGAGGAGCCATCGAAAAGGAAATCCGCCGGGTGCGCTCGACATCGAAGTCATTAATTTTCTCTTGAAGCATCCCTTCCGGGGGATTGGCGAGGAGTTCTCGGATCTCGCCATTATCGAGCATGTTTGGTTTAATTTTCCGAGCCTTAGAAACCTCCAGAGGAAGAACCCACGGCTCAATTTTTTCACCGAAGGTCTGTTGCAGCTCGCCTTCCTTGTTATAGGTCTCTGCCCAAACTCCATTTAGGCGGAGGTCCAACTTTTTCACCTTCTTACCTTTATTTCGAAGGGTGACTTGTTCCGCATAGACGTAACCGATTGGTTTGGCGCTAGGGTCATCGGTGTTGATTTGATAAGCATGAAATCCTTGCAGGCTTTCGTCTGGGTTCCTCGATTCGATATAAATCCGTTGCCCCTTCATTCGGGATTGCACGATACCGGGGTCAAGGAGTCGAAGCGGGTCGTCTTCGAGGGTTTCATAAAGGAGTCTTTTGAGTTCACCCTTTGAACGAGGCGAGACCGTGGCGTTTAACCAGAGACAGAGAAGCGATAGCGCTAAGCCGAGAGTCAGAACCGGAGCGGCAATCCGATAAAGCCCCATTCCAGCACTGCGAAATGAGTTGATTTCTTGATCGGATGAGAGCCTCCCAAAAACAAGGAGGACTGCCGCGAGAAATCCCCAAGGAATGGTGAAGACCAGAGAAACGGGAAGAAGCTTGGCGATGAAAACACCAAGAAACGAAATCGGAGCACCTCGGTCGACCAGAAGCTTGTTAATCTCTTTGAAAAGGTTTCCGAGAACTAGAACAACACTCAGAATCAGAACCGCATATAGTGCCGTCGCGAAAACTTGTTTGGCAATGTAGCGGTCGCTCTTGAGAATCATCTTGCTTGCGAACTAGATTCAAAAAAGAGCGGGCTTGAGTAATGCGGTCATCCGACAGAGGAACAAAAATGGCGGAGAGGGAAGGAATTGAATCTCTCCATTTCTTCTCCTTATAAAACAAAGCATTCAGCCTTTGGCGGAATTCCTTGGTGTGCCACTTGTGTGACGCTTTTAATAGTGCCGATAGGATAAAAATCTGACAAGTCTTTTCAAAGGGCTATGGAAGTCGGAAAAGGGGTCATGCTAACTGGCTACGATGACCTCCCTACGATTGAGAACGCGAAACACGACCGGATAAAGGTTCAACAGAAGTCATGGATTCTCTCTTATCCAAGTGAGTCGGCTCTTCAAGAGTTCGTGCTTCGATTAAGGACTGTGGTTATCGGCTCGGATTCAGACACAATAGAGTATTCCCAGTTAGAAGGTGATCTTGATGAAAGCACGGGGTGGATATTCGTGAGTGCTCCTAATTCCCAACGAAGGGGGCTTACTCGGTTAAACGTTAGAAGGAGTCGAACAACCTCACACAGACATAGATTCGGGATGCCGCTTTTCAAGGGGAGTATCGACATTCGAGAATCACCCCAGACGGCACAAGCATCAGCTGTGATAACGAGCACGCTTTATCTTAATCCCACTAGATTTGCGCGCTGGCAGGATGCAGAGGAAGGGAGCGCGTTTGTGTTTTGGACGCCTCGCCGACGATTTCGTGAGAGGGGGCGAAATCAGTCATTGGATCGATCTGACAACTACATGTCACGGGAGCAGTATCAAAGATTTGACGGTGCTGATGCTTGGTTTGGACTCCTAGAGAGCTATTGGAGCGGAGTTGTCGGAGAGATTGAAAGAGAGTTCTCTAGAGCTTCGATGGCGGCTGAGGCGTCGTTCCGACGTCAACATGGGGAGAGGAACTCCACAAAGGTTAAGGAGGTGGAGGTGTATTGGGAAATGGCCTCCGATGATGCCTTGAACGAGCTATCTAGGATCAGGCCGATACTCAGAGGAATTGGACGTGATAGCCGTGAGTCTTCATATCCGACCATAATAGGAGACATTGAGCGCGATTGCCCCTCTTTTACCATTCAGCTATGTAACGGCGTTAAACTGCGTGTCTATGCGAAGACGGAGACAAGAATTAGATTCGAGGTGGCTTATAAATTGGGAGGAAGTGGGCGGTATCAGCTCAGAGGGGGAACAGCGGGTGATGAGCCTGCAATTTTGAATCGTATTTGTCGTGAAGCTGCGATTGATGCCTCTAACCGTCTTTCTGAGATTTTCCCTCTCTTATCTGAGGTGATCCCAAGGGCGGTAACACTGATGGACTTCTTTGATGCTCTTCATTCAAGTTCATCTTCGTTAACTGAAGCAACAGCGATCCTTCGCTTGCTGGTCGCAAATGGATCGGTCTCCATTGGACGGCGGGGAACAATTAGGCGACGAGCAATCGACAAACTAATTAGGCGTGAGGTTTTACGGTCTTCTCCAGTCCACAGTGGGAGTGCATTTTTAAGTGAGGATTATCGTTCTCTTCTTAATCATGCATTCCCTTCGTCATCACTCCTTTAGCATCTTTCGTTCTACTGTGTTAGGGGTGCTTCTGAATTTGCAACCGGTTGCAACAGGGTGTGGATGATGAGGCTAGTTCACGAAATTCTGAGATTCAGCATCTTCAACCTCTTGTTCTTCCTCAATGAAGCCAGCGAAGACTTTCATCATCTCGACTAGCTCTTCCTGTTTGGCCATATCGCGAAGCACTGAGTCTGGGACTTTAGGCGTTGATTGATTGGCATGATTTTCTGCCATTCGTGGAGTGAAACCTTGGAAGCTATCCATCTTGATTCGGATGGTAAGAAGAAGGTTAAGAGCTTCTTTTTTCGCTCGCTCTGAAGTGGCGTCATTGTATTCCTGAAAGGCCAATTTCCAAAGCAGTTCATATTCCATTAGAGCTTTCCCTCTCTGCGTCTCAATGTCTGGCCAAGAACAATCCCTTTTCCAACGAACCTCAACCCTTCCTCGATAGCGTTCAAGTTGTCTCCGGTCTGTGATTTCCAACAAGGGCATAAGTTCGCGTGAATGGGTAACTCCTTGAAGCATGAGTTGCTCTAGTCTCAGAACCTGCTCCTCGTCCCGTAATGCCCTATCGCATTCGATGGGAGGGGAAGGGACTTCTACTTCATCTGAGGGGCGAGCGCGCCTCTCTGCAAGGGGAAGGCCTACGCGCCGTCTCTGGCGGGGAAGGGGAGGTGTGGTAGATTCAGCACTCACGGCGTGCATCCTAACACAGTCCTTTTCCTTCTTCAAGAAAGGGACAGCTTAGAGGGCAGTTTTTGTAGGTTGCAACCGGTTGCAATTGTCAGTTTCGAAGTTCTTTCACGATTTGATCTCTTACTTCTGGAGAGCTAAATGGCAGTTCTTCTCCTCGATAGATATAGCGATTTCCTGATGCGTTAGGGGGGACAAAGAGCAGTAGCTTGTCAGCTTCTTCCTTCGTGATTTCCATCTCCCCCGCGACGGCAACTCTGAAAGAATTTCTCTGCCTAGCAAGATCATCGGGGAAGGCATTCAAAATCCTCTTTCGATTTTGGGCGTAAATTGCGTTTGCTCGAATCACGTCAGGAGACGGAACACTAGAAGGAATCTTAACGTCCCAAACTTCTGATTTGTCATCCCCTGACCAGCCTTTCCCGTCTGGAATATAGTTCACCATTGCCACAATTTGAGATGCCCCGTGCTCGATTGAGTGACGACTCATCTCGGCAATCACCGATACTGTTTCAGCCTTCGTTTTTTCCTGAAGATTTCGCGCTGCATAGATGAGAGTCGCGGCATAATCTTGCGGCCTCTCAGAGCCTTCGACGACGACACGCCAAGTTAACCGCTTCCTCGATCCAAAGGAGGAATTTTCAGATTCGTAGATCTTGAAAGTGCGAATTGCTCCAAGGCGTTCGGCAAGTTCGTCGTTTTTCAGCCTTTCGATTTCCTTGATGAGTTCCCCAAATTCTTCGTCTTCAATCGCTGAATACTTCCTTTTCAGTTCTTCTAAAGTTGAAAGGTCTTCTTCAGATACAGCCTTTTCGGCTTTCGCTATGATCTCGGAACGATTTTCCTCAAAATCTTTACGCTGTTGAGAAATGCCAATGCTTCCGATGATTAGCAGAAGCACAAAGATTCCAACGACCACGGCTAGTGCAACTACGCACCCTTTCTTCTTCGGTTTGGTTTGCGGGAGAGGGGGTGGAGTCTGTGTCATTGCTTAGGTGGTTTACTGCTCCCCGCGCTATGCCGAGGTCCGTGCATATATGCACGTATCAGGCACCGCATTGGAAGGGTAAAAACGAAGCCTGAGCATTGACCCTAAAGACCTAGCTTCGGCAGTTGTGGAAATCCTTAGAGAGAAGCGAGTTGAGCAGGGCCTATCCCATGAAGCTCTCTCCAAGCTCTCGGGAGTTCATCGCACAACTGTGAGCCGAGTTGAGAGAAACCAGATAAACGCCACTCTGTTTGTTCTTCAGAGTATGGCGGGCGCGTTGAACCATCCTCTAAGTGAGATTTTGGCTCAGGCTGAAGATCGCTTGAAAAGGTGATTTTCTCAGCTTTTTAAAGTAGCACTGAGGCCTTGGATTCGCTGGGATGTGCATGAAATGAATCCTTCAGAACTTCTGATGTGGATCAATGTGGGTTTAGTGCCTAACCTCTCTTAACGGAGCTGAAATCATTTCAGCTTTTCGACGATGAGCGCACAGCCTTTATCGTTGGATAGTGCTCACCGGAAAATAAACTCAATGGATGATCTGTTTGACTCGGAACCAAAGCTTCCCAATCCGAAGCGGAAGGGGAGCGTGTCAATTGGTGTTGGAGGGTGGTCTCGCTTTCATGCGGCGTTCTCGAGAGCGTTCGTAGAAGCGGCAATTGCTGATTTGTCTCAGAATTACAAGAGCCCTCTAATATTTGATCCGTTTGTTGGTTCTGGGACGTCTATCGAAGCTGCTCGGAGCATGGGGCTTCCTATAGTTGCAAACGATTTGGACCCCGTCTCTGCGCTAATGTCTCGAGCAAAGGCTTCTAGTGATTATTCGCTTAGAACTATATTAGCCCTTCTTAAAAAGGGCCGTTCTAAGAAAATAAACGTCAATTTTTCCGAAGCAGACCAATATTTCAGCCCTGAAAGTTGGGCCTACTGTTCAGACGTGGTAACGCGCTTGAGAAAGAAGGTAGGCAAATGTAGTAACTTGGTTTCTACTCTCGTCGAATCGACCCCGGGGAAATATGACAATGAGGTGCTAGCCCTAGCATCTATTTTGATGAGCGCATCAGTTGCTTGGAAGGGACGAGGTAGTTCCAATCCAACGTGGCATAAGAAAACCTCTGCGAATCCTACTGTGGAGTCGCTAGCCGATCTTACGACCGATGCCGCAACGAAAATAGTCTCTGATTTATCTCAGGATTTCCCCGAAAAGTGTGTGCGAGGGACCAGAGTTTATATGAGGAATATTGCTGAGCCAATAGCATTGAAGACGAGGCCTCCAAATGTTGTTGTAACGTCTCCACCTTACCTAACTAGGATTGATTACATTAAGAATCATTTGCCGGAGGTTGTGATTCTAAATGCCTTTCAAGATTTTGAAATCCGATCTCTAAGAGATCAAATGATTGGAACCCCGACAATTCCGAAGGGTGAGCGCTCAACGGGAAGTGGCTCAAAAAAGGCCGAGAAGATAATGAAGGAGATTGAGGGGCATGAGAGCTTCGGATCTGCCAACTACTACCTTCCTTTTTACAGAAATTACTTCGTCACTATGGAAAAGTTTTTACGAAGTTTAAAAGGGATGATTGCCGCAGATGCAAGCGGCTACATCGTTGTTCAGGAATCCCGCTACAAGGAGTTGATCGTAGATCTTCCTGCAATTGTTGTCGAACAACTGGAGTCTATAGGGGCTACGGCTTCTGTGCGTTCCGAATTTCCTGTGGGTTCATCTTATTCAAACCTAAACTCTAAATACCGGAATTCGAATAGTAGGAAATTGGTAGAGTCGGTGGTTAGCTTCAAATTTTAGTAGTGCGTTGAATCAAAAATTGGTTCCCAGACTTCTTCCCAGTCATCGAGCCAATTGACGGCACAAAAGTCGTTGAAGCAACATTTCTCCTGTTTGAGCGGTTCAAGATTAGCCGCCTTATCTACGTCAAGTTTTGATCTGCATAGCGGAGAAGATCGTATGCACTGGCTTCTAGCGAGCATCCATTCGACGTAATTCACATGAGCGATACTGAGGTTAGAGAATTGAGCTACGCATCCAAGAGCTTGGGCTGTAGCTCTGCGAGCTTCCTCCACAAAGACTCTGCTGGGCTGATTTTTGTGGGACGTAAGCCTTTCAAGTGCCAGTTTGTGTTTAGGGAAGATCCTACCTGATCTCAGGTAAATTCTGATGATATGGTAATCTATCGCAGGCTTGATGTTCTCTGGATCAGTTATAGCGATATTACCATTCCTTACGAGTTCGTGAACAAGAACACACGATTTTTTTCTCAGTGGATCAGCCTCAAATGCAGGGAACTCGTCGAGGTAGCTATATAAGCCTTTTGGGCCACTAAGACGTTTTTTTGACTTAGAAAGCAAGGATTGAAGGCTGCATTTAAATTTTGACTCCAAAATTTTAGCCGTTTCTTTGAGGATGCCAATTCTCTCGTTTGATCTTATTCTAGTCTCATCGATGCCCTCACCAAAAGGCTGCTCGAATTGTTCTGGCGTGATGTCTCTGACTAGGTTCGTTATTTGTGTTGCTGATTTACACCCCGCAAATAATTTGCTCATAGCGGATTCGAGTTCGTTCCAGTTATACTGGTGACATATCGAAATGAAGAAGAATTTCTCGGTTAAATCCCTGCCAGACCACGGAGAACCAAGCGATGGATTAGAGTCCTTTAGAAGAGTGAGCTTTTGGGCCGAAAGCTGGCAAGCAATCTCACTAACGCCGAACCAAGGGTCTGATTTAGGGTCTGGAAGAAGCCTCTCAGTTCTTGATGTGCCCGAGGCATTTGGATTTTTCATGGAGATACTTTTCCTGCTCAGGTGTCCGATTCATATCGAGGTGAGCTTGCTTGACGTTGAAGCCTTCCCTTTGTAGGGCTTCTATTTTGAGCGGGTTGTTGGATTCAATTCGAATGTCTTTTGGCGTATTCATACTTGCCAAAAGTTTTGCAGCAAAATCAAAATCTCTCTCATCTTTTGAGAAACCTAATTCCTTAAAAGCGTCCGAAGTGTTGAGACCTTGCGCCTGTTGGAGGCCGATAGCCTCACATTTTTTAAGTAGTCCGATTCCTCGACCTTCCTCGAAAGAATAGATTAAAAGACCCGGGCTAGTTTTAAGTTCGTCGAGAAAAGATTCTAGCTGATGGCCACAATCGCAATCATCAGCACCGATAGCCTCGCTGAACAAACAAGAGGAATGTATTCTAACCAAAACAGGGCCATCTCCAAAATTATCGTCCTTATAAACGATGGCATGACTTTCATCTGACAGGGGGACTCTTATCCAGTAGTCAAAGCCTTTGCGGGTGATTCGAATGGGCTCTGTAAGCTCTATACTCATTAAAATTCTTTAGCTGGGAGATCACTTGGAGACTCTATGAGTCGAGTGATATAATTCTCAGGCCAGTCAATCTCATTGTCTGTATAGAATCGAGGGATTTTTGGTTTTTCGTTCATCGTCTCTATATATTTAACTGATGATACTGAAAATTCGTAATGCGCCCGTTCAAATGGTCGCTCGGTTCCCCATCGCGAGACAAGTAAGCTGATTTTATCGAGTGTCTCACGAGCTTCCGTTACATCGTTAGATCGAAGGCTAGCATCAGCCAATCCAAGACAGCTCCAGAAGAGGGAGTCTCTGTTAGTCAATTTTTCAGCGCACTCAATTGCCTTACCGTAAGATTGTCGAGCCTCGGTGTTTTTACCGAGATGACGAAAAACTTCTCCTTCGGCTAAATGGGAGTTACCAAGCTCTAGTCTAAGGTGATTTATCTTAGCTAATTTTTTTGCTTGGGTGGCAGAGCGTAGAGCCTCGTTTCTGCGCTCTGGAATAAAGCAGTATGTTCGAGCTTCTGTTCGATAGATGTCGCAATTTTCCTTGGGGCCAAATGCTTCAGGATCATTGTCACGAAGGGTGTGAATTTTTTCTATCCACAGAGATGCTTGAGAATAATGTCCTTTGGCTCTTTCAATAGTATTGAGGCAGCGGATAGCCCCCAGCCCCTCCTTCGTGGTTCTATGATTATCTTTAAGGATAGCCTCAGCAAATTTGGTGGCTCTTTCAAACTGACCTAACCGAACGAGGATTTTTGTCTTTAGCAGGAGAATCTTATTTGAAATTGGGAGCTGCTCTACGATCTGGATCGCCTCCGAGTAATTGCCTCTAATGTAAAATGCATAAGCACGAATGGATTCGATTGAGGTGTGATAATTCTCTGTGGATCCAATAGCCTTTGTTAACCCAGTCTCGATTGATTTGAGCGACTCTAAACCGGCGTCAATTCGCCCGCCTCGCACTAATATATCTGCTGAAGCGATGAGCCTTTCCCAGTCCAACTGCTGATCTTGAATTGTCCACGCCGATAACGAATTTTCGAAGAATGAGAGTAAGCTTTCGTCGAATTTCCCCCTGATTTCAGGTTGATCGAGTATTTTTAAGATTTCAGCGGCTATTTCCACCTTTGCATGAAGAGTAGTAGCGCCAAAAATACTCTTTCCAATTAGGTCATGGTAAAGCCTTACTCCTCCAGAATTAGGATCAATTTTAACGATTAACTTTTCTTGAGCTTCAGCAAGTGCGCTGCTCAGCTCTACAGAGCTGTCGATTCTGGCCAATTTTAAGATGAATTCGTGCGGAAACCATCCGCCTGAAGGTAGCATGGCCAAGCCCCTAATTACTCTGATGGCAGCATCAGAGTCTAGGTTTTCAAAGTGGCTGGGATAGTCAGATGGCATGGATCCTAAGCACTGATGCGCTGTTGGGATTTGGTCAATACTTGGGGCGTTGTTAAGAAGCTGTTCAATTAGGAAAGGCCTTCCTTGCGTTTCATCCTGAAGGTCTTGGAGTTTCTCGTAAAGAGGAACCTTTCCAAAGATTTTGTGAAGCCATTCTTCGATTGCAGGAGCTTCCAAGGAGGGGACTAGGTGTTCCTCATAAGAGCCTTTAGAGTTTTGCTTTAGCTCTTTTACAAAGTAGCTAAACACCTCTCGGTCTTGAGTCTCGTCGTTCATCGACACAAATATCGACCAGCCATTAGGAAGCTGTGAAAGAACACCCAGAATTACCTGCTTCATGTCTTCCGAGCTTTTTTCAGCTGAGTCAATGCAGATCACCCCACTAAGACCGAGTCGTTCACAAAACTTAAGAAGTTCCTCAAACCGCACCAGCTTATCTTCGTGAGCCATGTTGACAATACTTGAAGCTTGAGTTGCTTGGTTAGTGTCCTTGTGGGTGGAATAGAGAACATTGAACAGAGCTTCTGCTGTTTTGGGAGTCAGAAGCCCTAGGTCCTCAATGAAACCATGGATGAGAGTTTCTGTATGGTCACTCGAATTGTCGTTAAGTGACTTTCTCATGGCCTCTAATTTGTCTTTCCGGATTTGGAGGTGTGGGCCAATAGCAGCACACACTGCGGCCATTAGTCTAATAGAGTGAACGGCTTTAGAGGAGACCTCAAATAGGCAGCTTATTTTCTCTTCGGGAGAAGATGCCATGACTTCCTCAAGGATAGCGGTTTTACCAACTCCTGAGCCCCCTGAGAGAATATAGATTTTTTTCTCTAGTGGATTTTCACAAAGATTCTCAATCATTGAGCGTCTTCCGAAGAGAACGCGAGCTGGGATCGATTTTTCAGGGCTTGAAAGGATTTCGCCTTCGTTACTCTTACTTTTGAAAAATCTAGAAACCCAATTGAGCATAATCTTGTAATGATTGACCCCTTTTAAAGGGTTGGGATTTGTAGCATCATTGTAATACGAGTTCTAGGTTTCATGTCGATTAAATCGACTTCGGAATGAGCGTTTTCTGTTCAGCGAGAAGAGTTATGGCTTGAATAGAGTCGCCGACGTGATCGATTTCTTCTTTAAGTCTAGCGAGACTATAGCCATTTCCATAGCTACTGTGTGAACTCTTCTTGCTGCTAGATTCCACCCAGCCACCTAAGGCTTCCATTATGGGAACTGGAACTCCTGCGTCTCGGCCAGCTCTGGCAAATGAGTGTCGGAATGAATGAAGAGTCTTCTCCCTATTTTCTAGAGTTTGCCCCTCAAGGACCTGCCTTCGGAAGCGAGAGAACCATTTGCTCACAGCGTCGGCCATAGAGCCCCGTTTTGTTTTTGTAAGAGTAGAGAAGACATAAACGTGATCAGCTTTTCTTTGGCCATCTATGAAAGCTAGAAATCCTGTTTTTAGAAACTGATCACTTAGAGGCAACCGTCGATTGCTGTGACTAGTCTTGAGTTGCTTCACCTTCAGGCCTTTATCGTTCACCTCACGGATATCAAGGAACCAGACTCCTTCCTCTTGTTTGACGTCCTCAACGAGGAGTTGCGCGGCTTCGTTGGCCCTCATGCCGTGGAAAAAGCAAAGAAGAGGAATCCAAAATCGAGGGTAATTTTTTGGGTGATGGCGGCAGTCTAGGAATGACTGGAGAGAAAAGAGCTTTACCAGTTCATCTGACGGGAAAACTACGGACTCCTTGTTCGTGACTTCAGGAAGGCGACTTGAGACAGCCCTTTTTGTAAATGGATTTGCGGTAATCCAGTCCAGTTCGTGAGCGTGGCGGAAGATTGATGAAAAACCTTGCAGGTGGTCTTGTTGGGTCTTCGGAGAAATGAAGCAAGGAAGGTTCCTTGCATCTTCTCTTATCGATGCTTCTTTTAGAGTAAGCTTGGGATAACGCTTTGTCCCGTTGTTTGGAATTTTACCAAGAAAGTCTGCCAGCTTCTGAGCCTCTTCAACTCCTACAGCTGAAACTGCGGTTGTGTCTCCAAGGAAGTCCTTGAGAATACGGATTTGCATCTGGTATTTAGAGAGGGTGCCTGTGGTTACACCCATCACCTTCTTGTCTTGCTGGTATTTGGCGCATAGCTCGCCGATGGTGCGCGTTTTAGCAGGGCGCGCGTTTACTGATGAATGGGAATAGAGATCTCTAAAGAGCGGATTTTCGGGCTCTTTTGGTGCCGAATTCATCGCGATAAGAGTCCGGCGTCCGATCTCAATTTCAGCTTTGCGGATTTGGTGTGCAAAAATGATGATTTCCTCATCGGTTGCTTGAAAGCCGTCCTCTGCAATGATCGCAGCAGCTTTCTTCTCCCATACTGAAAGAGGGATAGAATCAAAGGAGCTGATGTCTGAGTGGTCGAGCCTAGCATCCCCTAAAGCCTCATTTTTCCAGAGATCATCATCGGATGCTGTCCAATCGTCTCTGAAGCTTTCGGCTCCCTTTTCTCTACTTACGAACCATCGAAATACTAAATCGCGTTTTTGTTCCTCCGTGAGAACCTTGAAAGGGAGCTTCTCTGCGTTGTTACTCTCCTTAGTGCCTTTCCACTGCTGTTCTAGCTTCTCGACCTCTAATTGGAAGTGAAGGGCTTCTCTCGTTGCTACTTGTTTAGCTTTTTTCCAGTCTTTGGTCTCAAGGCTCTTTCTGAAATGGCTTTTCCCTCCGGTTAGCTCAAGGGGAAGGTCACGCGGATAGCGGGCGTTGAAGTAGTAAACGCCATTTCGGCGGATCGTGTTTGGAATCTTAGGCACGTTGTCTGAGGCTTCTGGTGTGTCACCTTGGTATGCCATTTGCAGACTTTAACGCTTTGATTTACAATGTTTCCTCTAACTTTAAGTGAGTTAGAGGGAAGGTGGCGGAGAGGGAAGGACTTGAACTCTGGGTGCTATGAGCACTTATTTTCAAGGACTTACAAATCCTGTAAAACATGGGTGTGTATCACCCGCGCTTCGGGGGTGATTATTCAAGGTTGGAGACCTTGGGAAAAGCTTAAACGGGTAAAAATCTGACAAACGCCTTCACCCTGTGGCGGGTTCTTGCATCCTTGGGGCATGCTACAATCATACGATGATGCACCAACGCCAGAATCTGCCCGAATCGACAGGGTGAAGCTTTCTGTAAAAGGCTGGCGGGTATCCTATCGGGACGATCAAGCCTTCGATGATTTCGTGTTTGCTCTAACAAGTCCCAGCGGGGTGCAAGCTGGGAGGCTCATTGATTCAGACAACAGCTTGGTTGAGGGGTTAGAAGACAGGGGGTGGATATTTAACAACCGAAAGAATCCCAGTCTGTCCCTCACAACTCTGGACGTAAAGAGGCCCCGCTCTTCGGGGGTTCGAGGGCGGATGGTAGGAATGCCTCTATTTGGCGGCATAGTCCGCTTCTCACGGCAGAGAGGGGAACTTAGCGGCAATCGTAGCGTTTCATCGATCACGCTTGAATTGAGCGTGAATCCGACGCGGTTTGCGGACCGCCACCCAACAGGGGGACCATTCTTCCCGTATGTCCCAAGAGGTGTTTCCCGTAGCCGATATTCCTCGCTTGATGGAAATGACAATCTAATGAGGCCGCAAGCCTTGGTTCGATACGACGACGATGCCCTTTGGCACGATCTTCTAGATTTGTATCCAAGCATCGTGATTGAAGCGATCCAAGCCGAGATGGAGAGAGCCGCTGAGGTTTCAGAATGCCAATTTGTCGCCACCGAAACTCGGTTTTCTATTCGAGATGTGGAGATATACTGGGAGAAGTCTTCAAATGACGCCATTCAAGAACTGCAAAGCTATATCCCTGCGCTTTCTCAAGTCGGGAGGGCTAGCAGGGTCCGTGAGTATCCAAGCAGTGAGACAAGCAGAGAAGCCAATTGTCCCTCGGTGTCTGTTAGTCTCGCTGAAGGTTTGACTTTTCGCACGTATGCCAAGGCATTCGACAGACTGCGATTTGAATTTTCCTTCAATCTGAAAATGTTCCACCGTGCAGCGAGTAGCGCGGACTCATTGGCTGAGGTCAACAGCAGGTTTCATCAACTAGCGGAAGATGCATCTTCACGACTGGTTCACTTGATGGGAGCAATGAGGCAAACGGGGGAAAGATCAGAAGCCGCAACACTAAGGGGGTTTCTTCAAAAACTCCATTCCTCAGTGCATACCGCCGATGATGCGCATCAAATCCTCGCAATCCTAATTGAGTTTCGATGCCTCGCGAGACCTTCGAGAAAATTCGATGTGGTTGCGAGAAGGCTAAGAGATGAAGGGGTGTTGTGCCAAAGCCTTCCCCAAGGAGTAACGACGCCAAATCCTTACACTCTCACCCCCGAATATTTGGAACTTTTTAGGTCTGTTTTTCCACTTCCAACTGACTCCCCTAGCATCTCCCCGACTGTGTAAGCAGCATTTAGAATTTCCTGTCTTAGCGTTACTCAGGCGGTAGGACTATGCCCCTAAAACCTTTTCAGCAAAGAGGAAAAAATTCAAGGTTCGTTTCACCGCAACTTGGTTTCGGGCCATGTTTTACGTAGGAAAAAAATCTGGTATCTTCGCTCAGTGTTGATCACTTGTGTTTGGTTGACGCTGCCGAGCGGATTCTCGCTGTAACATCCAATTTCTGAGGCCTTGTTCTCGCCTTCTCCTACTCTTCTCGATTTGTCTCCCAAACTCTTTCCAATCTTCGTCAGATTTGATCCCTCCCAAGAGGGCGGCGTCTCTTTCTCGACGATCTAAGTTTTTCGGCTCTTGCTCAGTCCGGCCACTTGAACACTCTTCTCCCATACTCATGTTCGGACTATAACATTTTTAGGACGAGCTAGCCAGCGCACGGTGCCGAAAGAGGCTAAGGCAAGGCGACGGTTGGAGGTGCGATCAATACCTCTTTGCCCTTTTTGCTCGAATGCGCGCTATAATGGAGGGAAAAGGATCGGCAGGTCATGTCCCGATATAGTGCTCTAATTTCGGGTGCGTCATCATAAGTAAGAACCCATGGGAAGTCTGCCTTGTCTCGGAGATAGTCAGACACCTTTGCATGATCCTCTGGCTTGTAGTGATTGAGGTAGAGCTGTGATCCTTTCACGAAGTAAGGTGGATCGAGATAGGCGAAAAAATCCTCGTTGGCGTATTCCTTCGACGATGCAGCAAGGAAATCGAGAGCATCCAAATTCGAAATCTTGATGGATTCTTTGTGGTCAGCAATCTCCTCAATTCTTGCGATCAAAGAATCCTTGTTAAACCTCGCGTCAATTTTCCAATTCCCATTTTGGGCGATTCCACCAATCGGACCACCAGTCGCGATAATGCCAGATCGATTGCACCTGTTTAGATAAAAACTAGCAAATCCAGTCTTAAACTGAGAATGCTTATTAGAGCTTTTGTAAATCGCCTTTTGATTTCGCCATTCATCTACTGTTATTGGAGTTCGGTGAATTGCGTTTTTGAGGCGTGTTGTTTGATTGAGAACTGCGTTCCAAAACGAGTAAATCCGATAGTCGGCATCGTTTATGAGAGCGGTTGAGACATGCCCTAGGAAAAGGAGTTGTAGGGCTGAAGACGCCCCTCCTGCATATGGTTCTGCGTAAATGCCTCCTTGGAGTCCGTTTGCATAAACGATTTGTTGGAGCAAGGGACAAAGCTTTCCTTTCCCACCTGGGTAACGGAGAGGGCTGACTTGGCTAGCGATCATTTTTTGACAGACAGAAGCTTTTCAAAAACTGGCTCAAGTTTGGCACAGAGTGATTCAATATCGGAATCGGTTACTGGGAAAAATTCAGCATGAACCCACGCGTTTAATGTTGTAAGAGAAAAAATTCCTTCTTTCTGTCCCAGCAACTGATTTACGACAGAAATAACTCTCTTTTCGAGCTGGATTGATGACCCTGCGTTGGAGTCGATTATGAACTTGAGCATACGTGATAGCTTCGGAATCTCATTGGGATTTGCCTGATTGACAAATTTCATAAGTTTTGGCCAGTCACCAGCTTCCTTTACTGACCCAATTAGAGACAATTCCAACAGGAGCCTTACAAGGAGAGCCGTTGAGTTTTTATATTCACTATATCGAATGGAGTGAATTTCCTTGATCACCGAAGGGATTCTTTGATCAGGAAAGCAGCATGTGAATTTTTTCTTAAAAAGCCCATTTCCGTATTTCCTACCCGCCTTCTTTTTCGGTGGGAGTTGCTTTTGGGGAGGGGTGGTAACTTTGGGAGGGGGTGGACTATTTGAAAGTTTCGCATAAAGAGCTTTGAACTCTTTCGGAGTCTGTCTTTTCTTCTTAGGTAATTGATCTTCCAACTTTCCGAGATAGCCCTTTAGCTTTCCGAGATCACCGACAGTTCTTGTGTCGAGCTTCTTCTTTCCCGTTTGCTCATCAATCGATAGGGAATCTTCAAGAATTATGCTGAGGAAATGTTGAAACCGCTCCATTCCTCCTGTCACCTCAATTCCTTTGTCGGGGCTGATTGAGAACCCTACCGTCTTTTGGGCTGTCGGAACGGTGATTATCTTATCGATGACGGTTGCATGGGGGAATTTTTTTGGATCTGCGAGATCCTCTTTTATCTCCTTGGCCAAATCAAGGTGAGGAGAGATTTCGTAAATGCTTAGGGTTGCCAACGACTCGGAAATCGCCCCGTCCGTTGCCCGACAGATTCGTTTGATCTCCTCAAGGCTCTCTCCAGCGTTGACCAGCTTTTGGATGAAAACCGCCTGTTGAATTTTGGACCACCGCTTGGAAAACGTTTCCGGCGTGTGCTTCATGTAAACATATATGTTTGCCTGAGTCCTGTCTGGTGCGCAAACAGTCCAAACCTTTCGGGGGAGGTTTTCGCCTAAGTCAGTTTGGAGTGCTTTGAAGGTTTTCTGAACGCTGGGGTCAGGCGCGCGAAGAGGATTGGTAAGCAGCTTATATGCAGCAAGCCGCCGATTCCCCTCGATCACGATCTTCTTGCCATTCTCAACCGCGATCACCAAGTCTTCGACTGGCAGGTAGCCAACTTGAGAAATCTGTCTTGCGAGTTGATCAATGTCCTCAGTTTCGAGGAGCTTTTCAATCGCTTCAGCCTCAGACTTTGTTTCGCCGAAAAGCCTCGGGTTTTTAAGGTCGAGGTGAAGTGATGAAATGACGTATTCACGTTTCTTCCATTCAGTATAGTTGGTCAGTGGCATCTGTGTCGGTTGTAGCTTGGCAAAGTGTGCTCAAAAAATGGTTCGTAATAAAGCCTTCTTCTGGGCGGAGTAAATTCGACTCAAAAGGAAACTTTAGGTGTATTCAGAAAAACACTTGATTTTTTGAATACACTTGGTAGATATTGGCCATGCCGAAAACGATCCCAGTTGCTATTCTTGTCCGAGTCTCGACAACGAAACAAGAGACAGATCGTCAGGTTTCCGAATTGGAAGCCTACGCGTTGAAGCAGGGATACTCAGTTTTTGAAGTCTGCCGGGAGTCAATTTCGGGGGCCGCTGCTATGGATTGTCGCGCTGGACTGAGTCGGGTTGAAGAGTTGGCGCGTTCGGGCCAGATCAAAAAGGTGCTTGTTCATGAAGTCTCTCGTCTTGCGAGGAAAAATAGTGTATGCCATAGCTTCGTTGAAGCACTGGAGGAAGCTGGCGTCTCGCTTTATTGGCACCAACAATCGATTGAGACCCTTCTCCCAAGTGGAAAAAGAAATCCGGCTGCTGCAATGATGTTTGCCTTACTTGCTGAGATGGCCCGATCTGAAAGAGACACCTTGACTGAGAGAATCAAGTCTGGCCTTGCTGAGGCTAGACGGAAAGGACGGACTCTAGGCCGTCCGAAAGGGTCGGGCTTGGATACCAAAGATTTCCTCTTCAAGCATCGTGACGTAAGGCGAAAGCTGAATGAAGGGCATTCGATAAGAAATACTGCCAAGATCACGGGTAAGGGCGTTTCGACGGTTCAGCGAGTGAAAGCGTTACTCTAACGCCTCCATCTTCTCTATCGTAGTGACTCTTCGGCCTCGGTGATTATTGAGCTAAGGGTTAAATCGAGGGCGTTAGCGATTTTCTGAAATATGAACAAAGTCCCGTTTGTCTCTTCAGCTTCGATTCGGCCAATTGTGGAACGACTCACCCCCGCGAGGTCTGCCAGTTTTTGATGGGAAAGGCCCTGCTTTTTGCGGTGAGCTATGAGAACGGCAGTCACTTGAGATGATAGCTGTTTCGGGTCGATTGGCACATTCCCAGATTATTGCTGGTCTCCAATTAAAAATACGCCCACATAAGGGCGGTTAAATGATTGCTACAATTTCAGGGAAAATTCGGGTTCTTCCACTTTGGGGGAAAGTCATCTTGGGAATCACCGCTTTCGGTGTTCTGAGTCTTGTCGGGCTGTTTGGTCTAGCCTTCGTTCTAGCTCTGGGCGACCTGATCGACAGTGAGGACAAGCAAAGCGATGCTGAGGTCATTGAGAGCGTTTCTACGGTGGAACCAAGCGGTTTCATTATGAGGGGAACGGTCTGCTTTGAGGACAGGGAATCTTCCAAATTGCTTTCAAACTCAAGTGATGCAGGAACGGTTTACAAACGGCTCAAGAGTGAGGGCAAGGCTTGGTCTTTTGACCACAACCTGCGAATCGCGATTCTGGAGGGGTCTCCAAAAGACGAATTGGTGAAAGTCGCTTTGACCGACTGGAAGGATCGTAGAACCAAAAGAGCTTTCTGGATTAGTGGAGAGGATTATTTGGCGAGGACTCACTCGTTCGCTCAATTCGCGATGGACGGTTCGAAGATGGTGAGCCAACGGGACTTCAAAATAGTCCTTAATGGCCAAAATGAAGTGAGGCTAAGGCAGTTCAGTGTACGGGATTTCGCTTTCTTGGTGGAACTGATCTACAAGGGAATGGTTTCTGAAGAGGCTGCTAAAAAGTGTCTGATTTTTCCTGAATCAACGATTGGAAAGCTTGTCTTTTGCTCTTTTGAGTATCGCTTGAAGAACCGTCTCATCTACTCAGTTGGGCAAGTTGGTGATGATGTGGAATACGACATCGCAGTGATTCGCGACGAGTCTCTTGAAACGAGATATAGCGATCCAAATGATCTATATCGCGAGATGAAGCCGGGAACCCTTCACGGTGCTGATCCAATGTGGCAAGGGGGAATGGTTTTCAATGGTTTTGAGGACTTCACGACTCAAAACGGCACGGTTCGGCGAATTCCAGTCTTCAGGATTGTGAATCCACAACCTTGAGAATTTGCAACTGGTTGCAATTATTGCCACGGGTTGTCCTCAAGTCCTTCAATGGTGACCTGATCGACGATAGCTTTAAGCTGACTAAGCGGGAATCCTTTGCCGTAATCTGCTCCAGCGTTTTTCTTTCCCCCGCCAGTAGTCCACCCAAGAAGGGCAGTTCGCTTGTCATCGGAATCGGTGATTCTCCTTAGTTCATCGGTGACTTGGTGTCTGAAGGTATGAAAAGTCTTCCTTTTTTTGTTTGGCTGGTTGGTTGTGACCTTTCGGATTTGGCGGTTAATCCACTGGCTTAAATCCTTTGCTCGGTTTCCTGTGAGTGAGTTCTCTTTGAACTCGCAGAAGAGAAAAGGATCTTCCCCTTGTTCCCTTCGCCTTTCCACAAAATTGAGGAATCCGCTTTCGATGATTTGTCGATGAATCGGGACTCGTCTCTGGCTGACTTCGCTTTTCAGTGATTTGATTGTCTGGCCAGTATCGTCTTCTTCTCTGACTGAAAGATAGTGAACACCCTCAGAGACTTTTACGTCTTCGATGAGAAGAGATGCCGCTTCATTGATACGCAAGCCATGAAAGACGCAAAGCAAAGGAACCCAAAACTTGCCCTCTGTTGCCAAGCCCTCTTCGTTGCTTGTTCCTCTAACTGACAAGAGGGAAGAGCTTGTGAAAAGTGCCCTGAGTTCAGTTGCTGTGAACGAAACATGCTCTTTCCTCTTCACTGCTGGCAAAAGGCCTCGCAGTGCTTTTGAGTCGAAAGGGTTTCTATCGATCCACTGAATTTCTTCAGCGTAGGAGAGAATGGATTGAATCGTTATGAAAAGATCAAGCTGGCGTTTTGGGGCTAACCCTTTCCCCGTCTTTGCGACATTGGCGAGTTTCGCCGCCGCCCTGAAGTCCATACCGGGAAAGCGTTGGGTTTTGTTGGCTGGAATCTCTGCGAGAAATGAAACCAGCTTTTCGGCTTCATCATATCCGATAGACTTTAGCGGTTTATCGGGACCAAAGAAATCAATCAAGATTTCGATGGGCATCTGATACCCCGCAAGGGTCGATTTCTTGAGCTTGCCCTTGGCAAAACGAGTTGGGAATCGCTCGCAAATTTCTGCGATGATTCGGTGCGAGTGAGGGGTAGCTTGCCCTTGGCTAGCGATTATTGAGGCCATCGAAAACCGTTCGTCAACAGGTCCGGGATTTTCACCAGTCAAACGCTCAATAGATCTTCGCTGAATCTCTATTCTAGCCGCCCTGATAAGATGAGCTAAATCAAGGGCATCTTCTGCAGAGTGAGCGATTTCGCGATCACTGAGAAATTTTGTCGTGATTTTTAGCCAAGATTCCAACGGCATGTCTTCGACGCTTTTGTAGCTTCCAAAATCAGCCAAAGCATCCGCCGTTCGTTCCTTTTTCCAAAGCTCATCATCTGCTAGCTGAATCTCTGATCGACTGCGTTCCGCCTTCCGTTCATTTGTCAGAAACCAATCCAAAATTAGTCGATTTTTTTCCGAATCGGTAAGTTTTCCGAAGGCCTTCTGTGGGTTTGAGGTGTCTTTAGTCTTTGATTGGATCAGCTTTTCGAGACGTTCCTTTTCGAGTTCAAACTCATAGGCAATTTGAGCGACTTTTCGTTTCGCTTCTTTCCAGTCACCAGTGCCAAGAGTCTTGCGATAGACTTTCCTGAAGCCGTTAACCTCTCCAATAAGGTGTTTTGGGTATCTGGCGTTGAACTTGTAAATACCGCCAATTTGGACGGTGTTTGCGATTTTGGGCATGTCGTTTGAGGTGTCATGTATATCGCTCATGTGTATCACCTAAGGGTTGCCAGTCCTTATTCTACGCCGTTTTCAAGGCCGCTCTAGCAAAAAAGAGAGTGGTGGCGGAGAGGGAAGGAATTGAACCCACCAAGGACAGATTGCCCTTCAACGGTTTTGAAAACCGCGGCGACCACCAGGCACACAGCACTCTCCGCAAGCAGTGTGAGGGAGAATCAAGAGATCGTCAAATCAATGGTCTTCTTATTGCAATGAAGGAGAATTTTTTTCGGGCAATCAGGAGATTTGGGATTTTTCTGAGAGCAACCTAGGATCGAATGAAAATGGTTTAGTCTCAATGATTACGACTTTTTGAAAATCGGGATGGAGAGGGTTCAGGAGGAGGTTTTTTTCCTCTGGAATGATTGCCGAAGGAGTGAAGACCCCAACGGTGCTTGCGGCAAGGAGCCAATCGTCACCTTGATCAGTCGACCCCTTGCCCGGGGGATCATCCCGCCAGCCTTCTTCTGGCCAAAATTCTCCTCCGATGAGTTCAGTTG
The DNA here is from genome assembly GCA_937928545.1 of uncultured Verrucomicrobiales bacterium. Taxonomy (GTDB): domain Bacteria; phylum Verrucomicrobiota; class Verrucomicrobiia; order Verrucomicrobiales; family Akkermansiaceae; genus SW10. Next base: position 65,105 of record CALGJQ010000029.1, read on the forward strand.
GAATTTTAACCGTCAGGATGACACGGGGGATCCGACGTGACTCGGGAGTGGGAAGGTGCACGAGCTGTTCCAGTGCTGAGAGAGCTCGGCTCATGGAAAGGTAAACCATGGGCCGGCCGGGAGAATTCCACCGCCCCCCATAGAGTCTTGCTCCTTCGCCAGAAAGGGCGGTTGAGGCCCATTTGGGAGCAACAAGTCGATACCCGAAAACACAATCTGCCTCGTCGGCGCTTTGGTCTTTAGAAAAGGCCATGGTCGATTTTTCCGAGAAGATTCTCTACTTCACGGGCACCAAATTCAGTATCCGCATAACTCAAGGGAGCCTCATTGGCAGTTCCAGGATTTTCAGTTTTGAGCCATCCGCGTGCTGCTTCCTCATCTCCAAATACGCCATAGGCAATCCCGAAGAGGCGAGTGAAACGGACTAAGCGTTCGCTTTCGGCTTGAGAAAATTGGCGGGATTTTTTCCGGCGATGAAGAGTCGCGTTTGACATGCCGAGGTAGAGTCCCAGTTCCTCTTCAGGGATATTGAGGAGGGCACGGAGAGCCTTGAATTCGCGGAAGTAGAGCCCCTCTCGGATCCTCTCGATGATGGGGGTCTGGGCCTCCATCGTGGCTTCCGAAACAATGCCGTTCTCAGTTGCAGTTTCTCCATTCCAGTCCTTTGGGAAGAAGTAATGAGTGATGGGCTTGTCACTGAATCTCATGGGGGGAATCTAAAATGGAGTGAGACGTGAGTCAATCAAAAATAGGTTTTAATTATTACAAAGTTAGTGGAAGTCGTGTGATGTGGTGCTGAGATCATGAGAAATGCCCAGAGCTTGCAGTGAAGTAACGTAAATTGTGGGCTGTTTCCCTTCGGTGATTTGCAGGCGGCCTTGGACGAGGAGAAAGGACTCGCTCGTGATCACGAGTTTGTATTGGTGAAAGGTTTTGCGCGGCACGAAGAGGTTGGCGATGCCGTATTCATCCTCGAGTGAGATGAAGCAATTCCCCTTGGCCGTGCCGGGGCGCTGTCGACAAATCACAAGTCCAGCGATGGTGAGTGGCTTACCGTGAGGCATTCCAAAAAGGCTCGCGGAGGTGGCAAGTTCGGCCCTTTGGTCCTGTCGCCAAAGACGCATGGGGTGCGGGCCGGTGGTGGCTCCCTGGAGAGCGAAATCGGTTTCGAGACGCTCGGAGGGCGACATCATTTCGAGAACTTGTTCTTTGGGCGGGGGCTTGGCGAAGAGGTCATCGAGCGGAAGTTGCTCAGCTAGCCAGAGGGCGTCGCGACGGTGATCAACTTCGGGGAGGTCATTGAGTGCGCCGGCAGCGGCGAGGAGTCGGCGTTCTTTGACGTTGGGACGGACACGGCGGAGGAAGTCGTCGAGAGAGGAAAACATGCCCTGCGATCGCTCCTCGACAATGCGCTCCCTGGTTTGATGACGCAGACCTTTCAGCCGATGGAAGCCGAGTCGCAAAAGATGGTCATTGATGACCTCAGTCGTGACCATGGAATGAATCACCGAAAGGGGTTTGCTGCGCACTCCGTGGCGCTTGGCGTCTTGGATGAGAGTGTTGACGGAGTAAAAGCCCATGGGTTGGTTGTTGATGAGCCCGCAATAGAATTCGGCCGGGCGGTGTACCTTAAGCCAGCAGGAAGCGTAAGCGATGAGGGCAAATGAAATGGCGTGAGACTCGGGGAATCCGTAAAGAGCAAAGGAGCCGATGGAATCGATGACGCGTTGCTGGACTTCGGGCGAGACGCGGCGTTCATTCATGCGGGTTTTCAGCTTCTTAACGATGGCATTCATGCGTTCATCCGACTTTTTAAAGGACATCGCCTTGCGGAGAAAGTCGGCCTCTACGCCCGTGAAGCCAGCAATGACCATCGCCATGCGAAGGACTTGTTCTTGGAAAAGAGGAACTCCGAGAGTGCGCTTTAGGATGGGCTCGAAATCGGGGTGAATGTATTCAATGGCTTCGCGACCCGTCCGGCGGTTCAGGTAGGGATGGACGAGGTCACCCACGATGGGGCCGGGTCGGATGATCGCGACTTCCACCGCGAGGTCGTAGAATTGACGCGGCTGCATGATGGGGAGGGTGGCCATCTGAGCGCGAGATTCGACTTGGAAAGTGCCCACGGTGTCGGCGCGGCAGAGGAGGTCGTAAGTGGCGGGATCGTCTTTGGGGATTTGAGCAAGATTCACGGGGTGGCCGCGGCGCTCGCAGATTTTCAAAGCGTCCTCCATCGCGGCAAGCATCCCGAGTCCGAGGAGATCGACTTTCACGATGCCGAGATCCTCACAGTCGTTTTTGTCCCATTGCAGCACGGTGCGGTTTTCCATAGCAGCGGGTTGCAGGGGGACAATGTGATCGAGTCCATCGTCACAAAAGACCATGCCTCCGGAGTGCTGCCCGAGGTGCCGGGGGCAATCGAGAATGCGGTGATAAAGCTTAAGAAGAGGCTCAAAACGAGGGTGAGAGGCGGGAATTCCGGATTTTTCGATCGTGCTGGCCAGCTCCATGACCTGATCGGACGGGTAATAATTGCTCATTGAAAGCTCCTCTCTGGAAGAATCCTGCACCTTTGGTGAGGCACAAAGATCGGTGAAGCGGTTCGCGATGGATTCGGGGAAGCCAAGAATCTTGGACATTTCACGGAAAGCCGAGCGCGGCTTGTAAGTGATGACATTGGCGGTCATGGCGGCACCGTGTGGGGCATACTTTTGGTAGACGTATTGGATGACGGACTCGCGTCGTTCGCCGGAAGGGAAGTCGATGTCAATATCTGGCCAGGATTGGCGATTTTCGGAAAGGAAGCGCTCGAAAAGGAGGCCACTTTCGACAGGATCGACACTTGTGACGCCGATGGCGTAGCAGACGAGGGAGTTGGCAGCAGAGCCTCGACCTTGGCAAAGAATGCCTTGAGAGCGTGCAAAGCGAACAAGATCCCAGACGATGAGGAAATATCCAGAGAATCCCAACTTTTCAATAGTTAGTAATTCTTTATTAATCTGTTGATTGTGGTTTTTACTTAAATTACGGAAAAGTCTCTTGAGGCCATTGCGAACCACTTTTCGGAGATATTCACATTGTTCATAGTCTGTGAATAACTTTCCACTGTCGGGATCGCGGTAGGATGGAAAGCGGTAGCCGAGCTTTTCGAGTGAGAAGGCGGAACACTCTTCTGAAAGAGCGAGGGCGTTGTGGAAAGCTTGGGGATAGTCTGTGAATAGATTGTGAATAACTTTCGGCGACTTCAAGAAGCGTTCACCGTTGGCTTCGAGGAGACGTCCAGCATCGTCTAAGGTCTTGTGCTCGCGAAGACAGGTGAAGGCGTCGGCGAGAAGGCGGTCAGGGTGTTGTGAATAAGTCGGTGAATTACTGGCAATAAGTGAGATTTTGAGAAACTCGCCGAGATCACGGAGGAGGCGGTTTCGTTTTTCCTCACCCCGACGGAAGTGGCGGAAGAGAGCGATGGAGACATTTCCGGGGCCGAAGTTTTTGAGGAGGGTTCGGGCGGCGGTGAGGAGTTGAGCTTTGGTGGGGTTCCGAAGGGATTCGGGAGTGAGGATGGCGTGCGTTCCACTGAGCTCGTGCTGGGAGAAGGCGTCGATTTCCGGGTGGCAATGGAGGGCGGTGAGGAGACGCGAGAGGTTTTGGTAGCCCTTTCGTGATTTGTTGAGAATCGTCAAATGCTGAAAGCCGGGGAGGGCGTCGAGAGTGGCTCCGGTGATGGCCTTGATTCCGAATTTCTGAGCGGCGGCGTGGGCGCGGGCGGAGCCGTAGAATCCCATGTGATCGACCAGAGCGAGTGATTTGTGACCGAGTTCGGCGGCGCGTTCGACGAGGGATTCGGGCGAAGAGGCGCCACGCAGAAAAGAGAAATTGGATTTGGCGAGGAGTTCCATGACTTTAACTCAAGCGTAGATTCCGGTGAGTTGCCAATTTCCGGGTGGCTGGAAGGTGAGTTGGAGGAGGAGAGAGTCTTTGAGTTCGACATCCCACTGGGCTTGTTGCCAGGTGTTTTGCCACCAGGAGCCGGAGAGCGGAAAGGGGCCGCGAGCTTGGCGGATGGGGCCTTGATGAGGACCGGTGAGAAGAGCGAGTGGATGGTGGTAGCGGCCGCGTTTTTCGGAGGCTACGTTGATTTGAATGGGGGGACGTTGGCGGTTGAGGGGGAGATTTGTGCTGGGTTCAATTTGAGGAACTGGGGGTGTTTGAAAATCGGGAGCGACTGAAGTGAGGGCGAGGGAATCGGGGCGATGAGAGTCGGTCTGATGTGGGGTGCCGAGGTTGTGGGGACCGACGATTGCGGAGAGTCGGCGGAAGGTGTCGGCGAATTGATTGGGATCCTTGAGCCCGCGGGAGAAGAGTTGGTGCTGGGAGTGATGTGGAAGAGTGGGGATGAGTGCGAGATGGAATTCCTCGATAGGAGCTGGGGCGCGGAAGGTATCGAGATGCGTGTGGAGGGATCGGAGGAGGACATCGGGCGCAAGGCTGGGTTCTGAGAGGGTGAGTTTACGGCTGTGAGCGGCACCATTATCGAAGGCGAGAGTGAGGTGGAGTTCGGCCGCGGCGCGTTGGTGATGTTGGAGGCGGGTGCAAAGGGTCTGGAGGAGTCGCTTGGCAATGAAGAGGAGAGGTTCGTGGTTCTTGATGGGAGGCTCAAATTGGTGCGTGATGCGGTAGTGATCTTTTGCTCGATGCAGTTTGAGGAGGCGGTGGTGTTTACCGTGGGTGATATCGTGAAGACGAGTGAGTTCAGGCCCGAGGCGTTCGGCGAGGCCTTGGCGTGGAAGATCTGCTAAGTCAGCAAGGGTTTGCAGTCCCCAGAGTTGGAGGACTTGAGAATGCGGGAGAGGGAAGGTCTTATTGAGGGCGAGCTTGGCGATTTTGAGGGTGAGGGGGTCGTCTTGATCCGGACAAAGAGAGGCGAGATGGGCGAGATCGGGAGTGGGTCCGAGACCGACTTGAAGAGGGAGTGCGAGATAGGAGGAAGAAGAAAGGGTATGAGCGATCCAGTCGGCTTCGGAGGCGATGAGGAGAGTGGAGAGATCGAGGAGATAGGTTTCGGAGGTGGTGAGTTCGAAATCGGGGACGAGGGAATCGACGAAAGCGAGAGTCTCGGCATGGGCCGATTTTTCGATCAGGGGATCGGGATCGAGGAGGAGGAGATCGGGACAGCGAGCGAGAGCTCGGGTGGTGAGGAGGCCGGGGGAGATTGCGAAAGCTCGGGCCGCTTGATTGATGGCGATCAGATGTGATTTTTCACGCTCACCAGAAGAGAGGAGAGCGGCTGGCTGAGTGCTGGGTGAGCCATCACGCGCGAGCAGGCAGGTGAGCGGGAGGTCTTGAAAATGGAGAGCGGCGTAACTCATGCTTTTTGAATGTGCTGAGCTTCGCTGGCGTGATGGAGATGCAGAGAGGGGGATTGGAGCTCGAGGTGATCGAGCGAGAATCGGCCGCTCAGCGTGAGTCGACGATGTGGCGTGGGGATGAGGGAACGCGGGGTGAGAGTGATGAGGGCGGAACCGGAATCGCGGGATTGAATTTTGAGGCGATGCCAAAGAGCGGTGGGGATTTGGCGGAGTTCACGTTCGGAAGTGAGGTGGAGGTCGAGGAGAACGAAGGGGAGATTACCATCGCGTAGGAGGAGGTCGGCGCATTGGATCGCTTGTTCAGTTTTGGTGCAACGAAGCCAGATGAGGTGTCGGCATTTTTCGTTACCTTGAGAGGCGGGGTCGAAGCTGTCTCGTCCATCGATGAGGACGAGGGGAAGATCGCGTTTTTGGTCGAGGAGCTGTGAGATCAAGAGGGAGGCTCCGGCGGAGGGATGAGGAGAAATGACCTCGCTGAGATGGCCGGGGGAGAATTCGAGAGGAGAGCTAGCGTTAGATTCTTGTGGGATGGGAGCGCGATGAGCCGCCGGGAACTTTTCGCGAAGTTGACGGCGGAGGTGATCGATTTTCAAGACGCTCAAAACATGTTCATTAGAACAGTTTTTGGAAAATGAACAAGCGAACAATTGCAGAATGAATCATTGGACTTGGTTGAGGGGGAGGAAGGGCTTATTTCCGTTCTAAGATGGCTTTGGAAACGGTTGAATTGGTTTTGAGTCCGGCGGAGGCGGCGGACGAGGATGGCTGGGGGCCGCGGGTTGCGAAGAAGCTGCGAATCAAGAGCGAGCGAGTGAAGGGGTTTCGTTTACTGAAGCGATCGCTCGATGCGCGGAAGCGACCGGTAAAGTATCGATTAAGATTTGAGGTGGGGGTGGACGAAGAGCTGCCGAAGACCGTGGAGGCGAAGTGGGCGGGGGCGAGCTTAAAGAAGGATTCTGAAGAGGTGGTGATTGTGGGCTGTGGTCCGGCGGGGATGTTTGCGGCGCTGCGTTGTCTTGAGCTGGGGTATAAGCCGGTGGTGCTGGAGCGGGGGAAGGATGCTTCGGCGCGGCGATTTGATTTGGGGCCGATTTTAAAAGAAGGCCGCGTGATTGAGGAATCGAATTATTGTTTTGGTGAGGGAGGTGCGGGGACTTTTTCGGACGGGAAATTATACACTCGGGCGACAAAGCGAGGGCCGGTGGCAGAAGTGTATCGAACTTTGGTGGCGCATGGAGCACCGGAGAAAATTTTGGTGGAAGCGCATCCGCACATTGGATCGAACTTGTTGCCCAAAGTGGTGATGGCGATGCGGGAGTCGGTTCGGGAAGCGGGGGGAGAGGTGCACTTTGGAGCCAAGGTGACAGAGTTTTTGATGTCGGGCGGAAAGATGGAGGGCGTGGCGACGGAGGATGGGCGGGAGTTCCGCGGGAAAGGTGTGATTTTAGCGACGGGGCATTCAGCGCGGGACATTTATGAGCTGCTGAACGAGCAGAAGGTGCTTTTGGAGGCGAAACCCTTTGCGGTGGGGGTTCGGATTGAGCATCCACAGCCTTTGATTGATCAGGTGCAATATCACTTAAGGAACGGAGAGGAGCGTGGTCGAGATTTGCCGGCTTCGCGTTATCGCTTAGCGACTCAGATGAAGGGACGAAGTGTGCATTCCTTTTGCATGTGCCCGGGAGGTTTTGTGGTGCCAGCTTCGACCATGAATGACGAGGTCGTGGTGAATGGGATGAGCCTTTCGCGTCGTGACTCTCCCTTTGCGAATAGTGGAATGGTGGTGGGGATTGAGCCCGAAGATGTGCGAGGATTTGGAGGCGATGATGTCTTGTTTGGGATCCGCTATCAAAAACACATCGAGCAACTGGCGAAGAAAGCTGGGGGTGGGGGTCAGGTGGCACCAGGGCAAAAGGTGACGGATTTTTTGGCGGGAAAAGTGTCAAAAGAGCTGCCGAAAACGAGTTACTTTCCGGGGCTGAACTCAGTGAGGCTAGACGAGGTTTTGCCGAAGGAAATTAGTGGGAGATTGGCGGGAGGTTTGCGGAAATTTGGAAAGATGATTCGGGGATACACGGGGCCGGATGCCTTGTTGATTGGTTTTGAGACACGGACCAGCTCGCCAGTGCGGATTCCGCGAGGAGATGATTTACAGCATCCAGAGGTCAAGGGGCTTTATCCCTGCGGTGAGGGAGCGGGCTATGCGGGCGGGATTGTCTCGGCCGCGATGGATGGAAGACGGTGCGCGGAGGCGGTGATCAACGAAGTACGATGAATTATGGAAATTAGAAATCGTGAGAAGCAAGAGCCTTTCACCACGAAGGATGGCTCGACAATCCGGAGCTTGTTGGATTTGAGTAATGCGCCGGTGAAGGAGCAGAGTTTGGCTGAGGCGACCTTACTCAAAGGTGGGGCGACGGAGCGGCATTACCACAAAGTGAGCGAGGAGCTTTACTATGTGCTAGAAGGTGATGGCGTGATGGAAATCGACGGGGAGGAGCAGGTGGTGGGGCCGGGAGATGCCATTTTGATTCCGGCGGGGGCTTGGCATGAGATTCGGGCGACGGAAGAGCTGCGATTTTTGTGCTGCTGCGCGCCGCCCTACGCGCATAAGGACACTTACTTTGAGTGAGCTTTTCTACTTCGCGACAAAATCGATGACGAAGACTTTGTCGAGGCTCGGAAGGAGGAGTTCAACGAAGGCTTTGTGGGCTTTATGTGGGAGGTAGACGTCGAGGCCGGCTTTATCTTTGAAAGTGACAATGAAGCAATGAGTGAAGCCTTGGGCGTGGTTCTCGGGACTGACGTTTGTGCCCCATTCGAAGTCGGTGATGGTGTCGATTTTTTCTTTGAGCGCGGCGAATTCTTTTTCGATTTTCTGGACCTGCTCTGGCTTCGCTTCGTCTTTGAATTTGAAGCAGACAACGTGACGATAGGGCGCAGCGGTTTCCTCTTTGGCGGCAGGAGCCTCTTTATGATGATCCGCGATGACGAGGATAGGGAGAAGGGCTGCGAAGGCGAAGATGAGTTTTTTCATGAGGTTTTAGAGTGTGGAAGATGGAAGGGTTTCTCTAGCGAAAAGATGAGGTGAGTTTATTAATGAGCCATTTACGGGCTTTTTCTTGCGGGATGGTGGCAATGGAATCGAAAAGGGCTGGATTTCCATCTTGGAGACGAACGTTTCGAGGAAAGCTATCACTTAAAAGGATTCCAGACTCCATTGAGTAATACGCACCTAAACTCACTTCGTGATAGCCATAGGGAATGAGCGCGTCGGTGATATCCTTTTGAGTGGGAACAGGATCAGTGAGGACGGGTTGACTGACGCAAATTCGCGGCATCCAGCCGTCTCGCTCGGGAGCGACAAAACCTTCGAAGCGAGTCTGATAGTCTCCAATCGAGTTAAGGAGTTCCCAGCGCTTGAGGTAGATAAAGGGATCATCGTTTCCTTGGGCGAGGAAATTGAAGCCGGTGAGTTCGATGTCGTGAGGATCGAAAAGAACACCGCAGCCGAATTGGTCGGCTTTGGTGATTTTATAGATGCGCCCGGGTCTCCGTTCGATGCGGATGTTAATGTGTTCGTCGCCACCAACGAAGGCATCAAGGTCGATAAGCCAATCCTTCTCTAACTCGCTCGTGATTGGGAAGCGGCGGGCGAGACTGGTGAGAGCTTCACTGTAACTTTCTCGAGCTTCCTTCCAACCGAGGCTTCGGCAGCTTTGTGAAATCCGTCCCAACTCCCGTAGAATTCCTTCCAATTCCCTGTTTTGGGAGAAGGCATTTTCTTGTGAGGAGCTGGTGTCTCTTTCATTGATTATTGGAAAATACCGTTTAAAGGGCCTAAATTCAACCCTCGATTTCCCCACTTTCTTGCTTCCGCTTGAGCTTTGGTTCTAGAAAAAAGGGGGCGAAAGGGATGAGAGAACAGACAAAAACGAGGGCGGCACGTTTAATTGGCCATTTTCGTTTTTCCATGGTGAGGTAGAGGAAGACGAGGAAGATCGTGAAGATGATTCCGTGGATCATGCCGGGGATGCGGACGGCGGTTTCGTCACCGAGGATGCGTTTTTCGTAGATCGCAAAGTAGAGGAGGATGACGAAGGAGAGGCCATCGAGCAGAGAGCTGAGTCGGAGGAGGCCGAGAGGATACTGGAACATTTTATGAGGGTCGTTTTTGAGTGAGCATGAATTCGTTGCCTTCGGTGTCGTAACAGAAAGCGAGGTGGACGAAGCCGTCTTCTTCTTCAGGTTCGCGGACGAGGTTGCCGCCGTTCTTTTTAACGAGTTCAATGCCTTCGCGGATATCGTCGCATTGGAAGCTGAGTCCGGTCCAGGTGCGTTTCCCTTCACCTCCGCCGTGGATTCCGAGGGTAGAACCGCAAAGAGTGAGCTCACTCCAGACCTCCATCTCAAAGGAGAGATCGGCGCCAAAGGTTTCTTGGTAGAACTTGATGGCGCGGAGATGGTCGGCGGCCCAGAGGGCATACTTCACTTTTTGGACTTGCATGCCGAATGTCTAACACAGTTCGGCGGGTGGACAAGGCAGGCTCTTCATGCTAGCAATTCTCCCGATGAAACTCGCGCCTTTCCCAACTCCTAGAACGCTCATTCGGCAATGGCAGGATGGGGAAATCGAGAGAGAGGAAATGCAGCGGTTGATGGCACAGCATCAACTGGCTCTTTTGGATGAGGCGGAGCAGTATCACCAAAACCCGATTGCGGGGTATATCGAGGGATTGCTGAATAAGCGCGCCGCTCGTCGATTGATGATGCAGCATAGTGAGGCGGCGATCCGAGAGCTTTTCATGGCGCTGTCGTGGCTCGATGATTTTCCACCCTCAGCCTTTCTTTGGAATGCGGATCACTGGGATCTAGCCCTCCATGCCTTTTTTCGGACGAAGTCGGAGCCCGTTTTCCGTGTTCGTGAGATGATGATTAAAAGCAGCCGAGCGGTGATTTTGATCGAACATGGGGCAGCGAAGAAATCGAAAACGCAACGTGAGCGCATCACCTTTAAGCGGCACTGGAAAGGTGAGATGGAGGTTGTGAAGCGGGAGCGGGTTTAGGGGATCAATTTTGAACTTTCTAGGGAGAGTAAACTTTGGGATTTGAAAATGCGCTGAGCTGGCTAGCTTCTTGCTCAACAAGTCACAGTATTTATGGGAAGAGCATTTGAAATCAGAAGAGGAGCGAAGGAGAAACGTTGGGGCAAGATGTCGCGGATTTTTCCAAAGTTGGCTAAGAGTATTACGATGGCGGCGAAGGAAGGTGGACCTGATCCTGATTCCAATGCGTCACTCCGGACGGCGATTCTTAACGCGAAGGCGGAGAATATGCCTAAGGACAATATCGATAAGGCGATCAAGCGGGCGGCGGGTAAGGATCTCGCGGATATTGCGCAGATCAACTACGAGGGAAAAGGGCCTCACGGGAGTCTTTTCTATGTCGAGTGCGCCACCGAGAATACCAATCGTTCGGTGACGAATGTTCGGACTATTTTTAACAAGACGGGTGGTGAGATGGTGAATTCGGGTCAGTTAGAATTCATGTTCGATCGCAAGAGCGTGATCGAATTCAACCCTGAGGGGGTTAATCTCGAGGAACTCGAGCTGGAATTGATGGACGCCGGTCTTGAGGAGATGGAAGCTGAAGGGGATATGGGGCTGATTTATGGTGAATACACCTCTTTTGGAAATCTCACTTCGGTTTGTGAAAAGCTTGGAGTCGAAGTGACGAAAGCGAGCTTGGAACGAATTGCGAATAATCCTCAGAAGTTTACGGAGGAGCAGTTGGTGGAAATCGATGCTTTGATCGATAAGCTGGAAGACGATGAAGATGTGCAAGCGGTCTTCACAAATGTAGATCGCTAAGTTGCCCGTTTATGAAATTATTCCTTCTCCTAGGCTATCTGCTTTTCTCAAAAGAAAAGAATGTTGAGGAGGTGATCATTCGCGCGAATGAAGAAGAGCTCGCTCTTCCTGCCGCAGGAGTCGCGGGATTGAAAGTTGGGATTTCGATCGATGCTCTCGGGAAAGTAGAAGCTCAGGCAGGAGCTGAAAAGTTGGCGAAATTCGCTCCTAATGAGAAGGCCGGAATGAAGCCGCTCGACGATTGGATGGCGAAGCTCGGAAAGGAAGATCCGCTCAATGTTTCCATTCAGGTTCATGGCGAAGCCCGCCAGCAGGTGGTGATCGACTTACTCAATCTCCTCACTCAAAAGGGAATCACCCAAATCACATTTACGGATCATTTTGATCCTAAAAAGTAAAAGCGGTATCGTTAAAAGGCAGGCTTACTTGCCGCCGAAGAAGCCCATCATCTGGCAGACGTCAAAGAGCCAGTAGACGAAAAAGAGGAGGTGCAGGACGATGTAAGCCGTGGCACCAAGTTCGATGTGCTTGCGAGTGAGCATGGCGGGGAAATACAAATGAGGGGGGCTTTGGTCAAGAAATCTATCGTTCTTTGAGGTGGAGCTTTAGAATGCGGCTGACTTCTTTGATTGTCTCAGGGTGGCTCACGAGACTGTGTCCACAGGGAACGATGACTTCACTCTTGGCGCCGCTGAGATGGGATGACCAATAGGGGACAACTCCATCCGAACTGTTTGTGCCTCCGCCCTTTCCTTGATCACCAATGACCGAGTGGTAGGTGAGCCCTCGACGATAAGGTGAATCGGCAAGCGCGGCGTAGGGTTTGTATCCAGGAGAGAGGGTGCCGATGGAGGTGAGAGGGGGACGAGTTTGTCCACCTTGCTGAATTGCTTTGGAAATCTCATCGAGAGTCGCGGTGGCGAGGTCGATCGTGAGGGTTTTAGGAAGTCGAATGATAGAGCTCACCCAGGTGACGAGCTTTCGATCAGCGAGGGGAGAGCCGCGATGGGGAGCAGCCATGAAAATGGCGCGCGAGGGAGCTTGGAGAGGTTGGTAAAGGCGCGCGTTTTCAATGGCTTGGCGGGTGGCCGCTGAGACATTGAGGTCTTCGAGCGGAGTGCGGTAAGAAGCGTCGTAGAAGCGCTCGCCTGGATCCACGAGGGAGGCTCGGGAAATCACCCCTCCCATGGAATGCCCAACCATGACCATTTTGTTCCAGTTGGTAAGCGAGCCCTTGGAAGCAGCGAATTCACGGGCACGGCGAAGTTGGCGGCGGAATTCGGCAGCATTATAAGGCCAAGCGATTCCGGTCGGGTAGCTGAAGAAGAGAACTTGGTAGCGATCTCGGAACCATTTCTTGCCAACCAGATCATTATACATCGTTTTGTAAGTGCCGGGGCTCGATTTGAGTCCGTGAGTGAAAACGATGGGGATTTTTTCCTCTCGATAGGGCGTTGCGAAGAAGAGCCCAGCGTGATCGGTGAAACGGGTAGGGAGAAAGACCTTGAGGAGGTCGAGATCATCGAGATCACTCATGCGCCAGTAGAGCGCGGCGGGGGCCGACCAATCGATTGCGATGTTCTCGCTTCGGCGTCCGACTTTGAGAGTGGGAGCCCGGCCTCCATAGAGAAATTTCCAAGTTGGCTGCTTTGTCGAGAAATCGAGGAGGGCAGTGAGGTTCAGAGGGATTCCGGTGGGCGGGGCGAATTCGAAACGCCGGCTATCAAGGCCGGGGCTGGATTTCCATCCAACAACAGGAAGGCCAATGCCGGGATCGAGGTGTCGGGCGCCAATTCCTTTTAAAGAAACTTCGGAGGCTGGGACGAGGGCATCGAGGTCTTCGAGAGTTAAGCCGGTTCCGAGAGTGCGGGATCGGTCGAGGACCGTGCCGAGCTCTTTGGCTTTTCGCTCCCAATTGATCGAGTTGCAGCGGAGGTGGTCGAAGAGTCGACCAACGGCGAGATTGTATCGAGCTCGGGCGTTTGGCGAAGATTTTCGGCTCATTTCTTGCCAAGCGGAGCGGGCTTCGCTCATGAGGCTCACGGCCGGAAGACGAGAGGCCTTAGGGATCTGTGAGCAAGTCGGGGGAGACGGGGTGCCACATTGACAAAGCAATAGGAGGAAAGGAATAAGAGGCAGCCACTTCACGAGGCAGGGATATAGCGAATGTTACGACCAATGGAAAGGCTACTTGAGTCTGGGGCTAATCTGGAAAAGAACAGATCTGTGATTGAGAGCACGACCGGATGGATCCTTGTTTGCTTGGCGGCGCTCTGCGTGGGCTTGGGGAAAGCGGGGTTTTCGGGACTAGGGCTTATTGCGGTATTCATTATGGCTGAGCTCTTTGGGAAGGCATCGGTGGGGATCCTGCTGCCAATGCTCATTGTGGCCGATCTAAGCGTGTATCCGATGTTTCGCAAATACGCGTCGTGGACTCCAGTTTGGCGACTTTTGCCACCGGCCTTGATCGGAATGGCCCTTGGCTTCTTTTTACTCGATCAGATGCCTGAAGAATGGGCGAAGCCGGTGATCGGGAGTTTGATTTTAGTGATGGTGGCTCTGCAGCTCCTCCGAAACATTTCGCCGATTTTTTTTGCACGACTTGCCGATTCAGGCGGCTTTGGAATGGTGGCGGGAGGATTTGCAGGGGTTGCGACCACGATTGCGAATGCCGCTGGGCCGGTTTTCCAGCTCTACTTTCTTGCGAGGCGACTTCCTAAGATGGAGTTGATCGGGATTGGTGCGCGATTCTTTCTGCTCATCAACCTCATCAAACTCCCCTTCATGGGAGGTTTGAGTTACACCACGACGGAGAGTCTTATTTTGAATCTCAAATTGGTGCCCATGATCCTGCTCGGAGTCTTTTGCGGACGCCATCTCTTGAAATTGATTTCTCAGCGTGTCTTTGAGTGGATGATCGTAGGCTTTGCGATTTTCGCTGGGGTAAGATTGCTTTTCGCGTCTTAACCCTATCTTCCTCCGATTTGCTGGAGACGCTGGTAGTTTTGGAAAGCGAGATAGCCAAAAAGGGCGGCGGCGAACATTCGGTTGAATTGAACCAAGGCGATCACGGCAACGATAATCCCGACGATCATGCCCAGTTGAAAAACCTTCTTTTGGGAGCTTTCAATGGAAGCGTAAATTTGACCGCCATCGAGAGGATAGACGGGAAGGAGGTTGACGAGGCTCCACCAAAAATTCACAAAAATAAGAGAGTGGATCAATTGCTCGGTGACCCTGTTCATTGAGGTCAGGGCCTCGTAGGTTCCGGAGTCAACGGAGTGATCTCCCGGATAAACATTATAGGAAACAACCCCTAAGCCTGGTCCGAAACCATAGGCGATCATGCATCCAGCTGCGACGACTACGAAGAACGCGAGACCCGCGAGCGGCCCAGCCCAGGTGACCCAGAAACTCTGTTTTCGGGTAAGGTGGGTATTGGGGTAAGCCAAGCCGCCCATTGCCCAGAGTTTCACGCTTGGATTCACTCCGGTGAGCTTACGGCAAACGAGAGCATGACCAAATTCGTGAATCATAATCGAAACGAACACCACGATCATCCAAAGAAGAATGCCCATCATGACTTCGCGATTGAGAGTGCCGGATAAACCACCTCCCAAGAGGAAACCGGTGAGCCAAAACCACGGTTCTACACGGACGGGGATATTGAAAAGCTTGAACTCGAACACAGTGGGAATCTAGGGCGACGATAAGAAGTGGCAAACAAAAGCTTTTGGAGAACTGAAGGTAAGGATTGCTAGAATGCAGGGGCTCTGCTACCGACTGCCTCTGATGAAGACCGATGGGCTAAAGGAAGTTCGCGTTTTTGCGCCTGCGACGGTGGCGAATGTCGCCTGTGGATACGACGTGCTAGGATTTGCAATTGATGAACCTGGGGACGAGGTGGTGGCTCGGCTCAGTGACGAGCCCGGCCTGAGAATCACCAAGATTACAGGAGATGACGGGAAATTGCCTCTCGAAGCTGAGAAGAATACCGCAGGAGTAGCGGCGCTCGATCTCCTGAAGCATCTGGGGATGCTCGATTTAGGAATTGAGATGGAAATTCATAAGAAGATGCCCTTTGGAAGTGGGTTGGGATCCAGTGCAGCAAGCGCAGTCGCCGGGGCCTACGCGGTGAATAAGCTGATCGGAGAGCCTTTGACCAAGAAACAACTTCTTCCCTTCGCCATGACCGGTGAAGCCAGCGCCGATGGAGCGTGGCACGCCGATAACGTGGGGCCTTGTTTGCTTGGTGGGATTGTCTTCATTCGGGACAATCAAGAGCTCGATATCGCCCAGCTTCCGGTCCCGAAGAATCTCTGGGCTGCGGTGGTTCACCCTGACATCGAAATTTTGACGAAGGTGGCTCGTGGCATTCTCCCAACTGAAATCCCTCTCGCTAATGTCACTCAACAGATCGGAAACCTTGGCGGATTGATTTGCGGGCTCATTCAAGAAGATTACGGCATGATCAGTCGCTCTGTTCACGATGTCATCGCCGAGCCGAGGCGCCAAAAATTAATCCCAGAGTTCTATCAGGCAAAGCGCGGCGCAATGTCGGCAGGGGCGCTTGGTTTTAGTATTTCGGGAGCTGGTCCTAGCGTTTTCGGACTTTGTGAAGGAGAGGAATCGGCTCGTAAGGTCGGGGCTGCAATTTCTAGCGCCTTTTCCAAAGTGGAGTTAGGGAATCAGCTCTACGTTTCAAAAATTAACCAGACCGGCGTCAGAGTCGTTCGTTAACTTTTAGTAATGCCTCAGCGATTTTTCAGCACTAGAAGCCCTGACCGCTTTGTTGATGTTAAGGAAGCCGTCCTTCGATCTCTACCAGCAGACAATGGACTCTACATGCCGGAAAGCATGGATGAGCTGGGGGAGGATTTTTGGGAGAATTGGCGGGGGATGTCGCTCCCTGAAATTGGAGTGCATGTCGCTAGGGCTGTTTTTAAAGACAGCATTCCTGAAGAGGAGCTGGAGAAGATCGTTCACGAATCGGCAAATTTCCCCGCACCTCTCGTCAGCGTAAAGGAGAAGGAACATGTTCTTGAACTTTTCCACGGGCCGACTCTTGCCTTTAAAGATTTTGGAGCTCGTTTCATGGCCCGGTTGATGGCTTGGCTGACTCGGGATGATGAGGGAATGCTCACCGTGTTGGTTGCTACGAGTGGAGATACCGGCGGAGCCGTGGCGAGCGCCTTCCATGGGGTTCCGGGAACACGCGTGGTGATTCTTTACCCAAAAGGGAAAGTGAGTGGTCTTCAGGAGAAGCAACTGACCACCCTCGGTGAAAACATTACCGCTCTCGAAGTCGATGGCACCTTTGATGACTGTCAGAGACTCGTGAAGTCGGCCTTTTTGAAACGTGAGATGTCGGAGAAGCTCAATCTCACCTCTGCGAACTCGATCAATATTTCACGGCTAGTTCCTCAGAGTTTTTACTACTTTGAAGCGGCGAAAAATCTCCCCGAAGGAGTTCGTCCGACTTTTGTCATCCCAAGCGGGAACTTTGGAAACCTCACTGCCGGTCTTTTGGCCGAAAAATTGGGACTCCAAATCGAGCGCTTCGTAGCGGCGACGAATCGTAACGATGTCGTTCCGGAATACCTTCGCGAAGGAGAATACAAGCCGCGCCCGAGTGTTGCGACCATTTCCAATGCGATGGACGTGGGAGCTCCAAGCAACTTTGCGCGGATGGAGAATATCTTTGGAAATCAGTGGGAGGCGATGAAGTCACGAGTCGCAGGCTTCGCCTACGGAGATGAGGTCACTCGCGAGACGATTCGTCGAATCTACCAGGAGACAGAATATGTTCTCGAACCCCATGGCGCCGTCGGTTGGTTAGCCGCTGAAGCGTGGCGAGAAGATCATCCGGACGCTCATACCGTAGTTCTAGAAACGGCTCACCCCTCGAAATTCCTCGATGTCATGGAGGAAGAACTTGGGGAAGGAGAGATCGAGGTTCCCGAAAGATTGGCCTGTCTTGCGGAGCGTGAGAAGGTTGCCATTCCGATGGGAATTGATGAACAGCTCTTTCACGAGTGGCTTGAGAATATGGCGTAAAAAAATGCCGCTCAGATTTCTCTGAACGGCATTTTGAAAAAGGGAAGGGGACTTAGCCTTCGTATGATCCCTCCACTCGGGCGGCGACGTCGCGGTAGCCGTAGTCGATCTCGTAGATCTGCTTGAAGCACTCAAGGGCTTCTTCTTTCCGCTCAGCCTTCGCGTAGATGACTCCCAATTCGTAGAGGATTTCCTTCTTGGTGTTATCCATTTGGGTCAATTCATCGTTGGCGTCTTTAAGCTGCTTGATTGAAAGATCGGTCATGCCTTTGGCATCGAAAGTTCTCCCGAGAAGAAGGAGGACCTTGGTGCGAATGTGCGGGTTCCGAGTTGCCTGCTGGAGGTGAGGGATGGCCTCACTGTAATCGCCGGCATCGTAGTAAGCGTGTCCAAGATCGTAGCGCATCTTGGGATCGGTCGGGTTTTGTTCGACGCGCACCTTGCACTCTTCAAGACGCTCGGTTACGCGGGCTTGCTTGATCTCTGCGAGCTGAGCCTGAAGCTCGGCATTATCAGGATCAGCTGCTGCAGCAATTTCAACATCCTTGATGTATTTTTCAGCAGCACGGTCCCCGATTTCGTCCGACTTATTCTTGAGGGCGACGTCTCCGTTCGAGAGCTCGTGTGCCCAGCTGTAAAATTGCTGCGAGCTCGTCCAATCTTCCAACTGTTCGTAAGTTGAAGCGAGCTGCTTAACGACCGCGAGATTGTTCTGATCCTGACCATATTGAACGAGGAGTTCTTCGGCTCGTTCAGCAAGTTGCTCTGGAGTGAGTGAGGTTTTTGAGGCCTTTTCAAGTTCCGCAGCTTCGTCACTCTTGACCATGTCCTTGAAGCTAGAGCTCTCAGACATGCGGTTTTGCTGCATGGACGCTTTCGCCGAACAATCCTTCTCACCTTTCACAGCGTCGCCATCAGCTGGGTCATTTTTGACGATGTCGCGGTAGACTATCGAAGCCTCGGAGTGCATGTCGCGAGCAACATAAAACTGCGCCAAGCGGTGAGCCACTTTGGTGTTTTCTGGATTGCCCTTTCGCGCTGTTTCGAGAGCAAAAGAAGCGGTCCCGAGAAGGTTCATTCGAAGAGCGATGTCGTGAAGCGCTTCGTTCACCGAGAGGTTGAAGGGATCTTTTTCCAGTTCCTTTTCGATGGCGACGAGGGCGCCCGTCGCATCTTTTTTGGCCTGACGGACGAAGGCGCTTCCGCCGCCACCTCCAAAAAGGCTCTTTTTAGCTGACCCCGGAGAAGCTCCTGTTTCGTTAATTTCCGCTTGCCTGAGGAGCTTTCGAGCGTTGAGAAAGCCGGGCTCCTCTTTGAGAATGGCCTGCAAAAACTTAATGGCGTAACCGGCATTATTCCGCTCCACACTCGCTTTGGCATTTTTCCAATGGTCCTTGAGGGAGTCTGGCAATTCTTCTTCTGAGATTTCTCGAACTTCTTTCAATTCTGACATGATCTTTGTGAGGTGTGTGTTAATTCTCGATGTGAGCTTTCACCTACTCAAGCGAGAAAGCAATCTCTTGGCAAGCACCCAAGATGCTCTCTTTAAATTCCTGAGCAGGAAAGGCTTTGATCCATTGCGGCAGCGGGGTTTTCGGAGGGACTGGTGCCCACCACGACAGCAGGAACACCGGCGACCGTCTTTTGAGGCCCAACGTCATCGAGAACGACGCTTCCGGCTCCGATTTTTGAGCCGTGGCCGATTTCAACGCGACCTAGAATTTTTGCTCCTGCCCCGATCATAACGCCAGAGCGAACGATGGGGTGACGATCTCCAGAAGTTTTGCCCGTTCCGCCCAAGGTGACTTCGTGCAGAATCGATACGTTGTCCTCGACGATGGAGGTTTCGCCAATAACGAGGCTGGTCGCGTGATCGAGAAAAATCCCGCATCCCAAACGAGCCGCCGGATGGATATCAACCGCGAAGATTTCCGAGGAAAGACTTTGAAAATAGAAAGCAAGGTCGCGCCGGTCGTTCTTCCAAAGTTGATGGCTCAAACGATAGGTGGCAATGGCCATGAACCCTTTGTAGTGGAGAAGGGGATGCATCAATGAATGGCAAGCAGGATCACGCTCGTTAATCGCGATCAAATCTGAGGTCATGCTGGCGACGAGATTAGGGTGTTCGATTAAGATCTCTTGGAGAAGGGGGTGAAGCTCATCACGATTCATGTCTTCACGTGCTAGTTTCCGAGAAAGGCGGGCTGCCACAGAACAAGCGAGAGATTCACGAGAGAGGAAAATATCATCCATCAGCGAGGCCAGGCGTTCTTCGCTTTCGCGGACCCGGGTCGCTTCCGCCCTGATCGCGGCCCAAGCTTTCGAAACATCGGGCTTTCCTTCAGCGCAGAGGAAGCTGGTCTCGGTGCTGGTATTTGAAGTTGGAGTGTGTTGAGCTTTCATGAGTGAGGATTTCCCAAAAATTGGATTACGCAAGTCGTGCGATGGTAAACTTAGCGCGCAAGCATGACGGTCAGTCGGTTGTTCGGGCTGACGATATTGCAGAGAGCGAGGCGATACCACCCAGTTTTTTGGCTCAAATTCTCCACGAGCTGAAGCGGACGGGTTTGGTGACGAGTCGGCGCGGTAAAACAGGGGGCTGGCGCCTCACGTGTTCGCCGGCAGAAATCAATCTCCTTACGATTGTCGAAGCCTTGGAGCCTGAGGCTTTGGGGCAACTTCCGGAGGCTCATGGGGAATCAGGTGCTGCGGTGAGTAAGCTCTGGGAAGAACTCCGAGAAAGTAGCCGGAATATTTTGAAGGAACGAAGCTTGGAATCAATGGCGACCAACCCCGAACCGATGTTCTACATTTAGCGGGCTTACTCGCCCTCCGCGACTAAGTCTCCGTAGGCCGCGAGAGCTGCCGAACGACTGAGCTCGAAGACCTCAGCGCTGGTTGCCAGAGTAAGTGCTTCTGATGCCAATTGTTGGCACTTTACGTAGTCTAGCGAGAGGAGGGCTTTTCGCACGCCCGGGAGTTCGCGAGGGCCGACCGAAAGTTCATCGACTCCCAGTCCGACCAGAAGGGGGGTGAGATTTAAGTCAGCAGCCATTTCACCACAAATCCCAGTCCAGATTCCGGCGCGCTTTGCGGCGTCGGTGGTCATTTTGATGAGACGAATCACCGAAGGGTGCGAAGAGCGGTAAAGCTTAGCGACATTGTTGTTAATGCGGTCGACCGCGAGAGAGTATTGAATGAGATCGTTTGTCCCGATCGAGAAGAAATCGACTTCCTTAGCGATCTCATCAGCGACAAGAGCGGCCGAAGGGATTTCGATCATCGCGCCAACCTGAAGGCTTGGATCGTAAGGGCTGCCTTCTTCCTCAAGTTCAGCCATGCATTCTTTGATGAGAGCTTTGCAGGTCCGGACCTCGGTGAGCCCGGAAATGAAGGGGAACATCATGCCAACTTTCCCGTGAGCACTTGCTCGCAGGATGGATCTTAGTTGTTCTTTGAAAAATTGTGGCCGATCTAAGGAGACCCGAATTCCTCGCCACCCTAGGAAGGGATTTGGTTCTGGTTCAGTAAGTGGTTCAGTCGAGAGTTTGTCGCCCCCTGAGTCGAGCGTGCGAATGATCGCAAGGTGAGGATTAGTCCGCTTTGCCAACTCCGTGTAGGTCGCGGTTTGATCTGCTTCGCTCCGAGTTTTACGGGATTCGAGGAGGTAGAATTCGGTCCTGAAAAGTCCGACCCCTTCCGCGCGGTTCTCATTGACGAGGTCAAGTTCGTGAAGGAATTCAATGTTGGCCGAAAGAGTGATGTGCCGCCCGTCAATGGTCGTGCTTTCCTGATCGCGGAGTTTTTCGAGATTCTCCCGAGCCTCTTTCTTCTTCGCTGCCAGCGCTTGGTAATAGGCCGTCGTTGTTTCCGACGGATAGATGATGAACTTGCCACTGTAACCATCGAGAATCGCGGGGGCCAGAGTGGTTGCTTCCAGGACGACATTCCCCAATCCCACGATGGCGGGAATCCCCAGAGCTCTAGCCAAAATGGCGGTGTGTGAGTTGACGCTTCCAGCTTCGGTGACAAAGCCCAAGAGCTTGGTCCGATCCATCGATGCGGTGTCAGAAGGGGTGAGATCGTGAGCGACTAAAAGATGTTGATGGTCGGGGAGGATCGCATCGAGATCAGCCTGAAAATTGCGCAAGACCCTTTGAGAAACATCTTCGATATCAATGGTGCGTTCACGAAGGTAGGGGTCGGAAATACGCCTCATGCCCTCTAAGAAAGTCTGCATGGTGGCGTAAAAACAGAATTCGGCATTCTGTTTTCGCTCTTCGATCGACTGAGCAACCTTTTTCTGCAGGCTAGGGTCATCGAGGACCATTCCATGGGCTTCAAAGACAAGCCCTTCATCACCGTCTGCCACTTCGTCGATCCGGTTTTTAAGTTGCGCGAGTTGCTGGCGGGTGACTTCAAAGGCCGCTTGAAGGCGCTCTTTTTCGAGGGGAATCGCCTCTTCCTCAATCGCGTAAACATCGGGCGCCGAAAAGCCCCTCGCTGAGGCATGAATCGGCCCAAAGGCGATACCACGCGACACAGGAGAGCCGTGAAATACGCGTTCTTCTTTTTGGACTTTTGCCATTGGACAGAGGGATTTTGGCGGAAACTAAATTCGCCGTTCGATCTCAGGAGAGATTGAGCTGTGGGTCGCTTAAGCTGAGGCGACTTCTTCGAAGTTCCGCTCGATCAGCTCGCCGAGGGCCACCAAGGCTTCATCAGCCTTTTCGCCTTCGGTCGTGACTGAAATCACGGAGCCGTGACCGGCTGCCAACATCATAAGCCCAAGAATGCTTTTTCCATCCACTTCGTCGTCATCCTTCTCCACGAGAATATCGCAAGGGAAGGTGTTGGCGATCTTAACAAACTGCGCCGCTGGGCGCGCGTGAATTCCAAGCTGGTTGGTGATGGTGAAGTCTTTTTGTGGCATGAAGAAAAGTTTTGTGGCTGACAGATTGTGGCCGCTTAGGAATGAGGCGAAAAGACAAATATTTGGATCCTGTTTGTAATCGGTCCATTACCACGTCTAGGAAAGCAGACTTATTCACATTGAGGCTCCCACATTACCCTTGCTCGATGGCGCGGGGTGCCTTAGCCATCGGTCGGGTTTCCTCAGCCCTAAAACACATATTATTATGGCGATTGCACGAGCACTCCTGTCGGTTTCCGATAAATCCGGACTAGTTGATTTTGCCAAGGCTCTCCACGAGACCTACGGCGTTGAACTTCTCTCCACCGGCGGCACCGCCAAAGCTCTTCGCGATGTCGACCTGCCCGTCATTGATGTCGCTGAATACACCGGTGCTCCTGAGCTTTTTGAAGGCCGCCTGAAAACCCTTCATCCAAAAGTCCACGGCGGGCTCCTTCAGCGTCGCGATTCCGAGGACCACGTGGATCAGGGAAAAAAACACGACATTCCCACCATCGATCTCGTAGTGGTAAACCTTTATCCCTTCGAAGCCACGATCGAAAAAGAAGGCGTCACTCTTGAGGAAGCAATTGAGAATATCGACATCGGCGGGCCTTCAATGCTTCGCAGTGCGTCTAAGAATTACTCCGCCGTCACCGTTCTCACTGATCCTTCAGACTACTCACGCGTTCTTGAAGAGATGGCCGAGCACGAAGGTGATACCTCGCTGCGTTTACGCGAAGAACTCGCGATCAAAGTCTTTCGTCGCACCTCGGAATATGACGGTGCAATTTCCAATTACCTTGGGAAATGTGATCAAGGAACGGCTTGCAATTACTCAGTCAATCTCCCGCTTGCCAGCGACCTTCGCTACGGTGACAACCCGCACCAAAAAGCCCGTCTCTACGGAAATTTTGCGGAGTGTTTCTCGCAACTCCAAGGCAAGGAGCTTAGTTACACGAACATTCTCGATATCGAGGCCGCAACGGATCTCATTCTCGATTTCAAACGCGCCACAGTTGCGATTCTGAAACACACTAATCCTTGTGGCATCGGTCAGGACGAAGACCTCCGGGTGGCTTGGCAAAAGGCTTTTGAGACGGACCGTTCCGCTCCTTTCGGTGGAGTCATCGTCTGTAATCGCCCGATCAACGAGGAGCTTGCTCGCGTGATTTCAGAGATCTTTACCGATGTCATCATCGCTCCAGATTACGAGCCCGAGGCCCGTGCCATTCTGCAAAAGAAAAAGAACCTTCGCCTCATGAAAATGGAGCCCGGCTACGAAAAGTATCGTCGTGATCCCGTCGTGCGACCTGCCCCAGGAGGCATCATGGTGATGGACAAAGATCACAGTGTGATGGGCCTAGATGACCTAGAATCAAAAGTGGTCACCAAACGTCCGCCGACTGAAGCTGAAATGACCGCCATGCGCTTTGGATGGCGTGTTGTAAAGCACGTGAAGTCTAACGCCATCGTATTTAGTTCCTCCGATCGCACCTTGGGAATCGGAGCGGGTCAAATGAGCCGGGTTGATTCCTCACGCATTGCGGTTTGGAAAGCTGAAGAAGCCGGGCTTTCTCTGAAGGGGAGTATTATCGCGTCCGATGCCCTTTTCCCATTTGCTGATGGTTTGGATGCCGCAATTCAAGCCGGAGCCACCGCCTGTATTCAACCCGGCGGTTCAATCCGCGATCAGGAGGTGATCGATGCGGCAGATGCCGCCGGAATCGCGATGGTCTTCACGGGACATCGTCACTTTAAGCACTAACTCAGGATGTCACTACTTCTAGGAGTCAATATCGACCACGTCGCAACGCTTCGTCAGGCTCGTTATGC
Source organism: uncultured Verrucomicrobiales bacterium (assembly GCA_937928545.1). Taxonomy (GTDB): domain Bacteria; phylum Verrucomicrobiota; class Verrucomicrobiia; order Verrucomicrobiales; family Akkermansiaceae; genus SW10. The sequence continues at coordinate 89,146 of CALGJQ010000029.1, forward strand.
CATGAATCCCGATGCACCAATTTTGGAGCCTTCAGTTCTTGAAGCAGCGCGGGAGGCTCAAGCTGGTGGTGCTGACTCGATCACGGTCCACGTTCGTGAGGATCGTCGTCATATGCAGGACGAAGATGCTCGGGTGATTCGTCGTGAGATTGATCTCCCGCTCAATCTCGAATTGGCAAACACGCCCGAGATGATCGCTTTCGCTTGCGAGCTGAAACCTGATTTCGCCTGCCTCGTTCCCGAGAAACGTGAAGAAGTGACCACGGAAGGGGGCTTGGACGTTTTGGGCCATTATGATTCGCTTAAAGAGACGATCCCAACCCTGCAGAAAGCCGGAATTAAGGTCAGCCTGTTCATCGATCCAGAGCCGAATCAAATCAAAGCGGCCGCTGAGCTTGGAGCTGAAATGATTGAACTCCACACCGGAACTTTCGCTTTAGCGACCGGCCAGGAGCAAAACGAAGAGCTGAAACGCCTTCAGAGCGGTTCAGAGCTGGGAAATGGACTCGGGTTACAGGTTAATGCGGGGCATGGAATTCATTTAGAGAATTTTAACGCTCTTTTTTCCGTAAAAAACTTAATAGAACTGAATGTCGGACACACTCTGATTTCACGGAGTATTTACATCGGTCTAAGGGCGGCTGTGGCCGAAATGCGTTCCGCAATGAGTAATTATTCCGTAGGCTAAAGCCATGAGTCTCATCGGTATCGGAATTGACGTGGTTGAGGTCTCACGGATTAAATCATCCCTCGATGAATTTGGGGAACGATTCCAAACAAGGATCTTCACCGAATCCGAACGAGAATATTGCCAGAAACAAAAACGTCCCGAATTACACTTCGCGGGACGCTTTGCCGCCAAGGAGGCCATTGCGAAAGCTTTCGGAACTGGAATCGGAAAAGAAATCGGCTGGCTCGACATGGAGATCATTCGAAAACCCTCTGGTGAGCCTGACGTGAAACTCACGGGTTCTGCGCTGAAATTCGCCGAGTCCAAAGGCGTGCAACAGGTAAAGGTGAGTTTGACGCATGCGAAGCACTACGCAGCCGCTAATGCAGTCATCATGGGGGAATAAAGCCCGTGGTTACGGGACCTTTAACTATTCCGCATTACATATATTGTGTGAAGTTAGTTTTATGAGGTTCTTAGAATGGTGGTTCTGAGGATCTCCCGAAAAGCAGCTGAATGAGGCCTTGCTTAGATTGGGGTCAAACGACAGCTTTTGCCTGTGTCCGAGGAACTTGCCGAAATTCTAGTTAGAGCCGAAGCTGCCATTGAACGCCGCGACGAAGTTCTCGTTCGTGAGCTCTGTCGCGATTTGCACCACGCCGATCTCGCGGAACTTTATGAGGACACCGACTCAGAGGGCCGGGCGTTTTTGACCGATCTCCTCGGAGCCGAGCGCTTCACGGAAATTCTCGCGGAGTTACCTGACACTCTCGTTGAGGATACCCTCGATTCTTTCGAGCCCGATGAGCAGCGCGAAATTCTCGATTCTCTCCCGGACGATGACCGGGTCGATGTCCTTCAGGACGTCAGCGAATCAAAGCGTCGAGATTTCATCGATCTCCTAGACGAAGAAAAACAGGCCGATACCCGCACGCTGCTGCGCTACGACGAAGAAAGCGCTGGTGGTCGCATGACGACCCACATCGGTAAAATCCTCGCCTCGATGACGGTTAAGGAAGCGATTGATCATCTCCGCGGCGATCTAGAGGCTACGGGAACCCTCGCTAGGATCTTTGTGGTCGATCAGACAGATAAACTCATCGGAAAAATCCGTCTACGCGATTTAGCCTTCAATGCTTGGGATGTCGCCATTTCTGACGTCGTTCAAGATGTCGAGCATTCCATTCTGGCGACCGCTGACCAGGAAGAAGCGGCTCAGATGATTTCTCGCTACGACATGCTCATTCTCCCAGTGGTCGATGAATCGAACCGACTTCTAGGTGTTATTACTGCGGACGATGCTTTTGAGATTCTCGAGGAAGAGTCCACCGAGGATATTGAGAAAGGTGCTGGTATTGCTGGTGAGCAATCTGAAGAAACCTACCTCAACACCTCCGTAGCGTCCCACTTTAAGCGCCGCTGTGGCTGGCTCGTGATTCTTGCTTTTCTCGCGATTCTCTCTGGCTTCGTCATGATGCGCTTCGAGCACACGCTCATGGAAGTTTATCTACTTTCACTTTTCCTCCCAATGGTCGTGGCCGCTGGCGGAAACACCGGCGGCCAAGCCTCAACCATGGTCATTCGTGCCATGGCCCTTGGTGAATTGGATCCCGAGGACACCCGCCGGGTTGCTTGGAAAGAATTACGCTTAGGATTCTTTCTCGGCTGTCTCTTGGCTGCAATTATCGGCCTTTTCGCCGTCTTTGCCCCTCCCGCTCTTCAATTCACCCTTCCTGAGGGGGTTAACTTCACACAATTCGGACTCACCGTCGCTCTCGCCCTTGGCGCTCAAGTCACGACTTCCACCTTAATTGGAGCACTTTTGCCGATTGGCGCACGCGCCATAAAGATGGATCCCGCCGTGATTGCCGCTCCAGCGATCACAACAATTGTCGATGTTTCAGGAATGGTGATTTATTTCACCGTCGCGCGCAGTATTCTGGGGGTATGAGATTTCCAATCATTCTCGCAGCCCTCACTTCCGCTGCTCTCGCCCACGAAGGTCATTCCCATAATCCTGCGACTGAAGAAATGACCACGGCGGCAACGGTCTTTCTTGCGAGTCTCGATGAAACTCAGTCTAAGGCTGCGAAGTTCGAGTTTAAGAATCCTGAGCGCCAAAACTGGCACTTCGTTCCGATGAATGACCGTGAAGGTCTTCGCTTCGATGCTCTGAAGCCTCATCAACAGCATCTCGCTTTCGGACTCCTCGGAACCGGTCTGACTCAAAAAGGCCTCATGACGGCAACTCAGATTATGACTCTCGAAGAAATTCTCCGTAGTCGTGGCGGCGATCCTGAAGTTCGTAATACCGAAAAATACTCAATCGCTATCTTCGGGCAACCTTCGGTAACCCAACCGTGGGGCTGGCGATTTGAAGGTCATCACTTGTCACTCAATTTCTCGCTTCTCGGCGATAAGGTAGTCGGTCTTCCTTCATTTTTTGGCACCAACCCGGCCGAACTCAAAAAAGGCCCACTTAAAGGGCTCCGTCCGCTTGGCGAGATCGAAGATGCCGCACGTGCTTTCGCACTCGAGCTCGTGAAAGCTGGTCATAAGCCGATTTTTTCTGAGAAGCCTCCGAAAGAAATTCTCACCGCACAAGATCGCGAAGCAAAAGCTCAGGAGATTCAGGGAGTTAAATCCAGCGCGCTCGACGGAGAACAAATCAAGCACCTTTTGGCCCTCATCGATCTTGTCGCCTCCATGCAACGGCACGAAGTTACGAACGATAGCCTTCGTAAAATCCACACCACCCAGCGTAAGAAAATTCACTTTGCGTGGGGAGGTTCACTGGAAAGAAACAGCGCGCATTATTTCCGCATTCAAGGAGTGGATTTCCTCATCGAATACGCCAATACCCAGAACGATGCTAATCATGCTCATCTCGTGTGGCGGGACCTTAAAAATGACTTCGCTCGTGATTCCCTGAAGAAGCATTACGAGAACGATCACGAGTAATCAACGCGAGAGCGTGTCGACGAGCTGCGTCCGCAATTTCACTTCCTCCTTCTCGCCTTCCACCTTCTCAATGACTTTAGAAAGGTCTTTGAGAAGTTCCGGGCCGATCGGTTTAGCGCTCTCCACGGTCACTTCAAATCCCCCACCCTTCAAGCGGCTGGTCGAAACAAAGCGAATTCCTTCTGGGAGCTCCGCTTTGATCGCTAATTCCAGCTCTTCACTTTTGGAAAGCCGTGAAAGTAAGACCGAGGTCAAGGGAACCGCTAACCCGAGGCAGACGAGAACGAGCACGATAAGGCTTCGGCGCCCCCAAGCTCCCGCTTTCTGATTCCCCGAAATACCTGCGAGGGTGAAATTCAAACCAGCCCCGAGAACAATCGCGACAATGTTTGTTCCAAATAGAAGGGCTGCTCCCAAAGCGATCGAAGTCTGTCCCAGTGCCAGCGCAATCCCCACCGTCGCAATCGGAGGAACCAAAGCCGCCGCAATGGCGACGCCAGCCAAGGCGCCACTCAGTTTTGGACGGGCGATGCAATAAGACGCGGCAATTCCTGAAACAAAGGCAATTCCCAGATCGAGCGAATTGGGCTCTCCTCTCATGCGAAGCTGATCGGTCATCCCAAGATTTAGCCAGCGAGCTAAAAAGCCCATCGCCACGCTCAAAGCAAAGGCGAAACAAAAACCTCGTCCTACCGCGCCCAAAGCTCGTTGCGCCAGAGGCCAGTTTCCTTGCACCAGTGAAAGGCCCGTTCCAATCAAAGGCATCATTAAAGGGGCCACAAGCATGGCTCCGATCACTACCGCTCCTGAGTTAATGAGTAGTCCCATTCCCGCAATCGCGGTCGCAAGACACATCAGCGCGGCGAAGTCAAAATTCCACCGCGACTTTGATTCCACTTCCTCAAAGAGCGCGAGTCTCTCAAGCCGATTCAATTGTGGAATGTTCACATGGATTGCGCGGCCCACCGCTTCACGGAATCGATGTCCCTTACTCCGCTCCGCTCGGATCACCCCAATCGTGAGTGAGCTTTTTCCCTTTAAAAATCGCTCAGGAAGAGTTCCAAAAAGCTTCCGTCTCAAGCTCCCCGCTCCACTCGCACCGACAATCAACATTCCATAGCTCTCATCCTCCACTTCGGCACTTAGCTCTTGGCCAAAGTGTTCGCCCAGCCTCACTCGTGTCAGGACATTTTCAGGATCAAGCCCAGCTTTTCTAATGACCTTTTCAAGATGTCGGTGGCCGACTTCTTCCGAAAGCTCGCCCGTGTCATTTCTCATTTGAAATGCCACCGTTCCAGTCTCTGAGAGAGCATGAGCTAGCTTGAGCGCTCGTCTTGAGTGACGCCCTCCCGCACAAGGAACTAGAATGCGGTTTCCGGCTCTTGCTAATTCATCACTGACCCTTGCCGCGAGAACCTGACAAGCAACGCCCTCGAAAATGGTGGTCGAAAACTTCCCGTCAGAATCATCAACGGATGCCTTAACGTCTTTCCCTACGATCAGTAAGCGCGGCCATTCTTCTTTCGCCGTATCGAGCACTTTTCGCCTCCGGTCTGTCCCGCTCAAATCACGAACTTTCGCAACGGCCAATCCTTCTAACTCTGCCAGCCAGGCTTTCTCGATCTTTTCAGAATGAGCGATCCAGATTTCAAGAGGCTCTTCGAGGACTCCCGCGACTCGAAGGCCAAATGCCTTAAGCGCATGAGTCTCTTCCTGATTTCGAATGACAACACAGACTGACATTAGCTTTTCCCAAATTTACGGTCTAAATCCTGATAAGAAATCTGCACCAAGGTTGGTCTTCCGGCTGGATCACAATAGGGCAAGTCGCAGCGGAATAGATCTTCCAGCAAGCTGGATAGTGAGGCCACATTCCAAGTTTCTTGCCGAGCCGCCACCTGGGAGACTTTTGAAGCAAAACCCTCATAAGCGAGGCGTTTTACTTTTGAGCTGCCATCACGATCGATGACGAGATCAACCAATTCAATCAGAGGTTTTTTAACATCCTTTGACTTCAAAAAAGCCGGCGCTGCGGAAATGGTCACGGTCTGTCCACCGAAAGATTCCAAAGTGAATCCTGCCTGATCGAAGTGCTCACGATGCCTCATCAAAAGATCAACTTCCCGCACATCGAGCTCCACCAAAACTGGCACCAAAAGCCCTTGAGAATCGATACGCTCCCCTCCTTCTAAAAGACGTTCATAAAAGATCCGTTCTCGAGCCGCCCGAGGCTCCAGCAAGACCAAACCCTCGTCCCCCTCTAAAAGCGCGTATTGGTCAGAGAGTGCTCCCACGATCCGAAAATCCGGCGC
>CALGJQ010000030.1 GCA_937928545.1 uncultured Verrucomicrobiales bacterium
GGCAGAATGCCCACTCTCCATATTACTCACGCTCAATGCGGGTGCCCCTTCCAATACGGAGCTTGGATTTTAGTCCGAGTCCCCAGTCGACCAGCCCCTTTCAGCCCAGACTTACTCACAAAAAATTCCCATTTCCGAACTCTGATTGCCTTCTTTCCCCCTTCCAGTGCAAGCTTTCCTTCTCATGGCACTCGCGGACGACAAACCTCCCTTTGATAAGAAGAACGGGCCGAAACTCCAGGACGGAACGCAAAGCGAGCTGGATGGCCTCTCTCCGCCCCCTCATGCCGTCGGTCCAGAGAAGAGCCTTTTGAGCTCGATGATTCAGAACCCGGAAGAATACATCGGGCGCGCCATCGAAGGGAAACTTACCGCAGGGCACTTTTATGTCCCCTCTCATGGCAAGCTTTACCAAGTCCTCGTCGATCACTTTGAAAGTGGCAAAACGGTCGAACTGGTTGCCTTGACTCAGCATCTCATGGACCGAGACCTCCTCGACATGATTGGAGGACCTTCCGCGATCACCGAGATTTACACTTACGCACCCACTGCGGCGCACTTCGGCTCGCACCTCGAGATCGTCAAAGAAAAATTCATCCTCCGTAACATCATCAGCTCCTGTACCCAGGCCATCACCACCGCAAAAGATGACCCCGAGGACGTGCAAGAGTTTCTCGACTCGGTCGAGCAACAAGTCCTCGAAATCCGCGAAGCAAGCGAGACCACCGTCGAGATGGACGTCAAAACCGCCGTCGCCGAGGTCATGGTTTACCTCCAAGAATTCCTCGCCGGAGACCGGGGCATCACCGGAATGACCACCGGCTACTCGGAGCTCGATAAAATGATCAACGGCCTCAAAGCGCCCGACATGTTCGTCATCGCGGCTCGTCCCTCGATGGGTAAGACCTCCTTCATGATGAACATCGTGGAGCACATCGTGGTGAACTCCGCTAAGCCCGCGATGGTCTTCTCTTGTGAGATGTCCACCGTGCAAATCGTGCAACGTCTCGTTTTCTCACGGGCCCGCTTTGAATTCCAAAAGCTCACCAAAGGCTACACCCCGAACCGGGGAGACTTGGAACGCATCAAGTCCGCCTCGGCCGAGATCTCAGCTTCCAAGCTCTTCATCGATGACACCGCCGGCATCTCCATCAATGACCTCCGCGCGAAGGCTCGCCGGAAGCATCGCGATGAAGGCATCAGCTGCATCGCGATTGATTACCTTCAGCTCATGAGGTCGACCTCCAAGCAGGCTTCGAACTCGCGCGAACGAGAAGTCGCGGAAATTTCAGGCGGCCTCAAAGCTCTTGCGAAGGAACTCAACATCCCCGTCATCGTTCTCGCTCAGCTCAACCGTGGTCCGGAAGGCCGCACCGGCTCGGCTCTCGGGGTTCCTAGAATGTCCGATCTTCGGGAATCGGGATCAATCGAGCAGGACGCCGACATGGTCGGGCTTTTGTATCGAAAAGTCTACTACGCCGATAACCAGGAAGACCGTGATGAGGACGATGGAGAAGCCGAATTAGTCTTGGGGAAAAACCGAAACGGTCCCACCGGAGCCATCCCTCTCACCTTCATCCCAGCTCTCATGCGCTTCGAAACCCGCGCCTTCACCCCAGAGCCTTCCTAGTGGATGATAAAACATTCGCTTTGCCGTTGGTGCTTTGAAAGCACTCCCCTTCCCGTCCTCGCTGAATGGTGCCAAGAATTGGGCATCAGTGGGATCGACCTCCTTCACCCAGACGAAGCAAAGCTGATCGCGGAACTCGGCCTCAGCTGCCCTGTCACGGCCGCTCCAGAACACGAAAGCGGTCTCGGCTGTATCGAAAAAGCCTTCAACAAAACTGAGCACCACGAAACGCTCTGGCAGATTTACGAAGAACTCATTCCACAAGCTGCCGAAGCGGGCATCCCCAATGTCATCACTTTCTCTGGAAATCGCGATGGCCTCTCGGAAGAAGAAGGCATCGAAAACTGCGCCACGGGCCTCGCTCCCCTTCTCCCTCTCGCGGAGAAACATGGCGTCACCCTCATCATGGAATTGCTGAATTCCAAAGTCGATCACCCCGACTACCAATGTGATCACAGCGATTGGGGAATCGCTTTGTGCGAGAAGCTCGGCTCCCCTCACTTCAAACTCCTCTACGACATCTACCACATGCAAGTCATGGAAGGAGATGTCATGGCCACCATCAAACGAGCCGCTCCCTACATCGGCCACTACCACACCGCTGGCTGCCCCGGACGTAATGAATTGGATGAAACGCAGGAACTCTACTACCCCGCGATCATCAAAACGATCCGCGACACCGGCTACACCGGATTCTTAGCTCACGAATTTGTCCCCACTTGGGATGACCACAAGGCTGCCCTTGCTGACGCTGTGAAACGTTGCTCCGAATAAGAAAAGCCATCGCGGATGACCCACGATGGCTTTGTAAAATAATAAGAGCAGGAGATTAATCCTCGTCTTCTTCCCTCTTCTTTTTGTCCTTCTTCTGCTTCTTTGGCTTTTCGTGACGTCCCACAACTCGGCCTTCTTCTTCGAGAAAGATGCGGGCGGCATTGAAGCTACTGCGGGCGTAGTCGCGGAGACCATTGTCATCCAGAAGGGCGAGACCTTCCTCAGTGACTTCGGATTCAAAGATCTTCCAAGCTTTCTTGGCCATGTCTTTTGGATCGACTTCGATACGTGGCTTAATCTCACGCTTCTCAGGACGATCTTGTCCACGACCACGGCCGCGATTGCGTCCACGGCCTCGGCCATCATTCTGCTCGGAGCGGTTTTGATCTCCAGATTTTTGCTTCTTCTCCTCTCTCGGAGGAGCGTCTGAATCGACCAACTTCTCACTCACTTCGTTCGCGATTGGCTCATCGCTGGTTTCGCGACGAGCGTCACGAACCCCTGATCTGGGCTCACGACCACGTTTTCTAGGAGCGTCTTTGTCTTCGCTTTTTGACTCATCAGAAGCTGGCTCGGAGCTCGCTTTTGATTCATCGAGCGGAAGTTGCTCTTCTGAGGTTTCTGATTTAGCACTCTTGCGAGGCGCGCGCTTTGAGGCGCTTTTTTTCCGCACGGATTTCCGTGCAGCCTTCTTGGCTGGGGGTGTCTCTTCGGACATGTAATTTATTGAGTAGAACAGGCGGAAGAAATTGTTCTTCCGCCTGTCGAGTAAGGATTAGTAATTGTGATGAAGACTGATTTGAGATTAGTCCCAAATATCGTCTTTCGTTTGTTCGTTCTCCAAAGTGCCTGGGGTGTTTAAATCCGAAGGCTCTCCATCAGGACCAGTCGACCAAAGGTCAAAATCAGCGTCATTTTTCACATCCTGAACGAGTTCGCCATTCGCATCGAGGGCTGCTCGATAGCGAATGGTGTTTCCAAAGCCGTCAAGAATGACCTTCTTGCCTTGAACCGTTCCTAGGAGGGCGGGGTTTTTATTATTGTTCAGTTCTGACCAATAGACGTCGTAAGTCGGAGGACCGCCACGACCGGTGGGATCACCGGAAAGCGCGCGGAAGACCGCAGCACTGCTGGAATCTTCACCAACAGGGTAAATTCCATTGTTGTCACTCGCGTATTCTTCCAGCTTCAAGCGGATATTTTTAAGAGTGACCTTGGTCTGAGCGGCATCCTTGTTTTTGTTCACCTTGGTCAGGGCACCAATGACGATGCCCGCAAGGATCACAATAATCGCAACGACTACGAGGAGTTCGATCAGAGAGAAACCGGATTGCTGGCGGCGAGCACCACTGTGAGAAATATGTCTTTTCATAGAATCAATATAGCAGGTTCTTGAGAATCAGGCAATAAGGCGCTTAGAGCCTAGCCACCCTGCATTTCCTGAATGACCTTGATTAGTGGGAGGAAGAGAGCAAACACGATGGCACCCACGACAAGCGCGAGGATCACGATCATGATCGGCTCAAGAATCGAAGTCAGCGCAGTCACCGCACTATCAACCTCATCATCGTAGACATCGGCGATCTTGAGAAGCATCTCTGGGAGCTGACCGGTTTCTTCACCAACATCCACCATCGAGACCACGAGGTTCGGGAAAATTCCGGAGCCCGTCATGGGACTCACGATTGATTCACCTTCCTTGACCGCGTCATGGACTTCATCGATCGCATTGGCGACCACGACGTTACCCGCGGTATCTCGGGTGATGTTGAGAGCCTGCAAGATGGGAACACCGGAGGTCACGAGAGTTCCGAGAGTCCGTGTGAAACGAGCAATCGCACTCTTGCGCTGAATATCACCAAAGATGGGTAATTTTAGCTTCAACGAGTCGACAATATTTCGCCCTTTCTTCGTTCGGGTCCAGGCCCCAAAGGCCATATATGAGCCAACCGCAATGAGGAGAATCCAAACAGAGTTCGGGAGCAGGAGAGGCCGCGCCAACATCCAATCCGAGAAGCCGAAGACAACGCGTGAAATGAGAGGCAACTCGGCATTTCCCATATCATCAAACATGTCGCGGAACTTCGGAACGATGAAGAGCATGAGGAAACTCATGATCGCAACCGCAATGAACATCACGATAAGAGGATAGACCATCGCCGAGACAATCTTGCCCTTCAGCTTGTGAGCCTTTTCCTGATACTCAGCGAGACGAGTGAGAACGATCTCGAGAACACCACCAAGCTCACCGGCTTTCACCATGTTCACGTAGAGCTTATTGAACATCTTAGGATGCTGACCAAGACTCTCTGAGAAAGTAGAACCACCCTGCACGGAGTCCGCGATGTTAGTGATGGTTGCTTGAAGAACCGGATTCGGCTCCTGCTTACCGAGCACATTCAATCCCCGAAGAAGTGGGAGACCGGAATCGATCAGAGTCGCGAGCTGACGCGTGAAGATCATCAAGACCTTTGGCTTCACCTTGCCTCCGATTTTGCCTTTTTTGCCCTTTGCTTTGGACTTGCTCTTCTTTTTGCCCTTTTTGCCGGCTTTACCAGCAATGGAGCCTTTGCCCTCTTGGACGACTTGAGTGGGGTAGAGGCCCTGACCTCGAAGCGCGGTAACGGCCTCGGCGTCTGAATTTGCCTGAACCACCCCCGTGGTCTGCTCACCCTTAGAGTCGAGCGCAATGTATTGGAAATTTGCCATGAAATTTGTGTCTGTTAAATTCTAAAGAATTACTGAAAGGTTGGGGAAGCTTGAAATGCCGAAATCTGAGCGCCTTGACACGATCATCTATCGATGAATCAGTTGGTTAGGTATACTTAAGAACCTCCTCAATGGTGGTTCTCCCCTCGTAGATACAACGAAGTCCGTCTTCTCGAAGGGTCGTCATCCCGAGTTCAACCGCTTTTTGCTTCACCACCACGGATGGAGCGCGGTCGATGATCAATTCACGAATGGGGTCGCTAACATTGAGAAGTTCGTAAAGACCGGCACGACCTTTGTAGCCTGATTCTCCACAAGTCTTACATCCCTTACCGGTGTAAAAGTTCTTATCTCCAAGCTCGTGAGGTGAAACTCCAAGCTGAGTCAGGATCGTTTCACTGGGCTCGTAAGGAGTCTGGCAATCCGGGCAAATCGTCCGGAGGAGTCGCTGAGCGAGAATCCCTTCCAGAGAAGCCGCAACCAAGAAGGGCTGAGTTCCCATATCGACCAATCGAGTCACCGCACCAGCGGCATCGTTCGTGTGAAGAGTTGAGAGCACCAAGTGACCTGTCAGAGAGGCCTGAATCGCGATCTTCGCGGTATCGAGATCTCGCATCTCCCCCACCAAGATTTTATCGGGGTCTTGACGAAGGAAGGCACGAAGAACGCGCTCAAAGGTCATGCCAATCGCATCATTAATGGGGACTTGAATAATCCCATCCACGTCATACTCGACGGGATCCTCGGCGGTGAGGATTTTGGTATCGATCTTGTTAATCTCGCGCAGCGCAGCGTAGAGAGTCGTCGTTTTACCCGCACCCGTTGGTCCGGTTACGATGAAAATCCCGTTCGGCATACGGATCGTATCGTGAATGTATTCGTGGATGTGAGGAGGAAGCCCGAGGTTATCGAGATTCAAGTTCACCGAGTTCCGGTCAAGAACACGCAGCACGACACTCTCACCATACTGAGTCGGCAAAGAGGAAACACGCATATCGACCGATTGCTCGCCGACCTGCTTCACGATCCGTCCGTCCTGAGGGATTCGACGCTCCGCAATGTTCATGTTCGCCATGACCTTAACTCGCGAAATGATCGGTAAAGCAAGGTGAACGGGAGGAGGGGTCATCTCATAGAGAGCACCATCAACCCGGTAGCGGATCTTAAATTCGTTTTCGAAAGGCTCGAAGTGGATGTCAGAAGCCTTTTCCTTAATGGCCTGGAACATCACGAGATCCACGTAGCGCATGATCGGCGCAGAGTTGGCCTCATCTTCCATTTCGGCTTCGCCTCCTTTGAAGCTCAAACCTCCATCAAGTTGGCTGAGGATATCATCCATCGCCTTTTCTTCACCGCCGTAGAGTTCGTTGATTTTTTCCTCAACGAGATTGTCGGCACCCACAACCAAGACGAGTTCCTGGCCAACTGCAAAACGAAGGTCTTCCAGGATTTGAGGGTTGAGAGGGTCTGTCAGAGCAACCGTGATCCCTTCATCTCCGTATGAAATTGGAAGCGCCCCGTGAAGACGAGCAACTCCCGAAGGAATGAGCGAGAGCAGGGCCTCAGGCGGGCTAAACTCGCTGAGATCAATGAACTCAGCTCCGAGTTCTTGAGCAATAATGGGCCAAATGTCGTCGCGCGAATTAATGACCTGGTAGTCGGCGAGAATCTCAGCCGCTTCTTTGCCGCTGTTTTCGACTTCTGAGAGGATGTCCGCTTTTAAAGCGCCATCGATCATGCTGCGTCCGACAAAGAGGTCGAGGATTTGTGTGTTATCCATCGTATTTAAAAAGTTTTAGTTTGTGTAGGTGTGGGGGTGTTTAGTCGGCATCGGACATCGTGACTCCGATCACTTCGGATGCGGAGGTCATTCCAACAAGGACCTTTCGGATTCCATCTTCACGAAGGGTGCGCATTCCCAACTCACGCGCTCGTTTCCGAAGCTGAGGAGAACTAAGATTTTGGTTAATCAAGTGACGCACCTCGTCATCCACGAGGAAGATTTCAAAAATACCAATTCGGCCACGGAATCCCGTATCACGGCAGTTTTCACAACCAACCGGTCCCATGATATTCGCTTCACCTGCTTGGGCTGAATCGATGTTGAGCATCCTCAATTCCTTCTCCGTAAGAACGGCAGGAGCCTTGCACTTATCACAAAGCTTCCGAACGAGACGCTGAGCCAAAATCGCGCGAACCGCGGAAGCAATCAGGAAATTTTTGATCCCCATATCTGACAAACGAGCCACCGAACTTGGAGCATCGTTTGTATGAAGAGTTGAGAACACAAGGTGACCAGTCAGCGATGCGTTGATCGCGATGTTCGCCGTCTCGCCGTCTCGAATCTCACCCACCATGATGATGTTAGGAGCCTGTCGCAGCATCGAACGAAGCGCAGCCGCAAAGGTCATACCGATGTCAGCGCGAACCATCACCTGGTTAATTCCAGCGAGCTCATACTCAACAGGGTCCTCAACCGTGATGATCTTTTTGTCCGGCTTGTTGATCTCATTCAGACACGCGTAAAGAGTGGTCGTTTTACCGGAACCAGTCGGACCCGTCACGAGGATGATTCCATCCGGAAGGCGAAGAAGTTCAGCAAAGATTGCTTGGTCGTCAGAAAGGAAACCGAGCTGAGGAAGACCAAGAGAGAGTGCCGACTTATCAAGAATACGCATCACGATACTCTCACCATGGTTACTTGGAACGGAAGAAACACGAAGATCGACCTCCTTGCCGCCCATTTTCACCTGAATACGACCGTCTTGCGGAATCCGCTTCTCAGCAATACTCATCGTGGAACTCATCACTTTAAGACGAGCAATCACTGCCGGGAGAAGTTTCTTAGGGTGATTTGCGGTCTCAATGAGCTTTCCATCCAATCGGCATCGGATTCGCAAAGAAGTTTCAAGAGGCTCGATGTGAATATCACTCGCGCGCATCTTGAAGGCATCCACTAAAATTCCCGATACCAACTTAATGATTGGAGCATCAGAATCATCATCCCCTGCCCCTCCCATGACTTGAAGCTCACTGGCATCAGCTTGCCCGACTTCATCGCCGAAAATCTGTTGCCAAGCATTTTGAATCCCAGTCGGTGGAGCCGCAAAGAACTGACACTCTCGATTTACGATATGCGGAATCGCATCCTGTGCTTCGAAATCCAAAACATCAGCCAAGGCGATGCTTAAATAAGATCCGTCATCAGCAAAAGGAATTGCATTGAAACGACGACAATCTGCGAGCGGAAGGTATTCTTTAAAAGCGGGATCGATAAAGCCGCTGGCAAGATCGATCACTTGGGTCCCCACATTGACGGCAGAAACCTCAGCAATCGAAGTCTCAGTCACATCGCCATGCTCAAGAAAATGTTGGATAAGGTGCTCGTCGCCTAGCTTTGAGCGGATGTCATCGACATGCTCAGCAGTCAAGTGACCAGCCTCCACGAGAAGTTGGATCAGGTAATCTTCGTTTGAATACACGGTTAAAAATTCGGTGTGCGTTTGGTGTGTGACGCAGAAGAGTGGCATTCCACCGTTTCAGCGTTTGCAGTAGAGTGCTGAAACGAGAGAGAGCTGTCAATCAGGGGAAACCGATTGGTGAAAAAAAATGCCCCTCGCTGGACCATCGCTAGGATCTAAAGGAAAAACACTCCCTCAAGACCTCCTCTTGTCGCCGCGCCATCTCTTTCGCATCTGCGGAAGATCGATCATCAAAGCCCGATAGGTGTAACATCCCGTGAATGCCATAAAGCGCGATCTCACGATCCATCTGACTCCCAAACTCCTCCGCCTGCCTCGCCGCAACTTCCACTCCAATCAAAAGTTCCCCATGCTCAAAAGTGATCACATCTGTCGTCGTCGCATCGTTCAAAAACTCTCCATGCAAACGCGCCATTTCGTCATCGTCCAGCAGGGTAATCTCGATCACTTCTAACTCCGCAATCTCCCCCGCCCCAATCTCCTTCAAAATCCCAAAAGCTTTCATCCACCCTTCCTCCAACTGGAGCAAAAAAACCTCGCTAATTTCCCGCGACTGACAGGCAGGATAAACCTCAACCATCATCTATTCCCCTTGCTGAAGACGACGCCTCACCTTCTCGATCTCTTCAACCGATACCACCTTATTATCACCCTTCCCTGAAAGGTCAGACGGAGCATCTTCCACCTGCTCCTTGGGATACTCGATCCGAGCATGTAACATACTCCTCAAGGTCGAAGAAAACACTTCCCGAACCTTCGTGAGCTCGCTCATCGTCAAACCTGAAGCATCCAACTGACCATCACGAACCCGCTTATAAACAATCTCATCAACCAATGCCCGAATCCGCCCAGGCGACGGCTTGGAAATCGTCCGCGAAGCACTCTCGATCGCATCCGCTAGAGAAATAAGCCCACTCTCTCGCGACTGCGGAATTGGCCCCGGATATCGAAAACTCTTCTCCTCAACTTTCGGCAAATCGTCACTATTCGTTGATCCATTCCCACGTTCCACCTCCAGCTTCTGCAAACGCTCCTGCGCCTTACGATAGAAAAAATAAACCAACGAATCGCCATGATGCTCTTGGATCACCTCCAAAATCCGCGGATTCAATTTATTCTTAATCGCCAAGTCCACCCCATCCTTCACGTGGGCCACAATGATCAAGGCACTCATCGTCGGCGTCAGACCATCGTGCGGGTTAAGACCACCTTGGTTCTCAATAAAATACTCCGGCTTATTCAGCTTCCCGATATCGTGAAAGTAAGCACAAACACGACTCATAATGGCATTCGCCCCGATCGCTTCCGCCGCGCTCTCCGCAAGCGAAGCCACAATCAGGCTATGATGAAATGTCCCCGGTGCCTCAATCTGCATCTGCCGGAGCAGAGGGTGATTTAAGTCACTTAACTCCAACCACGAGATCTCCGTCGTGAGCCCGAACACCCCTTCCAAAAGAGGCAAGACCCCACCCACAAAAAGCCCCGTCAAAAGACCCGTCGAAAGCGCAATCAAACACGCCTTACCAAAAACTTGCCAACTCTCCGTATCCGAAAAAGCCAAGCTGCTAATCGAAATCTTCGCAAAGGCCAAATCCACCACCAGCGCCATCAAGCCCACCCAAAAACCAGCTCGCAAAAGCCTCCCGCGTTTCCTCACTCGATGAGTCGCAAAAACCGCCGTTAAACCACAAAACAAGCTGATCGCAAAAAAGGCCCATCGGTCATCACTCGGCACCGTTAAGGCCCCAAAAAGACTCACAAAAACCGACGAATAAACGCCCACCCTTTGTCCCAGTAAAACCGAGTGAACCATCGGAGCCAAGGCCATTGGCATAATCAAAAATTCAAAGTTCGTCCCCAACCCAGAATTCAAAGCCACTCCACAAGCCAGTCTCACCACCCAAAGATGAATCAAAATGCCTCCAAAAACGAGCAGCACACTCCCGTTCCGAGCCGACGCCTTCTGATGATTCAAGTGAAAGATCGCGAGACCACAAATCATAATCACAATCGCCTCTACGATCCGACTATAAGTAACGTTCTCAACCCCAAAAAAGAGGCTCACCATCCCCATCGCAAAACCCAAATACACCAACCCACGAACCGGAAGACTCCGATCAAGCGATCCCAGCACTCCCCCACCCGAACTAGTTCGACGCTTCTTTCCCGAAGAAAGGCCCTGCTGAACCAATCTCCATCGCTTAATTTGATCAACGAGTCCCAAAATAAAGGTGTGAGTTTCAGGCTTCTCGCCAAGGACGATCACCTGCCGAGAAAGCTAAAACTTTTAGCCCCAAATAGCAAGAAAGAAGCCCTTCAATTCAATTCCATTTTCGCATGAAAAAAGACGAACTTTTCAGCCCGCCTTCCTTGAAAAATAGTCGTTTTAAACCTGCCTGAGAATCAACCAAGTCGGAAAACAATCCGCGCCTTCGTGGTGTCATAGGGAGACATTTCCATCTTCACCTTATCTCCCACCACCAAACGAATGAAGCGCTTGCGCATCTTCCCCGAAATGTGAGCCAAAACCTCGTGCCCACTCGGAAGAGCGACCTTAAACATCGTTCCAGCAAGGACCGCCGAAATCGTTCCTTCCACTTCCACAGACTTCTGCTCGTCATCCTCATTCGGATTCCGATTACTCTTGTCGATATTACGACGTCCGCGGCGACGGCCTCCGCCACCTCCTCTTCGAAAATTTCTTGGTCTAGCGATAACTTAAAGGGATAAAATTAAATCAGCGACACAGCGTCGCCGCGCGCACTATGCTCCCCCCTGAACGGCTTAGCAATGGAAAAAAAGCAGATTCCTTCGAGGATTCACCTGCCTTCATGTATTCTTATCAACATATCGCGATGTGAAGATTTGAACTTGTAAAAGCGGCGTTCTAGATTCACCCTCACTCCACCGACAACGACCATGTCAAACGACCTCACTTCCGAACTCAAAACCACCCTTTCCGAACGCATCATGGTCCTCGATGGAGCCATGGGCACCACCATTCGTGGCTACGAACTCAGCGAGCCCGACGCCCGCGGAGACCGCTTCAAAGACAACGCCGAGGATCTCCTCAACAATGGCGACATCCTCTCCCTCACCCGCCCCGATGTCATCGGCGACATTCACAAGCGCTTCTATGAAGCCGGTTCCGACATCTGCGAAACCAACACCTTCTCTGGCACTACGCTCGCCCAATCCGAGTTCTTCGTCGAAGACCCCCGCAAAACCGGCGGCCAAAAAACTCCTGAATTCTTCCAAAAAGAAATCCTCGAAAACCAGTTCCTCAACGACCTCGCCTGGGAGCTCAACATCGAGTCCGTAAAACTCGCCAAACAAGAAGCCGACAAAGTCGCCCAAGCCGACGGCCGCAAACGCTACGTCGCCGGAGCGATCGGCCCCATGACCGTCTCCCTCACCAACATCGTCGACCCAAACGACACCTCCTTCCGCCCCGTCACCTTTGAGCAGGTCAAAGAATCCTACCGCCATCAAATCGACGCCCTCCTCTCCGCCGACTGCGACATCCTCATGGTCGAAACCATCTTTGACTCCCTCAACGCCAAAGCCGCTCTCGTTGCCATCAAAGAATCCGGCACCAAGGCCCCCATCATCATCTCCGCCGCCGTCGGTCGTGGTGGCGAAACCATGATCTCCGCCCAAAAAGTCGAAGCCCTCTGGAACACCTTCGCCCACGTCGATCCACTCGCCATCGGCCTCAACTGCTCCCTCGGCCCAGACCTCATGGAGCCCTTCCTTCGTGACCTCGGCAAAGCCGCCACCACCCACGTCTCCTGCTATCCCAATGCCGGACTCCCAAACCCCCTCGCCCCCACTGGCTTCGATCTCGAACCCAGCCACATGCACGACTACATCGCCGACTTCGCCGACGCCGACCTCCTCAACCTCGCCGGCGGCTGCTGCGGCAACACCCCCGAACACATCGCCGCCATCGCCAAAGCCGTCCAAGGCAAAGCCCCCCGCCCCATCCCAAACCTTGAAATTTGAACCGCGAAGTCGCTAAGACGCCAAGATGATGGATTTAGAAAAACTCGGGAAAGAAATCGTGGACGCAGCCTACCAGGTCCACTCAGAACTAGGGCCTGGACTTCTAGAAAGCAGCTATGAAGCCTGCCTCCTTCACGAGCTCACCCTTCGAGACATCTCGGTTGAATCTCAAGTTGAACTCCCAATCTCCTACAAAGATCATCAAATCCCCGTCGGCTACCGCTTGGATCTGCTCGTCGAAAAACAAATCATCATCGAACTCAAAGCAGTCGATCTCCTTCGCCCCATCCACAAAGCCCAAATCCTCACCTACCTCAAACTAACCGGTTGCACCTTAGGATACCTCATCAACTTCAACGTCCCCCTCATCAAAGACGGCCTCCGCCGCATCGTCCTAAACCACCCCTCAACCTAAGCCTTAAAAAACTTCGCGCCTTAGCGTCTTTGCGGTTCAACCCCTCTCAACATCACATGCCCCACCAACAACCCAAGCCCCTCAACCAAGCCTTAAAAAACTTCGCGCCTTAGCGTCTTTGCGGTTCAACCCCTCTCACATCACATGCCCCACCAACAACCCAAGCCCCTCAACCAAGCCTTAAAAAACTTCGCGCCTTAGCGTCTTTGCGGTTCAAACTCTCTCACATCACATGTCTTCCATCCCACGTCTCCTCCGCCTCTCCGGCACCGAAGCCTACAATCACACCCCCGACAAAAACTTCCTCATGATCGGGGAACGCACCAACGTCGCCGGCTCCCCGCGCTTCCGCAAACTCATCAAAGAAGACAAGCTCGAAGAAGCCCTCGAAGTCGCCCGCCAACAAGTCGTCAACGGAGCCAACGTCATCGACATCTGCTTCGACGACGGCCTCATCGACGGCAAAGCCATGATGGCCAAATTCCTCGACCTCATCCACGGCGAGCCCGATATCCAAGCCGTCCCCATCATGGTCGATTCCTCCAAATGGGAGATCATCGAAGAAGGCCTCAAGCACCTCCAAGGAAAAGGCATCGTCAACTCCATCTCCCTCAAAGAAGGAGAAGACGCCTTCCGCAAAAACGCCCGCCACGTCCTCAACTACGGAGCCGCCGTCGTCGTCATGGCCTTCGACGAAGAAGGCCAAGCCGCCACCTACGAAGACAAGTGCCGCATCTGCAAACGCGCCTACGACATCCTCGTCGACGAAGTCGGCTTCCCGCCCGAGGACATCATCTTCGACCCCAACATCCTCACCGTCGCCACCGGAATCGAAGAGCACAACAACTACGCCCTCGACTTCATCAACGCCACCCGTTGGATCAAAGAAAACCTCCCCTACGCAAAAGTCTCCGGCGGTGTCTCAAACATCTCCTTCTCCTTCCGCGGTAACAACGCCGTCCGCGAAGCCATGCACTCCGCCTTCCTCTACCACGCCACCCAAGCCGGCATGGACATGGGCATCGTCAACGCCGGTATGCTCGAGGTCTACGACCAGATTCCAAAGCACCTCCTCAAAGCCGTCGAAGACGTCCTTCTCAACAAAGACGACGGAGCCACCGAGCGCCTCCTTGACCTCGCCGAAGAATTCAAAGGCCAAGGCGGAAAGAAAAAAGAAGAAGACCTCACCTGGCGCGAGCAGCCTGTCGAAAAACGCCTCGAGCACTCCCTCCTCAAAGGAATCGACAAATTCATCGACGAGGACACCGAGGAAGCCCTCGCCAAGTACAAGAAACCTCTAACTGTCATCGAAGGCCCCCTCATGGACGGCATGGGCATCGTCGGCGACCTCTTCGGCGCCGGAAAAATGTTCCTCCCCCAAGTCGTCAAATCCGCCCGCGTCATGAAAAAATCCGTCGCTTGGCTCGAGCCCCTGATGGAAAAAGAGCGCGAGGAAAACATCGTCAAGCGCGCCGCCCTCCTTTGCGAAGAAGACTCAGCCCTCACCCTCGAAGAAGCCCGCGTCATTGCCGCCAAGACCTTCTCCAACGGCAAAGTCATCATGGCCACCGTCAAAGGTGACGTCCACGACATCGGCAAAAATATCGTCGGCGTCGTCCTCACCTGCAACGGCTTCGACGTCGTCGACATGGGCGTCATGGTCCCCTGCGATAAAATCCTCGATGCGGTCGAAGAACACAACGCCGACATCATCGGCCTCTCCGGCCTCATCACTCCTTCACTCGACGAAATGATCACCGTCGCCAAAGAAGCCGAAAAACGCGGCTTCGGAAAAAAAGGCATCCCCATCCTCATCGGTGGAGCCACCACTTCTGCAGCCCACACCGCCATTAAAATCGCCGAACACTACTCCGGCCCCCTCGTTCACGTTCTCGATGCCTCCCGCTCCGTCCCCGTCACCACTTCCCTCCTCTCGGAGGACCGCCAAGCCTTCATCGACAAAAACGAAATCAACCACCAAAAAGCCCGCGAAAAACACGCCGGCGGTCCCAAAACCGAAACCATCTCACTTGCCGACGCCCGTGCCAATAAAGTCCAAATCGACTGGTCAAACTACACCCCACCCGTCCCCGAATTCACCGGCACCCGCACCATCAAATCCCAATCCCTCCGCGAACTCGCCAACTACATCGACTGGACCCCCTTCTTCCACACCTACGAACTCCGAGGCGTCTGGAACTCCGAAACCGAAACCCTCAAAACCCGCAACGAAGAAGGAGCCAAAGTCGCCAAAGACCTCTACAACGAAGCCCAAGAATTATTAGAGCGCATCATCGCCGAAAAGAAATTCACCGCCTCCGGCATCTACGGCTTCTTCCCCGCCCACGCTGACGGCGACGACATCATCATCCCCGGCCACGACACCACCTTCCACACCCTCCGCCAACAAAACAAAAAAGTGGCCGGGGCGTCCCGCCCCGAAGCCAAGCCCAACTACGCGCTAGCAGATTACCTTGCCCCTGAGAACACATTCACCCCCTCCTTCTTCGACCCCGAAAAAGAAACTATCAAAAATAGAGACAACCTCCCCCATTGGTTTCAAGAGAATGTCACCTATGCGGTCAGCTTCCGCTTAGGAGACTCACTAGCTCAGTCCGTCATCTTGGAATATCGAGACAAAAAGGAGTCTTTGACGAAATCCGCTCAACGTGCCCACGAGCAGGGCAATCTCGAGCTCGCTCAGTCTTTCGAAAAACAACTCGATGACTGCTATCGCGAACACATCGAATCCCACCTCGATAAAGGCTATGGAGAGTGTCATATGAACGATCCTCAAATCGCTCAAGTTGTCTCTGATGCCATCACACACTTCGACGGCGAGCGCTACGACCTCGCTTCGTGGTGCGTCATGCCTAACCATGTCCATCTGATAATCCGACCGAAGGAAGGTCATTCCCTTTCTGATATTCTGCACAGCATCAAATCGTTCTCAGCAAAGGAGGCGAATCGTATTCTAAAGCGCGATGGAGAATTCTGGCAGAGCGAAAGCTACGATCGCATCATCCGTGATCAGGTTGAATTCGCCAACCAGCAAAACTACCTTCTGACCAATCCGGAGAAGGCTAATATCTCTAATTGGAAATGGCTTGGGAGTGCTGATTTGGCTACGAGGCGGGACGCCCCGGCCACCGACCACCTCGGCGCCTTCGTCGTCGGCATCCATGGCGCCGACGAATGGGCTGCCGAACTCCGCGAGCAAAACAACATCGACGAAGCCCTCATGGTCCAAGCCCTCGGCGACCGCTTTGCCGAAGCCTTCGCCGAACTCCTCCACCACCGCGCCCGCATCTCGTGGGGGATCGAGCGCCCCGGCCAATTCAATCACAGCGAACTCATTCACGAAAAATACCAAGGCATCCGCCCTGCCCCCGGCTACCCCAGCCAACCCGACCACACCGAAAAGCCTCCCCTCTTCCAGCTCCTCAAAGCCACCGAAGAAACCGGCGTCGAACTCACCGAATCCCAAGCCATGCACCCCGGCTCCGCCGTCTGCGGCCTCTACTTCTCTCACCCAGACTCCCACTACTTCATGATCGATAACCTCCAAAAAGATCAGATCGAAGACTACGCCACCCGCAAAGGCCAATCCGTGGAAGAAGTTGAAAAATGGCTCGGACCGTGGCTCGGATACTAGCACCATAGAAAATCAGGATCTTTACCGTGCTTAAAATCATGGTAACTATTCCTTATGTCGCCACTTCCAGAAACACGCAAGTCACCTGAGGAACTTGCAGCCCTCAAACAGCAACCCGCCCGCGCTCGCGAACAACAGCGGGTCGGATTTGAGGACCTCACCAATGCCCCTCATTCCGTCATCCCCGTCGGCGAATGGCTCCTCACCCTTATCGTTCTTACGATCCCCATCCTCAATATCGTTCTCTACATTTACTGGGCCTTCATCAGCAAAGGGAACCAAAACAGGATCAACTTCTGCCGAGCATCTCTTATTCTAGCTCTTCTCGGTCTTCTCTTATTCGCTATCCTCAAACATGGCTAAGCCCTATGAAATTTTTTCTTCCCCTCATCCTCGCCATCGCGCTTCCCTCCTGTGCTCAGGTCGAACTCCCCCAGACCTCCCGCACCCTCAACGCCGAGGTTCTTACCGCGATTAAATCAATGCCCAGCGGCAAAGGATACGCCGCCTCGCAAAAAGACGTCGACCGCCTCGCCGCAAGCGTCACCCTCAAAAACGGAGTCATCACCCAAGACCTCGAAAAAATTGGTCCCACCTTCTGCTCCGGCGCCACCTACCTCGTCTTCCTCCGCACCATCGAACGACTTCGCCTCCAAAACTCCTCCTTCCTCCCCGCCGAAAAATGGGCCCGCTTCGCCAATCTCGGCGTTGCTGACGGCGAAGAAATCTTCGGCCGCTGGAACGCCAACGGCCCCGGCACCGCCAAGCTCTTCGCCGACCTCAACTGCGGCGTCAACTTCACCTCCTACGACCACGCCCGCCCCGGCGACTTCCTCAAAATGTGGTGGACCGATGCCATCGGCGCAAAAGAACGCGGCCACCTTGTCATCTACCTCTCCCAAACCCCCACCACCCTCACCTATTGGTCCGCCAACCAACCCAACGGATACGGCAAAAAAACCACCCCCAAATCAAAAATCAAACACCACCTCTTCTCCCGCCTCACCACCCCAAAAAACCTCACCAAAGCCTCCCAAATCTCCAAAAAAGACCCCTTCCTAGCCGACATGCTCCGCAAAGACTTCACCTGGTCCCAAGTCACCAAAGCCTGCAAAGTCAAAACCACCCCCTAACCTAAGCCCCCTCAACCGCTCCCAAGGAAGGACACTTTAGAAAGTGTCCTCCCCGCCCCCAACCAAGCCCCTCAACCAAGCCTTAAAAAACTTCGCGTCTTAGCGTCT
>CALGJQ010000031.1 GCA_937928545.1 uncultured Verrucomicrobiales bacterium
CGAACCCACCCCTCCACCAAAACCAAAAATCGACCCCGCCATCCTTCGCAAAAAGCGCGAGGTCGAAGAAGCCCGCACTCGTGAACTCGCCCGGCAACGCGAGCTCGCCAAAAAACGGGCCGAGGAAAAGCGCCAACAACAAATGGCCGCCCAAAGAGCCGCCGCCGCACGCAAGAAAGCTGCCGACGCCGCAGCCGCCAAAGCCCGCGCGGCCGCCAAAGCAAAAGCAGCTGCCAAAGCCAAAGCTGCCGCTAAGGCCAAAGCCGCAGCAGCCGCCAAGCGCGTCGTCAGCAAACCCTCCGCGATCAGTCGCCCCTCCCCAAAATATCCCAGCTCCGCCCGACGCGCCGGCCACCAGGGAACCGTCAACCTCAGCTTCACCGTCAGCAGCTCTGGTAAAGTCACCTCAGCACGCGTTTCAAAATCCAGCGGCCATTCCTCTCTTGATAAAGCCGCCCTTTCCGCCATCCGAAAGTGGCGCTTCAAACCCGCCCGCAACGGCCTCGGCCAAGCCGTCAGCTACAGCTACACTCTCCCCGTCCCCTTCCGGTTAGAATGAGTCATAATCCTTACGAATCTACGATAAGCGTAGCGGGGCCGCTTCAACCTCCACCTCGTTGGAAAAAAGTTCGCGACGTCAGCCTCATTATTTTCGTTCTCTCTCTCCTTGTAAATTTCGTCTTCGTTTGGGTCAGCAAGAGACAACTCAATCCTGATCTACAGAACAACCCAGAGGAACTCGCTCGATCACTTCGCTCAACTCTAGGTTTCTTAATCGCAATGATCTCAGTGACCTTCCTATCTGGACTCACCTGCATCATCGCCACCATCCGAGTTTCGTTCCTACGAAAAAAAACGGACTGACTTGATCCCCGTCCCCTTCCGCTTGCAGTGAGAACTTTTTTGTAGCTCCAAGCAAACGCAGTAACCTAATAACCTAGTAACTAACTCACCCAATCACCCGCTTTACATCCTCCCGTTCCGAAGAAGCCCCACGAGCACCCCTTGAACGACGAGTTCACGCGCCGGAATCAGATCAGGAAAATTCTCATTCTCAGCCTGAAGATAAGGACGTCCCTTCTCCATGATGAAGCGCTTTAAAGTCGTCTCATCATCAATCAAAGCCGCGACGATATCCATGTGACGTGGCTCTCGAAATTCCATAATCACGGTGTCCCCGTCACAAATGTGAGCATCGATCATCGACTCACCACGCACCTTCAGCGCGAAGGTCCGTGCATTGCGAGGAATTCCCAGCGAAGCGATATCAATCGAAAGACAACCTTCCTTCTCCTCCTCCACCGTTTCCGCCATACCCGCTGCGATGCTTCCGTAAATTGGAATATCGATCATCTCCTCCCGCTCCAAATCTTCCGGGAAAACCACCGCCCGCGCCTTACCCGCAAGACGGACAATCACCCCCTTGCGCTCCAGCGCTCGCAAATGACTCATCGCCGCCGTCTGACTCGCAAAGCCAAAGTGCGCCTGAATCTCCCGAGTCGAGGGCATTAGTCCCTCCTGACTCTGAGTCAGCTTTAAAAAATCAAGGAGCTCCTGTTGACGTTTCGTAAGTTTTTCAGCCATAAATAAAATGTGGTTTCATGAACACTATTCAAGAGAGCAAGTTCAGTCGAGCACAAAAATCATTAGAACACCACACACAAGGAGCCACAACGCTTCCCCCAACAATACCAAATGAATGCACTTTCCGGTAATATGGAGAGTGGACATTCCTGTCCGCTTCTTTTCCTAGCGAACAAATGTGAGCCTACATTTTACCAGAGATTTAATCTGCTTGGTATCAGGAGAGCGGCGCTTCCAGCCCGTTTAACATCCTCGGTCCCTGCGCTCCACCCCTTCAATCTTGAAAAGAAACCAGCTCATATTCAGTAAGTTAAAATGAAAACCCCAACTCATATCATCAAAAGAAATCCTCACGAACTCATGAAAATTCTCACCATTCTCCTCCTAAACGCGCTTCTCATCACTCCCCTACTCGCAGGGGCAGACGGCACGGCAATCATCAAAGGGAAAAGTAGCTCAGGGCGCACTCTTCTAGAACTCCACACCAGCGACATTGATCGGGGAGTCAAATATCTCAAATTTACGATCGACGGAAAATCCTACGAGTTTGACGTCCGAAAAGATTCTGAAACCTACGGCTATGTCGTTCATGACCGGAAAAACAAAGTGTTTACCGTGGTCATCGATAACAAGAAAATCGACTTCAAGTTCTGGATGGTTCCTGCCAAACAGAAAATCACGGAACAAAAGGGGCATTCCGAAAAATGGACATTCGACGCTTATGTCGAAGCCACCGACCCAAGGGAGTTCAACGATCAAACCCGCAACGATCCGATCGCTCCAAAGATCTACCTCAACTGCACTTTAGATTATAGTCTCTAGCCAGCGCAGTTTCAGCAAAGCGACTTTGAAGAGATTTTCTGGCTCCGTTCATGAAGCCCCATACCCTTGGAATCGGAAGTAAGGCTCTCGACCCCAGCTTCACAAACTGAGTGATATCACCGCTCTTCAAAATGCCCCTTCGTTGCCACCAAGCCACTCTTGATATCACACCCCCATCCTTGGATTTACCTTGATTTTAAAAGGAAAATGGCTATCCGTTAAATGAAAGCCTGCAGGGTAATATCACGCACAAGCAAGCTACTAAAAAATACTGAGCTACTGAAATGAGATATCTATTCTCTATAGCAATTTTGATCGGCTTTGCACCTTTACTTCATGCAGTTGGAAGTATTGAGGTCGAAAATATCGAAACTTTGACGGATCAGGGATTTTCCTTCGAAGTGGTTACGGGCGATACCGATGGAAAGACAGTAAGCATCAGTTTTAAGATTCCCGAAAAATTTCACTTTAAAGGAGCGATGGGAACGAAGCCGTTTCAGGGTGTGTCGTTGTACGAGTCGGCTGAGAACGTTACTAGTGAAGAAAGATTTATAGGCATTACAGGGACGAGATTTGATCTTGCAGTTAAGAAAAAGAAAGAGAAGTTTTCTGGAAGCTTCTCGTTGATAGCAAACGTCGCAAAGAATAAGTATCTACTTTTCCATTTTAACCAAGGGCCTGGATATCCGCCGATGATTATTCATGTTCCGTTGCCTCTCTTGATAGCCCAGCTAGAGAAACCAATAGACGAGTAGAACAAGACAGAGAAGCCGACACCACGATGCGAGGAAGAATGCCATTTCCCATTCCGTTTCTGCCGATGATGATCGTCGCGCTACTGATCGCTTCGATTTTCCCTGCCATCCTGAAGATGTGCAGGCATCACGAGAAGGCTGAGGATAGTTACCCCTCATCTCTTCCGCCGCAGACAATGAATCACGAATCGTCGAGCGTGGATCCGTTTTCCGAAATCCCGAATGGGATCGTTCCGCCAACGAGAGCTGACCAAGTCGCCATTAAGGTCAAGTTTATCGAGTGCGGTTCCAGGACAGACGAACTCTCTTTTGATTGGATCTTTCCATTTAAACACTCGGCGCCCAAGGAATGAAATACCAGCAGATCAAGATGCTGAGGTGAAAAAATAACGCAGGAGTGGCAGGTTTCTCAGGTTCACTTCAAGGCTCTAACAGGCTGCCAACGGGTTCTCGTTCGCAAGAGTAAGCGGCCCTCTTATAGGCAAAGCCATCTCTAAAACAGAGAGATCTTGACGTCCCCTTTTCTCTTCCCTAATCTGCTAGGCGTAGATCTAAATTTTTGGATCCACAAAACACCAACCTACATCCCAAGAAACAATGAAAAAACTGAAAGCCATTATGGTCGTCGGCTTGTCGCTGACGTCTACCGCCCTCGCAGATGAATTCAAAGAGAAGGCGAAGAAGATCCAATCTCTTTACCGGACTGGCGTGCTCGCCATGAATGCCGGCAAAGGAGATGAAGCAAAAACCGCCTTCGAAGCGGTCCTTAAACTCAGCCCAAACCACGGGCATGCCCGCCACCAGCTGAAGCAAATCCCAACCGTCAACGCGCGGGTCGCCTTGCAGAAACGGAAGGCCCTTTTCAAGGCAACTAAGATTGAAAAAATCCACTTCGCCGACGCCACTTTGGCGGAGGCCTTGGAGGCTCTTAATGAGCTCACCTTAGAGGCCAGCGAGAAGAAATTCGCGCCCAACTTCGTCATTCAGGATCCCACCGAAAAGCTCAAGGAGCGTAAGGTCACCCTGAAGATGAACAACGTCCCCGTCTCGGCCGCCTTGAACTACATCCTCGATGGAGTCGGCGCGACCGCTCGCGTGGATCTCCACGCCACCTTGATCCGACCAAGCGCGAAGTAGTTCGCTAGTTCCATCCGTCCATCCGAATTTTTTTACGCGCCAAACTAGGCATTTCGTCCTATGACTTGGCGCGTGAAAAAGTGGACTTTCGAAGATCGCATCATTGCCCCCTCTCTCCTCGCTGCAGACTTTGGCCGCGTGGCTGAAGAAACCTCGCGCGCCATCAATGCCGGAGCAGACTGGATGCATCTTGACGTCATGGACGGGAACTTCGTCGATAACATCTCCTTCGGCCCCGCTCTCATCCAAGCGGTTCATGAAACGAACGACGTCTTCCTCGACGTCCACCTCATGATCGCGCGACCCGATCACTACCTCCCCCGCTTTGTCGCGGCCGGAGCAGACATGATCACGGTCCACGTGGAGCCCGAAGCGCAGCACGACGTCGCCACCACTCTAAAGGCGATCCGCGACGCTGGCTGCAAAGCCGGACTGGCCCTCAATCCCGCCACTCCTTTCGAGGCAGTCGAGCCCTTCTTAGCCGACATTGATATGCTCCTCGTCATGACCGTCGTCCCCGGCTTCGGCGGACAATCCTTCATGGAAGAGATGATGGCCAAGGTAGAAGCTGGCGTGAAACACCGCCGCGAAAACAATCTCGCTTACCACATCCAAGTCGATGGAGGAATCGGAGCTGGAACCGCCGCCATCGCAGGCAAGGCCGGAGCCAATGTCCTCGTCGCCGGTTCATCAACTTTCGGCGCACAAGATATGGCCGAGGCCGTTCGTGAAATCCGTAATGCGTAGAGATCACTCAACCCAAGCTCCAAAACGATGATGTCGAGCCCCAGCGCCCATTCTCGGTCGCGGCTCTTCGGTGAGTGGCTCGTCTTAATAATTACCGGCACCATCATCTTCACTATGATTGGGCTCGCGATCTACCTTGGGCGCCATCCAGAGGACTCGACCCCCTTTCTGAAGACGCTCCAAGACCTACTCCTGCTTTCCCCCATCGCCTGGATTGCCATGGGGCTCCTTGGTCCCCTTTGGATTGTCCTTGCTGGACTCTTTTGCACTCTCAAAACAAGAAGTCGAAAAGCACACCTGATTACGATCGCAGGAACCGGATTTTTTGGCCTCATGTGGCCCTCCACCTGCGTGATGTGGATGGGAGTCTAGCAGATCCAAACCTGGACCTCTAAAGCCGCCCCTTGTGGAAGCGCGCCACCTCTCGCTGCGCCTCACGGAGCTCCGTCTTTTTCTTCAAGTCCTGACGCTGGTCAGAGTGGCCTTTTCCTTTTCCGAGGCCCAACTGCACCTTCACGCGGCGTCCTTTAAAATAGAGCTTGAGACAAATCAAAGTGAAGCCCTTCTGCAAGGTCGACTGCGACAACTTCAGGATCTCGTTCTTATGGAGCAGCAGCTTTCGAGGCCGCTTCGCTTCGTGCTGGAAGTATGTCCCCGCCGTTTGCCAGGGCTGAATGTCACAGCCGTAAAGCCAGCACTCGTTGTTCTCGACCCTTGCGAAGCATTCGCCGATACTCACCTTCCCTTCACGGATCGACTTCACCTCAGTCCCACGCAGGACGAGACCAGCTTCATAGGTATCGGTGATATGATAGTCACGCCGCGCACGCTTGTTCGTGGCGACCTCCTTCTTCCCAGGTTCATCAGACATGACACACAATAGTAGCGCCTGCCCTCAAAGAAGCAGACTTGGATTAAGCCTTAGGCTGCTCGATCAACTTGATCTTACCCTCAATGATTTCAGTCAGGGCAATATCAGCAAATCCCATGCTTGGGAGAGCATCGATCAAAGGGGCGCGCCCTTGGTTAAGTTGAGCAACACGCTTTGACACGAGGTTAACCAACACCAATGGGTCGGGAACAATTTCAGCAGCCTTTTCAACAAGATCGTTTTTCATAGGGATCGCACTAGAACGAGGAGGAGGTTTGGGTGCTTCAAAAGGAACAATATTATCTGCATCCATAACTCCGAAAATTTGTGAACGATAACTCGTCCGCGGGAGGAGGGGAAACCACAAATCCACCCCGCTGACAAGCCCAATCTCGCTTGGTTCTTCTTTTAGAATTCTAAACCAAGGCGAACTCCGACCACCTGTGGATCACCTGGAGCACCAGCGGCAATCTGATTATTCATGAAGCTGTAGTATTCTTCATCAAAGACATTCCGCGCAAAAATCGCGGCATTCCAGTTCTCAGCCTGGTATCCAATCTGCGCATCCCAGACCTCGTAGGCCTTCTGCTTAAAGTTACTATTGTTACTTCCATCGAAGTAAGTCGAACCTACCGCCCGAACTCCCGTTTGCGCATAAAAGCCACATTCGAAGTCATATCGAGCGGTCAATCCAGCGGTAAACTGAGGGATGAAAGGCACATTGTTTCCCGAGAAATCATTGCCCGAGAGATCGGTATAATCGTTAAATTCCACCTGATTCCATCCCGCTGCCACTTGCACCGTGAGAGCATCGCTCGGTCTCCATACCAACTCTCCTTCGACACCATAAGAATCGACCCGACCGGCATTCAAAATAATAAAATCTGTCGGCTGAACACTGCTGTTGAGCTGATAATCGTCAATTCGCTTGTAGTAACCTCGCAGCTCAAACCCGAGCGTCTGCGCTGAATTTTCATAGCGCAAACCAACTTCAGTCTCCCAAGCCAATTCCTCATCATAACTTGTCGTAGCCGGATTATCACTAAAAGCGGTAAAGCCCTCTGGCTTGAATGACGTAGAAGTCCTCGCAAAGAGGCTCGTCTCATCATCAAGCTCGAAATTAATTCCCAAGGTGGGCGAGAAATACCACCCATCGGCCTCACTGAGAATAGGCTGGTAGCTTTGAAAACCGAAGGCCCCGGCATTACCGGATTCCACCTTGGATCTCTCAAGACTACTTTCCACATATTCCAAACGGCCGCCCACTTCAAAAGTCACCCGGTCAGAGGCATCCCATTGGACATTTCCAAAGAGAGCCACGCTTTGCTCCTCCGAGGCAAAGATCGTTGATTGATCGGAAAAGAAAGTCCCCGCCGGGATTCCAAACATCGGATTACCAGGGAGAAAAAAGAAACGATCAGCAACGCCATCCGTATCTTTCCGAAGATAAGCAAGACCAGCAGTCCAACGAAGACTCTCAGAATCATCTGACTCCAGACGGAACTCCTGACTCCAAAGCTTTTGCTCCTGATCAATGTCAGAATCGGCCCCTGAGAATGGCGAAAGATCCAAATCAACAATGCTTGGGCCAAGTTGCCAGTTCTGATAGGACGAGATTGACTTGAAATTTGCCCATCCCAGATCCTGATCGACGTGAAGCGAAAGTTGGAAGCGATCCACCTCAGTCTCTCCCGGCAAATCACTCTGAACCTCAAAAGGATCCGGAGAATTTAGGGACGTCAATCGCTGACTTCCATCGCGGGTTGCCTCATACATCGCGCGGAAGCGAACTTCCAAATCGGCACTCGGGTTGTAGTAGAGACTTCCCAAAGCACCCATCTGCTCACGGTCGTCATTGTTGCCACCCACCGCTGGGTTGGTATTTTCGATGTAGCCATCGCGCTTCTTGTAGTAGCTCTGGAAAGTGTAAGACCAGCGATCATTAATCGGTCCACTTGCTCGGAAACGCAGGTTCAGAGACTCATAGCTCCCATACTCCGCACTGAAGCCATACTCAGCCGTATCAGTGGTCCCTAAAGTCGTCATTTCGATCAAGCCCCCTGCTCCATTGCGAGCAAAGCGACTTCCTTGAGGTCCGCGATGCAGCGTGAAGGACTCAAGGTCAAAAAACTCCGTCGAGTAAGTGTAAACGTCACCGTAGGGAACATCGTCCACCACCATCGCCACGCCTGCTCCACCAAAAAAGAGGGTATTAGCCGTTCCACGAACCGCCAGAGTATCGCCAAAGCCCGCCGAATCAGAAGCCACCGCCGCAAAGCCCGGCAAATAACCGAGCAGTTCACCTACTCGCTCTGCATCGATTTCTTCAAGGTCAACATTCCCGTCTGACTCCACCTCCCGCTGCCCAGTCACCACCAAAGGCTGCAATACATCTTGCGCATTGACCACAGATCCCAACAACAAAGCACTCAGGCAAAATCCAATTTGTCTCATAAAGAATTAAAATCTGACTCCACAATCCAATCCGTCAATCAAGAAGACCTTGATAGATTTCCCTCTTCCGATAAGTAGCCACAGCTCCATTTCAACTTCATGATTTCCTTGCGACCTCTTCCCGCCCTCACGCTTTCTCTCTGCGCTCTGCTCAACTCCTGTTGCGATCAAAAGCCCTACCCCTTTCTCGAAAAAGAAGAGGTCCAGCTCCCAGCTGAAGAAGCCGCCCCACTCTCCACCGGCTCGCTCAACATCATCCCCGGAGACCTCCCCGACAAAGCCGCCACCTTCCTCCCCGTTACCGAAAAAATCTTCGCCCTCCTCAAAGATCCCCCAGAAGGCGAGCTCAAACCCTACACCGAAACCATTCCCAAATCCGGTGATGCTCAGATCGAAATGCTCCCCATCCCCGGTGGAGAATTCACCCTCGGCTCACCCGCCAGTGAAGCCGACCGCTCTGATGACGAAGGTCCCCAGCGCAAAATCAAAATCGAGCCCTTCTGGATGGCCTCCACCGAGATCACTTGGAAGGCCTACCAAGCCTTCATGGAAAACGGCAAAAACCGCAACAAGGATGGCACCCTCGACCTCGATGGCAACAAGCTCAACCCTGAGCCTCCATTCCAAAGTAACCCCGAACTCCTCGACGCCATCTCTCAACCTACCCCGCCCTACATGCCCATGCACAATGGCATGGCTGACCAAGCAGGCTACGCCGAGCAATACCCCGCCGTCGCCATGACCCAACACGCCGCCTCCAAATTCTGCGAATGGCTCAGCGCCCAAACCGGTCACTACTACCGCCTCCCCACCGAAGCCGAGTGGGAATACGCCTGCCGCGCCGGCACCACCACCGCTTACTCCTTCGGCGATGACCCCTCACAGCTCGACGACTACGCGTGGCATTACGAAAACTCCGATGGCTCCTACCAAGCCGTCGGCACCAAAAAGCCCAACCCCTGGGGCCTCTTCGACATGCACGGCAATGCCCGCGAATGGACCATCGACGCCTACGTCGCATCCTACGAAAAACACCCCGATGGCAGCACCAACCCCTTCGCCCTCTCCCCCAAGCGCTACCCTCGCGTCACCCGCGGCGGCGATTGGGATGATGACCCCCAAGACCTCCGCTCCGCTGCTCGTGGACCCTCATCTCAAAGCTGGAAAAACACCGACCCCCAAGACCCCAAATCCATCTGGTATCACACCGACAAATGGGGCCTCGGCTTCCGCATCATCCGCCCTGCCAAAAACCCCACCCTCGATGAAATGCACCTCCTCTGGAACACCGGCCCCGGCGAACGATTCTAACAAACCTCCCCTCAAGGAGCGCGGGCGTCCCGCCCGTTTCACAACCAAAGCGAGAAAAGAACGATTTATCTAAAACCTTCCCTCTCAAAGTCACAGATCAATGTCGCGCAAGAATCTCATCACTCTCTGCTTGGCACTTTTAGCTCTCCTAATTCTCTTTTTTCTCCCCAAATCTGATTCAGGAACCACCGAATCAGAGGTTTCCACATCCACCAAAAACTCTCGTTCTCCCTCAAAACCCACCCGCCAAGAGGAACCTAGACTCTCGGAGTTTCTCGCTCCCGTCGCCGAAGGAATTCGCCCCCACCCCCTCCTCCTCCAAGACGCCCTCGACAATGGTCTTCGGTATCAAATTCTAACCCAACCGAATCCCGAGCAGCAGATTTCGCTCAGGCTCGTTCTCGATGTTGGCTCTTTCATGGAAGACGATCACGAACGCGGGATTGCGCACTTTCTCGAACACCTCGTCTTCAACGGCACTGCTCACTTCCCTCAAGGAAGATCCATGGAAGAATTCCAACGCCTTGGCCTCAAGACAGGTCAACACGCCAACGCAAGAACCGGCTTCGAGCATACCGTTTACCAACTCGACCTCCCCGATGACTCTCCGGATTCATTCAACTCGGCCCTCCAATTTTTTCGAGATACCTTCGATGGGCTTCTCCTCCTGGAAAAAGAAATCGAAGCAGAACGAGGCGTCGTCCTCGAAGAACTCAATCTTCGAGCCAAAAAATCTGACCGGTTTTTTGATCAAATGAAGCTTCTCGTTCCAAGCACCCTCCTGGCCACGCGAAGCCCGATTGGAATCCCTGAAACGATCTCTCGTTTCTCCCGCGCAGACTTCACCCGCTTCCATCAAAAATGGTATACCCCCAACCGTGGCACTCTCATTATTACCGGAGATCTTGATCCAGCCAAAACCGAGGATCTCATCCATCAACACTTCGGCTCCCTGCCATGGCGCGAGCGAGGTCCTGATCCCAGATTCGACACGCTTCCACTGAGCGACAGCATCATTGGCGATGTTCAGCTCAGGGCTACAACAGGTCGCATCTCACTCCGAGCCACCGCCCCTCTTCCTGAATATAAAACAACACCCGCTGGATTTCGCAGGGCTCTCCTCGAAGAACTCATCGATGAAATGACCTCAATTCGTTGGCAAAACATCATTCAATCAGGGGCCCAATTTAGCTCTCAATTGCACACAGGCAGCTACAACATTAATCATTTCGCTCAAATCAACTCCTGTGATCTCAGCTTTGATCAAGACAACTACGACCTCGATTTCTTTCTCTCAGAGTGGAACCGTCTCCTCCAAAACGGCTTCCTTCAATCCGAACTGGATCAGGCCAGCAAAAACCTCACTTTCACCTACCTCAAGAGGGTCGAAGAACTCGAAACACACTCAGCTGCCACTCTCGCCGATCGCTTAGTCACCGCTCACCGCGAACGTGCCACCTTCACTTCTCCTCTCGATGATCTCGTCCGCGTCCAACTCTCGCTTCGTTCCATTCAGCTCGCAGAATGCCACGACCTCTTCGAATCAAAATGGAAAAATCAGCCCATTCTAATTCAGCAAAATCTCTCCAGCCAAAACAGCAACGTAGATCAAACAATCAAAACTTTTCTCCTCAAGCAGTCCCTCGACTTTCCACCACGAAAGGAATCACCGTCAAAAAAATTCAATTACCAACCCACCGGAAAAAAAAGCCACCTCGTTTCACAAAAGGAATACCCCAAACTCAAACTCACCCAACTCACTCTCAGCAACGGAGTGTATGTGAACCTACGCCCCACTCAAAACGCCTCAAATTTAGTTCATCTCCGCCTCACCTTTGGACAGGGTGCCCACTCCATACCCATCCACCAACCGGCACTCAAGACTCTCGCTCGTTACAGCTATCAGGATTTGGGAATCAAGGGATTTGAGAAACTCGAATTGGAGAAATCCCTCCGAACCCACCTCGTTGATTGGAACTATCATCTCAACCTCGATCACCACCTCTTATCTGGAACCTGCTCGCAAGACTCACTCCTCACCCAATGCCAACTTCTCCACGCCTTTCTCATCGAGCCGGGTTGGCTCACCGATACACGGTCAGACTATTCCCGCAACTCCACGGCACGTCTTGCAAAATATCTCCGCCTCAGGACAAACACCCTTTCCGGATACTGGAGAACGCATCGCTATGATTTCCTCACTAATTCAGATTCCCGCTTCCGCCAACCTACTGTCGATGAAATCATCTCAACCAAGAATCGCGACCTCCAGAACTGGCTCAAAGACGACCTCCTCAAACATCCCCTAGAACTCACTCTCACTGGCGATTTTGAAGTCGATGACGTCGTCGATACCATTCAAGAAACCTTCGGCCGCCTTCCCCCAAGGGACCTAAATTTCCCTCCATTGAAAAACCCACTCGCCTTCTTTACCGCATCACCACAGGAGCTACCAAAAATCGGCCAAGAAGGGTCACGGGCCTTTGTCTCCTTCCTCTTTCATACTCCCGGAGTAAAAAATTCTTCGATTCTGAAAGCACAACTCACCCTTCTAAAAGACGTCTTCAAAAACAGAGTGAGAACCCACATTCGAGAAAAACTCGGCTTGTCCTATGCTCCAAATGTCACCTTCACCAAGCATGATCATCTTGGCGACCTCAACCACTTCAGCGCCACCGTTCCCACCTCCGTCGAACAGGTTCCTCAAGTGAGAAAAGCAATGATCGAAGTATTCGAGTCCTTTCTCACAGACCTCATCACCGCAGACGAACTGGAGCGCGCTAGGCTCCCGATCCTAAAATGGAAGCCCCTTCAATCATCTTCACCTTCCTACTGGGCAGAAACACTTAAATGCGCCAGCCGACAAGAAAACCTGATTGAGGATTTAGGTAACGAAGAAGAAACCTACCTGAAAATCACTCCCAAAGATCTCCAAAAGCTCTCGATCCAAATCATCCCTAATGGCGCGCGCGAATTCACCCTCACTCGATAATTCTGCAAATGAATTTCATCCGTCATCTGATGGATGAGGACAAATTCACAAGCCCTCGAAAGGAAGCAAATCAACAAGATCTCCGCCCCAAGCCACAAAACAATCACACATTTCTTTATCTTAAACCTCTCGATTTTAGAAGCGAGATTTGCTCCCAACTTCTGGACATCGTCCGATTAAGTGGTAAATAAAACCTGCATGAAAAAATTCATCCTCACCCTTACATCCACCGCCCTTCTGGCATCCTCCGGGTTCGCCGCTGAGGCCCAACATCCCAATCACGGGGCCAAAGAAAAAACTGAGCAAGCGGTCCCTGAGCAACTCAAAAAACGAATCGAAGCAGCCGTAAAACGTGGCGACATCACTCGTGACCAAGCGAACCAAAAATACGCTGAAATTAAAAAGCGTGGCGGTAGAAACGCTCGGAAGCAGCCCGCAGATAGAGCGACCCAAAAAAAACGGAGAGACTCCCTCAAGCCCATCCTCGACGAACTCGTCTCAACCAAAAAGATCACCGGTAAAGAAGCCGCCCGCATCATGCGAGCAGCCTTGAGCCACCAGACTGCCCCTCATCCTAAAGAAGAGGCCAACGAGCCTGCTGCTGATAAAAAAGCGCAGCCAAAAAAAGAGGACAAGAATGCCCACACGGAGAAAGAGCAGCCCAAAAAGGACCAAGCCCCTGCCAAAGAGGTGGCCCCCCGTGCCGTCAAGGATCCCGCGAAGCCCCAGCCTTTGATGGCCACCAAGCTTTCAGAGTCAGCAGACAAAAATGCTAAGCCCGCAAAAGCTGACAAGCCCGCAAAAGCTGACAAACCTGCAAAAGCTGAAAAGCCAGCCAAAGCCGACAAGCCCGCAAAAGCAGACAAGCCCGCAAAAGCAGACAAGCCCGCAAAAGCAGACAAGCCCGCAAAAGCAGACAAGCCAGCCAAAGCAGACAAGCCTGCAAAAGCAGACAAGCCTGCAAAAGCCGACAAGAAGCCTGCTCCTGCCGATAAGAAATGCGACAAGCCATGCGAGGGAGACAAAAATGCTGCTAAGGATAACGAAAAGTGCGACGCCTGCGGAAATGATTGCAAGTGTCAGAATATCGAAAAAATGGTCGATGAGCTCGAACATGTCATCGACGAGGCCAAGAAAGAGCTGAAATCTCTCCAAGAAGCGAAAGCTCACCTCTTAAAAGAGCACCAGGCTCAGCAAAAGAATCACGAAGCCCATCAAGTCGCTCTCAAAAAGGCCCAAGCCGTACACCGCGAAAAGATGGAAAAAGAAAAAGCGGAACTCCTGAAAATGGTTCAGAAAGAAAGAGACGAAGCCAAGGCTGCTCAATTAAAGAAAGCCAAAGAGGCTGCTGAAAAAGAAGCCGCAAAAATGAAGGCCGAAGCCAAAAAGCGTCACGAAGAAGCCAAAGCCAAGCAAGAGGCACACCGCAAGCACGCGATGGAAGAAAGCAAGAAGCTCGAAGAACTTCGCAAGAAAGCCGAAGAAAAAGCTCAAGAGCTCATGAAGAAGCACGAAGAAACTGAAAAACTCAAAAAGGAACTCGAGAAAAAGAAGCAAGAGATCGAGAAAAAGGAGAAGGCTACTAAATAGCCCCTCCCCTATCTTAACCTTTCAAAAAGCCATCTCCGCAGCAAACGCGGGGGTGGCTTTTTTAGTCCCTCATCTCCGCCGCAAAGCGAGCCTGCCCCTCTTTCCCCATGTACTTTTTAAGCAACATTTGCGGTGCCTCCCTCAGATCAACCAAAACGATCGCATCTAAGCAATCCCCAAACTTCGGGTCATAGGCAAAGTCTAACAAACTCGCATTGAGCTTAAAATACTGCCGAAGCAGCACCGGAACCCCTTTCCCATCCGACTCATGGCTTGCCACTTCAGCCGAAACTTCCTCAATACTTGTAAGCCCACGACTACGATCCTCCGCATGATTCTTAAAGGGCAACAAGGCACGCATCGCTGCACTCCATTTCCCGTCCGTTTTCGTCCGACGCAGAAAGCGCACAATCATATCCTGCGAGATCGAAGTGTAATCGTCACTGATCGTCACCGCCCCGAAGAGCTTATGATAGCGAGGATAACGAGCCACGAAATGTCCTATCCCCTTCCACAAGCCCAGCAAAGGATGAAGAGACCGTTGGTAGTCTGGACGCACCCACGAGCGACCTAACTCCAATGCTGGATTCAAATAATCAAGCAAGGGCTGATCGCACTCACACAGCGATCCGGTATAAAGCCCCTTGAAACCATGCTCCGCAAAAACAAGGTCCGTCCGGGCAATCCGGTATCCCCCAGCAACACGATGCTTCTCTCGATCCCATAGAAAAAGGTGCGAGTAATATTCGTCGTAGTGATCCAGATCTCGCGCTTTTCCAACCCCCACTCCGACCGCCCGAAAGGTCACCTCACGGAGGCGACCAATCTCAAGGAGCACATTGGGAATTGCCCCCGCCGGTGCCAAATAGACATCAAAGGGCCCTTGCTGCGCCAGCGGACCTGAGTCCAGTCCGGCAATATCCTCGAGGAGTTCCGCAGCTGAAATCTCTTCAGCAATTTCTTCTAGTGAATTCTCAATCATCATTGTCTTGGTTATTTCACAAGCAAGGCTAGTCGCTTTGGTGAAGTTGAGTTCATCGAAAGAAATAGTGCCAAAATTAATCTAGTCGATACTCGCCAACTGACGGTGACGCAAGGTTGAAGGCGCGATTCCAAAGCCCTCTTCCATCGAAATCCCGCGCTCACGACACATCCCATTCATCATCGCAAAGTGATGCACCGTATGACTCACTAAAAACTGAAGCTCCCGCCCAAGGGTCGACTGATGCCACCCTTGGTCCGCTCCTCCACAGTCCATTTGAACCAACACTTCCGTCCTCGAATCAAGCTCGGCCGATTTTAACAAACCATCTCGAAGACGAGTCAGCTCGCTGAGCGCGCATTCCGTCGAGCATTCCAAATCAGGATCTCGTTCCCGATGATCGTAGTCGATCTTAAGCAAGGGCAGCCCCCGCAAATAAGAAGCATAATGATCCAGACAATGCCGGAGATGTTGCCCCAGAGAAGATTCGAAAACCTTCCCATCGGGATCAGCGTAATCATGATCTTCTAAGCCAGTGAGCAGGCGCCCAGCCTGATCGAGGAAATGCAAGTTAGCGCGAATGAGACTCTCCATTTATCTGAAATTTTGTATTAGGAGGCGCAAAGGGTCGAACTAATTCCCCAAATCTGAGAGCAATTCCAAACGCCTCCTCAACCAAGGCCCTGCCTCCTCTCCCATCGCCTTCAATTCCTCACTCTCAAAGGGATCACCGGCACGCCCAACAATTTCTTTCCCTTTCATTTTCGCCAATCCCGTCGGAATCAAGGCCATCCTCACAAAACCCGAAAGACGCGAAAGAAAAGTAATCGCAGGAGGTGGATTCCCAAAAAACCACAGTGGAACCACCGTCGCATTCATCCGCTGTAGCAACTTTACCACCTGTTCACTCCATACCGGATCACGCATCCGATCTCCCTGCCACCATGCCACTCGCCCCGCTGGAAAGATCCCCAACGCCCCCCCCTTCCGCACATGCTTGAACATCGCTCGGAGACTCGCGACATTCTCCGCCGCCTGATCTGAGTCCAAAATCGAAACCGGAAAAACAAACGGATCCAGTCCTTCCAAAAGAGTTGTCTCCCGATTCGCCAAAGCTTTGAAAGCTGGCCGAATCTTCGTCATCGCCGCCATCAAAGCCAGCGCATCAGCCCCACCATGCGAATGATTACACACCACCACCACCGGCCCACTCTTAGGAACCTTTTCCTCCAAGCCAATCATGCGAATTTTCAACTCCAAGCGTTTCGCCACCCCCACCATCGGATTGTCATCACCCACTGCCTCCGCAAAAGCCCTCCGAATCTTGGGATAGCCAAGCACCCTCTCCAAAAACAGCGCCACCCCTTCATGCTTCGCCAAAAACGGCACATACCTTCGCACGTCCGCAAATTGCTCCGCTGGCTCCTTAGAATTCATCAACTTCAAGGTAGTCCTTTTCGCAATGTTTCCGGATGAGATCAAGCAAGTCTCCCGCCTCGGGTGCTTTCACCCCCTTCGCTCGCCAGGCCGCCCCAATCTCCGCCGCCTTCTTAAAATGCCTACCGAGATCTCGCATCCCCTTCCACCAAGGATATCCCGGCTGATAAATATGCGCCGGCTCACCCATCACTCCATTGAGCTCTAGCACCACAAGATTACGCCCCGCCTGCAAATCCTCGACCGATGGCACCTTCACATCATAGCGCCCAAAGTTGAAACCCGGAAACCTCGCCCCCAACTCATCAAAGACCTCTCTCAGCTCCTCAGTCACCAAGCTCCGCTCATCCGTAAAAACCGCACCCCGCGAATGCGTCCCAATCGGCGCGAGCACAAACTCCTCACCATCCTCTAAAATCCTCGCCAACGAATCGGCATATTTCTTCAGATAGTATCTCGCCATCAAAACCGCCCGCTCGTCCTCTAAGATAAGTCGCTCCAACGACCTCTCACCATCTCCCCTCACCGACTGCGGATGCTTCCCACAGATCGACGCGATCTCCCCGTGTTCCTCATCAGGAAACTTCGCCCAGTGAATCCCAAACTCAATTCCCCCAATCACCTCCTGCACCAAAAACCCCTCCTCACAATTCCCAATCCAGCGCCGCGCCGCCGCCTCGTTCCTCACAATTTCCACCCCTTGTCCCCGCTGGCCAAAGTCCGGCTTCAAAACCACCGGATAATCCAAACTCTCAGCCTCAAGAAAACCCTTCACCTCCTCAAAAGCCCCCTCCGCCCCATCTTCAACTCGCAGATACTTCGCAATCCTCACTCGGCCCTCTTCCCCTTCAAAGGAATCCAAAATATCACCCTTCGCCTCCATCGCCATCCCGCTCGCCTCCATCGCAGGATTACAATTCGTCCACAAGGTCAGCCCTCGCAGCCGAATCCCATGCCACAACCACGACACCAGCACCGGAGGATACACCGCCCACACCGGCCAGAATTCCCAACGGCGCAAACGCTGCCATCGCGAATATAAAAGACATCGTGTTCGATAAGTCATCGCAAGGGCAATTCGCTCACAAAAACCTCCGCGTCTCCACACAAATCCGGCTGCTCCGCCAAATACTCCCACCTAATCTTTTCCCCCACTCGCAGCCTCGAACGGCTCCACGTCTGCGCATCCGGCCGATTCATCCTCACCGTATATGCCGATGACTCCTCTCCCAAGGAGCCATGCAATTCCTCCCCCACTTTCCCTCTCAAAAAGCACCCTTCCCGCGCCTTCCTAACCTCCTTGAATTGATAAGACGACGAAGTCAAAAAATCGGGAACTTCTTTGCTCCCCAAAGTCTTCCCATCCCACTCCCAACAGCGGTCACCTCGCGAAGAAAAGGCCACCAAAGTAAACGCCTGATAACTTGCCAATTCCCCCAAGCTCTCCTCCACCTCATCCACCGAACTCAGCTTCGCCAAACTCCACACCAATCGCCCACGACTCCTTGGATTCTCAATCTCCCTCCCCTCCAACTCCCACTTATTGAGCAAACAAAGCACCATCCCTCGATCATTCGCCAACATCCACGTCCCCGACCCCTTCGGATCACGAGGACTTAAAAACGCAAAATCCCCCATCTCAAAACGAGAAGGAGGATCAGCAACCGGACGCGTCTTTAGCTCGTCCCGATTAAAATAAACTTCCAGTCCAATCGACGGATCGCGCCTCCAAGTCAGAGTGCACATGGACCTTCCTTCGATTAAGGGTTCTCTTCCTTTTCCTGATCTTTCTCAGCCTTTTCATCACTTCCGACCGGAAGTGTCGTGCTCGTCTTTGGTCATCCTCCACCTGAGGACATTGATTTGCTCGCTCAGGTCTGAATGCCCATCATAGGCAAGATCCACATTTGCAAGGCCACATAGGCTCCCACAACTCCGACTCCGATTAGTATTCCTTTCATAGTGATTTCGAGAGGTGAGAACCTCCTGCAGACGGATTATTCCCGAAGAATCGAGAAAGGCAACTGCTTGGTGTGGCCAAAACTACTTCTCCGCCAGTTGTAAGCGGACAAATCCTCGCTCCACGCTTTGGGCGAACTTCACCCGAGCGATGACCGTTTCAGTCCCATCACCGTTCGAGGTCGGCGCGAATGGAAACCTTAGATCAAGCCCCGTGGAATCCCAGGCAATGAGGTCGCCACTCGCTTGCACTTCGTAATCAACTCCACTCGTCGCCGCGATTTTCCACCGACGAAAAGTCAGGTCGACAAACTGCCCCTGATCACTGGGGTCAATCTCAGTCGTCACGCTTGGGCCACCCGAAGCGGCGAAAGGATCGGTGTTATAGGCGTATTCTTCAAGTAGGGTAAGGCCGTCCCCATCGTCATCGGACAAGAGGATCGGCGGCGTATCCCCGTAGTAGAACTGCAACCAAGACCCAAGCGGCAAGGTGTCACCGCCCGCTGGTTGAAAAATATTAATCTCATCAATCGACCACCAATTTCCAATTCCCGGATTCGAGGTCTGCTCGATCTCGACATAGCGGTAGGTCACCGGCTCAGCGAAAGTGATTTCCGTAGTCTCATTGTCGCCGACCCCAGAGATGATATCAGTAAAATTGACCCCATCGTCCGATCCTCTCACGGTATAAGCTCTCGGGTAGTCACTCGCATTTCCCGGAGTCTCGAGCACGATCCTTTTGAAAATCTCCCGCTGACCGAAGTCGATGCCGAACTTTTGCCCCGCCTCCTGAACTTGATTTCTCGTCGCCCAGCGCGAGGTCAAATCTCCGTCGATCGCGTTCCCCAACTCCACCTCGTTGATCGATGATGAAAGCACCCAGCTCGTGCGATCCAGCGCTTGCTCGAGGTCCGCACCATCGATCACGGCCAAGCCAAGAACAACCTCGGTGGTCGCTCCGAGATCATCCGTAACGGTCGCAGTGAGCGCACGATTCCCCGGCAGCATTCCCGGCACCTGAAATTCATAAGGCGCCGTGGTGTCAGTCGCGATCAAAGTCCCATCAACCGTCAGAGCCACCGAAGCAACCGCCCCGTCAGGATCTTTCGCGACCACCTCCGTCGCGAAACTCGTCCCCTCAAGCACCGTCGTCCCCGGGAGGAGATTCGGAAAATGCCCACGCGGCGCGAAGTTCGTCGTCACCGTCGAATTCCCCGCGAGCCAGTTAAAGAGGTTACGAGTGTAAACCTCGTTATCCTTGCGGTTGATATTCGTGCCCGCTCCATTCTCGTTGAAGAAGGTATTCCGATCAAAGTGACCCGCAACCCGACCCATCCCGAAGCTCGCCACCACGAGCGTCCCATCAGTGGCTCCCGCAGGCTCCTCCGGACCTTTCGCCGCTCCCGTATTTCGACCCACATTAAAGCGCGCGCCCGTGATCAAGGTGCTCGTAACCCCGGCTGGCGGCGTGCCCCGGGTGATTGGCGAGACACCTTCACCATCGAATTCATCCACCCCATTCAGAATAGGGTGATTTGGAACAACAAACTCATCAGTACGAC
Organism: uncultured Verrucomicrobiales bacterium; assembly: GCA_937928545.1. Taxonomy (GTDB): domain Bacteria; phylum Verrucomicrobiota; class Verrucomicrobiia; order Verrucomicrobiales; family Akkermansiaceae; genus SW10. Next base: position 20,204 of record CALGJQ010000031.1, read on the forward strand.
GAACCCCGTAGGTTCCGTTATCCTGATTCATCGTCATGCCGAACCGACTTAAAAACTGCTGATCCGAACTCGGAGCATCACCCCAATCCTGTCCAAAGTTGGCATCAGAGACGAAGACCGCCGAGCCCCCATCTTCAATATAATCCATGAAGGCATCGATCTGAGCCGTTGTGTATTCAGCATTGTTAGAACCAAAGACGATCACCGAGTAAAGATCGAGATTGAGGGTATCCAAAGGAACCGGAGTAGGAACCAGCCCCACCACAGGATTTTCCGCAAGCTGCTCAACCTCGAACCCCTCCGCAACCAGCACCGAGTTCAACTCACCCCAACTGTGATTGCCATTCTCAGTCCGATAGTCAAAAGCATCGGCCCCTTGCTCATCTGAGCCACCTTCCACAAAACCGACCGTCCCTACCCCACCACGGATGAAGAGAACCTTCGGTGGAGCCCCAACCGGCGCTGCCCCATCCGCTCCACCAAGGATCATCCAAGCATCCCCCTCAACTTGTTGGCTGAAGTTAGAAAACCTCACCGGGCGACCACCCACCATCGGATTCGCAACACGCAGCGCAACCTGCGCTCCCGCTGGCGCGGCAACGGCAGGGGTAAAGGTCCCGCTAAAAGTCCGCTCATCACCGGGAAGCAAGCCATCGATTTGCCACGCCACAGGCCATTCCTGAATCATCGCACCAGCCGCATCGAGCAAAGCAACCGTTATCGGCCAGTTGTAATAGAAAGGAGCAACTCCTCGATTCTCAAGCACCGCAGTCACCGCAAGATCACTCCCAGCAGGCGTGATGGTCGCCTCATCGAAATGCAGATCATAAGCCATTCTACGAACCGCCGCCTCGGCACGCGTGCGACGCTGCTCAGAAAGCCCGCTTTGAAAAACCCCTTCCAAACGCATGTAAGAGGCATGAGTCGTCTCAACCGTCTCGATAAAATCAGTGGCGATCTTTCCGTCATGAGCACAAACATCCTCAAAAACGCAGCCATTCAGCTCAGGAAAAAGCTCCCCTCCAACCGCCTGCGTCTTCCATTTCTCTTGCGCCCCCGCCGCCACCACTCTTGGCCAGAAGTGCCAATTGATCGGCCCCAAAGTCGTATAAGTATACGAGTCATCGTGGTAGCCAAAAGGCAGATTGAAGTTAGCCGCCGCCCCATCGCCCGCCCCACGCGGATACCTCGTCAGAAGCTTGGTGTCCGAAAAAGCAGTCTGGTAGGCTTGAAGTAATTCACCCCGCACCGTCGCACTGGCATCGTAAGCATCATTTCCAAAGTTGTGCCACTCACCCCAAACCCCAAGCAGACCTAGCTCAAGAAAGGCAACCCTCTCATCGCCATCATACTCCGCTCCAAGATCTGCGATCGTGGCTTGGAATGCCGCACGCAGAGACGCGTTCTCGTAATCTGGAGTGAAGGCATTTTTGTCTCCATAAGCTAACTCTGTGACCGTGACACCTCCATCGACCAAGAACTGAGGAATCGAAATCCCCTGTCCCGGATACTCAGAAAAGATCCGAAACACACTCTGATTCCCACGCGCCTTTGCCGCTTCGAGGCCCGCCTCAACCGCCGACCAATCGAAAACATAATCACCACCGGGAAGCTGCCCGGTGAGCACTTCATTTAGACCGATGTAGAAAAATTCCAAACTATGCGGGAAGCGATTATCAGACACGCTGTTCGGATACGGCACCAAGCCCTTCATCGGATTATCCACTGGGGGAGCCTTGTAATCCAAGTGAGCCGCATTCGCGATCGAGGAGGGAAGACAGAAGCCCAGCAGGAAACAGAAGATCAAATAGCTCAAGGTGGATTGCTGATTCATTTTTACTTAGGTTGAGATGACGACCCTTAAAAAAGGCCGCTTACATGGGGATACTTCGCCCCCCGCAAAAATTGCCCGCCTAAGTTTCAGAAAAATGAAACGCCTACTCCGCAACGCTATCAATCCCGCTCTCCGTCAAGAAATCGATCCGATCTTCAAAGCCCCCCTCCACCGGAACAATCGAGACATCGAACTTATAGGCACGCTCCATCTCTGGAGTCGCTGCATCGATCGGAACCTCAACCACCACCGTATCCGTCCCAGCAGGCACTAGGACTTCGGCCGAGCCAAAACTGGTCCAAGGCGGCATATCGAGTGTGAAACTCAGCGCGATCTTACGTTCTTTCGTCGCCCGATAACTCACCGAAACCGACGCCGATTTCCCGGGCGTCACCTGAGTCGGAGTCTCAATCTTCGTGATGCTTTCGCTCGGTCGAGGAGCAGTCGAATCAAGTTTCGACCCGGTGTAGAAACTAGAAATCTCGGCAGGCCCGAGGACGTCATTAAACACCAAAATTTCATCAATCCGCCCATTGAGATTTCGGATCTCGCGGGCTTGCTTCGCGGGCGGAGTCCAATTGCCAATCTCGGCTGGCCCGATTTCCAAAGGAACCTCAAAGTCGATCTCAGTTTCGCCAATCATGACCCCACTTTGATAATGAGTCACCACTCCCCGGTCCGCATCATAAGTCACCGCAAACTGCATCCAGCGCCCTAGGTCTGATGCTTCATGCACAAACGGCGCGCGTGATTGAAAATCCGGAGAATCCCCCTCCCCGTGATACACCGAAAGCTCGATGCTCTTATTTCGGAGAATCTGCCAATGCAGCGCCCCCTTCCGGTTCCAGCCATCGCTCAGTAAAATCGAATTATAAAAGTTATCCAACCCATCAATCCGCAGGGACGCAATCATCGTCAGCGACTTGGTCTTGCTCGGAACATTCACCCGCACCCGATCACTCGGACGCTTGAAGTCCAAAGCCATCTTCCTCGGCCAACGCCCCTCACTCCACCCCGCGCCGATGATCACTCCTTCCAACTTTTCAGGAGCCATCAGCATCGATTCCGCACTCAGCTCCCGCCGCGACCCGCGCGTCATTTCAAAATCATATCGCCCCATCAAGCGAGGATCTCGATCCCACTGCGCGGCGAGCTGCCTCCATTTCTGATACTCCTTCCACGACTTCTCATCGAGTTGGATCGCTCCTTCAAAAAGAGAAGGGTCCACTTGAAGCGCCGACTCCTCCCCCGAACTCCTGACAACTCGCCCCTGCCCCGCCGTCAACAAATCGCCCTTCCCAATCGTCGGCTGAGCCCCTTTCCCAAACAACTCCACCTCACCATCAAAAACATGGATTTCAGTCTCCGCATCATCCGTCACATTCATCCCAAAGGACGTCCCCAGATCCACCAACTCCACCGCCGCCGTCTTGATCGAAAATCCATAAGCATGCGGAGGAACATCCGCCCGCAATCTCCCCCGGTGCAGAATCCCCCCATTCTCCGAGAGGATCTCCAACTCCGCCGGCGCCTGCAAGGTCACCGAGGCCCCGCTATAAAATTGAATCTCCACCGTCCCCGAAACCAGATCCCACTTTCCCGGAGGCATCGAGTCACCCACCTGCGAGGTCTCATTTGCCCAGCGCACATTATCCTCCCGCGCCAAAACCGCCACTCCCAGATCCACCCGCACCTCTTCCTCTTCTCTATCTGTAATCTCCACCTCCTTCTTCTCGGGCCAAACCGCCTTCGTCACCAAAAGCAAAAGAGCAATCGTCGCCGCAATCGCCCAGACCTCCGCCCGCAGGCCGAGGAAAGCCTTCGTGACATTCGCGGGCCGCGCTGCTTCCTGATCCAGAGTGAGCGCAAACTGCCTCAACTCCGACTCCAACATGCGCGACTCCAAAAGATCTCGTCGCAACTCAGGATCACGCCGCAAAGCCTCTTCCAACTGCGCAAATTCCTCATCGGAAAGCGACCCGGAACAATACCCATCCACTAAATCAGCATGCTCTTTCATACGCTTCCTTTCGCCTTGGATTCAGAAATATTGAGATCGATGCATCGGCGTAAATTCCGACGAATCCGCGCCAACGCTTTGTAAAGCCCCGTCGGAGTTCTCCCCACCGTCTTCGCAGCCTCCTTAATCGAAACCCCATCCGCATAAGCGGTCCTGATTAAATCCCGCTGCCCTGAGTCCAACTTCGCGGTGCACGCCTGCAGCGCCTTCATCCGCTGCTCCGAATGTGTTTCCGCCGCCATCTCCTCCGCCTCCGAAGCCAGCAATTCATAAACGTCATCACTAAAGACCAGCCGATCGACCGCCTTCCGCCTCCGGTATCGCAGCACTTCATAGCGAGCGATCATGAAAGCCCAATCAAGGAACTTCGAACCCGGCAGATCCGGATCAAATTGATCAAACTTCCGCCACATCACCAGACTCGCCTCCTGCATCACCTCATCCACCCCCTCCCAATTCGGAAGCAACGAGGTCACAAAGGCGCGCACATTCATCTCGTAACGCGAATACACGCGCACGAAATCTTCATTCTGATCGTTGGAGGGAGGCAAAACTTGGAAGGACTTTTCAGGAGACTACACCCCGGTAAAAATTTGCCCGCCTAAATTTTATTTTTCGCCCTCTCCCCTACGCACGCCTCGACCGCTTTCGGCGCAAGAATGTCGTCGAAGCAAGAGCCACGAAGAATGAAGTTGTTGGCTCTGGAACTAAATAGAAGGTTGTTGATTCATCGCTAAACCGGTCTCCAAAAGTAGCGCCCATACCTGACCTCACCCCAAAAGTGCTCACATCAATAGCAATTCCATCAACGACATCATCAACAAGAACGAGATCGTTTGATCGGAAACTGTCAGGAAACATCGTCGAAATACTGCCACTGAGTTCAATTTCTTCGGGAAAATTTGTAGGCTCCAGCAAGCCGTCACTGATCGCCTGCCAAGATCCGACCATGTGGCTGAAGGTCCCAGTCACTGTTTCCGTCGGCCCCGTCAGGGTATATGAACCAGAAAAACTCAAAATACTAATATCCCCCAGAATTGCCGGTGGGTTAGAGCGCTCCCATTCCAATCCGCCTGTTGAGTTGGCGCTCAAGGAAAGCGCCTGAGTCGTCATGATACTGAATGTCGTTGGGTCAGTTACGATCTCAAGCCCGACATTCACTGATTGAAGGGTGCTCGGATTAACAAACACCCCAGAGCCACTCCACGTCGCTGAGTTTAAAGTCGCCTGGACTGTATTAATCACAAGGCATCCAGGACTCAAAACAGCCATAACCTCAGCGCTCCCTTGCATTGACCTTCCATTGAGCCCGATATCACCTCGTAAATCAAAGGCCGCAAATGCTTCTGTAAGCCCACGATACATCCCCCCATCAACAATCGTCGCCCCATGGACGAATGATCCAGTCGCCATTACCATCGATAACTTTAAGGGAAAAATATTATCTACCTTCATGAAAAACTTAAATATCGATCAAGTGACACCCTGTCAATTTGAAATCATTTTTCATGAGCATCACAGAACGATTAGTGGGTGAATGACGCAGACCCACTCCTAAAATCACTCTGAGCCCTCAATATTTCTCTCCTTAAATCCCCCAAAAGCCTTTCCCCTCGCGCTTTTCTCCTGTTTCCTCGCGGCCCGCGAGGGTAATCACTCGCCCCTAGAACCATGGCCAACAAAGACCAGACCGATACCGCCCGCATGGAGAAGATCGTCTCCCTGTGCAAACGCAAAGGATTCATTTTTCAATCTGCCGAAATCTACGGCGGCTTGAACGGTTGCTGGGACTACGGCCCCCTCGGAACCGAGGTGAAAAGAAACCTCAAAGAACTCTGGTGGCGTAAAAACGTCCAAGAACGCGACGACATCCTCGGCCTCGATGGATCGATCCTTACTCACCAGGCCGTCCTCACCGCCTCTGGCCACATCGGCGGATTCTCCGACCCCATGGTCGATTGTAAAACCTGCAAGGGCCGCTTTCGCGCCGACTCCCTCGACACCTTAGAGTGCAAACAAAAACCCTCCTGCACTCCCGGAGCGACCGACGCATGTGAACTCACCGAGCCCCGCGATTTCGAACTCATGTTCAAAACCCAAATGGGTGCCTCCGCTGACGAAAACGATCCAAATGCCACCGCCTACCTCCGTCCGGAAACCGCGCAGTCCATCTTCGTCCAATACAAAAACGTCATCGACTCAAACCGCATCAAACTCCCCTTTGGCATCGCCCAAATTGGTAAATCCTTCCGCAACGAGATCAACCCACGGAACTTCACCTTCCGCTCCCGCGAATTCGAGCAGATGGAAGTCGAGTATTTCTGCCATCCCGATGACGGCCTCCGCCTCACCGACGAATGGCTCGCCAACCGCCTCGCCTTCTACGACGAAATCGGTCTCGATAAGGAGAAACTCCACGTCCTCGACATCCCCGATGGTGAGCGCGCTCATTACTCTAAGAAGACCTACGACATCGAGTATGACTTCCCCTTCGGCCAGCAAGAACTCGAGGGCGTCGCCTACCGTGGCGACTACGACCTCGGAAAACATCACGAACACTCCGGCAAGCCTCTCGAATACTTCGACGAGCAAACCAAAGAAAAGTTCATCCCGCACGTCGTCGAGCCATCGGCTGGTTGCGACCGCACCATCCTTGCCCTCATCTGCGAGGCTTACGACGAAGAAGACCTCACCAAAGAAGGTGGCAAGCCCGACGTTCGCACCGTGATGCGCTTCAAGCCATCCATCGCCCCCATCAAAGCAGCCATTCTCCCGCTTCTTAAAAACAAGCCCGAGCTCGTCGAGAAAGCCCAAGAGGTCAAAACCCTCCTCCAGCCCTTCATGAATGTCTTCTACGATGAAACTGCAGCCATCGGCCGCCGCTACCGTCGCCAAGACGAAGTCGGCACCCCCTTCTGCATCGCGATCGACTTCGACACCATCGGCCAAGGCGGCGAAAACAATGATGACGACTCCCAAAAGGACACCGTCACGATCCGCCACCGCGACTCCATGGAACAAGAGCGCGTCGCCATCAGCAACCTTCTCCCATGGCTCCTCGAGCGACTCCGCTAGAGGCCATTCATAAAAAGGACCGATTCATTTAGGCAACAAAGCCCATCTGAATCGCTTCCTTACTATGGCCACCGAGTTCCGGAACTACCAAAACATCATCATTGGACTCATCGTCGCCGCTGGCATTGCCATCGGCGGCTTTTTTATCTCCAAAACTCTCTACAACGCGAAAGTCGCGCTCAATACCGCTGAAGCAAAGGGTCTCGCCGAAAGACGCGTCCAAGCGGACCGGGCGAATTGGACCATCGGATTTGCCGTCGCTGGAAAAAGCCGTGATGAGGTGCCCCGACTCTATCAAGAAGCCGAAGCGATCCAATTACGCCTCATCAAACTCCTCAAAGAAAACGCCTTCACCGATGAAGAAATCACCCCCGGCATCATCGAATACGGCACCCGCCAGTATCGCAACGAGGAACAGGTTCTCATTGACCAAGATCACTTCTTAAACGGCTCTCTCAGCATCGAAACACAGAACGTCCACGCCATCGCGCCCGCCCGTGGCGTGATCAACAAGCTCATTTCCGAAGGCATCAGTATCACCAACCGGACCCCCACCTACAGCTTCACGGGCTTAAACGAAATCAAACCAGACATGCTCCGTGAGGCCGCCAAAAATGCCCGCATCGCCGCAAACGAATTTGCCTCAAATGCCCAAGTCGAAGTCGGAGGCATCCGCGCCGCTCGCCAAGGAGGCTTCATCATCCGCGATGCCGGAAACGAAAGCACCGACTCCTACAAAATCGAAAAAGACGTCCGTGTCGTCACCACGATCACCTTCTTCCTCACCGACTAACTCCGGCGCGAACGTCGCAGCAAAAGAGCGGAGAAAATCCCCACACAAGAAAGCAAAGTTGAGCTTGGCTCTGGGATCACCTGAATCGAACCAGTCATGCCCGTGTGACCGGTCACGCGGCAGGTATAAAAGTAGTTTCCGGCACCGGTCGCCCACACGATCTGATCGGTCGTTGGAGCTGGGTCAGCGGTAAAATCAGCAATCGGAGCGAGCGTCGAGTTATCAATCACCGCACCATCTGTCGTCGTCCGTGAAAATGAACCGTCAGATCCACTCACAGGGAGCGTGTCATCCGTGATGACAAAGGGGTGAGCACTGGTTGTTCTCAGAAAATTGTAGGTTTCCCCCGCGGTCAGGATGAAGGTCGCATCCGCGATATTCGTGAAATTAGTTCCTCCATCCGCCCAACTAAAAAGATAGTCCGATGCGCCCGAATTAGAAATGTTGAACGTCACTCCAGCGTCAACTTGATAAACGTTTGCGCTGATCATCGTCGTTGCCGCAGACGCTAAACCGGAAAAATTGACGAGGGCTAAAAATACAAAGGAGTTTTTCATGGTCTTGAAGTAAATGAATATCACGCAATCCACTCATCACAAGCTTATAACAAGCCACCTCTCCCCCCTTCACTCTTCATCGGTCAAAAACAGGTGATTGGACTCCTCCCCGAGAATGTTAAGCTGAGTCCGTGAGATTTCTCTGGCTCATCTTTCCCTTCCTCGTCACCTCATGCGCCGTCCGCGTCGAGGAAGCTGCCACCAAGCATAGCCTCGTCCCTAAAAGAAAGATCGACTGGCCACAGTGGCTTCCCTCGGATTTCACAAACGAGATCAAAGACAAAAGCCACTTTGACCCACAGTTCATCAAAGTCCCCCACGGCGAAGTCGTCACCTATGGCCCTCGCCCCGACGGCCGAGAGCATTTCGCGATCATTAGCAAACGTGAGGAAAACAAGAAGCCCGGCATCTTCCAACTCCGCCTCTGCTTCCTCCCCACCTCCATCTTCGCTGGAGACAGCCCGCTCGAACCTAGCCAAAACAACCTCCATGCCGAAGACCGGAAATGGTTCTACTCAGCCTACAAATTCCGCTCAACTTTCTTCGACCTCTACCCTGCGAAAACTGAATCCCCGAAAGGCCTCCTCCTCTACCACACCTCCATCATGCTCCTTTCGATGGCCGAAGAGAAAGTCATCGAAAACTTCCGCAAACTCGGCTGGAACGTCATGGTGGGACTCCCGCCCGATAGCCTCTACCGCAATAAACTCCCCGCCATCATGTCGGAGGAAGGCACCCTCGAAAGCGCCGCCGAACTCATCGCCGAAGACATGGATCGCCACTATGCCGAGCAAGCCTTCACCACCCGCGTCGCGCTCGACTACCTCGCTCAAACCCGTCCCTCTTGGCTCCGCGGAAAACGCGTCCTCATGGGCACCAGCGCCGGCACCTTTGGCCTTCCCGCCGAAGCGCTCATGAACCCTGGCTGGGATGCCCTCATCTTTGTCAGCGGAGGGACGAACCTCATCTCGCTCTACGAATCAGGTTCGGCAGGCGTCTTCCAAAACTCCCTCTCCTGGGTCGCCGACGCTCGCAAAGACCCCCCAAAAGAAGTCACCCGCATCTTCAGCGATGAAGAATATCACGAAATCTTCCGTCGCGCCGCCAAGATGACCCGACTCCATTCCGGGCGCCTCGCTCCGCAACTCCGCGATCAACGCATCCTCACCATCGCCGGCACCATCGACCATATCATGCCCGATGAACAGGCCCTCGGCCTCCACCGCGCCCTCGGCTCTCCGGAACGTTGGACCGCCCCGCTCGGCCACCACCTCATCGCCCTCCAACTCATCCTCGAAGTCGACCGCATCGACAACTGGATCATGAATCCCCCCGGAAGAACACTTTAGAAAGTGTCCTCCCCACCCACCCCCAACCGAGTCTCCCAAAAAACCCTCAACTTTTTCCAAGCTTGCCAAATCACACATCCCGCCTTCTTTTATAAGAGAACTTTGATCCGCAAACTGTCAGCCTCCGGATTCATCGCCATCATGGCCTTGATCCTTGCCTTCCAGCATCCCGTGCTGGGCTACTGCAGCAGCTCGCATGACTTCTACATCGCAGATTGTAAATGCTCCGCTCCTGCCAATGACGAAGCCTCCTGCTGTCAGGAAATTTGCGAAAGTTGCCTGAGCACCGATCCGGAAGAAGCACCCTATCAAGACTGCTGCAAAAAAATCTCCTACGACCCCGGCGACATTCTCTGGACGCCATCATCCGAGCCTGAGCCTTTTGTCGGAGCCGAACTCGCTCCGCTTCCTCAGCTGAAAATCCCCTCTCTCGTTCAAGCTTCCCTCGCATCCTCCTTCATCCCGCCTCCGCTTCCCCCGCCTTACTCCTGCCCGCTTTTCTTGCGCCTTGGAGTCATGCTTCTTTGATACCGCTCGACCGGATTCCTCGGTCTTGAGCTCTCTTTTTCTTTTCGCATCTCCTCATCAGGAGAGGCCCCTGTTCGCTCCCATTGTGACCAAACCAAACTCTAAAAATATCATGAAATTTCAAATCACCACCGCCCTCTTTTCCGCCCTGCTTCTTAATCAAGCCTTTGGATGAGACGCCTGAAAACTCACCACTCCGTCAGTTGGCGGAATGATCAATGACAACAACTCCCGCTTCAGCTTCTCGGCCGACTACACCCTCCGTGTCAGCAATGACGTCTACGAGGGCGACAAAAAGGTCTCTAACCCTTTCAATGTTGAGACCGTCTTCCAGCGATACAGCCTAAGCGGAGCCTACCGGATTTCGGACCAGTTTGTGGTGCAAGCTACCCTGCCATTTCTCGATGCCACCTTCGAGTATGCGGGCGTGGACATCGCAGAGATCTCCGGCCTTGCAGACATCTCCCTCTCAGGAACATGGCGTCCCGCAGGAGTTCCAGGCCTCAATTTGAATCTCGGATTCATCGCCCCCACTGGCGAGGAAAGAGATCAACCCGTGATCAACGGAGGAGGCATCCCGTCTGTCTTCCAGCTTGGCACCGGTGCTTGGCAAGTTCTCCTCGGAGCTGGCTACACCCGCCAAGTCAACGACTGGACTCTTTACACCCAAGTCAATATTAACCTCCCACTCGAAACCAGCACGCAAGGATTCAGACCTGCCGAAAGCTACTTCCTCACAGTAGGAGCGAGCCGCGCACTCACTGAGTCCCTCAGCGCAGGCTTCGCAGTCCAAGGAAGCTATACCACCAAGGATGAATACCTAGGAATCGATCTCGCCAACACTGGCGCCAAGACTCTTAGCCTGCGTCCTTCCCTCGTCTGGCAGATCAATGATCGCTTCGCGATGTCCGGATCAGTCGAGGTTCCAGTCTACCGCGATGTCAACTCCACCGCGATCGCCACCGGTCCCACTTGGCGGATTGGCTTCAGCACCAGCTTCTAAAAAAGCCACCTACCCGAGGGGGTGTAGGAGACGATATTGAATCGCCTCCACTCCCAGGGCCGCCGCTGTCCCGAGAATCATCTCCTCCGTCGCCGTTCGGGGCACCTGACCCGCTGGCCGGGTCAGCCCACGAATGATGCGACCGTAACTCTCGGCCCCGCCGATATGACGGAGGAGCTTCATCGAAATGTGCGCGGCATCGAGAGAAGGGAAAACCAAAACATCCGCACGAGGCTTCGCCGCCACATCCGGCAACTTCACCTTCGCTGACGCTGGATTCAAGGCCACGTCTGCCTGAATTTCACCATCGATGTCGCAATCATCGACCGAAACTTTTTCACGCGCCGAAGCCATCGCCGCCTTCATCTTTAAAGCCCCCTCGGTTGGCGAACTCCCGTGGTTCGAATGACTCAAAAGCGCTACCCGCGACCGACGGCCCAGATGGTGATGCGCCAACATTCCGGCCTCCGCCGCGATGCTTGCGAGATCCTCTACGCTAGGATCTGGAATGAGACCGGTATCAGCAAGAAAGAGCACCCCATCCTCACCAAAGTTTGGCAGAGTCTCTGAAGTCATAATCGTCACCGCAAAAACGCGCGGCACATTCGGGTCAGGCTTAATGAGATGCAAAAGCGGGCGGAAAACCCCCGCTGCCGCCATCTGATTTCCCCCGAGACAGGCATCCGCCTGACCATACTGCACCATCATCGCCGCAAAGTAATGCGGCTTGGCAATCACCTCTTCCACATCAACTCCGGTCAGACCTCGGTAACGCTCGATGCGGTCCAGACGATCACAAAAGAGCTTAAAATCAGAAGACTTGGTCGGGTCGATCACCCGCACAAACTCCATCGAGATCCCCAGCTCCACCGCCATCGCGAAAATCTTCTCCCGGTTCCCCAAAAGAATCGGCACTCCCAGCTCCAGCTCCACGAACTTCGCCGCGACTCGGAGAATTCGCTCATCTTCACCCTCCGGAAAGACAATCCGTTTCGGGTGACGTTTCAGTTGATCAAAAAGTGGCTGAGTGAAGGAATTCGGCTCGGAAAATTGAGACATGACAGGTCAGGCTTTGCGCCTGTCGAAGAATCTAGTAAGAGAATCGTCAGGCGACAACGCCAAAGCCACCATGCTTGCAGATTATCACACCCATACCCCGCTTTGCCATCATGCCCAAGGTGAACCGGAAGCCTACATCGACCAAGCAATCGCCTCCGGACTCGCTGAATACGGCATTTCCGACCACGCCCCCCAATCGCCCGAACCCTTTGACGACTGGCGCATGCTCGAAGCAGACCTCCCCGAATACTTCGCCTGGATCGAGCGAGCCCGCTCACACGCCGGGCCAAACCTCCCCATCCGCGCCGGACTCGAGTGCGATTGGCTCCCCGACTGCCAAAGTTGGATCAACCACCTCTCCGCCGCCTACGACTGGGACTACCTCATCGGCTCCATCCACTACCTCGGCGACAAGTGGGACTTCGATAACCCAAAATGGCTCGGCCGCTGGGCTGAAACCGACGTCGACGAAATCTGGACCGTCTACTGGAAAGAATACACCGCCATGGCCCAATCCGGCCTCTTTGACTTCCTCGGCCACCCCGACCTCATCAAAAAATTCGCCTACACTCCGAAAGGCGACCTGAGAAGATTCTACGATCCCGTCATCGAAGCGATTGCCGAGAGCAAAGTCGCCATCGAGCTCAACACCGCCGGTTTCCACAAACCCTGCGCCGAGCAATACCCCTCTGCCGAGTTCCTAAAACTCGCCGCCGAAGCCCAGATCCCCATCACCCTCTCCTCCGACGCCCACGCCCCCGGTGAAGTCGCCCGCGACTTCGACAAAGGCCTCCAACTCATCAAAGAAGCCGGCTTCACAAAGCTCAGCCGCTTCGAAAAAAGAACGCGCAGCGAGATACCAATCAAGCAGAGCCTCTGATTCCCGCTATATTAGGAATTTCACCTATCGCTTACTCTTCTTGAGCACGCTCACGATTGGTGCAAAGAAAAGAATCTCGATAATTCTCCGGATCGAGCTGGCTCCCCCTCATCAGTGACCAAACTTCCGCGCCACTCTCTTGGTCTTTCCCAAACAAATGAAAAGAATCTGTCGCTTCGATAAATTCAGCCCCAGACTCCCTAGCATATTTTAAAGCTTCTTCTTTCGCCAAGCGATACGCTTCATCCCAAGTCTCACTTTTCCATAGAGTGATTCTTTCTTCGTAAAGATTTCCATCATCTGGATCAGCTTGCGATGAATGTGAAAACAAACACCTCACAGAAAACCACGGTTCAGCCTCGCTCATATTTTGACAGAATCTGTCACTCCAATCGAATCATCAACTTTCGATTTTTGATCATCCGACATCACGCGTTCCGGCACATAACGGCGACTACAGCCAACGGCAAAGATCACAGCTACAATCAGCGAAACAACCCCTCCACCGTCGACAATGGCTTCCTTCTGGAAAGTTGAACAAAGATAGAAGCCCACCCCTAACCATCGACAAGCCACCCAAAACGGCTCCGTCCGAATTTCCATCGGACGTCCGAAAATTGAACGCTTACCAGCAGCCCAATTCATCAAAGCAACCAGCGCAATAATCAGGGCCAAGAAAGACATGAAGGATTCTGTCATTTGTAGTGTCCTAGTTTACAGAATCTAGACCACTTGAAGAAGAACAAAGCCCTCAAGCCGCCACTGGTGGCGAGTGAGGAGGCTCATCGTCCTCTTCCGAATGGCTTTCATCTTCCACCAAAAGCTCAAGGCGGGTGGGCTGCACATCTTCAAAGACTTCTAAGCCCATGAAGAAATGTTGCCGCAAGCTACTTCCAGATTCTTCACCAAAACCACGGCTCACGAAGTGTCGGAAAGAAGCCATTTGAAGGCGTCCTAAAATGATCCCTTCAGGATGTTCCCCCTTTCGAAGAGCAGCACGCATCAGATTTCTCACCTGCAGTGGGTCGAAAGAAGGATGAATCTTCTCCTCCTCCATCAACTCGCTGAGTTGAGATTTCGAACGCTTAAGATCCTTACTCAAGTGTTCCAAAGCCTTGCGGTCCCAAATCATATTCTCGGGAAGAGCGTCTTCGATATTCGAATCTTTCATGGTGAATTTCTAAGCCGCCTAAAATGAAGCATCCCTCAGGCCAATCACAGCCATGAGATGGGTGACAATTTCGCCACAAACAATGATCTCGATTCATTCTAGGGGAAGCAGCGCGCCTCAGACACTCCCTCACTTGCCTTTCTCACATCCCGTTCCAAACTCGCTCATGCCGCGCGAGCTTGCCCTAATCTTCCCCCATCAGCTTTTCAAAAAGCACCCCGCCCTAAAAAAAGGACGCCCTGCCATCCTCTTGGCTGATCCTCTTTTCTTCGGCACTGACCAAGAGCAGCCTTTCGCCTTTCATAGTAAAAAACTCATTCTCCACCGAGCTTCCATGATCCGCTGGGCGGGTGAAAATGAGCTGAGCTTCATCGACCTTCCCGACAAGGCCACCCGCACCGATCTCCTCCTCGCCAATCATGTCCCTCAAGATTGTGAAGAGCTGATTTGTGTCGATCCCGTCGATTACCTTTTAGCACGTCGACTTCGCCGCTTTGCCAAGAAGAGAAATCTTACCCTCACCCTCCTCCCCTCGCCCATGTTCCTGACTCCCGATCCTTGGATGGAGGAAGTGATGAGAAAAATGAAGAAACCCTTCATGAAGACCTTTTACGAGGCTCAGCGAAAGCGCATGAAACTCTTACTCGAACCCGATGGCTCCCCCGTCGGCGGCAAGTGGTCCTTCGATGCCGAGAATCGAAAAAAACTCCCAAAGAAACAACCTGTTCCTGAGCCTTTCTCCCCCGCCACCAATCCTGAGGTCGCTTCTGCTAAAAAGTGGGTGGCAGACCGCTTCCCCGACGCTCCCGGATCACGAGAGAACTTCAACTACCCAACGAGTCGCGAAGAAGCGCTGGACGCGATGCACCTCTTCTTTGAAGAACGCTTCGAGCTCTTCGGCATTTACGAAGACGCGATCTCTACTCGGGTTCGCGTCATGTTCCATTCCGTTCTCACGCCCGCTCTCAACATCGGACTTCTCACCCCGGATGAGGTCGTGGAAGCCGCTCTCGATGCTGCAGAAAAGAACCCCGCCATCCCGCTCAATTCTTTGGAAGGCTTCATTCGTCAAATCATTGGCTGGCGCGAATTCATGCGCATCATCTACCTCCGCCACGGCACGATGGAGCGGAAGGAGAACTTTTGGGGCTTTACCCGCGAGATGCCTGCGGCCTTTTACGATGGCAGCACGGGGATCGACCCCATCGACCATTGCATCCATGCCCTTTTGGAAGACGGCTACACCCACCACATCGAACGCCTCATGATTCTTGGCAACTTCATGCTCCTTTGCCGTATTCATCCAGATGCCGTTTACCGCTGGTTCATGGAGCTCTTCATCGATGCCTACGACTGGGTCATGGTGCCCAATGTTTACGGCATGTCCCAGTTCGCGGATGGCGGGGTCTTTTCAACCAAGCCCTACATCTCAGGATCCAATTACGTACGAAAAATGTCCGACTTCCCGAAGGGAGATTGGTGCGAGGTCTGGGACGGACTCTACTGGAGCTTCATCGAGGACCATCGCGACTTCTTTGCAAAGCAATATCGCCTTAGCATGATGGTCCGGCTTCTCGATAAAATGCCGGATGAAAAACGAGAGAATCATCGGAAGAAGGCCGAGGACTTTTTGGCAAAATTGGATTCCTAAGGCATAAAAAAAAGCCGCCCGGAAAAACTCCGAGCGGCTGAGAAAAAGAGATGTGACTCTTAGAACTTTACGGTAATACCAGTCGTAAGAGTGGTGTCTTCCTTACCTTGCCCAAGAGCAGGTTGGTTATCGTAAGTCCATCCAGCAGCCACGCGCCATGCGAGGTTGTTAGTGATGTCAGTGTCGAGGAAGACGTCACCTACGAGAGTGTAGTTGTCACTGTCCGCAGGATCGAAGACTGCGCTGAGACTCTGCTTCAGAGTCATACGGTCGCTAAGCTCCCAAGTGAACTTCTCAGCTGCAACGATAGAGAAGTAATCGTCTTCAAGTCCGCCCACTTCTTCAAAAGTGTAACCAGGACCGGCTTCAACGCTGAGGGTCATCTCGTCATTCTTGATGAGATAGTAACCGACAGTCACTGCAGGGGTCACGCGGTAAGCGATATCTGCAACGTCATCACGGAGGAATCCGATTCCAGTTCCAACGTAAACGCGATCATTGAGAAGGCGGTTGAACTGAACCGAAGCACGAAGAGCGTCAGCACTGGTGTTCCCAGAGTCTTCCGCGTAGGTGTAAGCACCGGCGAGGAAGAGCTCGCGATTTTCTTCGCGGTAAGCACTGTCTGCAGCAAGTGAAATGGTGAGGCTATCAGCATTTCCTTTTGCAAGAGCAAGACCAAGAGCGGCTGAAGTGCTCCATCCCATTTGAATCGCTTCAGGACCCTCATCAGCAGGATGAAGAGTCTGACGACCTTCTTCCTCAGGATCAGGGAAGCCACCGAGCGCGTAGGAAAGTCCCATCAAAAGAGTGGTGTCATCCGACTGCTGTCCATTTGCAGGAGTGCTATCGTACTGGTAACGAACGGAAGTCCGGAGAGCCCACTGCTCGCTAAGAAGAGTATCGATTCCGACCTCAGCAGTGAGGAGGTAGTCACTAAAGTTATCCGCTTCTGGAGAGAAGACGGCAGACTGCCAGAGCTTCGAGCGGTTGCTGAGCTGGTGCTCAAAACGCTCCGCAAAGCGAACGGTCAAGAAATCACGGCTAATGCCACCTTGATCTTCCCAAGCGTAACCAGGACCAGCTTCGAAAGTAAGAGAAGTCGACTCGCTCTTAATGAGGTAGTAACCCAATCCGAGACCAACATCGATACGGTAGTCGAGGGCAGCCACGTTATCGGTGAGGTAAGAGGCATTGATCGTTGAGTAGAAGCGATCCGTGTGAAGACGGTTGTATTGACCGAAAAGACGGAAGGAGTTCGTAGAAGCGATTCCGTTGCTCTCCGAGTAAAGGAGATCCGCTCCGATCACACCCTCGTTATCCCCATTTGCATAGGTTCCGAGAAGTTGTAATGAATAAGCGAGGCTATCAGAGTTTCCTTCGGAAAATCCGACGCTTGCTGCTCCAGTCACTTCCCAAGGAGATCCTGGAGAAGTCGAAAGAGAGAGAGAGTTCAAGTAATCTCCAGCTGAAGAAGCAGCAAGAGTATGAGCCGTTAGTCCGGCAAATAAACAGAGGTGTTTTTTCATAATTTTGGGGGTGCGCGAGGCAACCGGAGGATATTTTAGTTTGATAAATGAGCAATGACAATCATTCCCATGAAGAAAATTCATTCACTTTCACCTTGGCAATCAGCACTTAAATCACTCTTAGAATCAGGACCTAAGGGGTAGGATTGACCTTAAGCCACGATTACCCTTAGCTGCGCACGTGCGTTTGATCTGGCTCAACCTCCCCCTCTTTTTCCTATGGGCGTGCAAAGACAACTCTTCGAGTTCCTCCACCAAGCAAAAGGAACCAGAACCCAAGGTCTCCTACTCCAAGGATATCCGTCCACTGCTCATCGAAAACTGTCTTTCCTGTCACGCTGATCTCCCCCTCCACAACTTAGAAGGGTGGAATCTCCTCCATCAACATGAAGAAGAAGTGGAAATCCCCGCTCTCTTGCAAAAATGGGTGATGGAAGGCAGCGAGATCGACCCTCATTGGGCTGGGCTTCCTCTCCGAAATGTTGCGGGGAATTCGGTCGATGACTTCGTGGAAACATCCCCCGAGTTGGAAACAGCCCGCGAGGTCCCGAAGGCCATGTTCACCGCTTCCATTCCTGATCTCCTCGCAGGTGATTTGATGGAGGATCAAGCCCGCTCGATCTCCACGGGGTATCTACGGCGTGGCGAGGACTCCCCAGAATGGCGAGCCGAGATGGTGGCCCAAGAATTCCTAGGGATGAATATTGCCTGCGCCCGCTGCCACGATCATCCCACGGAACACTGGACGACCGAGCGCTATGCGAAACTCGCTGAGCTTTTCACGACCCCTTACGATCACCTCCCCAAGGCCCTCCCACCTCTCTTTGTAAAAGTCAGCGACGAGGCCTCGCAAAAGATCGCCTCCTTAGAAGAAGAATTGAAAGCAGCATCGGAAGCAACTCCCGTAGCAGATCAAGATTACCTCGACTGGCTCGCCTTGGATGAAGAAGCCCCCACCCTTCCCGGACTCGTTGCCGCCTTTTCTTTCGAAGGACAAGGGCTCGCTAACTTGGCATTCCAAAGTGTGGTCAAAGCCGACGGAAACAATCTCATCTCCGAGGCCAGCGCTCATGGGGAAGGCCTCCTCTTTGAAGAAAACAGCGAGCTCGTCTTATCCGATCTTCCCATCGAAAGTGAGCTAGATCGCTTCACCATTTCCGCATGGATTAAGATGGGAGCCGATTCCTTGAGCGACACTCCAATCGTCACCATCGGAACTCGCGAACGTGGTTTTGAATTCCGCGTCACCGACGCGAAGCTCCAAGCCCGCTGGACACGATTTTGGCCTCAAGTGGCCGCCTCGGTGACTTCTAAATTTCCCGCCATCGCTCCTGACCGCTGGTCCCATGTCGCCATCACATACGATGGCACGCGCCAGGCTTCTGGGTTTCAAATCTACCTCAACGGCCTTCCCATCGAGATCATCGAAGCTCCCAGCAAGCTCATGAAATCGGTCCTCGCGCAAAAGCTGCCCCTCATTTTCGCGGGCAAAGGGCTCTCGCTCGATGAAGTCCAAATTTACAACGACGCGCTCACTCCAATTGGCATCAGGCAGATCTTCGACGGACGTTCTCTGCTGAAAGCCTATCAGAATAGCGACGACCTTCGGGAATTTTACCAGCGACACCTCGACAAAAATGAAGCTTCACGCCGTCAGCAAGTTCGACTCCTAAATGAAGCGCTTCTGCAAAGCGAAAACGACCTCCCAGCCTATCTCGTCATGGCCGCTAATCCGAAACAAGAAATCACCGAAGGCTCGGACGAACCCGCAGATCGCTTAGAATTTTCCAAACGACTGAATCCGGACCTTCTCGCCCGCTCTCTCGCCAACGAAGTCTGGCGGAGACACTTCGGGGAGCCCCTCACTCCCTCCCTCGGCTTGAGTGCCCCCCTTCCCGCTCACGGTGACTTGCTCGAATGGCTCGCAGGAAAACTCAAAAAGAGCGACTTCAACGTGACCCTCCTCGGAGAACTCATCCGCGAATCAAAAGCGTGGGGCCAAGAGTGGACCGCTCCAGAATTCGAGCCCGCAAGCTGCCCTCGCCCCGAAGAGTAAACCTCTACTCTCCATCTTTTTCCTCTTTCTCGTCTTCGACCACGACAATGTTTTCAGCCGTTTCTGCGGTGACGAGGTCGCGCAAGACCGCCAAGCCCTCGCGCTTCACTGAATCGATTCCGCTCGGCCATTTGAGCGTCTTTTCTAGATCAGCCACTTCATCAACTGCTTGGCGAATGTAGTCTTCCGAACGATCATTGAGATCCAGAAGAGACAATTCATCCTTTTGGAGATCATCCAAGGTCAGGCGATAGATCTGAAAGGTTTTCTTATCCATTTCCTCAACTAAGGCAAAGCGCGCTCGACGTTCCGCATTACGAGAATGACGACGTCCCTCATCTTCCTCAAGTTGGCTGAGACGATCCTGACGGTTTAAGGACAATTCATTTTTTGCAATCTCAGCCTTTGCCCGTTCGATGTCTTCACGGAGGTAATTGAAATATTGCTCATTGCCGATTCGCTCACGACTTTTTTCCATGAGCTGAGCGATGTGAAGATCGGCACGATCACTCGGATTGATCCCACGACTCGCACGAATGACATCATGAGGAAGCGCATACTTCTGAAAACCCTCACCCACTTCGTAGGCATCATTCAAATCAGGCAAAATGAGATCTGGAACCACTCCCTTAATCTGCACTGAACTTCCCGACACTCGGTAGTATTTTTGGAAAGTCAGCTTCAGCGAACCTGCTCTCGCCCGGTCGGAAAAAACGGGCATAAAATCAGCAATATCCATCACCTTCTGAACCGTCCCTTTTCCATAAGTTGTCGCAGAACCAACCAGCACCGCCCGATTATAATCCTGCAAGGCACCCGCCAAAATTTCCGTCGCCGAGGCACTCCCTCGATCTGTCAAAACGACAAGAGGGCCCGTATAAATCGGCTTGCGATGAAAAGAATTTAAGGAACGAACCTGTTGATTGATCGATTTCACCTGCACTACGGGACCACGAGGAATAAAAAAGCCCGTAAGCCGCTGCACCTCCGAAAGAGACCCCCCACCATTATCCCGAAGGTCGAGAGCCAGACCATCGATATTTTCCTTCTTCAACCGCCGAAGCAGGCGTTCCACATCCACTGAAACCCGGTTTCCCACATTATCGTAATCAAAATAGAAAGATGGAATTGTGATCACCCCGAGCCTGACAATTTCATCCTCACTCCCGTATTCGTAAATCTTCGCGGTCGCCAAGTCGTCTTTCATCACCACCACTCCGCGCGGGATCGCAATTTCCACAATCTCATCCTCTTCTTTGATCTCAACTTGGCCCTCAATTTGAAATCCCCCCTCGACTTCGACCCCATTTTCAGGCTCTGGCTCAACTTTCACCTTACGTCTCACCCTCAAACCAACCGGCGCATCTTCCTTGCCTAAAATATGCTCAATCACATTGTCGATCGGCTTAAACAAAATATCGACCCACTCCCCATTGTTATTGGGGGAAACCGCAATCACTCGGTCTCCTAACTTGAGCTCCCCGTGACGATCCGCAGGCCCGCCGTTCACGATCCCGTAAATCTCAGTCTCCCCTTCGTCATTCATCGAAAGGCGCGCTCCAATCCCGACGAGCTCGTTACTCACATCGATCTTAAACTTCTCCATTTCATTCGCACTATAGTATTCACTATGCGGATCATAAGCATTCGCAACCGCGCTCAGGAAATAGTTGGCGACATCCTCTCTCGTCGTTCCCTCCACCGTTTTCAAAAGACGATCAAACTTCAAAGCCACCGTCTTTTTCACCGAAGGCTCATCTCGGAAAGGATCTGGCTTTCCCTTCTCAATCGCGCGCGCACGAAGACGCTCCCGACGGATCGTTTCCGTCAAAATCATGTCCTCCAACATGTCCCGCCACACTTGCTGGATCGCCAAACCATTTGCGGGCCAATCCACCTCGCTCCGATCACGGGGAACCTTACGATCTTTCGTGAAATCAAAGTGATCCAATTCCAGCAACTGGCGCACATAAGAAACTCTTCCCGTAACGCGGGTCCGATAAACCTCAAAGAGCCCCTCCGCAATCGGCATGAAAGTTCGCGTACTCAGACGATCGTGCAAACTACGCGAATATCGCCTCCTAAAGTCTTCCACTTCCGAAGCCAAAAAATAAGTCTTATCACCATCCAACGTATCCAAATAGAGCTCCAAGAAGCGCTCGCTCAAATCCTCGTTAAACGGCAATCGCGCGTAATGGACACTTTGCAAAAGCCGACTCATCTCTCGACCTACTAACTCAAATTCCGCAGCAGGGGCCGGTGATGACGCAAAAAGTCCCGCAGCAAGCAGGGCAGAAGAAAAAAATCGGGACGACTTCATTGGATTGGGGGCTTTGCTAAAAGTCAGTTGAAAGGATTACGCTGAGGGACCTAGCTGTCGATCCCATTCGCGCCCATGATCCCTTTGTTAGAAAACGAAACAAGCGGCACGATTTGTCACTTTGAGAAATGACAGCACCTATTTCTACGTGCATCCTCGTCCTCTTCTTCACAAAATATGTTCGATCACCTCCCCTCAGCCCTTCGCCGCGAGGGCCGCCTCCCTCTCCACCATCCCCCTCTTAGGTCAAAACGCCGGCACTCCGGAAAAAATCACCAGCTCTGGCGAATTCACCCCAAAAACCTACACCGCAGACTACAAAGTAATTAACGAAGTCAAAAAGCCCGGCGGCCTTACCACCTCCCGCGCGAAATTTGTAGTCGAAGCAGGCAAAGCTCTCATCCATCCGGCTTAAAATGAAACCTAAACATAAAAACGGCCTCGCTTTAGCTCTCCTCATCGCACTCTTCGCCATCCCATCCGCGAAGCTCGCTCAGGGAAATCGAGAGCTTGCTAGCAAGCTAGAAAAGCAAAAGGAGTCCACCCTCACCCAGAATCACGAAACCCAAATTTCGCAGCGAAAGCAACGAAGCCCGCGGAAGATCACATTGGGGCAACTCTTCCAAAATGGTGGAGGGATCTCAAATGCCAAGGATCTTTCCCGAAACTATTTCTCATCAATTCTGACCCACCATCACTTCGCAGCATGGAAGATTCAGTATGACCTAAGCCGGATGACGCTCAGCGACCTCCGCCTTCTACGAAGCGAGCTTAAGAAAACCCCCTCACTTTTATATCTTAAAGAACGTCTTGAGGAAATGATCTCTCAAGCCGAGATCGCGCTATCTCCCGATGACCCCGGTCTCTTTCTCGACGAAGTCATCAAGACCTCTCGCTTCGATTCCCTTTTCCAGACAAAGCTTCAAAATTGGGCGCTTGATGATCCCGCCGCAGCCGTCGCGTGGTTCCAATCAAAGAAATCCCTCAACGACTTTCACGACGGAACAATTGCGGGAAGGAAGAACCGAGCCTTAGTTCTGTCGAGCCTCCTCCGAGGTTTAGCGATTAGAGACCTTAACCTCGCGGTGAAACTTTTCTCTGAAGAGACCCGACGCGAAGAACAAATCGCCGGCGGCAAAGTACTGGTTCCCCTCGCCATGAAGCTAGCAGTCGATGAAGCAAACGAAGGCCCACTCCGCAGCGTGTTAGAAAAGGTGGAGAGCGATCAAAGCCCCTTCGGGATGGCTGTAGGCAATCCATGGTTCGACTACACCAAGGCCACCGGTGACATCATGAGAAGCGCAGCACTCCTGAAGTCCCTAGAAAACCAAGAGGACATCGGGCAGAAAATGGGTGCAATTATTTTGGCTCAAGATGACATGACCTACTCCGAAAAAGTCCGATGGCTCCTGAAACAGCTTCCCAACAGAGAGGAACGATTGCAGGCCCTCTCATCTCCGCTCAGGTCTGAATTATTCAACGGACCCGCTGAACGATACAACGACACCTTAGAGACAATTGTGGCATTGCCACCAGGAGAAGACCGGGACATCCAACTCTTCGCCACCGCGAAGGCCCTCAGGTCGTGGCGAAAAATTGAGGACGCCCGGCGCATTACAGCAGAAATTTCCGACCCGGAATTGAGAGCTCGTCTCGCCTATAATAAGAATGATCCGTTCATGTCGCCTGAAAATTAGATCGATGAAATTGTTCCCACACATCCTCGTCGCGCTTGTCGGAGCAGTCATCCTCATTCTGCAATGGAGCCACCATCGAGATCTCCAAAAGCAACTGGCACAGAGCGGTGCAGAAAAGCCGACCACTTCCCTGCGAAGCCAGCATCGTGTCACCTCCCCTGTCGAGCTTCTCGCAAAACGGGAAAAAATGATGACGGATCTGGAGCAGTACCTTGAATCTGGAACTGAGAAAGTGGCCCGTTCGCGGGCTCTGGATCTACTTGCTCTGATACCCGAAGCCACGGCGGAAGACTTGAGTACCCTCATCACGCGAATTGAGCAGAACGATCCCAGCTCCCCCGGCCTAGATGATACAATCCAATTTGATTCTCGGACCTCGCTCCTTTGGACACTCAAACTTTTGCAAAGCGAACTCAACCCGTCCTTAGTCTTAAGATCCGAAAATCGACCTGAAGCCTTCATGTCGCTCGCGCGAAAATCATCTAACGAAGCCTTGGCGTGGTTAGAAGCCTCAAATCTTACGCCCGAAGAACGCAAAGGCTTCATGGGACTCTTTCGACAGGTAAGATTGAGCCAAGACCCCGCGAAACATTTAGAAGCGTGGAAGGAAGAGAACCTTTTTCCCTTTTCAGACAATGTTGTCTTGCTGGAATCGGGCGGAATCCCCGATTTACTTGAGGTCGTCCATGAGCCAGAGAACTCAGAAATCAGGGATCAACTGATCTCTTCGATCATCTACTCATCCCTTCTTGAAGAAAAAGGCCTCGCGAGGACACGGGTAGAATCGCTCGATTTGGAAGCAAGTGAGATCGTGGCAATCCTTGAACCCTTGGAAGACCTCGGCTCAGAAGAAACACTCGAATGGGCCATCTCACTAGGCGGCGAGGAACCCGAGAAAACCCTCAATCTCCAAGAGTCGTTCATGGCCAAGTTTGCTCAGACCGATCTGGAAGGCGCAGCCAAATGGCTGAAGGAGTTCGATGGCTCTGCGCTAGTCCGAGACGAAATGACAAAAAGATACGCAATGGTTCTAAGCGCAGTGGATCCTGAAGCCGCCCTGCCTTGGATCGAACGTGTCGAAAACCCAATAACTCGTGAATGGGTGAAGGGGAACCTCCTGATCACTTGGGAGATCGACGACCCGGAAGGCTTCGCCAGATGGCAGAAACAGTGAATTTTGTCGGCGCAGTGCTTTAGACCTCCAAACCTTCAGCTTTTCCGTAGCATAATTGACCGAAAATCACCAAAATGCACGCTTGACGGCCCCCCGCCGTCCTCCTAGTTTCCCGCTCCCCGCTGGACCCAGGGGATTTTTATTATGGAAAAACACACTCGTGGAGTAGAACTCAAAAATGGAGAAAGCGTCGACCGCGCCCTCAAGCGCTTGAAAACCAAGCTCGACACCGAGGGCATCCTCGAAGAAATGCGCCGCCGCCGCGCTCACGAAAGCACCATTACCCGCGCCATCCGTAAGGCTCGCACCGCGCCAAAGCGCAACAAAGTCCGTTGGAGATTCCAGAGCGAAGGCCAAGTCGCCACCGCTGAAGCAGCTGCTGCCGCTCGCAACGCTGAATAAGGACTGCCAAAACCTCAAACCGGGTCCAAACAAACTGTCGCCTCGCGGGATTTCCTCCTCCGAGGCGCTTTTTTGCCCATTTTTGTCACACAATAGGCAAAAACTCCCCTTGCGGCAGCGATTTCACACGCTATTCTCTTGGTGCTATGAATGCAAAAATTAGATTAGGCATCTTGTGTGCCTTTGGAGCAATGACCCCGGTCGCCTTCTCGGCGCCAACCGCCACGGAAGAGGTCGCTGCATCAACTATCGTAGGATACAGCGTATCCTTCAGCGGTGGTGGGTGAGGCGCTGCGAACAAAGCCAGTTTGGCTTTGAAGAAAATGGAAGGCATCGACAAAGTGATGCTCTCTGGAATGACCGCCTTCGTCACCACGAAGAGCGACGACGTCAAGGTGACTCGCGGAACCATCCGCAAGGCATTTGATGGCTCAGGCCTCAAGGTCGAGCGCGTCGGTAAGAAAGACATTCCCGCTCCTAAGGAAGCTTACAACATCGCCATCACTGGCGGCACATGAGCACAAACTAACGAGAGATTGCGTGCCGATCTCGAAAAGTTGGATGAAGTCAGTGCAGCCTTCGTAAACCGCGGACAAATTGTTCTTCTCATGGCAACCGCAGACTCCTTCGATAAGGAGAAGATTGCTAAAATGACCAAGAAGCGTAAGTCCGAAATCAAAACTGCTTCTAAAACCACTAGCCCGCTCTAGGGAAACTCTGGTTGAGATAATTTAACCGAGAAACCCGGCCCGTCGTTGACGGTGTCGGGTTTTTTATTTCCCGCCCTTTTCTGCGTCCGCTATCGTTCCGCCAAAAACAAAGTATGCGTGAACCTCTTCGCCTTCGGATAAGCCTTTGCCGGAATCGCTTCCACGCGCGAAAACACCTTCCTTAGCAACTTCACAAAGCCCGGGTCCTCATGCGCTGACCAATACACCACCCTCCCCCGTGGCCGCAAGGCCGCCCGCGCAATCTCTAAGCCCCGCTTCTGATAGAGCCGCCCATTCCCTTTCTGCACCAACGGATCCGGACTATTATCAACATCCAGCAGAATCGCGTCGTATCGCTCACCACTCTGCATGATCCTAAGAACATCCTTCTTCAGCACCGTCACTCTCGGATCATCCAAAAGCGCCCCATTCACCTCCCGCAGATACTCTCCATTCCAATCAATAATCTCCTGCAGCAACTCCGCCACCTCCACTTCCGAATCGTCCGAAACCAACTCCAGCACCTTCCGCAGCGTAAAACCAAATCCCAGCCCCCCAATCAAAACCCGCCTCGACCGCTCCTCCGACCTTTCACAAGCCAACTCCGCCATCAACTGCTCAGACGAAGCCGCCGTTGTGCTCATCAAGGGCACCCCCCCGATCTTCAAAAAATACTCCCCATCATGCTCCTGCAACAAAAGGATTTCTCCATCGGGCGAGGTGCTCGTCGCAAGATTCGTCGTCGGCTTCACAAAGCGAGCTTAGGATTTCATCGACACATTGAAAGGCTTTCGAGACACTGTCGGTAAGTCATTTCACACACATGAATAAGAAAGGGATCATCCTCATCGTCTTCCTAATCCTCGTCGTCCTCCATCAGGACTTCTGGAATTGGGATAATGCCAACCTCGTCTTCGGCTTCATGCCCGTCGGACTTTTCTACCACGCTTGTTACTCCCTCGTCGCCGCTGGCTTCTGGGCCATCGTGATGAAAGTCGCCTGGCCTACCGAGCTCGAAGAATGGGCCGAAGGCGGAACCGATTCGTCGAAAGGAGGTGACCAATGATCTCCGTCGTCGTCATTGCCATCTACCTCGGTCTCCTCCTGACCTTGGCGCTATTTTCAAAGACCCTCTTCCGAGGCACCTCGAAGGATTACTTCGTAGCAAGTCATTCCATTGGCCCCTTCATGCTCCTCATGTCGGTCTTCGGCACCACCATGACCGCCTTCGCCCTCGTCGGCTCCACCGGCAAGGCCTTTGGCGGTGGCATCGGAACCTACGGACTCATGGCCTCATCCTCCGGCCTCATCCACGCCGCCTGCTTCCTCCTCATCGGCATGAAACTTTGGGCCATCGGAAAGCGCTACGGCTACGTCACCCAGATCCAATACTTCCGCGCCCGCTTTGAATCAAAAGCCTTCGGCTACCTTCTCTTCCCCATCCTCGTCCTCCTTGTCATCCCCTACCTCCTCATCGGAATCATCGGCGCGGCCAAAACAATCTACGGAGTCAGTGTCACCAAAGTCACCCCGAAGGGCGAAATCCCTGGTGCCTTTCCCGACTTTTTTGAAAACGGAGCCATCCCACCTTGGCTCACCGGCATCGTGATCTGCGGTGTCGTCCTCACCTATATCTTTGCCGGAGGATCACGCGCCGCCGCTTGGGCCAATACCTTCCAAACCATCGTCTTCATGATCATGGGTATCCTCGCCTTCTACCTGATCTCCAATGAACTCGGCGGAGTCGCCGCAGCAATGGAAAAAGCAAGCGATGCTCACAAGGTTCGCACCGTAGATGGAGAGGTTGGTTTCAGCCAACTCACCTTCCTCACCTACATGTTCATCCCGCTCAGCGTCGGCATGTTCCCACACCTTTTCCAACACTGGCTCACCGCCAAAAGCGCCAAAAGCTTCAAGCTCACCGTCGTCGCCCACCCCATTTGCATCGCCATCGTCTGGGTTCCCTGTGTTCTCATCGGCATCTGGGCCACCGGAGTTCCTCAACTCAATGGAGCCCCTGCTGGTGCCGTCCTCGCCAAAACGGTCGCCGTTCTGATCAAGAACCCCGTCATCGTCGGGCTCGTCACCGCCGGCATCCTCGCCGCGATCATGTCCTCGCTCGACTCCCAGTTCCTCTGCCTAGGCACCATGTTCACCAACGACATCGTCCTCCACAACAGCAAGAAGGAATACAGCGACAAGCAGATCCTCTTCATGGCCCGCGCTTTCATCGTCGCCATCGTCGTCTTGACCTACATCCTCTCGCTCGTCCTCTATAAGAAAAATGTCTTCGACCTCGCCATCTGGAGCTTCTCCGGCTTCGCCGCCCTTACTCCTCTGGTCATCGCCTCCCTCTATTGGAAACGAGCCACCAAAACCGGGGCTTACGCCTGCGTCATCGGAGTCTTTATTAGCTGGGTCACCTTCTTCACCATGTCCGGATTCGGAGGCGAATACTTCCTCCTTGGTGGCATCGTCCCCGCCGCTGCCATGTGGTTCATCGGGGCTGGAGGCATGGTCATCGGCTCCCTCCTCTCCCAACCACCGAGCAAAGAAACCGTCTCAAAGTTCTTCTAGAAAAAAAGTTCACAAAACTTCGAACGAATTCCCAAGTGAGGAGTCTATTAATGCGAAACCAGCGGTTAAACGCCAGTTTTCATATAGGGTGAACAGCTAATTGCCTCGATTCCACGAGTGTGGAGCCTCGATCAGCAATGTTCTTTTAACCGCCGGAATTTTCTCACGAAAGTTCCGGCGGTTTTCTGTACCCGCATCGCAAGTAAGCTCCCCCCTCAACGAAGTCATTTGTTCATTCCGCAATCGTTCATTTGTCCATTCCACGGTCTTTTCCTCGATTTACGATTGAAAATTCCCCCGCCACCCCTTCTCCTCCAGCCCTCATGAACGTTTCGCTCAATTGGCTCAAAGAACGCCTCGATTTCGGCACCCGCACTCTCGATGAAGTTTGCGACCTCCTCACCTTTGCGGGGATTGAGATCGAGGGCCTTCAAGAAGTGGGCGTGAAGAGCGAGCGAATCGTCGTCGCTGAGATTAAAGAAGCCACTCAGCACCCCGACGCCGACCGCCTCAAGGTCACCAAAGTCGATGCCGGAGAAGGCGAACTCCGCCAAATCGTTTGCGGGGCCACCAACTACAAGGTCGGCGACAAGGTCCCCTGCTGCCTCCCCGGTGCCGAACTCCCCGGCGGCTTCAAGATTGGCGAAACCAAGATGCGCGGAGTCGAATCCAAGGGCATGCTCGCCGCCGGATCGGAAATCGGCCTCACCGATAAAGAAGACGGCCTTCTCATCCTCGATCCAGATTTCAAAGCCGGCACTCCGGTGCGAGATCTCTTTGATTCCGATACCTTGATCGAAGTCGAAATCACCCCGAACCGCCCCGACCTCCTCTCCCATTCCGGACTCGCCCGTGAACTAGCCGCTCTCCTTCACACCGAGACCAAACCGGTCACCAAAACTCACGAAACGAGCACCGGCGAAGACGCTTCCGTCGTCACTGTCGATTCCCCCACCTGCCCCTTTTACTCAGTCCTCTC
Organism: uncultured Verrucomicrobiales bacterium; assembly: GCA_937928545.1. GTDB lineage: Bacteria > Verrucomicrobiota > Verrucomicrobiia > Verrucomicrobiales > Akkermansiaceae > SW10. The sequence goes on from CALGJQ010000031.1 coordinate 49,565, forward strand.
AATCAAAGGCGTAAAAGTCGCCCCCAGCCCCGATTGGCTCGCCAAAAAGCTCAAAGCAATCGGCCTCCGCCCCATCAACAACGTCGTCGACATCACCAACTACGTCCTCCACGAACTCGGACAACCCCTCCACGCCTTCGATGCGGCCAAAGTCTCCTCTCCCCTCAGCATTCGCCAAGCAAGCGAGGGTGAAAAATTCAAAGCGCTCGACGAAGAAACTTACGATCTCAAAGACATCGACTGCGTCATCTCTGACCAGTCCGGCACTCCCCTCGCTCTTGCGGGCGTGATGGGTGGCCTCGACAGTGGCGTCACCGACTCCACCACCGATATCCTCCTTGAGTCCGCCTACTTCACTACCTCCGAGATTCGTCGTACTTCCCGCCGACTCTTCCTCACTTCGGATTCCTCCTACCGCTTCGAGCGCGGAGTTGACCCGAATCAAGTTCTCCCCGCCTCCGCTCTCGCCGCCGCTCTCATCCTCGAAATCGCGGGTGGCGAAGCCAGCGCCAAAACCATCACCGCCGGCCAACTTCCTACTGCCCTTCCAAATGTCGAACTCGATGTCGACCGCATGCTCCAGCTCATGGACCATAGTATCTCACTCGAAGATGCTGGAACCATCCTGAAGCGCCTCGGCCTCACCTCGTCCGATAACAAAACTTGGTCCATCCCCAGCTGGCGTGCCGACCTCGAACGCTCCGTCGACCTCGTCGAAGAAATCGCCCGCACCCACGGGCTCGAAAACGTCCCCTCCCGCACCGGAGGCACCGCCGTGGACGAGAGCGCCATCGATCTCGACTACGATCGCCTCCTCGACTTCAAAAAACACCTCGTCGCCCTCGGCTTCTACGAGACCCAGACCATCAAACTCATCGCCGAGAACCAACTCCGCGACTGCCTCCCCCTCCGCCCGCTGCAAGACGGTGACCTCGTCAAAGTTGCCCGCCCCCTCAGCGAAGACCACGCCATCCTCCGCCCCGCTCTCACCCCCGGCCTCCTCGCGGTCGCCGAAAACAACCTCCGCCAAGGAGCTAAAACTCTCCGCTTCTTCGAAGCCGGCCGCCAATTCCGCAACGTCGGCGGAGGAAAAGCCACCGACCTCGAAGCCGATTCCGTCGCCCTCCTCCTCGGTGGAGAAGCCAGCCCCCTTTCCTGGACCCGCGGAGAAAACCGCACGCTCGATCTCTACGACCTTAAAGCCGCGATCCAAGCAGCCCTTGGAAATCGTAGCGTCCAATTCACGACTCGTGCTCGCGAAGGCTTCCTCCTTGCTGGTGACATTCAACTCGAAGGCAAGCCCATCGGCACCTTCGCTCAAGTTCTCCCTTCCCGCGCTCGCGAGCTGGGCTTCAAGTCGGCCCTCTACCTCGCCGAACTCGACCAAAAGAAGATCCTCGGCATCCGCCAAGACATGTTCCAAGTCGAACCCCTCCCACAATTCCCCGGCTCTAGCCGAGACATTGCCATGGAGCTTCCCATCAAAACCAGCAACGCCGAGATCGAAAAAGCCCTCGCCAAACACAAGGACCCCCTCCTTGTCTCGGCGGTTTGCTTTGACCAATTCCACGATCCCAGCGGCGAAAAAATGCCCGCCGATAAGCGCTCCGTCGCCTACTCCTTCACCTACCGTTCCGACAAAGGATCGCTCAAGCAAAAGGACTTCGACGAAGCACACGCCAAACTCCTGGCGCACCTCCAAAACGCGCTTCCCATGACTCAGCGCTAGAAGGCTGCTCGAAAAAAACAGCCCAAGAAAATCTCTCTTCGCGTGTCTTGAGAAAAAGCATACTCTGCTCTCTCTCAAAACCCCATGCGCCCCCTCTCCATCACCTTGGCCTTCATCCTCCTCATCATCGGGGCCATCCTTACTTTTCGAGAACTCCACCCAAACTCTCCGACTGCCGACCCTCAAGCCCCCAGCACTGCCATTCCATCATCCCGCAGCGCACGCCCGGAAATCTCCCCAGAGTCTTCCCTTCAATTTTTCAAATCCCTCTCTACTCACAATCCCAACCAAGCCCCGACTTTCTCCCAAGTCGAGGACCGCGCTCGTCACCTCACCGACGACCAACTCTTAGAAGCCATTAATCTCACCGAGCTCACCGAAGACAAAAAACAAAGCCTTCACGACAACCTCTCCAACAAATTTCAACCTGCCTCCCAATAAAAAAACCCCAGCTCAGAAAGCGGGGGCGATAAAAATTTGAAAAAGGAGCTACTCTACTTCTTCTCGTAGCGGTAGTGACCATCGATTGGATAATCGAAAAGCTTATCCTCCCAAACCGGACCATTGCCGATGTTGTGAACGACCCAAGGCTCGGTCTTTTTTGCACCCGGTCCTGGAACCACGATTCCGATGTGCTTGCCACCATCCAAAAGATTCCAAATCACAATATCACCGACTGAGTAATCCTCACTATCGAGAGTTTTGACAAGCGCCTGTCCTTTCCGGTAAAAAAAGCGCTGCAAGTTCTTCACACGACGATGGTCGATGTTGGTATCCGGCCCCTTCGCGTGGTAAAGCTGAGGATATGAGTAAAAATTGGCTTTGATGTCCTCGTGAAGATCAACTTGGAGGTCAATTCCCACTGTCCGGTATGCTCTCACGATCAAATCCTCTGCCTTTCCTCGATCAGCAGCGATGTCACCATTTGGAAAATCAATCTTGAAATAAGAACCATCATACTTCACCTCATTTTGGGAACGCTCCAAGGCGGCCGCCCCTAAAAGTGAATAAAAATCGCCGTCCGCATGAAGATCGCGGATCGCCTCTCGAACATTCGCATCAGATGTCAAATTTTGCTGCGCCTGAAGGTAAGGAATCAGCGGACGAATGAAAACTCCTCCAATCACCAGAGCGAATGCAACCAAAAGCCAGCCCCCGAGGGAACTTCTACGCTTTTTTTTCATCGGAGCGGCTCCGACGTATTCGATGGGCTTCATGGGGATTAGTTAACAAAGGGAAAGTTTCACATTTTCATACGATAAGCGAGAGAATTCCTATCGCGCAGCTTGCGAAAGTTCATTTTTTTTCATCTTTTTGACTTTATGAACAGCATCCCAGTCGTTTTTGCCGAAAAACCCCCTGAATTCTCTGACCTCCAAACCCACGGAAGCCTTATTTCAAGGGCCTGGTCAGGCGAAAAGGTCCCCAATCCAGTTCGCTACCTCTTTTGGGTCGACCAATCACACTTTCACTTCCTCGCTAGCGACGAAAACAGCTCCGGCCTCTGCCACCCCAAAAGCCTGACCTCCAAGTATCAAGCCGAACTTTGGAAATATGACGTCGCCGAATTTTTCCTGAAATCTTCCGAGAGCTCCCGCTATCTCGAATTTAACCTCGGCCCAAACGGCTCTTGGTGGACCTCAGCTTTCTCCAAAGCCCGCACCCCCGCCAAAGGTGAACCCACTCCCGTTCCGAACGTCGTAACCTCGGCCCAACAAAAAAAGGATTCCTGGCAAGCGATGGCCAGCATCCCCCTGCCATGGCTCGAAACTCACTACGGCTTCGGAAAAGAAACGACCCTTAATGCCACTTTCATTGTCAAATCACCGAAGCAAATCTTCCTCACCGCTGGTGATCTTGGCGAAGGAAAGCCCAACTTCCACCGCCCCGATCGCTTCCCCACGATACGTGCCGTCTCTCTGACGTGACTTTCACCCAATCCATGACTAGCCTCAGCGCATGCCCGAGATGCCACAGGCCGCTCCCATTCCCGACCGACCACCTCTTCACTTGAAGGGTGGCTACCTCGCCATCGCCTCCCCCGTCTCCGTCTCGGAAGCTAGCTTCAGCATCCCCGCCGTCCGCGCAATCCGCACTGCTAGACCTCAAGGCACCCTCGTCATTCTCGCCAATCAAGACACCGCTCCGATGTGGCGAAAAGTTGCCGGTATCGACCAAGTCATCGAGCACAACGAAGGTGATTCGGTTCGCAAAATTGTCCGCCTCCTCAAAGAAGCCAATATCCCTTTCGACTCCGCCATCGCTTGGGAAGACAGCCCTTGCGCCCAAGCCTTCGCCAAGTACGGGATTCATCAGAGATTAGGATACCCAGCCGAAAAGCTCGCAAAACACCTCACCGACCCCGTCGAAGTTGAACGCAAAATCGGGCCCATCGAGCACCAAGTAAACCACTACCTCCTCTTCGTCGAGAAACTCGGCGCAAATCCCTTCCAAGCTTCCAATTTCAATACCCCTCCTCGACCCACCACTGCCGAAAAATTCCAAATCGCCATCGCCCCTGGCTCCGATTTCGGACCCGCAGCCGAGTGGCCTCTTGAACGATTCACCGAACTCGCCAAGGACATTTCACAACACTGTGAAATCGCCATCATCCCTTCGCCCGATAGACCCGGCCCGGCCAGCTCTCTTGCAAAAGCACTTGGTAAATCTGTCACCCAAGCCGAAGACGATGCCCTCCTCGACTTCCTCGCCACTTGCAATGGACTTGTCGCCAATGACGGCTCGATCGCTCACTATGCTTCCTTCGTCGGCACCCCTTCAGTCGTCCTATTCGGCCCCAATGAACCCGAATGGAAACGCCCCCTCGGCCGGATTCATCGCATCGTCCGCCGTCACGTCCCCTGCTCTGGCTGCCTTCTCAACAAGTGCCCCCTCGATCATCGTTGTATGGATGAGATCACTGTCGCGGAAGTTGTCGAAGAACTTAGAACGCTCTTTGAGAGCTAACCCACCTCAGTCATCCACCATGACATACTCCAAAAGGAGTGACTGCACGGTGCCGTAAAATTCATTTCGGAAGTAAGCCGAACGCATCTCTTCATCCTCAAAATCATCTGAATCACGAAATTCTCGCGGTCCAAAGCGATACTTCTCTTCCATCGCCAAGCGCGCCTGATTGAACGCGCCATACCAAATCTCTGCATCCTTGCGATCGATGATCAAGCCATCACTCTTTCTCTCGCGAGCTTCCATCACGTCCTTGAGAACCTTTTTCCGTTGAGTCGAAAACTCGCTCTCCAATTCTGGAACCACGATGTCTTCCCACATCGAGTCCTCATCCATGAGACCTGCAAAATGTTGCGCAAGATCACCATCACCATCGTGCGCGATTTTCAAAAGCACCACCCAATCCTGATCCTCTTCAGGAATCAGCTTCAGCCCACCAGATACTGTCGGAGCAATTGTCATTCTGCTTTCTCAAGAGTCGCATTGAGCTGCGCACTATGAAGTTGGTTCACATACATCTCTCCTTTTTCCCGGTCCCCATTCCAAACGATCGCGCGTCCTTGCTGGTGCACCGCGATCATTAAAGTGTGTGCTTTTTCTTTCGAAAATCCAAAGATCTGAATCAGGACCCGACTGACGTATTCCATCAAATTCACCGGATCATCCAGCACCACCACTTGCCACGGCTTATCCGTCTTCTCGCGAGACTTCGTCTCACTTTTCTTCACCGGAGCTTCGACCGCATTCATCACTCTAAACTTCCGCCACCTTCTCCGGAGCTTCGATCCAACGACCATGCTCTTGAATCAAATCCTTAAGACGCTCCACCGCCTCACCTTCCGGAATGTTAAACTTCACCGCTTGCTTCCCGACATAGAGATTAATTTTCCCCGGAGCTCCCCCCACGTAACCGAAATCCGCGTCCGCCATCTCACCAGGCCCATTAACAATGCAACCCATCACCGCAATGCGAACTCCTTTAAGATGCCCCGTCGCTTCCCGAATCTTCTGCGTGGTCTCTTGTAAGTTAAACAAAGTCCGTCCGCAGCTCGGGCACGCCACATAGTCCGTCTTAAAAATCCGCGCACCCGCCGCTTGGAGAATATTGTAAGAAAGCCTGAGCGATTGCCCCGGTGCTTCTTCTCCCTGCACGATAATGGCATCTCCAATCCCATCACAAATCAGCGATCCCAAATTCATCGACGCCTGCAAAAGCGTCGGCAAGAAATCCGCCGCCGCATCGGTCGAAGGGCTCAAGTCATCTTTCAATAGAATGGCATGTCGGCCATCCAGCTTCGCCGCCAACAAGCGGAAGGCCGCAATCATCGGCATCTCTATCCCATCGGCCACCGTCACCAGCTGAGGAGACTCAGCCTGATTCACCTCCGCAATCGCCTCATTGTCCTTCGGATCCAGAGCAATCACGCCCGAATCTTCCATGACGATCTCCGGCTTAAAGTCACCCATCTGCTCGATTTTGTGAGCCACCGCATCCCACTTCTTGCGCGAGGTAAAGACACGCATCAACTCCGTGCCACCCAGCTTAAATCCTCCAACTTCCTGCACTTCCGACTTGCGCCGCTCATACTCGAAAGGATTCCAATTTGCACGCACGCCCGTTTCACAACCACCCGATGGAATCGCCTCCACCAAAGCCTGTGCCACCGGCACTTCGTGAACCGCATCTTCCGTCAAACTCACTCGGATCGTATCACCGATGCCATCGGCCAAAAGACTGCCAATCCCGATCGCACTTTTAATTCGCCCGTCTTCACCATCACCCGCTTCCGTCACCCCAAGGTGAAGTGGATAATTCCAATCGGAACCCTCTTCCGCAAGACGCGCCACCAGAAGCCGATAAGCTTCAATCATGACCTTCGGGTTCGAGGCCTTCATAGAGAAAACAAAGTTATGAAAATCATCCTCCCGCGCAATCCGCGCAAACTCCAAGGCACTTTCCACCATCCCCAGCGGAGTATCGCCATAGCGATTCATGATCCGGTCCGAAAGCGAACCATGATTCGTCCCGATCCGAATCGCTCGATTCAACTCCTTACAAAGTCTCACCAAGGGACCAAATTCCTCACGGATTCGCTCTAGCTCTTCCTCGTATTGCTCATCGGTGTATTCCCGAATTTCAAACTTCTTCTTATCCGCATAGTTGCCTGGGTTCACCCGCACCTTCTCGACCCACTTCGCCGCTTCGAAAGCCGCATCTGGCTTAAAATGAATATCGGCCACCAAAGGAACCTCACAACCTGCAGCCCGCACCCCATCGCGGATGTTCTCAAGGTTCGCCGCATACTTTTTCGTCTGCGCGGTAATCCGCACCAACTGGCAACCCGCCTCGGCCAACTGCAAGACTTCCGCCACACAAGCGTCCGTATCCCGAGTGTCAGAAGTGATCATCGACTGCACCACTACCGGATGCCCGCCCCCCATTATTACATTCCCAACCGTAACCACCCGCGACTCGCGGCGGGAGTAATTGAAAAGATCTTCGCAGTAACGTAATTCAGCCGACATGTGTTTCGCCCAAACTTCTAGAGCAAAAAACCCTCCCCCGCAACGCCCACATTCTCCGATTGCCTCATCTTCCAATCTGAAGGAAGCTCATTTCATGAAAATCCCCCTCCTGATCATCGCTGCTCTTACCCTCGTGCCAGCTGCCAAGGAGATCCCTGTTCCCGAAAAAAAAGCCACCGATTTCATCCGCGTCGACCGCACAAAAGAGAAAGTCCTCCTCCAACCCGCCGCCGTCACTTACCAAAAAAATGACATCAAAGTCACCCTCCTCGGTGCCGTCCACATCGCTGACAAGGCCTACTTCGCCGACCTCAATCAGCGTTTCAAAAGCTACGACCGCCTCCTCTTTGAGATGATCGGGGGCGACCAAATCGCCAAAATCAAAAAACAAGAAGCCGAAGGCCTCAAACCCAAGAGTTCAGTCCTCGCGAGCACCTACAAACTCGTTTCGTCATTCCTAAAGCTCGCGGACCAAAAAAGCGAAATCGATTACCTCGCAAAAAACTTCGTCCACGCCGATCTTACCATGGCCGAATATCAAAAGCTCCAAAAAGAACGCGACGAATCCCTCCTAAGCTTCGCTCTCGACGCTGCTCAAAACGCTGACCCCAAAAACCAGCCCTCCACCCTCTCGCTCATGACCGCCCTCATGACGGGGAATTCCGACAAAGCCAAACTCCTCCTCATCGACGCCCTCGCTGGCGGAGACGAAGCGATGGCCGGCCTCGTCAATCCCTCCGTCATCATCACCGATCGTAACGCCAAAGCTCTCGAAGTCCTCAGCGCCGAAATCAAAAAGGGCCACAAAAATCTCGGCATCTTTTACGGAGCCGCCCACTTTCCCGACATGGAAAAATCACTCCTCGAACAAGGATACAAAAAGACCAAGCAGGAGTGGCTCACTGCTTGGTCTGTCGTAAACGAGTAGCGGTTTACCTTACTCAAAAACCTCGGCCAACTCGTCGGGTTCCATCTTACTCAATAGGAGGTAAGTATGCTCGGCATCACCCCACTGAGTCACGGCCCAGCCGTCGTTCTTATCACAGCATTCGCAATGCCCCACAGCGTCCTTAATCGAGTTCACCTCGTCCACCGCTAAAGCCTCACGCTCCATCATGACCAGATGGACCACTTTGTCTTCCAGCTTGTAACAGACGAGAGACGCCCGACTTTCTTTCTCCCCGACTTTGAGAAACTTGCAGCCAACTCCCTTCAAGCCCTTTAAGCCTTCTGGCAATTGCTCAGGGGCGGGAAGATTTTTTCCATCCAACCACTCGTAGAGAGCTGCTTGACGATCATTGCGCAAATCAAGAGAGAAGAATGGCGAATCCAGCATCTCAATCGCCGAATACTTCACCTCCGCAGGCGTCGTCCCAGCCAAGGCACCTCCACCAGCTCCCGCAAAAAAGACCGTCACCACCAGCATGATCGCAATCACCGCCACTGCCGAAGTCGTCCACATGAAGGTCTTCAAAAAGCCCCGCTTATGCTTCGTCGGCATTTCCGTCACCTTCTGCTCTACTTCCATCGCTCCCAAAATCTGGGCACGTAATCCCTTGGGAGGACGAAGCCCAGACAAGGCTCCGACAAACTCGGCATCAAACTCAGCAGGATCATCAGCCGAGCCAACCAACACCTCAAAGATCGCGGTCCGAAGATCTTCAGGAATTTCCACATCAGAAAGCATCGCCGCAAAGGCCGCATCCTGTGCCCGCTCAGCAGCTAACCATTCACCCAACTCACGGTCCTTTGCCGCGAGACCCAAGGCTTCTGCAAACGCAGGCTCATCGGCATCCTCGCCGTCTGGGCGATAGCTCTGCAGAATAAATTTTGCACGTTCTTTATCCATTGTTCTTTTGAATGTTCTTGGTTTGAAAATCCACAATCTTAGTGGGAGCACTCGATGGCTCTTTACTCATTTTTTTACGAAGTTGTTCCTTACCGCGAGAGATGCGCGACATCACCGTGCCCATCGGCACATCTAAAACCTCGGCGATCTCCTTATAAGAATGCTGTTGAAGATAAAAGAGAGTCAAAGGAGCTCGAAAAGTCTCATCCAACTCACCCAACAAGCTTACTGCTCGCTGCGCGTCCATTTGACGGCCGGACTCATCCTCATCGACCGGCAACTCATGTTCCACCTCGCTGATTTCGAGCTCAGGATGCCGCTGCGACTTCCGCGCATTCCCCAAATGCTCACGATACAAAGTCGTAAACAACCAGGTCTTCGCTTTTGACCGATCTTTCAACTGGTGCCCCTTCTGAGCCCAGATCACAAAAGTCTGCTGTACCAAGTCCGCTGCTCGATCTGGGTTCTTCGCAAGCGAAAAACCAAAGCGATAAAGCGCTTGGTAATATTGATCTACTAATCTTTCGAATTCGTCCATCTGTCTTATTTTCACTCACTATGAGTTCCATGTCTCCCACTTATTCCTACAATTTCGCATCTTTCTTTCTAGCCAATTTCAAGCTACTCCTATCATAACGATGAAAATCACCCTGATCCTCCTCATTTTTCTTTCTCAAAAGTCCTTCGCGGAAATCCGACAGGAAAAAACAGACACCTCTCTCAAGCTCTTCGACGGCCAGACCCTCATCACGGAATACCGCACCGACAACCACCTTCCTTACCTTTACCCGCTCGTTGGTCCCTCCGGCACCAGTCTGACTCGTCACTTTCCCATGAAAGACGACGTCGCTGGCGAAGAAAAAGACCACCCCCATCACCGCTCCTTCTGGTTCACCCATGGCGATGTTAATGGACACGACTTTTGGCACTCCAAAGATCACAAATCGAACATCGTTCACAAATCCTTCTCCGACACGAAAGGCGGCTCCTTCACCGCCCATCTCGAATGGCAACACGACAAAGAAACTCTCATCAAAGAATCCCGCACCTACCAATTCATAAAGAAAGACGCCAAAACGCTCATCATCACCGTCACCTCTTCTCTCACCGCTCTTACCGACATCACCTTCGGCGACACCAAGGAAGGCTCCTTCGCCCTCCGCGTCTCCCCCACCCTTCGACACGAAGGAAAAGTCGCTAAAGGACAGATCATCAACTCCGAGGGAAAAGAGAATAAGGCCGCTTGGGGCCAACGCGCCCGCTGGGTCACCTATCACGGCCCTGATTCCTCCGGAAAAGATGTCGTCATCACGATGATGGACCATCCCTCCAATCACAATCACCCCACCCACTGGCACGCCCGCTCATATGGCCTCCTCGCCGCAAATCCATGGGGCGAAAAAGGCTTCACCAGAAAAGGTGATGCCTCTCACACCCTAAAAAAGGGCCAAACCCTCACTCAAAAATACGCCCTCATCCTCCAATCAGGAAAATTTGACTCCTCAGCAGTCGAGACCGCCTTCAAGGCCTTTTCCCAGCCCGATCCTTAAAAAGGGCGTATTTTCAACCACTTCTCATAAAAAACGCGATGACATTTGCAGAATTGACGTCTTAAAGGGACAATCCCTGCGCGATGCCCCCGAAAAAAGCCGACCCGCCAGAAGAAAGCCCAAAACCGCGCCTCCGCTGGAAGCGCTGGATCTTTGGCTGTCTTCTTGTCGGCGCAGCCTTCCTCGTTTGGTTCAACGGGCCCGGGATTCGATGGTCCGCCAAAAAGCTGATTCTTCAGCAACTTGAGACGCAGAAGCTTTCCGGAACTTTCGAAGTCACCGGAACCGCCCTCAAAGGCCTAGCCATTCACAAGCTCTCCCTCACCGGCGAATCGAAGATTCAATCCGTCGAGTCTGATCTCCTAAAACTCGAATGGACCCCTTCCTCGCTCTTCAAAAAAAGAGTCAATTCCCTCTCTCTCGAAAAGCTCCACCTCGTCATCGACCCCGAAGCTCCAGCCCTTCCAAAAAAAGAAAACGATCCATCCAAAGACAAAGAAAAAAAGTCCCTCTCTGAATCCCTCAATCTCGTCCGCAATCTCATCCGCCCCTCAGACATTTCCCTCACCGACCTGCGCGTCGAGATCATCGACAAAACCACCGTCTCCCTCGATGCCCTCAAACACTCCCCAGATTCAGACATTTATACTTTCGAAGACCTTCGCACCAAAGACCACCTCGACCGCGCTATCCATAACCCTCTCAGCACCCTCACTTGGACCGAACCCGGCTTCGCCCTCGACCAAGTCTCCGTCCTCCCGAAGCTCAGCCTTCAAAACCTCATCTTTCATCCCGACGAGAAAGCCTCAGGCGAACTCCTCATTAACAACCAAGCAATCACTTTCTCCTCCGACTTCCAATCCCATCACCGCATCATCCTTGACTCTCCTCCCCTCGACATTTCCACCATCGTCGAGCTCATCAACCCCGACCTCGTAAAAGAAAAAGATCTAAACGGAAAGATCACCGCACTCGAAATCGACAGCTCCCAGGGCCTCGTCAACCTCCAAGCCAGCGACCTCGAATGGGATGGCCAAAAACTCGCCTCCGCAACGATCCAAGCCCGCACCCCAGACTTTCTTTCTCCCTTCGATCAAGAAATCGAAGTCCAAGCCAACTTGGACAATCGACTCATCATCGATGGCACCATCTCCCCTTCAAGCGAACTACTCGACTCCAGCGCTGACCTCACCTTCACCATTCGCGACCCCGCCATCCCTGACATCACCGGCGACCTCACCTATCAAGCCCGCAAAGCTCATCTCGAAGCCTCAAGCCTCAAAGACCTCCGCTTTAAAGCCACCTACTTTGCTGATTCATCCACTTACGAAGCAAATGCAGACTCACAGCTCCAAGACGCCAGCCAACTCGACCCCAAACTCACCGGCCCCCTCACCTTCACTCTCAGTGCAAAGGGTGACCTAAAAGAAAAGACCCACTCAGGCATCCTGAATCTAGATCGCATCCAGCTCGATCAACCCAAACTCGCCAACACCACCACCCAAGGAATCGTCACCTACGACTGGCCCCGTAAAGTCGCCATCACCGACCTCACCATCACCTCGCCCGAAGGACAACTCCAAGGCGACCTCCAATGGCAAGACGACATCCTCACCATCTCCAAGCTAGACCTCGTTGACGACAACGAAACACTCCTCAGCGCCACCGCCGAACTCCCCGCTCCTCTCAAAACCAAATCGCTGGACGACTTCCTCCAATCCACCGAACCCCTCTCTCTCCAGATTAAATCCCAGCCCCTTACTTTCGAAAAGCTCTCCTCCTTCCTCCCCATCCCACAAGACCTCTCCGGCGTCCTCCTCGCCGACCTCAACCTATCAGGATCACTCGCCGAACCAGCCCTCAATGGCTTCGCCACTCTAGATGACTTCCGCATCGCCAGCCAACCCGACCTCCCCCCCGTCGATCTCGAACTCAACTTCGAAACCATCGACCAAAAACTCCTCTTCACCACCATCAGCAGCGAACCAAACGGCCCTCTCCTAAACGTCGATGGCAGTCTTCCCTTCACCCCACGCGTTTGGATCGAGAACAAGACCAACCCAGACAAACACACCCCCATCGATCTTCACATCTATTCTCCCAAACTCGACCTTCAACGCCTAAACACTGTCCCCAACCTTCCCGACCAACTCACCGGGATTCTTGAAACAGACATCACTCTTTCCGGTTCGCTCGCCGAACCCACTCTCGACGGATTCCTCAATCTCGACTCCTTCCGCCTCGCTAGCCAACCTGAGCTCCCACCCCTCAATCTCGATCTCAATTTCAAAACTGTTGATCAAAAGTTTCTCCTCACCGCAAAAGCCACTGAACCAAACAGCCCCCTCCTCAACCTCGATGCCAATTTCGCCTTCCTCCCTCAAATCTGGCTCAAAGATAAAAGACATCCCGAAGATAGCCCCATCGATCTCCGCCTCTCTTCCCCCAATCTAGACCTCGAACTCTTTAACCAAATCCCCGGCTTTCCAAAGGAGCTCAGCGGCATTTTCAAAACCGACCTCACCCTCACCGGATCACTTGCCAAACCAAAGCTCGATGGCTTTCTGAACCTCGCCTCCTTCCGCAGCAACCAGCAAGACAGCCTCCCTCCCATCGATCTGGACCTCAGGTTCGCCACTGAAGAACAAAACCTCCTCCTCGCCGCCAAGGCCAGCGAACCAAATGGCCCCCTTCTCATCTTCGATAGCACTCTCGCCTTCGTCCCAGATTTTTGGATCAAAAACAAAAAGCACCCCGAAGACAGCCCCATCGACCTTCGTCTCACCTCCCCCAATCTTCAGCTCGAACTCTTTCATCAAATCCCCGGCTTCCCCCAGGAACTCGATGGCATTTTTAGAACCGATCTCACCCTCACCGGATCGCTCGCCAAACCCAGCCTCGATGGCTTCCTCAAGCTCGACTCCTTTCGCAGCACCAGCCAACCCAGCCTCCCATCCATTGCTCTCGATCTTAACTTCAAAACCGTCGATCAAGAACTACTCCTCAGCGCGAAAGCCAACGAACCAAACGGCCCTCTTTTTAGCCTCGATGGCAAGCTCCCTTTCCTCCCCGAGGTCTGGCTCAAAAACAAAAAACACCCTGAGGACAGCCCCATCAATCTCCGCCTCACCTCCCCCAATCTCAACCTGAAACTCTTCAACCAAATCCCCGGCCTTCCCGAGGAACTTGACGGCATCCTCCAAACCGACCTCACCCTCACCGGATCACTCGCTCAACCCAGCCTCGACGGCTTCCTCAAGCTCGATTCCTTCCGCCTCCAAAACCAACCCGACCTCTCGCCCGTCGACTTTAATCTCAATCTCAGAACCGAAAACCAACAACTCCTTCTCACCGCAGATTCCTCCGATCCCAACGGCCCCCTCTTCAACGTCACCGGAAATATCCCCTTCCTCCCAAAAGCTTGGATCGAACGCAAAGTAAACCCAAACGATAGCCCCCTTAACATCCGCGCCACCTCACCGGACCTAGACCTCCGGCGCATCCAGCCCTTTGCTCCAACCATCAAGCAAATCAACGGACAAGCCCAGCTCGACCTCCTCATCACCGGCACCATCTCCGCTCCAAAGTTTTCCGGCTCCGCCAAAGCCAACATTGCCAACATGCGACTTTCAAAGTCCCCCATGTCCACCTTCCGAAACACCAATCTTAACGCCACTTTTCAAGACGACACCGTCACCATCCAACCCTCCAACATCAGCGCATCCGGTGGCACCGCCACCGTCTCAGGCTCCATCAATCTTGCCGGAACAAGCCCCATCTTCGACATCGACCTTGTTGGCAAACACGTCCTCTTGCATCGCACTCAGGATTACTCCTTCCGCGGCCACCCCAAGCTAAAACTCAGCGGCCCCTACACCGATGCCAAAGTCTCCGGATCAGTTCAAATCACCGAAAGCCTAATCTACAAAGACCTCGAAATCCTCCCCTTCGGCGTCCCGCGCACCACCGAAATCCCCCAACCAAAGATCCCCACCTTCTCGCGAAAAGAAACCGCCGACAGAATCGCAAAATCCGACAAAGGAGTCTTAGGCTGGGACCTCGATATCGATGTCACCACCGCCGACCCCATCCTCATTCGCGGGAATCTCGCACGAGGAGAAGTCACCGGAGATGTCAAAGTGACCGGCACCATCGGAGACCCCAAAACCAACGGCACCGTCACCTCAAGCGAGCTCGAACTAGACCTCCCCTTCAGCAACCTCGATGTTCAGTCCGGCCTCGTCACCCTCAGACCAAAATCCCTCACCGACCCCCTCATCGACCTTCGTGGCAGCTCCGTCATCGGCCAATACACCGTCCAAGTCTACCTCACTGGCCCCGTTCAAAATCCCACCCTCATCCTCACCTCGGACCCTCCCATGCCCGAGTCAGAAATCATGCTCCTCCTCGCCACCGGATCCGCCTCGACCCAGCTCGAGGACCGCCAAGTCGCCTCACAAAAAGCCCTCCAATACCTAGTCGAAGGACTCCGCCGCCGGAACCGCGGAAAAGACAAATCCCTCTTCCAACGCCTCCTAAAAAACTCCGACCAAATCGAACTCTCACTCGGCGACACCAACCAATTCTCTGGTCGCAAATTCTCCTCAGCCACCCTCGAGATCGACGACCAATGGGACTTCACCACCCAGATCGATGAAGCCGGACAAACCCGCGCTCTCGTCCTCTTCTCCGTCCGCCTAAAATAAATGCGCCTTCTTCTTGTCACTCTCATCCTCGTCTTAGCTGCCCCCCTTCAGGCAGCCAAGCTCGAGTTTGTAGGCCTGCGCTCCTACACCGAAAAAGGACTCAAAGAAGCGATCGCTGGACGCCTCGACTACATCAGCAAACGAGACGCCACCCCCTTCCGCGCCGATGACGCCGCCTTCCTCGTCGAGACCTACCTCCGCTCCCACGGCCTCCCCGACGCCACCGTCTCTTGGACAGTCAGCTCAAAAGAAGAAATCATCCTGAACGTCAATGAAGGAATCGCCAAATTCCTCGGCACCATCACCGTGCAAGGTTACGACGACGTCGAAGCCGTTCAGGATCAATTCAAAGCCCCCTTCCCAGAATCCGGCGAAAACCGCGCCTTTGATGCCGAAGCCGTCGAAACCGGAATCTCCCGCGTCACCGCCCTCCTCAACGCAGACGGATACTGGGAGTCTTCACTCACTTCCAAGCAAGGCACCCGAAGCGAAAATGGCAAAATCCCCTTCACTCTCGACATCAAAAAGGGCCCTCTTTTCACCCTCGTCCCCCCACTTTTAGAAAGCAGCGTCCCTCCGCCCGAAAAGCTCCAACAACTCCTCCTCGGTGCTCAAGGAAGGAAAGCCACTGCCGAAGCCATTGTCAGCCTTCGAAAAGCCATCAGCGAAAGCTACCGCCGACTCGGCTACTCGAACATCAATCTCGAAATGGAAAAAGAGACCGCAGACACTCGCCTCCGTCTCATCTTCAAGCTCACCCCTGGTAAAAAATTCATCGTCCGCTCCTTCGCCACCAGCGGGGTCGAAAAAACCGTGCCTCTACGAGTCATCGATCGCTTTTCAAAACTCATCGGCCAAAACTACGACGAAGACGCGGCGAACGAAGCGATCAAAAAACTCCTCACCACCGGAGCCTTCGATAGTATCCGCCTAGAAACTGAAGAGTCCGACACTGACCTCGATCTCACCCTCCACCTCCGCGAATCAAAGGCCCGAGGGTACTCGCTCGCCGGCGGCTTCGGCTCCATCGAGGGCTACGTCTTCGGCGCTCGATACTACGACCGCAACCTCTGGGGCCGCCTTTGGAACCTCTCTGCCGGCATCGAAGTCACCTCACTCGGTGTCCTTGGCGAAATCGCTCGGACCGACCCCTTCTTCCTAAACCGTGACCTCAGCCTCAACAATCGCGCCTACCTCATCACTCGCGACTACGACAACTACGCCACCAAACAAGGAGGCCTCACCAACGAACTTTCTTGGGACATTGGCGATCACTACTCAGCAACCCTCGGAATCGAAAATTCCATCGTTTCCACCTCCACCACCCTTCCCGATGGCCTCATCGGCCCCGAAAAATACTTCAACCACCGCCTCAACTTCCGCCAAACATACGACCGTCGCGATGACCCCACCCTTCCTGCCGATGGCTGGTTCGCCCGCTTCGACACCTCCCTCGGCTATGTTCACGGAGACACCTCCGTCAGCTACTTTGAGACTGACGCTCAACTCAGCTACTACCGCACCCTCGGAGATAACACCTCCTACGCCCTCGGACTTCGCGGCGGAGTGATCGTCGCCAATGGCTCACAAGAAAACCTCCCCATTGACCTTCGCAAATTCCTCGGTGGGGCAAACTCCGTCCGCTGCTTCCCCGAACGCGAAATGGGACCAAACTTCAACGGCACTCCCCTTGGCGGAACCACTTGGTGGCTCGCCAATGCCGAATACAACCACACCCTAGCAGGCCCCGTCAGATGGCTCATCTTCCTCGATGCTGGCGCGCTCGATGACGACCTAGAATTCGCCGCTGGGGTAGGCCTCCGCCTCGACCTTCCTGTCGGCCCCATCCGTCTCGAATACGGACGCTCCCTCTCCCGCGACTCAGGCGAACCCAGCGGAGCCTTCCACTTCGCCATCGGCAGCACCTTCTAGGGAGCTACGGAGCTTGGATGGCATGCCCCTTGAGAATAAATCGTCCTATAAAGGAACTTCCGTTGCTAATAGAACGTCCTATCATCGCATCCCCTTTTATGAAGCGCCTCCTCTCACTCCTCCTCACCGCTCCCCTCATCGCTGAGCCGGGCGACACCGTTTACCAAAAAGGATTTCTCTCCATCGAAGAGGCCCATAAATCAATCGAACTCCAAGACGGCTACGCCCTCGACCTCGTCCTCAGCGATCCACACATCCACGAGCCAGTCGCCATGGCGTGGGACGGAAACGGAGCCCTCTACGTCGTCGAAATGCGCACCTACATGCAGGATGCCGATGCCTCTGGCGAACAAAAGCCCCTCTCCCGCATCTCCCGGCACGAAGACACCAATGGCGATGGCCTCTACGACAAGCACACCACCTTCGTCGATAACCTCCTCCTCCCCCGCTTCGCCCTCCCTCTCGATGACCGCATCATGGTCGGCGTCACCAATACCCTCGACCTCTGGACCTATCGCGACACCGATGGCGATGGCGTCGCCGACGAGAAAATCAAAGTCTACAAAGGCGGAAAACGCGGAGGGAACATGGAGCACCAACCCTCTGCCCTCCGTTGGAATATCGATAACCACCTCTACCTCACCTACGAAAACAAGCGCTACCGCTTCACCGACGAAAAACTCGAAGTCCAAAAGATGCCACGCGGCGGCGGACAATGGGGCATTGGCATGGATGACGCCGGCCGCAATTACTACTCCTCCGCCGGTGGAGAAAAACCCGCCTTCTACTTCCAACAACCCCTCATCTACGGCGCGCTCGATTTGCCCGACCAAGAGGCCGAAGGTTTCCGCGAAGTCTTCCCCATCGCCGATGTCCCCGATGTCCAAGGCGGAAAACGCCGCGTCAATGAGCGCGGTGGCCTCAACAACTTCACCGGATGCGCCGGCCAAGGAATCTACCGTGGTGACCGCCTCCCCGCTGACCTCAAAGGCAACCTCATCATTCCCGAGCCCGTTGGCCGCCTCATTCGCCGCGCCAAAGTCACTCGTCAGAATGGTAAAACCGTTCTCTCCAACGCCTACCCCGGAACCGAGTTCATACGCACTCGCGACATCAACTTCCGCCCCCTCTGGGCCACCACCTCGCCTGATGGCGCCATGATGATCATCGACATGCATCGCGGCATCATCCAGCAGGGAAATTGGACCCGCCCAGGTTCCTACCTCCGTGGCGTCATCGACGAATGGGAGATCCACAAAAATATCCAAAAAGGCCGTATCTACCGCCTCACTCACGACGCCTTCAAACCAGACAAACAACCCCGCATGCTGGATGAAAGTACGAAAGAACTCGTAGCTCACCTCTCCCACCCCAACGGCTGGTGGCGTGACACCGCCCAAAAGCTCATCATCCTCCGCAAGGATCGCGACTCCGTCATCCCCGCTCTCGAAAAACTCGCCACCACTGGCGGAACTGAACTCGCCCGCATGCATGCCCTCTGGACTCTCGAAGGCATCGGGAAAATAACTCCCTCTTCCATCATCTCCGGACTTACTGACGCGAGCTCCCTCGTCCGCATGGCCGCAGTTCGTATTTCCGAGCCAATGATGAAGAGTAAGGACGCCACCCTCATCAAGACGCTCACCACCTCTCCTCATCTCCACGATGACCCCGAGATGTATCTTCAAACAATCAACTCGATCCGCACTTCCGGCACTGCGAGTGAAATCCTCCTCGCTCTTCGAGATCAGCTCATTCGCGAACATTCCGAAAACCCCGCCATTGTCGGACTTCAAAAGATCGAGGAAGCAAAACGAAATGCTGCCGAAAAAAAGCGCGCCGAGCGCCTCCTCGGAGAGAAATTTGCCAAGTCCATGGAAAATGGAAAAGTCATCTACCAGCAACTCTGCTTCTCATGTCATGGACCCGATGGCAAGGGCACACCCATGCCCGGTCAACCCGGCCACAAACTCGCCCCATCCTTCCAAAATAACCCGCGCCTTGCTGGTCAGCATGACACCACCATCCGCACGCTTCTTCATGGCCTCACTGGAGACCTCGACGGGAAAAAATACGAAGGCCTGATGGTCGCCATGGGCACGAATAATGACGAGTGGATCGCCGATGCCACCACCTACATCCGCAACTCCTTCGGAAACAAAGGGGGCCTCACCCGCTCCGACCAAGTCGCCAAAATCCGCTCCGCCCACAAGGACCGCTCAACCCCGTGGACCCAAGCTGAACTCGAGAAGCTCTCACCCCCCATCCTCGTCAACCAAAGCGCCTGGAACCTCACCGCCAGCCACCGACAAGATGCCGTCGGAGGCTGCGTCGACCATGACCTAGAATCGCGCTACACCACCGGATCTAGCCAGATTCCCGGCATGTGGGTGCAGATCGAACTCCCAAAAATCTCCGAAGTCACCCAAATCATTCTCGATGCCGGATCTTCCACCCGGGACTACCCTCGCGGCTACCAAGTCATCGCCTCCCTCGATGGTGAAAATTGGACCAAACCGATTGCACAAGGAGACGGAAAATCAGCCCTCACCAAAATCACCTTCCCTCCCACCAAGGCCAAATTTTTCAAAATCATTCAAACCAAAAAGGAAACAAGTCTCTTTTGGTCCATTCACGAAATGCAGCTCACTGGCAAAGAATTAGCCTCGAAGTAATTCCCGAGAACTTCCCCCATTCCCTGAAAAAGTTTGAGCTGGGTTCCTTACCATTCCACACTGCTCGAGACTTTATGCCTCAGGACCCTTTTCGAGAAGCCCGCCAAAAAGGCGGCGTTTTAAAATGCCCCTTTCAAGGCGAAGACATTCCCATGCTCCTCCGCCACGCCGACGTGCGAGCCGCCGCTAAGGATTGGCAAACCTTCAGCTCCGATGCTCCCTTCCGCGTCCCTATTCCTTCCGAAGAAGAAATGCGCAGCATGCGCCAACTCCCCATCGAGGTAAACCCGCCCGAACACGCCGAGTATCGTAAAATCGTCGAACCCTTCTTCAAACGCGCCAAGCAAGCTAGCGTCATCGCCAAAGTACAAACCCTCATCACTGAACTCCTCGCCCTCGCCATCTCAAAGGACAGTGTCGAAATTGTCTCAGAATTCGCCCTCCCAATCCAATCCCGCGCCCTCACCTACCTCCTTGATGTCCCCGAGTCTGAGGCTGACACCTACGTCAACTGGGGCATCCACGTTTTCAGTGGCGAAGGAATCTCACTCGAAGACTACCTCGCCTCCGCCCTCGACCAAGCTGCCGAGAACCCAGGCGAAGACTTCTTCTCCGCCCTCACCCAAGCCGAGTATCAAGGCCGCCCCCTCACTCGCCATGAAATGATGGGCTTCGCCAACCTCACTTTTGCTGGCGGTCGGGACACCATCATTCACAGCATCTCCTCCATCATCCACCATCTCGGAAGGAACCCCGATGACTTCGATAAACTCCGATCAAATCCGAAAGGTCTCGTACTTGCAGGTGAGGAATTTTTCCGAGCCTTCATGCCCCTCACCCACATCGGTCGGGTCTGCCCTGTCGCCACTAATATCCAAGGTCACCAAGTCCCCGTTGATGGACGCGTCTCCCTCGGCTGGGCCGCCGCCAATTTTGACGATGAGGTATTCGACTCCCCCGAAGAAGT
Organism: uncultured Verrucomicrobiales bacterium; assembly: GCA_937928545.1. Taxonomy (GTDB): domain Bacteria; phylum Verrucomicrobiota; class Verrucomicrobiia; order Verrucomicrobiales; family Akkermansiaceae; genus SW10. The sequence continues at coordinate 70,466 of CALGJQ010000031.1, forward strand.
CCGCCTCGATCGCAAACCAAACCCCCACGTCTCCTTCGGCTTCGGAACCCACCTCTGCCTCGGCGCTCCTCACGCCCGATTAATCATCAGAACTCTGCTCGAATCCCTAGTCACCCAAGCCACCTCCATCGAAATCCTCAAGCAAAGTGCTCACCAAGAGAACAATCCCGCCTATCAAAGAGAGAACGGATTTGATCACCTAGAAGTTAGCCTCACCGGTAGCTCCTAAGCCTACGGTCCCCCCGGACGACGAGGCCTGCCTAAATCAGGCCGATCCTTCTCCTTAAAAAAGGCTTTCCGCTCCTCCGTCGCAGGCACCCCCTTGGGCGTCTTTGGAAAATCCGTCACCTTTACAAGATTCCGATCGGTAAAAGCATCCATCAAGGCCACCAGATCATCAATTTCCTGATCAGTCAGCCCCAAGTCGCCCATATCTTCATGGTTCACCGTCTCAGGATAATCAGTCACTCCCCACCGCTCCGGTTCTAAATCACGCTTATTATAAAACTCCATCACCTCTTTCAAGCTGCCCACCGAACCATTGTGAAAATAGGGCGCCGTCAAAGCGACATTCCTTAAAGTCGGAACCTTAAACTGGCCCAACTCACCCTTCACCCCCGTCACTCCACCCAGCCCGGGATCGATCTCCCCAAGTGAAGGCACCCCAAGATTATCAAAACCCGAATCAGACAACAGAGGCTCTAACCAACTCGCCGCTCCCGTGAGATGACAAGTTGCGCATCCTCCACTTGTTTGAAAGACCTCCAGCCCCCTCCGCTCTGATAAGTTCAGAGCCGTTTTATCTCCCGCCCAATAATCATCAATCCGCGCATTGAAGGGCCGAAAAACCGGCTCCCTTAAAAATGCCACCAAAGCCTCATACCCCTTCTCCGTCACCTCTTCATCCGAGCCACTCTGAAACTCACCCCCATAACTCGCCTTCCGCAGCTTCCCCGCCAACTCCGCTTCATCCGCATTGTTCATCTCATTCTTATCAAAGAAGGGCTCCCGCACCTGCTCTGAGAGATCGTGCGCTCTCCCATCGAGAAAAAGTCCGCCTTCCACAATATACTCCACCTCGCCATTTTCATCATAAGTATCCTCCAACTTCTGCGGCGCAATCAAGGCCGCATACATTAGCGAAGGAGCATTACGATTCCCCACCTTCCCTTTCACCGCTCCTGGCGAAACCCTGCGCAAATCCGCAAAGGCCGTGCGCGGATTATGACAACTCGCACAACTTTGCCCCGCCGGTGACGAGAGAGATTCGTCCAAAAAAATCTTCTTCCCCAGCTCAGCCAAAGGAACATCTTCAGCCGTCAAAGACGCTGCCAACAGAACAAAGAAAAACAAAGACCTCATTTTTTCACTCCAAGACTAAGCTCTTCAATTCTAACGAGTGCATATCCCCCGCATGATTCTCCATCGCCACCTTCAACTTCACCGCATAATCCACCCAGAGAGAATCAACCGCAGACGTCTGCCCCAATACCAAACTAGCCGAACCAGCCGAAAGCGCTAATGAACCAGAAAGAAAGTGACGTCGTTTCATAAACTCATCTTCATACGTTCCCCTCCCGACACAAGTTTCGTCTTCAAACCAAATTCCCAAGGAGGGGCTGTCTCCAGACTGCCCACCCCCCCAAGCCAATCGTCCATTCTTCATTCCCCCTCTCCCCAAAAAACGCACCACGAAAGAACCATAGCCGAAATACCTACTCCGGCAGCTCCACCTGCTCGGGATACATCAAATACCCCACCAAATCCCGAACCTCCTCCTTCGACAAGCCATCAATCAAGCCCGGCGGCATCATCGAATCCTTCAAACGCTTCCTCTCCCCAATCTCCGCCTTCTCCAAGTTCACCTCCTCCGCCAAACTCTGCAAAGTCAAGGTCCGCTCGTTCTCACTCGAAACCACCCCGCTCAAAATCCGCCCATCCTTCATCGTCACAATCGACATCTGATACTCCGCTGGCACCACCGAATTCGGCGCCACGATATTCTCCAAAAGATAGCCCAAGTCCGCCCGACCCGACCCCGTCAAATCCGGCCCCAGTTTCCCGCCCTCGCCATAAAGCTGATGACAACTCGCGCAGAGAGTTTGGAAATGAACTCTCCCCTTCGCCTTATCGCTCTGACTTCGCACTTCAGCGCTCAGCATCTTCTCAAGATTCACAATCTTCGCCTTCAGAGCTTCATCAGATTTTCGAATCTCCCCCCAGACCTCCCTCAACTTTTTCGAAAGCCCCTCATCCTCCATCGCCAAAATTTGCCGTCCATGAAAAGGCGTCACCACCTTCCGTGGAATCTTCCCACTCTCCATCTCACGCAGAAGCAAAGCCGCCCATTCCTTCCGAGTCACCAACGCATCAATCACCGCCGCCTTCTCGTCACTCTGCCGAAGCTTTCCATAATTTCCCAAAAGCAACTCCCCAACTTCAGCATCATCAAACTTCGCCAAGCCCTTCACTGAGGTCACACTCAAGCCTCTCGTCCGCAAAAGCTTTTCACAAAGCGCTCGCAAGCCCTCTGCCTCCGCATCCACCAAGGCCTCCAACGCCCGCTTCCTCACCTTCATCTCTTCCTCACCATTGAGCGCAATTTCCTTCAAGGAACTCATCGCCCTTCCGTCACCAAAAAGCGCACTCAGCTCACGCATCACCTTAGGATGCCGCGTTTCCAGAACCTGCGAACTCTCACTCCAGCCCTTCGGCATCTCCGCCTTCCGCCATCCCTTGAACCCCTCCATCAAACCCGCCAAAAGAGCCTCTGACTTCCCCTCTGCACGAGCCGCAATTTCAACAACTTCATTCACCAACTTCGGATCCCCCGCAGCCGACCGCGCCAAATACCGCAACAAGTCCGGCCACTCTGTCGCCTTCGCCACCTCAAGCCTCTCAGCCCCTAAATGCTTCAATCCAAACCAAACCAACTTCGGCAAATTATGATCCTTCGCATCCTCTCCTCTCCCCGCCAACGCCGAAGCCAAAAGTACCCGGTCCTCCAACGCAATCCGCTGCAGGGTCGAAGCCAAAGCTAACCTCACCAGCCCCGACTTATCCCCCTTCGCCATCTCCACAAAACGATCCCGCAACTCCGGATCCGACTTCACCTTCCGATGTTCCATCGGCCCATAAACCGAATCAATCGCCCACTCATCCGTCAGTAAACGAATCGCCCAGACTCGGACGTGCTCTCCCTGCTCATCCAACAACTTAACCAACCAGTCTCGATGGAGGCTCTGCATTCCATACAGGAACCACATTGTCCTCAATTGCTCTATCTCATTAAGTCCCTCTAGAAATGGATGGGGTAGAGGAGGTCCTGTGTAAGCTAGGAACGGTTCAGTTCTCAATTTTCGTAACTGAAAGCCAACTCTCCCGTTTACGTTGCTCCTAAGCCAACTATAGTTCTTGAAACTTGCCCTCCAACTTTTCGGCACCCCTACCTCCCCATACGAAAAGCGATAAATTCTCCCGCTCGTCCGATGCACTCCCGTGTGATCATGGCACTCCCCCGTATCACTCCAATCCAACCCATAAAGCGCCCCATCCGGCCCCTCCCGAATATCCAATCCCCGAAACCAATCATCCCCCGCCAAAAACTGATCCGGCTCATGCCGCGCCACATAACCACTCCCGCTTCGCTCCAATCTCTCCCGATTCAACCTCCGCCCATGCTGATTCCACGTCAGCAACTTCCCCTTCCATTCCTCCGGCAAATGATCCCCCTGATAAATGCACATCCCAATATGCGAATGCCCACCGCCAAAGTCATTCGCCGCCCCGTTCCGCGACTTCATCCAACTCTCACCCGTATCAAAATGCCAATGATCCGCATGCATCTGGATCGCCTCGTAAACCTTCTCATTTACTGACCTCCCAAACGGTCGATCAAAGTGCCCGCCCGGAATCATATGCCACAAATGCCCATTCACCGTATTGATGAAAAAACCCTCCCCGTGCTCATCCCAATCATGCCCCCAAGGATTCGTTGTCCCATGCACGATCACCTCAAAAAACTTCCGCTCCGGATGATACCGCCAAATCCCTCCTCGCAGCGGAACCCGCTCCGCCTCCACCGTCCCCGGCGCACCCACCATCCCCGGACACGATCCCCCACACCTTCCATAAAGCCAACCATCCGGCCCCCAGCGCAAACCATTCGCAAAATTATGATAGCTACTTTCTGCCACCGTAAAGCCATCCAACACCACCTCCGGCTCCCCGTCCGGCACATCATCCCCATCCTTATCCGGAATAAAAAGTAACTGCGGAGGACACATCACCCACACCCCACCCGGCTGCACCTCCACACTCGTCAACATCTGCAGCTGATCCGTAAACACCGTCCGCTTCTCCGCCTTCCCATCCCGATCCGCATCCTCAAAAATCACCACCCGATCTCGCAAATTCAAATCAAACCTCTTCCCCTTCTCCGCATAAGTATAATTCTCCGCCACAAACATCCGCCCCTTGTGATCCCAGCTCATCGCAATCGGATTCCGCACCTCCGGCTCCGCCGCAAAAACCGTCACCTCAAATCCCTCCGGCACTTCAAAAGCCTTCGCCGCCTCTTCCGCCCCCATCGGCTCCCCCTTCTGATTCTTCTCACTATTATAAACCTCCGGAAATTCCTCCGCAAAAACCCCACCAAACCCCATCAAAAAAATAAATACTCTCTTCATCACTCCATACACCTAAACAGACTCCCCTCCAACCTCAAGCCTACGGAGCTTAGATAGTATGCCCCCTTGGGTACTTCAGTCCGAGTCCCTCAACCCGAGCCCCCTCAACCCAAGCTTCTATGTCTTCCGCGCATTCTGCGGTCACTCCCCCCAACCCAAGCCCCCCAACCCAGCCATTCGTCCATTCTGCCTTCGTTCACTTGTCCATTCTCCCCCCCTTGCCCCCTTCCTCTTGACTGCCAACCTCCCCCAATGCGTCATCTTCTCCTCTCGCTCTTCCTCACCACCCCATCCTCGCCCAGTGGCCCAGCTTCCGCGGCCCAAACAACGACGGCGCCTCGATGACAAACTCAGCGGCGACGTCACCAAAACCCACATTGAATGGGACATCTTCAAACGCATCCCCGGCCGCTGCTCCCCCGTCATCATCGAGCGCAAAGCCTACTTCACCTCCGAGAGCGGCATCCTCAGCTGCATCGAAACCGACAATAGCCGCATCGAGAAAAAACCGTAGTTCATAACCACGGAGCTTAAACGGCATGCCCCTTCGGGTACTTTAGCCTGAGCCGCAGAAACAAAGCCCCTTGAAACTCATTCATTCTTGGACGGAACTTCCACAATATCTTTCGCTACGATCTTAATATCCAGATTCTTCTCTGCCGTTAGATCATAGGTGTAAATCTCACCCTCACCAATCGCTTCTCGATACAATTTCACCCGACTCAAATCACCTTCTTTTGTCGCCCCACCTGCATTCACGATCACTTCTCCTAGAGTCATTCCTTGTTCCCAGTTCTGAACTTTCAGCTTTTTCACCTGCCCTCTTACAACAACGATCTTCTTTAAAGATTGGTGCTCCAAATACGAAAGTGATGGCACACTAAAAACAGGGTTACTATAAATACCCGCATCCTCGTAAGCCTTTGCGATTTCCGTCGCCAACATCCCACCCGTCTTCCCTCTCGTATTAATCTTCCCAATCTTCCACATCGTGATCGTCCCATCCTCAGCCACCTTGTAACTTCCATTGAGGCGTTTCTGTTCAGCATGTGGAACCCCAACAACGCTCAGCTGAACTTCCCTCCAAGAGTTCACTCCCTTTACTCCTTTTGACTCCGCCTCGCCACTTCCCTTCTTCACGACCTCAACGAGATCTCCCTCATTGATCCTAATACCAAGATTCTTCTTATGGCTCAGATCATAAATATACATCTTCCCCTTTCGATACAACCTCACCCGACTTAAATCACCGTTCGGTTTCACTCCCCCTGCGTCCTTGATCATACTTTCCATGGTCATCTCTTTCTTCCATTGCTGTTGCCCTGCCAAATAAACCTGTCCACCAATCGTGGCTTTCGGAGAGTCTTCGGAAAGGAGGTCCTCGCCAAACTTACGCGGCTCTACCTTTTTCAACTTCGCCCCAAGAACCTCAATCAAATCGTGCGGATAAATTTTCAACCCCTTATGCCTGTCTTTTTTTAGGTCATAGGTGTAGCCCTTCCCATTCCGATAAAGCTTTATTCGGTGAGCATCTCCAAAAACCTTCGACCCACCCGCATTCGCCACTGCCGCAAACAAAGTCAAAGGTTCCTGCCAGCTCCTACCTCTAGCTTTGTTTTCCTGACCCCCGAGCAGAAACCATGATACCTCATTAGAATCAGCCTCGGTAATAGGTCTCATAATAAAGATCGCCTCTTCAGAGATTTCAGCCTTCAAACAAGCGTCTCTGATCGCCTTCGCCACCGCCCAAGCCGACTTTCCTTTCACCTCAACCTTCCCAATTTCCCCCAGCTCAACAAATCCATTCTTATCAACAGGGTAAACCCTGTTAATCCGAGCCTGCTCCTCAGCGGGCACCCCCATTAAGGTGATCTCATATCCCGTAATCTCAGCCTTCTCCACCACCTGTCCCATCGCAAAAGGCACTAACCCAAAAAAAATCAAAATCACTTTCCTCATCAAACTACCAGACACCTAAAACCCAAGAACGTTCATTTCAAAACCCCACTCCACCCACATCAGACCCCACTCCAGTGTCCCAGCAGGGACACCCAGAAACTAGCGCGGGGTGAAGCAACGCAGGAGCGAAACCCCGGGATACTCACCAGTAGAGTCAAGTGCCCCGGAGGGCCACCAGAAGCCGCCGATCTCACCAAAGATACCGATCATCAAACTCAACCAGCCCCTGCCTCAACATCTTCACATATTCCACCTGAAAGCTCTCACTCTGATGCCGTTCCTCTTGGTTCAAAACATACTCCCGAACCTTCTCCAACCCAGGCGCGCCTACCGTAAACGCCCCATATCCTTCCTGCCAAGCAAAGGCCGTTCTCCCAAGACTCGATTTAATCCACTTCGATGAATCCGCCTTCAAACCACGCATCACATCCGCAAGCGTGTGACTCGCCTTAAGACCCACCGCGAGATGGACATGATCCGCTACCCCTCCCACCGCCAAAGCCACCCCATCCATCTTTCGGATAATCCCACCAAGATAAGCGTGAAGTTCAGGCAGAAATGAGGAATCGAACCATGGCTCTCGGTCCTTCGTCGAAAAAACAAGATGATAGTAAAGCGCGGTATGCGTGGAGGGCATTTAAAGATTCTTGGAAATTCCACGGACAATTACCAGCTTCTGGTGGCCCTCCAGGACACCCCTCATCACCCCTCTTCAATCCCGGGGTTCCACCCCGCGCTAGTTTCTAATAACCCCTCCGGGGATCTGGAACGGGAAAAACAGAACAGGTAAAGAAACCTGGGATTAAAACCCCAAAACACTCAACTCCCCCCTCAACCCAGCCCCCCTCCGCTGCTCTGCTGCTTTGCTGCTTTGCTGCTTTGCGTGAGACTCCCCCTCAACCAAGTCATTCGTCCACAGCCCCCCTCAACAATTCGTGAAAATTCGTGCGATTCGTGGTCACTTCCTCCATCATCATCCCAAGCAAGTAACCTCACCCCAAAAACCACGATGCTCACCGACCCCGTTCACATCAATTTCCACTGCCCACCCGTCGACCCCCTCGGGAAAGACGAAGTGATCGGCAAGCTCCGCTTCCTCCCCGATCACGTCGACCTCTCATGGCGCATGAAGGGCAACGTCTTCACCGGCGGCAAAAGCGAAATGATCTCGATCGACCTCCCCTATGGCGAAATCGAACAAGTCGAACTCGTCAAAAAATGGTGGAAGATCCGCAAGCTTATCTTCCGCGTCTCCGACCCCAAACTCCTCGGAGACATTCCCGTCGCTGAAATGGGGAAAATCGTCATGGAAATCGATGACCGCTCTCGCCAAGAAGCCGAGAAACTCGAATCCCTCATCGACTTCAAGCGCTCCATCTTCCTCCTCGACGCTCAGGAAGAACGACTCAAATCGATGCGCGAAGAATAGCCCGTCCAAAAAAGGGATTCTCCAAGAACCCAAAAAGCCCTATGGAGAAGCAATGAAGCTCGGCCTCTCTCTGCACCTTCTTTTCGCCCTCTCCACCCTCACCGCTTTCTCAGCCGAGACTTGGCCCCGCTTTCGCGGCGAAAATGGCAGCGGCGTTTCTTCCGCCAAGCTCCCCGTCAAATTTGACAAAGAAAACCTCCTCTGGTCTGCCGAGCTCCCCGGCCCCGGCTCCAGCTCCCCAGCCATTTGGGACGACAAACTCTTCGTCACAAGCGAGGACCGCGAGAAAAAAACCGTCAGCCTCGTTTGCCTCGATGCCCAATCTGGCACACCCGATTGGAGCAAAGACCTCACCGTCGGCGAATACCACCTCCACCGCTTCAACAACACCGCCGCCGCGACTCCTGCCATCTCTGCCGAAGCCGTCGTCGTCAGCTGGTTCGATGGAAAAAAGGACATCGCCATGCTCTCCTCCTTCTCACATGACGGAACCAAGCAGTGGGACTTTGAAGTCGGCCCGCACAAAACAAGTCACGGAGTCAATCTCCACCCCGTCATTCATGGTGACCGCGTCATCATCTGCAATCTCCACAAAGGAGAAAGCTACGTCGGAGCCATCTCTCTCAGCACCGGAAAAGCAATTTGGAAAACTCCTTACCCCGGGTCTAAAACCAGCTATGTCACTCCCTACATTCACGACAGCTCAGGGAAAAAACAGGTCATCGTCGCCGCGCAAACCATCGGCGTCATCGGGCTCGATCTCGCCACCGGAAAAGAACAATGGGCACTCCCCAAAACCCTAAAAGACCGCCCCGTCGTCTCTCCCATCAACGTCCTCGCCGGATCTAAGAGCTCCGATTGCCAAATCGCCGTCGGCTGTAAAAACGGCGTCTACTTCACCGTCCGCCCGCCCGCCTCAGGTGAGAAAGCAGAGATCGTCTGGAAGATGAAAGGAAACACCCCCTACGTCCCCACCCCAGTTTCAAATGGCCAAAACGTCTTCGTCCTCTCAGACGGCGGCATGCTCACCGCCCTCGATGCCGCAACTGGTGAAAAACAATGGCAAGAGCAACTCAAAGCCAATTTCTACGCCTCCCCTATCATTGCCGACGACAAACTTTACGCCCTCACCCGCGAAGGCGAAATGATCGTTTCTGAGGTCTCCAAAGACTACCAAGAGCTCTCCCGCAGCTCCCTCACCCTCGGGCCCGAGAGCGAATGGGCCGACGCCACCCCCGCGATCGCCCACGGAAAAATCTACCTCCGCCTTGGTGCTCGGATCGACTGCTTCGGCACGAAGTAGCTCTTTCGTGTTTGACCTAAGCCGAAAAGGAAGTCCAATTAAGGTAGCTCCATGAAAGTCTTCCTCCTCTGCGCTTCCTTCTGCGCGGCTCTCTTCGCTCAGGACTCCCCAGTTCTCTCGAAGTCAGCCGATGGGAAGTATCAAGTCGAGATTGCTCCGGACGACTCCCACTACTTTCAGCTCCTCCGCTCACGAGACCTCGTCAACTGGACCCCAGTAGACCTCGGACACTCGTCGACCAATCCCCTCAAACTTACCGACTCCACCCTCCCCAGCTCCGATGGCTTTTACCGCATCGAGCAAATCCCACTCGCTTTCTCACGCGATACCGATGGCGACGGACGCCTCGACATCATCGAGTTCTCGGCCAATCACGCCCTCAATGCCGCCGACCCCATCCCCACCCTCGATGGCGACATCTTCCTCTCGACCCAAGCTCGTTTCGACGACCTCTCCAAACGCGACAACTTCCCCGGCGCTCAGAATGTCAAAGAAGTAAAATTCCTCATCACCAATATCCGCACCAATCCCGAACTCTACTTCTTCAACATTAACCGAAATCAGCACCACTACGATTTCGCCATCAATGTCCTCAACTTCCCGCGGAACTACAACGCCTTCACCTCGCAAACTTACATCAGCAACACCAACCGCCGAAACCTCGCCGGCTCTCTCGTCTCGCACGACAACTACACCGCTCCCGATGGTACAAAGGGCATTTACACCCTCGAATTTTGGCCCACCGATCCCGTCGCCTTCGAATTCATCGAACTCGCCTACGACATCATTTCCCGCAATGCCCCCTTCATGACTCGCCTCGCCTATCACGCCCCGAGCGAGACCCAGCGCAAAGTGCAGCGCGACAACCAAGACCTCTTTGACGCCTCCTCGATTCACACCATCGAGACCGATGAGCTCTTCTCCAGCACCACCTTCCAACCCATGAACCAGCAGGAGGCCTTCGGTCGCCTTGTCGCCTCGACCGGGACCGAAACCCTCTCCGCCCGAGACATCGTCATCTTCAAAAACCTCCCCAACGACCTCACCTACGTCTCCGGCATCATCACCGAGATCCCCCAAACTCCCCTTTCTCACGTCAACCTTAAGGCCCAACAAAACAACACTCCAAACGCCTACATCGCTGACGCCGAAAACCATCCCGACATCGCCCCTCTCATCGGGCAAAACGTCTTCTACCGCGTCACCGCCGAAGGCTTCGAAATCCGCGCCGCCACCCAACTTGAAGTGGAAACCTATTTCGAGTCCATCCGCCCAACCCAACCCAGCTTCCCTGAGCGCGACCTGAGCGAAAAAGAGATCCGCCCCCTTTGGTTCATCGGCTTTAACGATAGCAATGCATACGGCGGAAAAGCGGCAAACGTCGCCCAGCTCGGAAGCGTCATCGGCGACATCGCCCCTAGCGGCTGGGCCATTCCCTTCTACTTTTACGACGAGTTCATGAAGCACAACGGCTTCTACACCGAAGCTCAAACCATGCTTGCTGATCTCGAGTTCCAAACCGACCCAGTCACTCGCGAAGCCATGCTCAAAGCCTTCCGCAGCCGCATCAAAAAAGAAAGCACTATGCCCTTATGGATGTACGAAGCTCTTACGACTTTACAGAACGACTTCCCCGACGACCTCACCCCACGCCTTCGCTCCAGTGCAAACGCTGAGGACTCCACCAGCTTCAACGGAGCAGGACTCTACGATTCCTACACTCATCACGATGACGAAGGCCACATCAGCAAGAGCGTCAAACAAGTCTGGGCTAGCCTCTGGAACTACCGCGCTTACGAAGAACGCGAATTCTACCGCATTGACCACCTCGCCTCCGCGATGGGAATCCTCGTCCACACCAACCAAAAAAACGAACAAGCAAATGGAGTTGCGGTGGCCCGAAATATCTTCGACCCAAACTGGGAGGGATATTATTTCAACATCCAAAAAGGAGAGGACCTCGTCACCAATCCCGAAGCCAACTCAATTCCTGAAGAACTCCTCGCCGCGAAACTCTTTGGAAACTCTCAATTCGAACTCCAATACATTCGCTACTCCAACCAAGTCGAAGAAGGCGAAACCGTCCTGACTCGTGAGCAAGTTCTAGAACTCGTTGACCACCTTCAGGACATCAACACACAATTCGCCAATCTCTATGGCCAACGTTTCAACCCCGACTTCGCGATGGAAATCGAATTCAAGATCACCGAATCCGGCGAACTCTCTATCAAGCAGGCTCGTCCCTACGTGAACTAACTGGTCACGCCCTCTTTTCGCAAGAAGACCAAAGTCTCATCGTCATCGGAGTCCTTCTTGGAAAAACGATACCCACCCGTTTTAAACTTCTGAAGCTCCTTCGGATCAGTCACGCCATTGCGCACGATAAAGTCGGCCATCATTCCTCGCGCCTTCTTCGCAAAGAAGGAGATGATCTTGAATTTCCCATTCTTCTCATCCTTAAAAACCGGCGTGATCAAGGTCCCCGACAGCTCTTTCTTTTTCACCGCCGAGAAATATTCGTTCGAGGCCAAGTTCACTACGAAGTCTGAGCCCGACTTCTTCAAATCAGCATTCAAAGACTCCGTCAACTCGCTCCCCCAAAACTCATAAAGATTCTTCCCCCGCTTGTTCGTAAACTTCGTCCCCATTTCCAGTCGATACGCCTGCATGAGATCCAGCGGTCGCAGCACTCCATAAAGACCCGACAAAATCCGCACCCGCTTCTGCGCAATCTCAAAATCATCCTTCGACCACTCCGCCAGATCCATTCCCTGATAAACATCCCCCGTGAACGCCAGAATCGCGGCTCGCGAGTTCTCTTTCGTAAACTCCCTCTCCCAACTCGCAAAGCGGTCGTAGTTCAACTGCGATAACTTATCGCTGATCGACATCAACTTCCCCACCTCCCCAACTGAAAGCTTCCGTAACTGCGAGATCAACTCGGCAGAATCTTCAATAAAACGAGGCTTCGTCGCCCGCTTCGTCAAAAGCGGCGACTCATAATCCAGTGACTTAGCAGGAGAAAGCAGGACAATCATTTCGCTTGGAATCCTGCCTCTCCTTCACAAAAAAGCAACCCGTCACAAATTAGAAAAAAGCACGCTCCATGAGACATATCCGATGTTTGTTCATTTTTTTTTGAACAAACCCTTTAAGCATGGTAAACCATTCCCTTTCACCCCCACTTTCATCATGGCTGAACTATTTGGAACCGATGGCATCCGCGGCGTTGCTAATGAATACCCCATCACCCCCGAGGTCGCTCTGCGCATCGGGCGTGCCGTCGCCCGCGTCCTCAAGGCTCAGCGCAAGGGCCGGCATAAAGTCGTCATTGGAAAAGACACCCGCGTCTCCGGCTACATGCTCGAAACCGCCCTCACCGCCGGCCTCGTCAGCGAAGGGGCCCGCGTCCTCCTCACCGGCCCCGTTCCCACTCCCGCCGTGGCCCACCTCACTAAGTCCATGGCCTGCGACGCCGGCATCATGCTCACCGCGTCGCACAATCCCTTCGCCGACAACGGAATCAAAATCTTCGGACCCGACGGTTACAAACTCAACGACGCCCTCGAAGAAGAAGTCGAGAAAATCATCCTCGGCGATGAACAAGCCCCTCCCACCGAAGTCCGCCTCGGCAAAGCCTTCCGCATCGACGATGCCAACGGCCGCTACATCGAATTCGCCAAATCCTCCATCGGCGAGAAAAACCTCCGTGGCCTTAAAGTCGTCATCGATTGCGCGCACGGCGCCGGCTACTTCGTCGGCCCTCTCATTCTCGAAGAACTCGGCGCTGAAGTGATCAAACTCGGCACCTCGCCCGATGGTTACAACATCAACGAAGGCTTCGGTTCCCTCCACCCCGAAAAAGCAGCCCAACTCGTTAAAGAACAAGGAGCCGATCTCGGCTTCTGTCTCGATGGCGATGCCGATCGTGTCATCTTCATCGATGGCAATGGCGAAGTCATCAGCGGAGACCGCGTTCTCTGCCTCAGCGCCATCGCCCTGAAGGAAATGGGCAAACTTCAAAACAACACTCTCGTCACCACCGTCATGAGCAATCTCGGCCTGCGCGATGCCCTCGCCACCCACGGCATCTCAGTCGAGCAAACTCAAGTCGGCGACCGCCACGTCCTCGAACGCATGCGCAGCGGCGGCTTCAACTTCGGCGGCGAGAACTCCGGCCACCTCATCTTCTCCGACTTCGCCACCACCGGCGACGGCATCGTCAGCGCTCTCATTCTTCTTTCCGTCATCAAAGAATCCGGCAAATCCCTCGCCGAACTCGCTCAGTGCATGGACGAATATCCCTCCGAGCTCGTCGGCCTCAACGTCAAAGAAAAACCCCCTCTCGAATCCGTCCCCGAAATCAAAGCCGCGATGGATGCCGCCGTAAAAGACCTCGACGACAACGGCCGCATCCTCGTCCGCTACTCCGGAACCGAAAAGAAACTCCGCATCCTCGTCGAAGCCAAAGAAGCCAGCGCTGCAAAGGCTCACTGCGACGCCATCACCAACGCCGCCCAAGCCACCATCGCTTAATCTACGGAGCTTGGATAGTATGCCCCTTGGGTACTTTAGTCCGAGCAACTCTCAACCAAGCCCCTCAACAATGTCCCTCTGGCCCCTCTCCAACGACAAATCCCAACTCTTCGTCGCAGGCAAAACCCTCGCCGAATGGGAATCCCTCCTCGGAAAAACCTTCGACCTCACCCACCCCTGGGATCTCCTCGACCTCAACGCCGAGCTCATCGCCAGCATCTCCGACTGGCCCGGCCACCCAAACATTCAACTCGGCGACGACGCCAAAGTCATCGTCGGCGAAGGAACGAAAATTCTCCCCGGCGTCTTCATCGAAGGCCCCATCGTCATCGGAAAGAACTGCAAGATTGGCCCTAACTGCTACCTCCGCGGCTCTACTTCCATCGGCGACAACTGCCACGTCGGCCAAGCCGTCGAAGTCAAAAACTCGATCCTCGCCGATGGCGCCTCCGTCGGCCACCTCAGCTACGTCGGCGACTCCTATATTGGCGCTAAAGCCAACTTCGGCGCTGGCACCATCACCTCCAACCTCCGCCACGATGGCTCCAATCACCGCTCCGACGTCGATGGCCAACTCGTCGACACCGGCCGCCGCAAATTCGGCGCCATCATTGGCGACGGAGTCCACACCGGCATCAACACCTCCATCTATCCCGGCCGCAAGCTCGGCCCCAAAACCTCCACCCTCCCCGGAGCCGTCGTCTCCAACGACATTCACTAATTTTCTCTTCAAAAGTCACCCTTCACCACTCACTATTCGAACTCATGTGCGGAATCGTAGCATACTCAGGCGCTAGACCAGCCCTCCCCGTCCTTCTCTCCGGCCTCAAACGTCTCGAATACCGAGGCTATGACTCCGCCGGTATCGCCGTTGCAACCCCCGATGAAATCACAATCTGCAAGGCCAAAGGCAAGGTTTCCGAACTCGTCAATCTCCTCGGAGAAAACTCTCCTTTAGAAAGCTCCACCACCGGAATCGCACACACTCGCTGGGCCACTCACGGACCACCCACCCAAGAAAACGCCCACCCACATGCAGGAGGAAAAAATGGCATCGCTCTCGTTCACAACGGAATCATCGAAAACCACCGCGCTCTCCGCAACAAGCTCACCGCCGCCGGTTACACTTTCCTTTCCGAAACCGATACCGAAGTCCTCGCCCACCTCGTCGATTCTCTCTACCAAGGAAACCTCACCGAAGCCGTCACCACCGCGCTCAAGGAAGTCGATGGAACCTTCGGCATCGCCGCCATGGCTCACGCTGAACCCGGCACTCTCGTGGTTGCTCGCCGTGGCTCTCCCATCGTCCTTGGTCTAGGCGACAAGGAAACCATCGTCGCCTCAGACGCTTCCGCCATCATTAAACACACTCGCCAAGCGATCTATCTCGATGACAACGACATCGCCACCATCAACGGTAGTGAACTCGACATCCGCACCCTCGACTCCGGCACCGTCACTCGCGAGGCTTCGGAAATCGATTGGTCATCCGATGCCGCCGAAAAAGGTGGCTACGAGCACTACATGCTCAAGGAAATTTTCGAACAACCCGAAGCCATCAGAAACTCGATCCGTGGCCGTCTCGACTCCACTCGCGGCAACGCCCTCCTCTCCGGCCTCAACCTCAATCCTCGTGAACTCGCTGACCTACACCGTGTTCTCATCGTAGGCTGTGGCACCTCCATGAATGCCGGTCTCGTCGGTGAATACGCCATCGAGGACTTCGCAGGCGTCCTTGCCGAAGTGGAACAAGCCGCCGAGTTCCGCTACCGCAACCCGATCGTCAACCCCTCTGATCTCGTCGTCGCGATCTCCCAATCTGGAGAAACCGCCGACACCCTCGCCGCGGTCCGGGAAGCAATCGACAAAGGAGCCCTCGTCTCCGGACTCGTCAACACTGTCGGCTCCACCATCGCTCGCGAAACCGGACGCGGAGTCTACCTCCACGCTGGCCCCGAGATTTCCGTCGCCTCGACCAAGGCTTTCACTTCTCAAGTCTCCGTCCTCCTCATGATGGCACTCAAGTTTGCCCGCTCCCGCCGCATGTCGCGCGAATCAGGACTTCAAATGGTCAAAGAAATCGAAGCCATCCCCGAACTGGTTCAGCAGGTCCTCGACCAAAACGATGCCATCGCCAAAGTGGCCGAGCGTTACCTTGACCAAACCAGCGCCTTCTTCATCGGTCGCGGCTACATGTATCCGGTCGCTCTTGAGGGAGCCCTCAAACTCAAGGAAATCTCGTACATCCACGCCGAAGGCTACCACGCCGCCGAACTCAAGCACGGCCCCATCGCTCTGCTCGAAGCCAGCGTTCCCGTCATCGCCCTCTGTAACGATGGCCCCGGCAAAGATAAGACCCTCGGTAACGTTGCCGAGTGCCAAGCGCGCGACTCCAGAGTCCTCGGAATCGTCACAAAAGACGACCAAGAAGCCATCGCGACAGTCGATGACTACATCGAAGTGCCAGCCTGCCCTCTCCACACCGCCGTTGTTCCTAGTACTGTTGCTCTCCAGCTCCTCAGCTACCACATCGCCCGCCTCAAAGGCTGCGCCATCGACCAACCCCGCAACCTCGCGAAATCGGTCACCGTGGAGTAAGGAGAAGCCTTCTTAACCTTCTTCAAGAACAGCGTAAACTTGGTCTAAGCCAGCTCGGAGAATCCATGCCTTCTCGGAGGCACCTTTCATCTTATCTGCGCGATCAAGCAACTGTGAAAGAGCCTTGGAAACCTGCTCGTTCACGCTGCCGTCTTTACTCAGAACCTCTAGACATTCACGGTAAATGGCCGCGCACTTTTCGGGATTCCCATGATTAAAAAGCGGCACTCCCTTATCAATCGCCATCTCGATTCTCTCAAGTGGACCTTTCGTGACCTCTTCCTTTTTTGCAGTCGGAAGAAGCACGGAATCAATAACGTGAATTGTCCCATTATCACACTCGATGTCAGCCTGAGAAATTGTAGCTCCGTTCACCTGAAAGACTCCATTCTCGATGCCAAAATTCAAAGCCCCACCACTCAGAGGCTTCGCTTTCTTCGCGTTCAAAGCATCGCCCGCTGAGATCTTCCCAACAACTGCATGCAGACCCAAAATTTCCTTCAATTGATCACCATTCTCAGGTTTCAACAAAGACTCCACTGTTCCCTTTGGCAGTTTTGAAAAAGCCTCATCTGTCGGCGCAAAGACGGTGAACGGGCCTTCGCTTGAAAGAGCTTCGCTCAGCCCCGCTGCCTCGAGCGCAGCCAATAAGATTTCAAAGCGACCGTCCTTCTTAGCAACATTCGCCACATTATTGACCGGCTTGGGCGGGAGTAACACCGAATCAATCACGTGAATGATTCCATTCGAACACGAAATGTCCGCATTGATCACGGCCGCCTCATTGACCCGCACTCGACCTTCCGAGAAAGCAAAAGTCAAAGGCTCACCTGAAACAGAGTCTGCCTTTTTGGCACTGAGCGCTCCAGCAAGATCAGTCGCGCCGCTCAGGACATGGTATTTGAGAATCGCTTGCAGTTGTCCCTTATTCTC
>CALGJQ010000032.1 GCA_937928545.1 uncultured Verrucomicrobiales bacterium
ACTCATCGCGATCGATGGCAAAGCGATCCGTCACAGCTTCGATACCTCAACGGACGCAAAACACATGCATCTACTCAGCGCGTGGGCTTGCGAGGAAGGCATCAGTCTCGGCCAGCTTGAGGTGGATACTAAAACCAACGAATGGAGCGGAGCGACATAGACAGGAGCAAAGCGACGTGCCCCGAAGGGGGGCGACCGGAGGGGAGCATCAAATCACAGTTCTTCCCGATCTACTAGATCTACTAGACTTGGAGGGACACACCGTGAGCCTTGATGCCATGGGCTGTCAAAAAGCCTCCGCGCGAAAAATCCACTTGTCTAATGCGAACTACCTGCTCGCTTTAAAAGGCAATCAAGGCACGCTGCACAAGCGCGTCGAGGAGTTCTTCTCCCGTCCGAGCCATGTGAAGGCGGCTCAGCAGAGTGGTAAAACGATCACGATCTCTGATTGTGAAAACCAAGGACACGGGCGTCATGAGAGACGCATTGTGATGGCTACTGATGCGCTTGAAGGGATCGATAAACTTGAACGTGAAAATTGGCTAGGACTACGAAGTATCGTGTGCGTGGAGGCTCATCGACGAGAAGTGAACACTGGAAAAGAGAGCGTAGAAAAACGCTACTACATCACGAATCACGAACCTGATGCCGAACTTCTTCAAAAGTTCATCCGACAGCACTGGGCGATTGAAAACAGTTGTCACTGGATCTTGGATGTCACATGGAAAGAAGATGCCTCAAGGATTCGCAAAAAGCATGCCGCCGAGAATGTCGCGCTGTTGCGAAAACTCGCACTCAACCTACTCAAGGCAGACACGACGGTAAAAGACACAGTGCGAGGTAAACGCCTTCAAGCTACCTTTTGCGAAAAGATCCTTTCGCAATTCCTCCGAATCGACATCTCAAAGTGAGTTAGCCCTGCCGCTTCGACAAGTTAGGAAGAATTTTTTTGACACAGTCTATTAATTGACTAGATCTAATTCAGATGCCCGACGATGCTGAACTCCTACGCTCTCACGGCCTTCCGGTGACGGCTCAGCGTTTGGCGATTTTGAAGGCGGTGTCTGGTCGTCCCCATGGGACGGCGGATGCGATTGCGGAGGATGTGCGAGGTGAAATTGGGACGATTTCACGGCAGGCGGTTTATAACGCGCTGGGAACACTGGCGGAGAATGGCTTGATCCGGCGGATCCAGCCTTCGGGTTCGGCAGCGCGATACGAGGATCGGGTTGGAGACAATCATCACCACCTAGTCTGCCGGACTTGCGGAGAGACGGTCGATGTCGATTGCGCAGTGGGAGAGACGCCTTGCCTGCACGCGGTGGATGATGCGGGGTATGAGATCGATGAGGCTGAGGTGGTTTATTGGGGAACCTGCCCAAAGTGCCTGAAGGCGAAGTAAGAATTTTTAAAACCTAACAACACAACCAAACGACGAAAATTATGTCAGACAACGATATTAGCAAATGCCCCGTGATGAGTGGCGCGAATGCCCAGAACGCCGGAGGAAGCACCGCGAATCAGCACTGGTGGCCGAACCAGCTCAACTTGAAAATTTTGAGCCAGAACTCGAATCTCTGTGACCCGATGAGCGGCGACTTTGACTACGCGGAGGAATTCAAAACAGTCGATCTTGAAGCGCTTAAGAAAGACGTCGAGGAAGTCATGACCACTTCGCAAGACTGGTGGCCCGCTGACTATGGTCACTATGGTCCCTTCTTCATCCGAATGGCTTGGCACAGTGCTGGCACCTACCGCACACTCGATGGTCGCGGTGGAGCAGGATCAGGATCGATGCGTTTTGCCCCCCTCAACAGCTGGCCGGACAACGTCAACCTCGACAAAGCCCGCCGTCTTCTGTGGCCGATCAAACAGAAGTATGGCCGCAAGCTTTCTTGGGCTGACCTCATGGTCTTCACTGGAAACTGTGCGCTCGAATCTATGGGTCTCGAAACCGCTGGCTTTGGTGGTGGACGAGCTGACATTTGGGAGCCGGAAGAAGACATCTACTGGGGACCTGAGACCGAATGGCTCGGCGACGAACGCTACAAGGGAGATCGTGAACTCGATGATCCTCTCGGCGCAGTTCAAATGGGGCTCATCTATGTGAATCCAGAAGGCCCTAACGGAAACCCTAGCCCCATCGATTCCGCTCGAGATATTCGCGACACTTTCGGCCGCATGGCAATGAATGATGAAGAGACCGTCGCGCTGATTGCGGGCGGTCACACCTTCGGAAAAGCCCACGGAGCAGCGGACCCCAGTCAGCATGTTGAGCGAGAGCCAGAAGGCGCTCCTTTGAAAGAACAAGGACTTGGTTGGAAGAACAACTTCGGCTCTGGAAGCGGAGCTGATACTATTAGTAGTGGTCTAGAAGGTGCTTGGACTCCGACTCCGATTACTTGGGATAACAGCTACTTTGATACCCTCTTTAAATACGAGTGGGAGATGACTAAGAGCCCAGCAGGAGCCACCCAGTGGATTCCTACCGATCCGGACGCGGCTGATCTCGTGCCAGATGCTCACGATCCGAGCAAGAAGCATGCCCCAATCATGTTCACCTCAGATATCGCGCTGCGGACTGATTCAAAATACCTCGAAATCTCGAAGCATTTTCACGAGAACCCAGATAAGTTCGCCACCGCTTTCGCGAAGGCTTGGTATAAGCTGACGCACCGCGACATGGGACCACCTGCTCGCTTCTTGGGATCAATGGTTCCTGCCGAGCCTGAAATTTGGCAAGACCCGACTCCTGCCGTAGATCACGATTTGATCAACGATGCTGACATCGCATCCCTGAAAGAGACCATCCTTGGCTCTGGATTGACGGGCGCTGAATTGGTACGGACTGCTTGGGCTGCGGCTTCGAGCTTCCGTGGCAGTGATAAACGTGGCGGGGCCAATGGCGCACGAATTCGTCTTGCTCCACAAAAAGATTGGGCTGCGAATTCGCCCGATGAGCTTGCGAAAGTATTAGCTGAGCTAGAGAAGGTGCAATCGAGCTTCGGCAAGAAAGTATCACTCGCCGATCTCATTGTGCTGGGTGGATGCGCGGCAGTCGAAGCAGCCGCGAAAAAGGGAGGTCAAGATGTCACCGTCCCTTTCACTCCGGGCCGCACTGATGCCACTCAGGAACAAACCGATGTCGAGTCCTTCGCCGTTCTCGAGCCCATCGCTGATGGATTCCGCAACTACATTAACCCTGAGAAAGCTCGCCGGACTCCTGCGGAACTTCTCGTGGATAAGGCTCAGCTCCTCACCCTGACCGCACCAGAAATGACAGTCCTCGTGGGAGGCCTTCGTGCTCTCGATGCCAACGCGGGTGGGGCTCCCTTTGGAGTCTTTACGGACAAGCCAGGGACTTTGAGCAATGACTTCTTCCTCAACCTTCTTGATATGGGAGTGGAATGGGATCAGTCCGAGAAGTGCGAGCATTTCTACGAAGGAAAAGACCGTGCTTCCGGTGAGGTGAAGTGGACTGGCTCTGCGATCGATGTTCTCTTTGGTTCTAATTCACAACTCCGAGCCCTCGCTGAAGTTTATGCCTGCGAAGATTCAAACGAATCCTTCGTCCGCGACTTCCTAGCTGCTTGGGACAAGGTCATGAACCTCGATCGCTTCGACCTCCACGCGTAGAGATCCCCTACCCTCTCAACCTCGGTCAGCTCGCTGGCCGGGGTTTTTTCTTTCCCAGCAACTTCCGATAAATCGCCAAATGACCAATCAAAGCGCAGGTCACGGCAACGGTGGGGAGCCAAAGAAAGGGAAAGTGGGCAATCCAAACGTTGTCTGGCTTCATCTGTTGGAGCGGACTCGGGAAACTCAAGGTGGAAACAAGCACAACTGTGAGCAGCAGGCCAAGGGCGAGCGTATTCCAGATCAGAACAGCCACTTTAGGGAGGCGCTTCACGAACGGGATCAAGATCAAAGCGGTCACGCCAGAAATGATATCCCAATTCAACCCAGTCCAAGACACTTGCGGAGGAGCCACTCCCTCGACCACGGCACGATGGATCGAGATCTCGACGAAAATACGAAAGCTCTGATAACCCACCAGTAAGGTGAGAGGCAATGACACGATCCGATCTCCAAATTTTGAAAAGACCAAAATGATGGTGCACACAAAGGTGGGAATGAGCAGGAGCCCTATATTGGGAGGCATGGACGAGGCATCACTAAGGCCGCCTGTCTTCGCAATGAATCCGGTAAAAGCCAACCAGGCGAAACCGGCAAAGAAAGCCCTGCGTGATCGACTTGCGGCGGCGAACAAGATCACCATCGAAACGCCAATAGCGACGAAGCTCGCTTGAAGCCAGAAACTTGGTTCGTTTGGTAATGGTATCATCTGAATATTTAAGAAAACTTCTTCCTCCAGCGTCGCTCTTCAATCTCACGAACGCGACCCCACGAACGATCATCTCTTATTGTGGTAGGCAAGCCAAGTTAGGAAGATTGACACGGGATTCATCTGAACAGTAAGCGGAGCCTACGCGACCTCCTTGACAGGGTCGGCTGAGGATTTTTTGCGGCGTGGATCTTTCCGGCGAGCGGCGGCGATGCTGGCAGGGGTCAGTTCGGCTGCTTGAGTTTCGGGATCTCTCAGGGTGGGCAGGATCTCGAGGACTTCGCGTAGGTAGTCTTCGACGAGAACGTCGTAGCGATGACAGTTCTCGATGACGGTGTAGATCGCGGCGGCTTGGTGACCGGCTTCTTTCGATCCAAAAAACAGCCAGTTTTTCATGCCGAGCTTTGTGGGACGCACTGCGTTTTCGACGTGGTTATTGTCAATTTCGAGGAGGCCGTTTTCGAGGTAGTTCTCAAAGCGGTCCCACTGGCCAAGGGCATATTGCAGGGCTTCGCCAAGTGGATGACTGGGGCGATAGCGGGCCATGAGGATTTTGAAGATGGCTTTGAGACGTTCGACGATGGGGCGACTTTGACTGGTGCGGATTGCTTGGCGAAGGCGCGTTCCGGCGCCGCTTTTGCGTAGCTCGGATTCGATGCGGTAGAGCTGGCGCATGAGGCCGAGGATTTGCCAGCTGTGTTTGAGGGCTGCGGTTTGTTTGGGGTCTTTTTTGACGGCTGCTTTGGCCGTTTCGTAGTGTTCACGGAAGCGGCGACGGATGTGAGCGAGGCAGCTCATGAAGACGATTTCGGGATGATGGCCTTCGTAGGCGAGGTAGGCGGACCAGCCGTCGCATTGGAGCGCACCGGCAAAGTCTTCGCCAATGGTTTCGATGAGTTGCGCTTCGCCCCGACCAATCCCCCAGTGATAGTAGAGGCTGCCGTGGGGATTGTTGGCGAGCCAGAGGTAGCCGTATTTTGATCGACCGTGGCCGGGTTCGAGGTAGCGAATTTCTGTTTCGTCAACTTGAAGGTAGGCGCTGGCGTGGGTTTCTCCCCGGATGGCGTTGGCAATGGGGAGGAGGTGGCCGATGCCACGATGAAGCCACTTGAGCAGGAGGTCTCGCGGGATGTTGACGCCGCTACGTTTGAAGATTTTCTCTTGCCGGTAGATGGGAAGGTGGTCGCAATATTTTCCAACAAGGAGGTGGGCGAGTAGTGAGGCAGCGGGTAGGCCTCCGACGAGGGCGCTGGTGGGTGCAGGGGCGACGAGGGGCGCTTTGCTACGATCGGTTTTGCTCTTATACTTTGGCCGAATGTGGCGCTTGATGAAAAGTTTGCGCGGGATGATCTCAAGGCGGTCGGTGATTTCTTCGCCGATGCGTTCGTAGTCTTCGGGCGAGGCCTGGACTTCGAGGGGGACATGGATTTGCTCTTCGACTTCGAGGTTTTCGAGGCCTTTGATGCGATTTTTTGGTTTGGCCCCGGTGTTCTTGGGCGCAGATCTATTTTTTACGTCGTCGTTTGCGTTGCCCTCCTCCGGGTCGGATATCGCGGAGGAGGGTTCGCCTTTTTTTGATTCGTCGTCTAGGAGGGTGAGTTGGTTGGGATCAAATTTTTCACTCTTGGCGCTGTGGAGTTGGCGCAGGACGTAGTCAAGTCGTTGCTCCAGGCGCTCAATCTGCTCGCGCTGCCGCAAGACTTCGGCACGGAGTATTTTGTTTTCTTTTTCGAGATCCACAGGTGACTTTAAAAAAGCAGCTTCCCTGCCAACTACGACGTATCCCGTAGTTTATTGAGACTAAATTTTTATGATCGCTCATACCAGGGGCGCATGGTGGCGGAGTGAAGATCAATCCCATCGAGAAGTAACTGAAGGGCTTCCGGACTTAGTGAGAGTGAGGACTGTTTTGAAGCAGACGGGCGAGGCCAGGAGAAGGTTCCGATTTCGAGACGCTTCGCCAAGATGCAGATTCCGGTGCGGTCATAGTAGAGGACCTTAAGACGATTGCGTCGTTTGTTGGTGAAGATGAAAAGGGTGCCGGATTGCAGCCCCTGATCCTTGAGAGTATCGGCAATGATCACGAGTCCTTTGAACGACTTGCGCATGTCGCAGGGTTCCAGGGCGACAAGGATCTTCAAATTCGAGGGGAAACCGATCATGATGAGACCTCCTCGCTACAACGAATGAAATGGATCAATTTCGCTGCCAGCGGGAACTGGCTCTCATCTGCGATGATGAGCCGGACTCCGCAGTTGAACTCGATACGTAGCTGGCGGTCGGTGGGACGGCACAGCTCGACTTCGACGAAGGTAACCTCGGCCGCCTTCCAGATTTTGGACGAATGATTCTTTTTCATCCGGGCAGGATGAACCCCGATTGTAGAGCGTGCGAGATCGTATCAGGGGCAGCAGCGGCTCAGCTTACTCTGAACATTTTCCCCACATCTGAGCAAAAAAAGAGCCCGATTCAGTCGTTAGACTGAACCGGGCTTATAACTGGCGACGACCTACTCTCACAGGACCTATCGTCCCACTACCATCGGCGCACAAGAGTTTCACTTCCGGGT
>CALGJQ010000033.1 GCA_937928545.1 uncultured Verrucomicrobiales bacterium
ATCGTTTCTGGAGGAATGCGGCCCACGGCAGGATTGTGAATCGGATGGTTGGACTTCGCCAGCTTTGGGTTAAGATGCTCGCATGAAAACGTTCTTTTTCTTTCTTCTGATCAGTATGGGAGCCCTTTTTGGGCAGGATCAAAAGGCTTTGGGTAAGTCGGAAGAAGCCAGTTACGAGGGGAAGATCGTGAGAATCACGGTGGATGAGAAGGATCTCTCGATCGGCGCGAGTTTTAAGTTTATGGAGCGGACCTTGGATCGAGCAAAGGATGAGGGGGCCAAGGCGGTTATTTTTGATCTCGATACTCCTGGTGGTCTCGCCTTCCCGACCAAGGAATTAATGACGAAGTTGGCGGAGTTGGAGATGCCGACGGTCACTTTTGTGAATTCTGAGGCGAGCAGTGCAGGATCCTTTATCGCGATTTCAACCGATCGAATTTACATGACTCCGGGGTCGAACATTGGGTCATCCGCAATTGTGAGCGGAGGTGGTCAGAAGATTGATCCGGTGATGCGGGCGAAGCTTGAGAGCTTCTTCGGTTCTCACGTTCGCTATATTGCGGAGAAAAAGGGGCATCGTCCGGAGGTCATCGAAGCCATGATGTTTCTGAGCAAGGAAGAGCGAGTGGTGGGTGATGTCGTGGTGAAGCCGGGGAGTTTGTTGAATTTAAATTCGACCGAAGCCACTAAGTTGATGGATAGCGGCCCGCTTTTGGCAAAGGCTGAGATGAAGGAATTAGAGGACGTTTTAAAAGCGGAAGGATGGAGTTCGGCTGACCTTGTAACCGCTGAGCCGAGTGGCTTCGAGCGGATGGCTTGGTGGGTCGCGAGTGTGTCCGGCTTGCTCATTATGCTGGGTCTCGCGGGAGGGTATTTTGAGTTAAAGACACCTGGATTTGGTCTCGGAGGGATTGTCTCGATCATTGCCTTCTCGATCTTCTTCTTTGGCAACTATGTGGCTGGGAATATGGCGGGCTATGAATTGGCTGCCATTTTCGCGCTGGGGCTGATTCTGATTGCGGTGGAAATTTTCGTCATTCCGGGGTTTGGAGTCGCGGGGATTTCAGGTCTTTTGATGGTGATTGGCGCACTGGCCTTTTCCATGGTGGATGGGGTGGAGTGGCAGAAATACCAGTGGGGAGGCACCGGCGTGTCAGAGTTGCTTAGCGCGATGTCTGGTCCGGCGATGCAATTGGTTTTCGGGATTTTCGGCTCACTCATCCTTCTTTTTCTGATGATGAAGTATCTTCCGAAATTGAAGTTCATCGATGATCGATTGCTGCCCGGTTCTCTCAATACTGGCACGGGAATGGAGACGCAAGATCGTGCCGGTATGACCGGAGTCGCGACCACGGATCTTAGGCCATCGGGTAAAGTTGAAGTTGATGGTCAGATTCTAGAAGTCATGACTCAGGGGCAATACATCACCAAGGGTGACGCGGTGCGGATCGTGTCGGAAGATGGGATGGGGGTCGTCGTAAAGAAGGTTCCGAGCGGGTCGTGACCTATCCCAGCTGCTTATTTTAGGCGAAGTAGTTCACGCCCGCTTTGAAGAGCGGTTGGTGAAGGTTACCGGCGATGTTTTTGCCAACGTCGGGGCCTCGGCGTTCGGTGTGGCCCATTTTGCCAAGGACTCGGCCACAGGGGCTGGTGATGCCCTCGATGGCGTGGACGGAGCCGTTCGGGTTGAACTCGGGGTTCATGGTGGGGACTCCATCGAAGTCAGTGTATTGGGTGGCGATCTGACCAGCGGCGGCGAGTTTTTGAACGTCTTCTTCACTGGCGTAGAATTTTCCTTCGCCATGAGAGAAGGGGATGTTGTGAAGGTCGTTGATTTCCGTTCCTGCCAGCCAAGGCGAGAGGTTCGAGGCGATACGGGTCGTCGCGTAGCGGGCGATGTGGCGGCCGATGTCGTTGTGAGTGAGGGTGGGTGCTCCTGCTTGAGGTGCTTGGATTTCGCCATAAGGGACGAGGCCAGTTTTGATGAGGGCTTGGAAGCCATTGCAGATGCCGAGGATGAGGCCATCGCGATTCTTGAGGAGGTCCATCACGGCGTCGGCCACTTCTGGGCTGCGCAGGATGGTGGCGATGAATTTGCCGGAGCCGGCGGGCTCATCACCTGCGGAGAAACCGCCGGGGAGCATGAGGATTTGGGATTTGCGGATGTTGGCGGCGAGGGCTTTGATCGATTCCTCGACCGCTTGAGGGGTGAGGTTACGGAAGACCTCGATATGAGCTAAGCCACCGGCTTCGTTGAAGGCCTTGGCGCTATCGTATTCCGAGTTAGTGCCGGGGAAAGCTGGGATGATGACCTTGGGCTTTCCGGAGATGCTGGTGCCTTTGCTTTCGACGGGTGGATAGGTGAAGTTTGCAGCCTCGCTGGTTGTGGGGTCGGCGGTCTCCGGGAAGATGTCTGCGAGCGGTTCACTCCATGTTTCGTGAAGGGAGGCGAGGTCGTGGCTGAGGTCTCCGATTTGAATACGGGGTTCCGCTTGGGTTTTACCGATGACGGTGGCGTAAGGGAGTTCGCCTTCGGACTCGACGAGGAAGCAGAGGAAGCGTTCTTGGTGAAGGTCGAGATCGGAGTCTATGACGGCACCGATATTGTTTCCGAAGGCCATCTTACTCAGGCCAGTGGCGATACCGCCGTGGTCGAGGGTGTGGATCGCAAGAGGTTGATCAGCGTGAAGTTGATCGGCGATTTCCTTGAGCTTGGTAAAGTCAGGGAGTTGGTTTTCATCGCGGGGGATCTCGATGAAAGAGATGAGGGAGTCGGTCTTTTTGAACTCGGGAGATACGACGTGTTTCGTACTTCCAGGAGCAACGGCGAAGGAGACGAGGGTGGGTGGGACGTCGATGTCGTTAAAGGTTCCGGACATCGAGTCCTTGCCGCCGATTGCGCCGAGGCGGAGTTCGTGCTGTGCTTTGAAAGCGCCGAGGAGGGCTGCGAAGGGGAGGCCCCAGCGGGCGGGGTCGTCGCCGAGTTTAGGGAAGTATTCCTGTAAGGTGAGGCGGATGTCGGAGAGACGAGCGCCGGAGGCGACGGCACGGCAGACTGATTCAGTGACGGCGTAGGCGGCACCGTGATAGGGCGACCAGGTGGCGATGTTGGGGTTGAAGCCCCAAGACATGTGGGTGCAAACCGTGCTGTGACCATCAAGGAAGGGCAGGGTGGCGACCATGGCATCGACGGGAGTGCGTTGGAGCTTACCACCGAAGGGCGCGAGGACGGTGCCAGCTCCGACGGAGGAGTCGAACATTTCGCCAAGGCCTTTTTGAGAGGCGATGTTGAGGTCGGAGAGGGCTTCGGGGAGGTGATGAGCGAGTGGCTGTGGGAGGTCGTGATCGAGTGGGCGACGATAGATGACCGGATCTACGTAAAGTGGGGTCCTTCCGTCTGGAGCTAAGAATACGTTTTCGTTGTGAAGGTCTTCGACGAAGACATCGAGCTTTGGAATGTAGTAGTCATCATTGCGGAAGCGGAAGGCTCCATAGCGCTGGAACATGTCTGCTTCAACTTGCCTTCGTGATGCGCCGAGCGAAGATCCATCTTCGGCTTTGGCTGCCCGAACGAATTTTTGTTTCAATAAGATCGAGACTGAAAGGTCTTCAAGAACGAGTCCCTCAACGGTGTATGCAGTTTCTTCGAAAAGAAGGGCATGTAGTGAGAGGCGTTCAATAAATTGAAGCCAGTGGCCATGATAGCTTCCGGTGTTTGCTTTAAGGACAAAATTGCCGTCTCCAGAAAGGGTGACTCTTTGTTCGGCACCAGCGATTTTCCCTTGTGATTCCCAGAGTTGGTCGAAACGCTCAGCACCAAAGTCGAGCTCGCTTAGGCGACTTCTGAGCTCTCGTTCTTCGATGGAACGTAGGGCTTGGTGGAGTTCTTGTCGCTCTTGTCTGGTGCGGGGTTCTGTGATGCCAGACTCTTTGCTTGCGCGGTGAACTCGGTCGAGGATGTCGGTGATTGTTCGGCAATGATCGCCGAGGCCTTCTGAAAGGCTCCTCGGTGAGAGTCGCTGAGATAAGATTTTTTGGATGTTTTCATGATCTGATTGTAAGGGGGATGTCAAGGCGTCAGAGGCATTGACGTGGACGCTTGCTTCTTGTTGGACGCCATTGGTGTCGAGGAATTCGCGGGAGAGATCGACGATGGTTTTTCCGCGCCACTTCATGCGGAGTCGACCGGTGTCAGTGACGGTGGCTACGTGGACGCATTCGAGGTTTTCTTTATCCGATTCGGCAATGAAGTAATCGGCATCGGAGGGATCGACGCAGATTGCCATGCGTTCTTGGGACTCCGAGATGGCGAGTTCGGTGCCATCGAGACCGTCGTATTTTTTGGGGACGGCATCGAGATCGAGGTCGAGACTTTCGGCAATCTCACCGATCGCGACGGAAACTCCGCCTGCGCCGAAGTCGTTACAGATTTTAATTTTTGGAGCGAGCTCTGGGTTACGGAAGAGGCGTTGGATTTTGCGCTCGGTGGGGGCGTCGCCTTTTTGGACTTCGGCGGAGTTGTCGAGGGCATCGTCGGTGTGTTCTTTGGAAGATCCGGTGGCACCGCCGACGCCATCGCGTCCGGTGCGCCCGCCGATGAGAAGGATGAAGTCGCCGGTATCGGGTCCACCGCGAAAGACATTCTTGCGAGGAGAGGCGGAGACGACAGCGCCGATTTCCATGCGCTTTGCGGCATAGTTCGGGTGGTAGACTTCGGAGACCTTGCCGGTGGCGAGGCCGATTTGGTTTCCGTAGGAAGAATAACCGTGAGCGGACTCTTGGCAGATTTTACGCTGAGGGAGTTTGCCGGGGATGGTTTCGGAGTAAGGAGTGCGGGGGTCGGCGGCTCCGGTGACGCGCATCGCTTGGTAGACATAGGAGCGGCCAGAAAGAGGGTCGCGAATGCAGCCGCCGAGGCAGGTGGCAGCTCCACCGAAGGGCTCGATTTCGGTGGGGTGGTTGTGGGTCTCGTTTTTGAATTGAACGAGCCATTCCTCTCCGTCGTCGGCTTTGACCACGATGGAGGCGGCGTTGATTTCGTTGGAGACTTCCACGTTGTCGAGCTCGCCTGTTTTGCGGAGTTCCTTCATACCCATGAGGGCGATGTCCATGAGGGAGACGGGGCGATCGGTGTCGGGGCCGTAAACTTCGTCGCGGGTTTGGAGGTAGGTCTGGTAGGTGTCTTCGATGACCTCGGTGCCTTCATCGAAGGTGACCTTGGCGATTTTCGACATGAAGGTGGTGTGACGGCAGTGGTCCGACCAATAGGTGTCGAGCATGCGGAGCTCGGTGATGGTGGGCTCGCGGCCTTCGCCTATGAAGTATTTTTGCGTGTGAACGAGGTCGGCGGTGGACATGGCGAGGCCGAGTTCGCTGCGATAGGTGTCGAAGTCGGCTTCGGTCTTGCTGTTGAAGCCGGTGAGGATGGCGACGTCTTTGGGCTCGGGCGAAGTGGTCCGCTGGTAGTCATCGGTGACGGAGACTTCATGTGAGTCAACGGGGTTGATGAGGTATTTTTTAATCTCGCTGAGTTCTTCTGCGGAGAGTGGGCCTTTGAGGATGATGACGCGAGCGGAGGAGACGAAGGGGCGGTCTTTTCCGGTGAGGATCTGAACGCACTGAGCGGCGGAGTCGGCACGTTGGTCGAACTGGCCGGGGAGGAACTCGATGGCAAAGGCGCTTTCGTCTGCGTCGAGGGAGAGTTCGGTGGAGGAGGTTTCGACTTGGGGTTCGGAGAGGATGAGCTGGGAGGCTTTGGTGAATTCTTCGGCGGAGAGGCCATCGAGATCGTAGCGTTGGACGATACGAGCGGACTCGATGGAGTTGATTGCGAGGTTGGCGCGGAGGTCAGCGATGAGGTGGGAAGATTCGCTGGCGAAGAGGGCGGATTTTTCGACGAAGAGGCGGTGCATGGAAAGTCGTTGGAGGTGTGAAGACTAAGGGGTGGGAAGGCAAGGACAAGTGTGAAGCAATGGACAAATGAACGAGTGCAGAATGAACGAATGGCTTGGTTGAGGGGACTCAGACTAAAGTACCCTAAGGGGTATGCCATCTAAGCTCCGTAGCGTGGTTGTGGGAGGGGATGAAAAAAAGCCGCTCCCTTTTTTGGGAACGGCTTTTGTGGGAGAGAGGGAGTTTTATTTTGCCTTGGCGAGGAGGGCGGTGCGGCATTTTTCTAGGAGGGCTTTGGTGGCTTTGATGCCATCGTCCTCGGAGAGGGTTTTGCCTTCGTATTCGACGCCGACGTAGCCGTGGTATTTGTGCTTGAGCATGATGGTGAGCATTTTGGTGAAGTCGGTTTTTGTTTCTTCCCCGTTGTCGTCGAAGTCGTGAGACTTGGCAGAGACGCCTTTGGCAAAGGGCATGAGTTCTTCCATGCCTTTGTAGCGGTCGTAGCCGTGGAAGTTTCCGAAGTCAGGGAGGGAGCCGCAGTTGTCGAGGCCGACGTCGGCGAGGACCTTGGCCATCCAAGCGCCATTTGAGGAGAGGCCGCCGTGGTTTTCGACGATGACGTTAATTTGGTGATCTTTGGCAAAGGTGGAGAGTCCGCCGAGGCCTTTGACACAGTTGGCGGCTTTCTCGTCGTCGTCTTTTCCTTCGCCGTGTGAGTTGACGCGGATGGAGTGGCAGCCGAGGAATTTGGCGGCTTCGACCCACTTCTTATGCTTGTCGATGGTCTTTTGGCGTTTTTTGTCGGACTCGGCACCGAGGTGGCCTTCGCCATCGACCATAATGAGGATGTTGCTCATGCCGAGGTCGGAGACGCGTTTTTTGAGTTCGCCGAGGTATTTCATGTCCTTGGCTTTGTCTTTGAAGAATTGGTTGACGTATTCGAGACCGAGGATGCCGTAGGTTTTCTTGGTGTATTCGGGCCAGTCCAGGTTGGTCATTTTTCCGCCTTTGAGAGCGCGGTGGTTGGACCATTGGGCAAGAGAGATGTTGAAGAGGTCTTCGGCTTTGTTGGCGGGTTTACCGTGGTGATCGGCGAGGGCGGTGGCAGTGAGGGCGGCGAAGGATGAGTGGATGAAGTGACGTCTTTGCATTAGGATGAGTTTCGGGATGGACGGGGGAGATGGAAAGAGGAAAGTTGCCTTTGTATGAGTATTACAACGAAAAGAGGAGACGAGGGATTCACGGATCTTTTATTTGGAGGAAAGGTGGGGAAAGAGGATGCGCAAATTGAAGCGCTGGGTGCGGTGGATGAGCTGAATGCGGCGCTGGGCTTAGCTCGGGTGGCGATGGCGGGAGAAGTGGCGGAGATGGTGGATCAAGTGCAGAAGTGGTTGGTGACTTTGATGGGGGAGCTGGCGATGCCGTTGGGAAAGGATGAGGAATATGAGAAAGCCGGTTTTGGGAGGATCGGGGAAGAGGAGATCTTGTGGATGGAGGAATGGAGTGCAGGGATTGAGGGAGATCGAAAGTTTAAGGGCTGGTTGAGGCCTGGTGAGAATGGGGGAGAGTTGGCAGCGAGATTACATGTGGCACGGACCGTGGCGAGGAGAGCCGAGCGGAGGGTTTGGGAGGTTCGTGATGAGATTGCTTCAGGGAAAGTGAGGGTGTTTTTGAATCGTTTGTCCGATGCGCTTTGGTTGATGGCGCGTAAGACAGAAGAGGAATAGAGGGATAAAAAAACCGCGAACCTTGCGGTTCGCGGTTTGGAAAAATTGAAGAGGGAAGTGTATTATTTCTTCGAACCGGTTCCGGGGAGGAAGCGGTAGTAGCTCTCAAGCATGAGAGTGGCGAGGCAGGTCCGGTAATGGGTTGCGTATTCGCCAGAATTTAGGCCGTGAGTGGCTTTCACGGGTTTGTATGAACCGTCTTTATCTTGGTTTTTCAAAACCTCATCGCGGAAAATTTTGTTGTATTTTTTCCACTCTTTTCCTCCGTGATTAATCATGACCTGAGCGGCGTAGTAGTGGCCGTAGAGGTCTGAGTGGTCCTTGGACTTCCAATCGAATTTCATGTTTTTGTCGATGAACCGCACGCCCTTGCGAGCGGAGCTGTTTGCAGAGGATTCCCAGATTTGGAAGCAAAGGGCACCGACCGCAGTGAGAGTGGTTCCGTCGTGGCGAATGGCGGTGCTGCTGTAACCGAATGATCCATCTGAGTTTTGTTTACTCTTCATGTAGTCGAGAGCTTTTTTGGAGCAGCGCTTGATGTTTTTGAAGTCGAGACCGGTGAAGTTACAAGCTTTGAGAGCCTGAAGCTGCCAGCCAACGATTGAGGTATCGGTGTGTCCACCGTCTTCAACGTATGAGTAGGCCCAGCCGCCGTTGGTGTTTTGGCTGTTGATCATGAATTGGCCAGAGGCGAGGACGGCTTCTTCGAGCTGATTGATGTTTTCTCCGAAGGATTTCACGCAGAGGGTGTATGCTTCGGCGAGAGCGTAAACGGCGATGCCATGTTCGTAGCACCAGCCTTTGGATTTGAAGTCAGCAGCAAGCTTGCCTTTGTTCTTCATGGACTTGTCGACGAGGTAGGTGATGCCAGCGAGAACGGTTTCGCCAAATTCTTCGGATTGAGCGGTTTCGCAGTGACCAAGGTAAGCGAGAATGGCGAGTCCGGTCATGGCGACAGGTTGGGTGCCGGTCCATGAACCGTCTTTGTTTTGAGTTTTCTTAAGCCAACGGAGTGAAGCAAGGACGGCGTCTTCACATTCAGGAGTGCCACCGCCAGAGGTGAGTCGCTGAAGGCGGTCTGCTTTGGAGCAGCGCTTTTTCATGGCGGTCGGAATGTTTCCAAATGCACCACCGGCACCGGTTCCGTCGCCGTCGCCCCATCCGTCACCGAAGTCATTTCCGTCACCGAAGTCGGTGCTGGGCTCTGGGACATCGATATCGGGAACAGGGATGGCGGTGGGAGAAGAGGTATTGGCAGCGATGACCTTTGACATGGAGGAAGACGGAGCGGAGGGCTTTCGCTCGATCTGAGTTTGAACTTTCTTTTGCTGGAGATTGTCCTCTGATTCAGCAGCGCCGCTGTAGCTGACAATTTGTGGGATGGCTTTCACGTTACTGGCCATGGCGATAATCATGAGAATGACTCCGACAAGGACCATGAGGAGCAGGGCAATGATCAGACTTGTGATGGTTGAGGTGCGCTTCTGGGCGTCAAGGCGGGCTTGGGCTTCGGGCGAAATTTGGGCGTGTAGGCTCATGGATCTATTAAAGAAAGGGGTTTTGGTGTGTTTGAAGGACAAATTACTGACCAAAAAACGGATTGGCCAGCAGAGAGATTCATTATTTTCACCCCTATAACGCGGGAGCTGACGGAGGAATTAGGGGGAATTAGAGAAAAAGTGATTTTTTCTCGAGGAGCTTATTCCAGAGCCCATTTGAGGAGCTTTTCGGAGTCATTCCAAATTTCCGCAGTGGTGGAGCCGAGGGCAACGGCGATGACCGCTTTTCCGTTGAGGACTCCGGAGGAGACGAGGCAGCGACCTGCGGCTTTGGTGTAGCCGGTTTTCATGCCGGTGCAGTAGTCGAGGCGAGCGAGGACTTGGTTAGTGTTGGTGAG
Organism: uncultured Verrucomicrobiales bacterium; assembly: GCA_937928545.1. Classification (GTDB taxonomy): domain Bacteria; phylum Verrucomicrobiota; class Verrucomicrobiia; order Verrucomicrobiales; family Akkermansiaceae; genus SW10. The sequence goes on from CALGJQ010000033.1 coordinate 9,517, forward strand.
GGTTTTGGTGCGTCCATCGGGGTAGGTGAAGGTGTAGGACTTGGTCTTCATGCATTCGCGGAAGTAGGGAGTCTTGGTGACTTCCCGGGCGAGCAAGGCGATATCGATCGCGGTGGAATACTGGCCTTCTTCAGTGAGGCCGTGGGGGTTTTTGAATTGTGATTGGGTCATTCCGATGGAACGAGCTGTGTTGTTCATGAGGTTGACGAAGGCGGCTTCGCTTCCGGCAACGTCACGAGCGAGGGCCTTTGCAACATCGTTGCCGCTTTTAACGAGGAGGGCTTTGACGAGGTCGCGGCGCGAGTAGGTTTCTCCTTCCTTGATGTAGACTTTAGAGGGTTCGACCTTGGTGTCTGGTGCTTCGACAGTGACGGGGTCGGCGAGAGGGCCGGCTCTCAAAACGCAGAGAGCGGTGAGTAGTTTTTGGGTGCTGGCAACGGCGCGTTGGGAGCGAGGATTCTTTTGGTAGAGAATACGGCCGGTGATGGTGTCGATGACGACGGCGCTTTCGGCTTTGATGGTGGGGGTGGTGACGGAGGGGAGAGGGGGGCGAACGGCGGTGGGTCGGACGATGACCGGTTCTGGAGTCGGAGCCGCAGGGGCGACTGGAACGGCAGGTTGAATGGGGGGTGCTTGACCGGCGCTGCAGGCGGCCAGAAGTGCGGCGATGGAGGCGATAAGAAGCTCGCGAGATTTCATTGGGAAGGAAGTTGGTCTGATGATGGTGGACTGGCAAGAAAAGAGAAAGAGCCCAACTTCCCCTCAAAGAGAGGAAAGTTGAGCTCATGGGGGGGATTCAGCGTTGTTGTTCGCTGCTTTCTTGAGACGGAAGCTTGTTAGAGAAATTCGACAAAAAAGTGAGATAATTTCAAATTTTCACAAGCTGAACGACTTAGTGTTTTTCTTTCTCTTCAGTGATGTCGGGATTTTTCGGGAGAGAGGGAGCGGATTTCTCCCATGCTTTTAGGCTTCCGAGGAGTTTTTTTTCGGTCGCTTTGTTGGCAGAGGCTGTCCCGTAGTGGACGGAGTAGTGATAATCTAAAAGCTCGTGAGTGAAGGCGGGAGCTTGAATGAGGGAAAGGTGGGAGCGGAGAGTGCGGCCTGGGGGCATGGGTTGGCCGTGGGCGTGGCAGGCGCGACGGAAAGCGGAGAGGTAGTTCGGGGGATGGGGAAGGATGTTGAGAGAGGGAGATTGCGAAGAATCGGGAGTGGAGGAGCGACGAAAATAGAGGGTGGCTAGAAGCGAAATAACGGCAGCGAGGCTGAGCCAGGAAGCGGTTTTGAGAAGGGGTAAGAGGGCCGAGGAGGTGTTGTCGTCGTCGTCGTGGAGTTCGGCTAAGGGAGAGGCTTCATCGGAGTCGGCGAGGGAAGATGATCCTTCCTCGCGGCCGGCGGGGGTGGTTTCGAAGATGACCCAGCCGAGGTCTTTGAGGTAGATTTCGGTCCATGCGTGGGCTTCGCGAGCGCGGAAGACGAAGAGATTTGGGGATTCGAAGTAGCGCCCGCCAGACCATCCGAAGGCGATGCGGGAGGGGATGCCCATGGCTCGGGTGAGCATGGTGGTGGCGGTGGCAAAGTGGGTGCAGTAGCCGATGCGGGTTTTGAAGAGGAAGGAGTCGAGCGGGTCGTCGTCTTCCGACATTTTGATTTTGAGGGAGTATTGGTAGCGAGAGCGGAGGGTCTCGCGGAGTTTAAGAAGGGAATCGCGAGTGGGAGGACCGAAGGCGGAGGCGAGGGTCTGGATCTTTTCGCGGAGTGCGGGGTCGCTGGGGAGGGCGAGGTATTCGGGAGAAGGGGTGCTTCCTGGGGTGAGGGCGTTTTTTTCGAGTTGGTCGAATTGAAAAAGAGTGGAGGTGACTTGATAGCGGTAGTTGCTTTTTTCGATGACTGAGGTGGGAAGGCGGAAAGTATCGGGTGCGGTTTCGCGCAAGTTGGGGAGCTTAATGGAAGTGAAGTCAGGGATGGTGACTGCGATGGTTTGGCCGTATGGGCTGGCGGCGTGAGAGACGTCGTAGACGACGGAAGGGCCGGTTTTGAGGCTAGGGACGGTGATGACTCCGTTGGTAGCAGTGAGGTTTTTGGGAACCGTAGCTTTGGGAAACCATGAGCCAGCGCGGTAGGTGGCGAGGGTGAAACTGCGTAGGAAGAGGTCGGATGAAAGGAGCTGTGAGGCATCGCCTTTTGAGGCGGGGAAGAGGTAAAGTTCCGGTTTGTTTGAGGGGATGACTTTGTCGCTTTTGTTCAGCGAGCGAGGGCCGGGGCCGGAGAAGAGCCAGTTTGAGGTGACGCGAGATCCACCTGAACCGGGAGGGCCGGAGAAGCTGTCCTTGTCTGAGTCGAGGTTAGAATTCGTCTGGTAAATTTCGGGGTGGAGTGACTCATCGAGAGCGAGAGCGAGGTTCTCGGACTTAGGCGGGGCCAGAGAAAGGAAGATGAGGAAGAGGCACTCAACAAGAAGGACGGCGATTCCGACGGTGAGATAGTCCAGAAAGCGGGGAGGGCGTGCGGGCTTTGCAGCTTGAGAGTTTGGTTTCTTGGCTCGTCCCCAGATCGCGAAGGAGATGACGAGAGCGGAAACAGCGAGACAGACACGGATGATGGGGTGCCAATCTGCGGGCCAGCCTCGAAGGAGGGCATAGCCGAGGATGATGCTGGCGACCAAGATGAGCGATCTCACTTCCTGAAAGCTAAGCTTGTGAGGAGAGGCTGTCGAGGTGCATGGGGGAGAAAAGGGGGGCTTATCCGTAAAAAGCAGAAAGCCCAATTTTTGCTGGGGGGAGCAAAAATTGGGCGATCTATTGGGGGGTTGGGGGGTGAACAAGCTTGCTAAGGGGGGGAACAAGCTCGTTCGATCTTGCCCACATTAGACGAGGGAGTGATCGGTTTATTTTGCCAAATTCGAAAAAAAGTGATTTTTTTTACGAGAGGGAGCTTAAAGCGTCGAAGAAACAAGGAAAAGAGGGTGCCCAGCCAGTGGCGCGGAGTTTTGAATTGAGGACCTTTTTGTGGGTCCAGGCGCGTTTGCGGGAGGTGTTTTTTTCTCCAGTGGGTGGGATCGGACGGTCGAAATGCTTGGCGAGGCCTTGGTAGCATTCGAGTTGGGTGATGGGGGTGTTGTCTGAGACGTTATAGATGCCGGGATGGTTTTTGGTGGCGAGATGAAGGCAGGCGGAAGCGGCATCGGAGACGTGGATTTGATTGAGGATGCGTTGGCCTGATTCTTCGATGAGGGCAGATTGGTCGAGGAATTTACGAAGAACGACGCTGCGGTTGGGTCCGTAAAGGCCGGCGAGGCGGGCGACGGTGCCTCCGGATTGAAGGACGATTTGTTCGGCTTCGAGGAGAAGTTGAGAGGTTTCGCGGATCGGTTCGGTGGGGGAGGATTCATCGACTTCAGAGCCATCGGTCTGATGGTAGACGGAGGTGCTGGAGGTGAGGAGGAGCTTGCTCTGAGGGAAATGCTTAAGAAGAGAGCGGGAGCCACCGACGAAGACACCTCGATAGGCATCGGGCCCACCTCGGCCGGAGGAGGCGCAGTGGATGATGTAATCTGGAGCTGGAAAAAGCGATGCGAGGCGCGCGACTTCGTTATCATCGGAAAGGTCACAAGCTTCAGAACCATTATCGCCTGATTTTGTGACGGTTCTGACGAGGAGGTTTTGCTCGGCAAGTCGTGCGATTTTTGAGCCGAGAAATCCTGCGCCGGCGATGAGGAGTGAAGGTTTCATTTCAGACGCAAGATAGTGAGATTCTCAAGAACGGCAATCCGGTAAGATGGGAGAGGTGGGAGTCGTTTCTGTAAGAATGGTGAATCCCTTGTTGGATTTCCAAGTGACTCGTAAAAAGACCAAGCACCTCTGCATGTATTTTCGCGAGGAAGATGGCTGAGTTGGCAAGAAAGCGAGACAAGAGGAATTGTGGATCTTGAGAAAATAGCGCTAATTTTTTTGGTAGTAAGCGGTGATTCCTCGGGCGACTGCTTGGGCGTATTCAAGATAGATTTCTTCGGGGTCTTCTTTGAGTCGAGCCATGAATGGGTGGCTGTTCATGATGTAGGGTTCCATGAAAATAACGGGACATTGGTAAAGTCGATTGGCAAGCAAGTTGCGGCCCCAGAGGTTGGGGTGATTGCCGATTCTTTGTGAAGTACGAGAAGTATCAGAGTATCGGTAAGGAGGGAGCTTGATTCGCTCGTTAAAGGCATCGGCAATCATACGAGCGAGTGGGATTTCTTCCGTGATTGTTCCGGAGAGGAGTCGCTGGAGCATTTGGAATCGTTCGTCTTGATGAGCAAGCTCGCCAGCGGTGTAGGTTCCGTTGAGGATGATGTGGAAGTTTTGTGATGACTCGGGTGATTTGGATCCGGTGCCATTGTAGTGGAGGCAGATGACGACATCGGGTTGAATGTTATGATTGATGAGTGCGGCGCGCGCTCGGATCTCGGAGGTGCGGTAGAAGAGTCGAGGGTTCGAGAAGTCGGAAGCGCGTTTGTCGGTGACTGGTTTTAGTTCTGATCGAACTAAGGAAACTTTAGCGCCTCGTTCTTCGAGTAGAGGCGTGAGAATTTGAGCGGTCCGGAGAGTCATTGTTCCTTCTCGAACAATGTTGTCTTCCCAGATGTATTCGCGGTCTTCTATTTCGGCGAAGTCGCCTCCGATATGCCCTGGGTCGAGAGCGATGTGGAGGCCTTCGAGAGGGTGTTCGCGTGAAGGCGAAAGGTCTGAGCGAGTGCGCCAGTCAAAGATGGCACCGGGAGGAGATGAATCGACTTTAGAAAAGTGGAGGATGAAGTCGCCAATGCTTGCGGTGTTTTCTTCTTCATCGATGACGATCCATTTTTTCCAAGAGTCGTCTTTTGTATAAATGGTTTGGAGGCGCTGGAGGAAGGTTTGGCGGGAGATGGTCTTTTGAAAGCGTTCAAGTTGGGACCAATCAGGAGGGAGGGCGAGATCGGCAAGATCCTTGCGTTTTTCGGTTTTGATCTCCGGTGAAGTGGTCGTCGATTTTGAAGAAATCTCGTTTTTTGAGGATGGAGCAGAGCGCGTTGCAAGAAAGATCACGATCAGAGCGATGGGGATGAGGAGAAGAAGCCAACGAAATGGCATTGTTAATTTTTTGCTGCTCATGCTTCACTAGTCCAGCGAGTCAAAAGGACGTGCAACTTTAAATTTTACCAAAGGCTGATTTATGAAGATTTTGTTTCTAGGAGATGTGGTGGGTTCGCCGGGGCGAAATGCGGTGACTCAGAACCTGCAGTCGATCAAGGAGGAGCTTGAGGTGGATTTTATTGTTATCAATGGAGAGAACGCGGCAGGGGGGCGGGGGATCACTCCGAAAATATGCATCGAGCTTTTACGGGCCGGAGCTGCAGTTGTGACGACAGGAGATCATGTCTGGGATCAACGTGAAATTCTGGATTACTTTCCAACAGAGCCTCGTTTGTTAAGGCCGATTAACTTTGTCGATGCGCCGGGGGCGGGTTCGGTTGTCTTAGAAACGAAGAAAGGAAAGGTCGCGGTATTAAATGCGATGGGTCGGACCTTCATGAATCCTCCTTTGGAGAATCCCTTGACTCTTCTTGAGGCTGAAATTGAGAAACTTAAAGGGGAGGGAGTGAAGATGATGATGGTGGATTTTCATGCCGAAGCGACGAGTGAGAAGATCGCAATGGGCCGTGCTTTGGATGGTAAGGTTTCGCTTGTGGTGGGAACTCACACTCATGTGCAAACTGCTGATGAATCGATTTTCCCAGGTGGGACGGCTTACCTTACTGACGCAGGAATGTGTGGTCCTGAGGTGTCAGTTTTAGGTCGAGAAGTGGACTCGGTGGTTTGGCGTTTTCGGACGGGTTTGCCGACCCGTTTTCCGGTGGCAAAAGGGCCGGTGCGTCTGTGTGGCGTCCTTGTGGATGTCGACGAAGAAAGTGGAAGGGCGAACTCCATTGAGCGATTCTCGCGACTGATCGAGGAAGAAAGTGTTTTAGAGTAGGAAAATCGCTTGTTTTTTCCTGCGATACGGTGGGCTTGAAACCCGCTTTAGTAGAGGCTTCAGGGGAAAAAAACTTTCTTTTGAAAATACTTTTGACAGAGTGGCCGACTTTGCTAGTTTGCGCCCGCTTTCGGCAGCGGTGCGAGGGAAGAGGAACGATACTTCGTTCAATGAGCGATTCTTTCTCTTCTTCACTCCGTTCTGATAGCACTCACTTTAACAACTTTCTGGTTCTGCTTTTGTAGCTCAGGGGTAGAGCGCGTCCTTGGTAAGGACGAGGTCGCGGGTTCAAATCCCGCCAAAAGCTCCAGAAAGATGTGTGAGACGACCCAAAACCAGCTAAAACCAAATCAACCAATACAATGGCTAAAGAACAGTTCGAACGGAACAAGCCTCACGTCAACGTCGGCACAATCGGTCACGTTGACCACGGTAAAACCACCCTCACCGCTGCTATCACTACTATCCTCGCGGAAGCGCAGGGTGGTGAAGCAAAGGCTTATGATGAAATCGACGCCGCTCCTGAGGAGAAAGAGCGTGGGATCACCATTTCCACAGCTCACGTTGAGTATGAGACCGCAAATCGTCACTACGCTCACGTTGACTGCCCAGGTCACGCGGATTACGTGAAAAACATGATCACCGGAGCTGCCCAGATGGATGGTGGTATCCTCGTGGTTTCCGCAGCTGATGGCCCTATGCCTCAGACTCGTGAGCACATCCTCCTTGCTCGTCAGGTTGGAGTGCCCGCACTTGTAGTTTTCCTTAACAAGACCGATCAGGTCGACGACGAAGAGCTCCTCGAGCTCGTCGAGATGGAGGTGCGCGAGCTTCTCTCCATGTATGAATTCCCCGGCGACGACATTCCTGTTGTCAAAGGTTCCGCTCTTAAGGCTCTCGAAGGAGACGCCGCTCATAAAGAGGCAATCCTTAAGCTCATGGAAGCTGTTGACAGCTATATTCCTGAGCCTGAGCGCCCTGTCGATCAGGACTTCCTCATGCCTATTGAGGACGTGTTCTCGATTGAAGGTCGTGGAACAGTTGCTACTGGACGTATCGAGCGTGGTATCATCGAGAAGATGGGTGAAGTCGAGATCGTGGGAATCCGCGACACTCAGAAGACTGTCATCACTGACATCGAGATGTTCCGTAAGCTTCTTGACGAAGGTCGCGCAGGTGACAACGTCGGTCTTCTTGTCCGTGGACTTAAGAAAGACGACCTCGAGCGTGGTCAGTGTATCGTTAAGCCAGGTTCTGTGAATCCTCACACCAAATTCACCGCTGAGGTGTATGTCCTTTCTAAGGACGAAGGTGGACGTCACACTCCTTTCTTCGCGAACTATCGCCCGCAATTTTACTTCCGCACGACTGACGTGACCGGTTCTATTTCCCTTCCCGACGGTGTCGAGATGGTGATGCCTGGTGACAACGTGAGTCTTTCAATCGAGTTGATCACACCAGTTGCGATGGAGAAATCCATGCGTTTCGCGATTCGCGAAGGTGGTCGCACCGTTGGTGCTGGTCGTGTCGGTGACATCATCGAGTAAAAATTCGATTTATTGACAGGTTGACTTTTCAATTCGAGAAGGCGACTTGTTGGCTGGTTTTACAGGGGCACTCCTCAAAAAGGAGTGCCCCTCACTCGCCTCAAAAAACAAACATTTAAAAAGTTAAAGGACAGTAGCTCAATTGGTAGAGCATCGGTTTCCAAAACCGAGGGTTGTAGGTTCGAGTCCTATCTGTCCTGCCACTTTTCCCCACATTCAATATGTTCCAAAAAATCTTCAAATTCATCGGCGAGGTTAAGACCGAGCTTCGTAAAGCATCGTGGCCTTGGGAGTCTGATCCTAAAATTCGTGGATTTAAGAAATACAAGGAACTCATCGATTCAACAATCGTTGTTCTCATCGCAATCATCCTGCTTGCTGCCTATGTGGCCCTCTGGGACCTCATTCACACTCAAGCGGTGACCTTCCTCGGGGGTTTGGCCAAGTAAGGCTTAATTTCCCTTCAATTTTCCGTTTTTAACGAAACACCTATTTTCAAATGCCTCGAATTCCTGCAGCAAAAGACCAGTGGTACGTCGTTCATGTCCTTTCCGGCCAAGAGGCCAAAGTAAAGGCCCGTATTGAACGCCTCGTGGAGTCCGAAGAGCTTGGCGACAAGATCTTCAAAGTCCTCGTCCCCACTGAACTAGTTTCAGAAGTTCGGGCAGGCAAGAAAACTGAGGCGAAGAAGAAATTTTTCCCCGGTTACGTCATTATCAACATGCATCTCCTCGACGAGCACAATGATGTGGTTGAGGACACTTGGTCCTTCATGCAGCAGCTCGATGGCTCCATTGGATTCGCCGGAGCTAAGAACAAGCCGATTCCAATGCGTCCCAAAGAAGTGGCCAGCATGCTCAGTCAAATTGAGGAGCGTGAAGGAAGCGTTCGTCCATCCATCGAGTTCGAGGTGGGGGATGAAGTTAAGGTTTCCGATGGTCCTTTCGAGTCTCAAAATGGCATTGTTGAAGAAATTGACCCCGAGCGCGGCAAAATGCGTGTTGCGGTTACCATCTTTGGCCGTTCCACTCCTGTTGAGCTGGAATACTGGCAGGTCGAGAAGCCCTAAATCTGATCGCAAAGCGGTTTCATCTTGACTTTTTCTAAATTTTCTCCCCACACACAACTCGCCGCGCGCGGCAAAACTCTACTAGCACTCTAAAAACATGGCCAAGGAAGTAAAATCAGTCCTCAAACTCCAAATTCAAGCCGGACAAGCGAACCCATCACCTCCTGTCGGACCTGCACTTGGTCAAGCTGGGGTGAATATTATGGGTTTTTGTAAGGAGTTTAACGCCGCGACCCAAGGTTCTGCCGGTGATCTTCTCCCGACCGTGATTACGGTCTTCAGTGACGCAAGTTTCACCTTCGTTACCAAGCAACCACCTGCCGCAGTTCTTTTGAAGAAAGCCGCAGGGCTCGCGTCCGGTTCTGGTGAGCCTAACAAGGAGAAAGTTGGCAAGATCAGCAAGAAGCAACTCATGGAAGTGGTTGATCGTAAGATCGTTGACCTCAACACCAATGACCCTGAGCAAGCTGCTAAGATTCTCGCAGGCACCGCACGTCAGATGGGCCTCGAAATCGAGTGGTAGAAAAATTTTAACCCGCAGGAGGGGAGGTGAATCCTTTACCTCTCCGACCGCACTGCAAACAAAACAATGAGCAATAAAAGAAGTAAACGATACGCGAAGGCCGCCGAGCTCGTCGAAGAAGGGAAAACATATTCCCTCGATGAAGCTGTCAGCCTTCTGAAGAAGTTCCCCGCACCTAAGTTTGACGCTACCGTCACTCTTTCGGCCCACCTCGGCATTGACCCTCGTAAGAGTGATCAAATGGTTCGTGGTTCGGTCGCTCTTCCACACGGAACGGGTAAAAAAGTTAAGGTGATCGTTTTTGCGACAGGTGATGCCGCTAAGGCTGCCACCGATGCTGGAGCTGACGAAGTCGGCTTTGAAGATCTCATCAAGAAAGTTCTCGATGGATACACTGATTTCGATGCCGCCATCGCTACTCCAGATGCCATGACGGAAGTTCGTAAGATTGCTCGGGTTCTTGGACCACGCGGTCTCATGCCAAACCCAAAGACGGGCACCGTCACTGACGACACTGCAGCTGCCGTGAACGCGGTGAAAGCTGGTCGGATCGATTACAAAGTCGACAAGAGTGGTAATATCGCCGCTGCTTGTGGAAAACTCTCCTTCTCTGAAGATCAAATTGGCGAAAACCTCGGTGCCCTTATCGATAGCATCGTGAAGGCTAAGCCAGCTTCCGCCAAAGGTAACTACGTCCAGAGCTTCACTCTTGCGGCCTCCATGCTGCCAGGTGTCTCTCTCGATATCTCTTCTTACACTGCTTAAACTGAACACAGACCATGAACCCAGATAAGAAATTCATTCTCGACGAAATCAAGGGACGTGTTGACGAGTCTTCTTTCGTCCTCGTCGTTGACTACTCCGGAACTACCGTTCCTGAGTTTGACGAACTCCGCGGTCGCCTTGTTGAGCAGGGTGCCGAGTGCCACGTGGCAAAAAACTCTTTCATGAAGCGTGTCCTTACGGACGCCGGTCTCCCTGACCTCAGTGAAGAGCTCACTGGACAAACTGCTTTCGTAACCGGCGACTCCGATGTGTGCGCCGTTGCTAAGGTTGTTGCTAATTTTGAAAAGGAATTCAAGAAGCCCGAGATTAAGGCTGGCATCCTCGATGGAGCCGTCCTCAGTTCATCGGATGTGAAGGGCCTCGCAGCACTTCCACCACGCGATGTCCTCCTCGCTCAGCTTCTTGCTACCATCAACGCTCCTGCGACCCAGCTGGCTCGCATCACCAACGAGCCCGGTGCAAGCCTCGCTCGTGTCATCAAGGCGAAAGTCGACAAAGGAGAATAACAAATTTGAACGGATGGCCCAACTGGATCTGCTTTGCAGGGAAGGGGAAGCCTGGATAACAAAACTGGTTCCTCGTCGGTCTTACGGCAGTAAGACTGAAATAATCGGAAAGCCCCGATTGCGACGATACCGACAAAAAAAATACAATGTCAGATATTACTAAAATTGCAGAAGAGCTCGGCAAGCTTACCATCTTGGAAGCCGCCGAATTGGTTAAAAATCTTGAAGAGGAGTGGGGCGTGAGCGCTGCTCCTGCAGCTGGAGTTGCTGTTGCAGCACCTGCTGACGGTGGCGGTGGCGCTGCTGAAGAGAAGACCGAATTTGACGTCATGCTTGCTGAGGCAGGTGGCAACAAGATCGCAGTCATTAAGGCTGTGCGTGGAGTTGCTGCTGGACTTGGTCTTGCAGACGCTAAGAAACTCGTTGAGAGCGCACCTGTTGCGGTTCTCGAAGGAGCCAGCAAAGACGATGCGGAAGCCGCTAAGGCTGCCCTCGAGGAAGCTGGAGCCAAAGTCGAGCTCAAGTAACAATCTCCGGATTTTCACCCAACTTCGGTTTTCGAACCGAAGTTGGGCCCGGCCGGAGGAGAGTCTAAATCGACCCGAATTTGACCCAAATATTACATTTGGGATTTTTCGTCGAAAGTGATTCCCCTCCGTTCGTGCCCACGACCACACGTAGACACAGACGGAAATTGCAATTCCAGACCCAGAACTCCGCTAAGTTTTCAACGATTGAGTTGATCACGAAAACTTGGCGTTAACTCTCATCCGGATCCTAATATTATGTTGAAGCGAGAATACTTTGGAACCATCGAGGAGGTCATCGAGCCACCTAACCTGATTGAGGTGCAGTCTAAATCTTATGAAGATTTTCTGCAAAAAGACGTGCCGCCCTCCAAGCGGATCGAAGGCGGCCTCCAGGCCGTCTTTCAAGAAGTCTTCCCAATCAAATCCTATGACGAAACCATCGAGCTTGGTTTCGTTTCCTATGACATCGAGGACTCGAAAGAGAGTGCTCTTGATGCCTTGAGAACCGGCGAGACTTTCTCAGCCGCTCTTTATGTCACTTTCAATTTGAAAGACGACACGGGGACGAAAAAAGAGCGCGTCTACATGGGAGAGCTTCCCATGATGACTCGCCGCGGAACCTTCGTGATCAACGGAGCGGAGCGCGTCATCGTTTCCCAGCTCCACCGCTCACCGGGGATCTGCTTCGAGAAGTCCGTTCACCTGAATGGTAAGATTCTTCATAGTTTCCGCATTATTCCAGATCGCGGATCTTGGCTTGAGGTCCAGTTCGACACGAACGATCTCGCCTACGTCTACCTCGACCGCCGTCGTCGCCGTCGTAAATTCCTCGTGACCACTTTCCTTCGTGCTCTCGGATACCCGACTGAGCGTGATTTGGTTTCCAACTTCTACAACATTCAGAAGCTTAAGATTAGTGAGAAGATGGACGAAGAGTCCCTCGCTTCGCTGATGGCCTTTGAGGACATCGTTGATGGAGAAGTTGTCGTTGCTCGTGCTTACGAGCCACTTTCGATCGGAGTGATCCGCCAGTTGGTTGCCCTCGGTCAGAAGACGATCGAAGTCATCGACTCGAGCGAAGACGAAATTCTCGTGAAGTCCTTGAAGAAGGATCCTGCTCACGACGAAGAGTCCGCTCTTAAGGACATTTACCGTAAGTTGCGCCCTGGTGATCCACCAACCGCGGCTAACGCTCGCGCGCTTCTGAAGCGTCTCTTCTTTGATCCTAAGAAATACGACCTCACTCGCGTCGGTCGTTACAAGATCAACCAGAAACTCCGTATCGGGGTTGACTCGAATGAGCGCATCATGGTCGGTGAGGACTTCCTCGCTGCCACGAAGTATCTCCTCGGACTTAAGAAAGGGGAGGGCATCCTCGATGATATTGACCACCTCGGTTCTCGTCGTGTTCGTGCGGTCGGTGAGCTTCTTGCCAACCAGTGCCGTGTCGGTCTCGCCCGCACCGAGCGCTTGGTCAAAGAGCGCATGACTCTCTTTGATGTGAACATTGAGGGAATGACTCCTCAGAAGTTGATCAACCCGAAGGCACTCAGTGCCGTGGTTCGCGACTTCTTCGGTCGTTCTCAGCTGTCTCAGTTCATGGACCAAACCAACCCGCTCGCTGAGCTCACCCACAAGCGCCGTCTTTCGGCTCTTGGACCGGGTGGACTCAACCGCGACCGTGCTGGTTTCGAAGTTCGAGACGTTCACACCTCTCACTACGGACGTATTTGCCCGATTGAGACTCCGGAGGGACCAAACATCGGTCTCATCAACTCAATGTGCACCTACGCTCGGATTAACGAGTTTGGATTCATCGAGACTCCTTACCGCGTTGTCAAAAAGGGCAAGGTCACAAGCACTATCGAATATCTTACGGCTGACCAAGAAGAGGGTTACCTCATCGCGCAGGCCAACAACACCATCGATAAGACTGGTAAATTCCTCAACAAGCGCATCACCGCTCGTGAGCGTGGGGAATTCCTCGAAGTCGATCCTGATCGTGTTGACTACATGGACGTTTCACCGAAGCAGCTTGTTTCAGTGGCCGCTGGTCTCATCCCGTTCCTTGAGCACGATGATGCGAACCGCGCGCTCATGGGATCGAACATGCAGCGCCAAGGGGTGCCACTTCTCGTTTCCGACTCGCCTTACATCGGCACCGGTCTTGAGGAGAAAGCCGCTCGCGATTCGCGCGCTGTGATCGTCGCTGAGGCAGACGGCATCGTCGCTGCTTCTTCCGCTGAATTCATCATCACGACGAAGGATGGAAAGCTTCCGGTTTCCGAGGAGCGCTTCCTTTCTGAGCCTGAGTCGATCAAGTCGAATCCTGACAAGGGAGTCTTCGTATACCCGCTCCGTAAGTTCATGCGTTCGAACTCCGGTTCATGCATTAACCAGAAGCCACTCGTGAACTCTGGTCAGAAGATCAAGAACGGCGACATCATCGCCGATGGTCCGAACACCCAACACGGAGAACTCGCTCTCGGTGCCAACGTGCTCGTCGCCTTCATGCCTTGGAACGGATATAACTTTGAGGATGCCATCGTCATCTCAGAGCGCATGGTGAAAGACGACATCTACACCTCGATTCACATCAGTGAGTTCGAGTGTGCTGCTCGTGACACCAAGCTAGGACCTGAGGAAATCACTCGTGATATTCCAAACGTCGGTGAAGAGGCTCTTAAGAACCTCGATCATGATGGAATCGTTCGTATCGGTGCTGAAGTGAAGCCTGGCGACATCCTCGTCGGTAAGATCACTCCGAAATCCGAAACTGAACTTGCTCCTGAAGAGCGCCTTCTGCGCGCGATCTTCGGTGAGAAGGCTGCAGACGTGAAGGACACCTCGCTTCGTGTTCCTTCTGGTTGCACCGGCATCGTTCAAGACATTCGCATTGCCACTCACGGCATGGCTCGTCGTAAGGAACTCGAAGCTGATCCAGCGAAGCTCAAGAAGCAGCTGAAGAAGATCAACGACGACTATAAGAAGAAGAAAGATCAACTCACGGACCAGCTCACTGAGAAGCTTTCCGACATTCTTCTTGGAGAAAAAATCCCACTCGACGTCGTGAACGCGCAGTCTGGTGAGATCATTATCCCTGCGAACCGCAAGATCACCAAGACTCTCCTTCGTAAGTTGGCTTCAGTCTACGATCACATCGAAATCGATCCTTCTCCGATCCGTAACAAGATCCTTGAAATCATCTCTAGCTTCGAAGGTCGCTTTGCCGAGCTCGACGGAGATCGTGAGCGCCGCCTCGACCAAATCGAGAGTGGTGACGAGATCGATCCAGGTGTTGTGAAGGAAGTGAAGGTCTTCGTCGCCGCTAAGCGTAAGCTCAGTGTTGGTGATAAGATGGCTGGTCGTCACGGTAACAAGGGTGTTGTTTCGGTCATCGTGCCGGAAGAGGATATGCCTTACCTCTCTGACGGAACTCCAGTCGATATCTGCCTCAACCCTCTCGGTGTTCCATCTCGTATGAACGTGGGACAGGTTTTGGAAACCCACCTCGGAGTCGCCGCGAAAGCGCTCGGCTTCAAGGTCGCGACTCCAATTTTCGATGGTATCCACGAAGACAAGATTTGGGAATACATGTCCCAAGCTAAGAAAGTCGACGGCTTCACCTGGATTGGTGATGGCAAAGATGGATCAATCGCCGGTAAGTCCACTCTCTATGATGGACGAAACGGAGAAGCTATTCATCAGCCCGTTGTGGTCGGTATCATCTACATGCTGAAACTTGGTCACCTTGTGGCTGATAAGATTCACGCTCGTGCGGTTGGTCCATACTCACTTGTGACCCAGCAGCCGCTTGGTGGTAAGGCCCAGTATGGTGGTCAGCGATTCGGTGAGATGGAGGTCTGGGCTCTCGAAGCCTACGGCGCCGCCTACACCTTGCAGGAACTTCTGACTGTGAAGTCAGATGACGTGCAAGGCCGAACCCGAATTTACGAGGCCATCGTGAAAGGGGATAACCAACTCGAAGCAGGAACTCCTGAGAGTTTCAACGTTCTCATCAAAGAGATGCAATCACTCGGACTCGACGTTCGACCCGGACGTTCCGGATCGGAAGCCGGTGCCAAGCCTGCGGATGAATTCTCACTCGATGATCTCACCCTCTAAATCAACCTCAACCCATAACCTAATAACCTAGTAACTAATATCATGAGTGTTGAAACTAATCTTCGCGAACTTTACGGAGTCGATAAAAAGCCTGATCCCTTCGATCAAGTTTCGATCACCGTCGCAAATCCAGAAACCATTCGTGGCTGGTCCCAAGGCGAGGTTCTCAATCCTGAGACCATCAACTACCGGACCTTCAAGCCTGAGAAGGGTGGTCTTTTCTGCGAAAAAATCTTCGGACCAACCCGTGACTGGGAATGTGCCTGTGGAAAATACAAGCGCATCAAGCACAAGGGCACTGTCTGTGACCGTTGTGGTGTTGAAGTGACCTTGAGCCGCGTTCGTCGCGAGCGCATGGGCCACATCGACCTTGCCGTTCCGGTCTCTCACATTTGGTTCTACAAGTGTATGCCTTCACGAATCGGTCTTGTCCTCGACATGACTGCTCGCGAATTGGAACGCGTCATTTACTACGAAGACTACCTCGTCACCGAGCCTGGTAAGACTGCTCTCGAGCACGGCCAGCTTCTGACCGAAGGGGAGCTTCGTGATGCCGAGGACGACTACGGTGATGAAGCCTTCCGCGCCGGAATGGGTGCTGAGGCGATTCGCGATCTTCTTAGCCAAGTGAAGCTTGAAGAACTCATCGTCGAGCTCGAGGAAGCAATGGAAGCAACTCGCTCCAAGCAGAATCGTAAGAAGCTCGCGAAGCGTCTTAAGTTGTCTCGCGGATTCTTGCAGTCTAATTCACGTCCTGAGTGGATGATCATGACGATCCTTCCAGTCATTCCTCCTGACCTTCGTCCGCTTGTTCCTTTGGAAGGTGGCCGCTTTGCGACCTCCGACTTGAACGATCTCTACCGTCGCGTCATCAACCGGAACAATCGTCTCCGCAACTTGATGCAGCTCAAGACTCCTGAGGTCATTATCCGCAACGAGAAGCGTATGCTTCAGGAAGCGGTTGATGCACTCTTCGACAACGGCCGTCACGGTCGTGCCGTCACCGGAGCTGGAAACCGGGCTCTCAAGTCCCTTTCTGACATGCTGAAAGGTAAGGGCGGACGTTTCCGTCAGAACCTTCTCGGTAAGCGAGTCGACTACTCTGGTCGTTCCGTGATCGTGATCGGACCTGAGCTCAAGTTGAACCAGTGTGGTCTTCCTAAGAAGATGGCGCTGACTCTCTTTGAGCCCTTCATCATTCGTCGTCTGAAAGAACTTGGCTACTGCCACACCGTTCGTTCAGCCAAGAAGATGATCGATCGTAAGACTACGGAAGTCTGGGATATCCTCGCTGAGGTGACCAAAGGACATCCGGTGATGCTCAACCGCGCGCCGACTCTTCACCGTCTTTCGATTCAGGCCTTTGAGCCTGTCCTGATTGAGGGATCTGCGATTCGTCTGCACCCGCTCACTTGTGGTGCTTACAATGCGGACTTCGATGGTGATCAAATGGCGGTGCACGTTCCACTTTCAGTCGAGGCACAGATGGAGTGTCGCCAGCTTCTGCTCGCGACCAATAACATCTTCTCGCCTGCATCTGGACGTCCCGTGATCACTCCTTCTCAGGACATCATTTTGGGAACTTACTACCTCACATGGGCTAAGGTCCGCACTCCGAAGGAGATCGAGAAGCAGGGTCACTTGCCTCTCTTTGCAGACACCACAGAAGTGGAGTTTGCGATTGCGAACCGTAAGGTCGATTATCACCAGCCAATTCGGATCGCGAACCCTGACTTTGGCAAGGACACCGTCTTTGGAGATAAGGAGGCTAAAGTGATCCAGACCACTCCCGGTCGTGTTCGTTTCAACGAAATCTGGCCTGAAGGCGTTGGTTTCTTCAACAACAACGTCGGTAAAGGTCAAATCGGAGACATCATCTGGCGCTGTTACCAGCAAGCCGGTGGGAAAGAGACTGTTAAGACCATGGATCAGCTTAAGGAATTAGGCTTTAAGGAGGCGATGCGCTCCGGTTGTTCCATCGGTATCGTCGATATGGTGATTCCTGAGGAGAAGCCTGAAGAATTGAAGCGGGCCTACTCTGAAGTTGAGACCGTCAATAAGCAGTACCGCAATGGTGTCATCACCAACGGTGAGCGTTACCAGAAAGTGGTCGATATTTGGACCCGTGCTGGCGACAATATTGCCAATGCTCTTTACCGTAAACTCGAGTTTAACGAAGGTAAGGAAAAGGCGAACTCACTCTTCATGATGGTCGATTCCGGTGCTCGTGGTAACAAGAACCAGATCAAGCAGCTCTCCGGAATGCGTGGTTTGATGGCCAAGCCTTCTGGTGAGATCATTGAGCGACCCATTACCTCGAACTTCCGTGAAGGACTTTCGGTGTTGGAATACTTCATCTCCACTCACGGTGCTCGTAAGGGACTTGCTGATACCGCTCTGAAGACGGCTGACTCGGGTTACATGACTCGTAAGTTGGTGGATGTTTCTCAGGACGTGATCCTCACCGAGCCCGATTGTGGCACGGTGAAAGGAATCACCGTTCACGCGATTTACTCCGGTGATGAAGAGGCTGCTTCTTTGCAATCTCGCATCTACGGACGGACTTCTTGTGAGACCATTAAAGATCCTGTTTCTGGCAAGACGATCGTCAAGACCGGCGAACTGATGGGCGAGGATACTTCCATCGCAGTCGAAAACGTTGGTCACGAGCGTCTTAAGATTCGCAGCCCGCTCACTTGTGAGTCCGAGCGTGGATGTTGCCAGGCTTGTTACGGCTTGAACCTCGCAACGGGGAACCTTGGTAAGATTGGTGAAGCGGTCGGTATTATTGCCGCCCAGTCCATCGGTGAGCCAGGAACTCAGTTGACGATGCGAACCTTCCACTCCGGTGGTGTTGCGCTGGGTGCGACGAAACAGCCTGAGATCAAAGCGAAGAACAAGGGTGTTGCCTTCTATAAGGACCTCCGCACCGTTAAGGATGTCGATGGAAACTTCGTGGTCCTCAACAAGAATGGCGCTCTTCTCGTTCGCGATAAGGATGGCCTTGAGCTTGAGTCCTACAATGTCGTGATCGGATCTGTCATCTCTGTCGAAGACGGTGGAGCAGTGAAGAAGAACCAGTCAATCCTGACTTGGGACCCTCACTCCGTTCCAATTATCGCCGAGTCCGGTGGTAAGGTTGAATTCCGCGACATGATTTCTGGAATTACGGTTCAGTCCGAGACGGACAAAGCAACTGGTAAGAAGGGAATGACCGTGACGGAGCACAAAGAGGATTTGCACCCGCAGATTGTCATTGTTGACGCCAAGTCCGGTGATGTTCTCCACAGCTACTCAATTCCGGTTGGCGCTCACCTCTCTGTTAAGGAGAAGGCGAAGATCGCTGGTGGTGTTCAGCTTGCTCGAACTCCGCGTAAGGTCGCCAAGACTGGTGATATTACTGGGGGTCTTCCTCGTGTTGCCGAGCTCTTCGAGGCTCGTCGTCCGAAAGACGCCTGTGTCATTGCCAAGCTCGACGGTGAGATCTCCTTTGGAGGAACTGTTCGCGGTAAGCGCAAAGTCATCGTGACTCACGCCGAGTCTGGCGAAACTGCCGATCACCTTGTCCCCATGGGTAAGCACATGATCGTTGGTGAAGGTGACATGGTCGTCCGCGGTGATCAAATTACCGAAGGCCCAGTCGCTCCCGAGGATCTCCTTGAGGCATGTGGTCCGCAGGCTCTGCAAGAGCACCTCAATAACGAGGTTCAAACGGTTTACCGTTCGCAGGGTGTGGAGATCAACGACAAGCACATCGAGATCATCATTCGCCAGATGCTTCGTAAGGTGAAAATCACCGAGCCAGGCGATACCGAATTCCTCTGGGGTGACCAGATCGAGAAGACAACCTTTAAGCTCGAGAATGACCGAGTCAGCGCAGAGGGTGGAAAGCCCGCTGAAGCTGAGCCAGTGCTTCTTGGAATTACAAAGGCGTCGATCGAAACTGAGTCCTTCATCTCCGCCGCTTCATTCCAGGACACCACTCGTGTTCTTACAGAAGCAGCGACTCTCGGTAAGATTGATACCCTCCGCGGCTTCAAAGAGAACGTCATCCTCGGACACCTCATTCCTGCTGGAACCGGCTTCCCGGTCCACAAGAATTCGGACTTCGAAATGACCGTCGAAGAGCCAGAGCCAATCGTTGAGGAGAAGGAGCCGGAGCCCGGTGAAGTTCTCCCTGAAAGCGAAGCGCCACCTAAGGTGGTCGAAGCTTCCGGCGAGTAATCTCTGCAAAACATTTCAAAGGCCCGATGCGTAAAAGCGCATCGGGCCTTTTTTGCGTCGAGGAAAGGAGCCGTGGCGCCCTCGCTACTTAGATTCGCAGGAGGCTCGGGGGACCGGGGTTGAGAAGTGGCGAGGGCGCCACGACTCCTTTCCTAGGAAGTGGTTTTCAGTGGGTAAATGCTCACGTCCACTCCTGGGCTCACAAGCGATGAAACGGGAGAGCCCTCGAC
This sequence comes from uncultured Verrucomicrobiales bacterium, assembly GCA_937928545.1. Classification (GTDB taxonomy): domain Bacteria; phylum Verrucomicrobiota; class Verrucomicrobiia; order Verrucomicrobiales; family Akkermansiaceae; genus SW10. The sequence goes on from CALGJQ010000033.1 coordinate 29,045, forward strand.
CTCGAATCCTTCCCACTCAAATGGAGCTCTGCTGATCTGGGGATCCGCGACCTCACAAAAAGGGTAAGCTTCGTGATGAACCTGCCCACAGTAAATCTCTCCTTTACGTGACTCAGAGAAGAGAAGGTAGCGCTCAAGTAAGAAAAATTCTAAGGAGCCTAGCTCGGCCGTTTTGAGAGGCCCCATCTTGGGATACTCAAAGGTAGCGGTCTCGTTCTCACCTTTGCGTTGGCAATGGTAGTTTTTGCCATCGCTCGACATTTTTGCGTGCTGATAGGGGAGGTGGAAGAACTTCCGGGCAATCTCCACCGCGATCGGTTGATTGCAATCGAGTGAGAAGAACCAAACTCCCGGCCGACCATTTTTGTCATGGACGTAGGTTCTCACATTGAGTTCCAAGAAATTGGAGAGCCATGGCATCGCTGGGAGAAAGCGGGGGCGGATCTTCTTCATGAAAAAGGGAACCAGCCCAAGATAGGCTTTCCCGTCATGGAGATCGACGTTGAGACCTGCAGGAATGCGTTTTTCGATTTCCGCCGGATCAATTTCCCAATGAAGAAAGAGCAAGTCACCCCAGGTTTGAAACATCACCGGTGAGCGAGATGGCTTGTCTCGTGTCGCCAGCCGGGTTTTCGTTGTTGGGATATGTAGCACTCTTTAGTGTGATTCGATTTGCGTTGCTGAGAAATGAATCGTCAATCCTACAAGTAAGATCACCATGAATGAGGTTTTCCTATTTCATAAAGTGCTAAAATTTCGGTGGGTGACATTGCTCGGGTTAGAACGAAAAATTCGTCGATACGACCTCGGAAGCCTCGTTCTTTTGGCCAGCTAATGGGCATTTCCCAGTGACCAATACAGGAATCGCAGAAGTTCACAGGATCACTATTTTTAGCTTTGTTTTTCGTGATGAGAACTCCGTCGACATAGCAACAAACTTGTTGTTTATCAGCATCGTATGTCGTGACAAGATGGGTCCATTTCCCCAACGGGATTCCATTCTCGCCCGATGTTATTCTGAAAACGCCATTTGCTGAGGTCTGCATTGCTCCGTTATCCACAATTTGCCAATGGTGATCTTTGTTCGAATAACCTGAAGTGTTGAGAAGGGTTGTAAGGGAGCTATTCAGGCGATCGATTTTCACCCACATCGAGAGAGTCGTTTTCAAATGGTGTCCTGAAATATCAACCTTCACCTTGTCACCGATATTTTCAAAGATGAGCGCCTGGCTATCAGATCGCCTTCCTTGCCCCCAAGTGGCCCCGGAAATTTCACCAGAAGCTTGAGAGGGGTTGACGCGATTGATGAGTTGATTTGGCTGATTAGGGTCACGAAGAAAATCGTAATACGCTAAAGTGTGCTCAGAATTGACAATAGCCTGGCGCGATTCGAGCCATTCTTTGCGAGCGAGAGTCTCAGAGGTGGGAAAAGCGAGAGAGTCTGGAGTTTCTAGCTGAGTAAACGATTGCCCATTTTGCCAGTGAGCTGCGAAGCCCTCATGCACAATGCGTGGGGGCTCCATGCCGTCTTCACGGAGAGCCACTTCGCCTGAAAAGACATGAACTTCGGTCCTTCTTTCGGGTGACACAAAAACCCCAAACTCAGTTCCGAGATCTTCTACTTCTACATCTGGAGTATCAATAGTGAAACCGATAGCTTGTTCGGGAACCCGCGCGCGAATTCTGCCCTCATGAAGAATGAGTCGCATGTCGCTCTCCAGCGTGAAGCGAGCAGGACCCTGAATCATCGAAAGGACACCGTTCCGGAACTTGATTTCGGCAGAACCGCTGGGGAGCTCATATGTTCCCAATCCAAAACTTTGATCTTCTTGGTTAAAAGGACCTAGGAATGTCGATCCACTTGAGCGAATTATTTTGGCAAGCGGTTCTTCAACAAGAGCGGGGGTGGGGGCGCGGGAGAAAAAAGAAAAAGCGGCAATACTCAATAAGATGCCGATGGCTGCAGCGAGAGAGAGTCCGCTCAGCCATTTCTTCTTCTGAGGTCTGCTTGGCGAAACTATTCCAAGGATGGGAGCTTCGAGCTCATACCTTAAAATCGCCTCATCAAAGAGAAAAGCCAGCGCCTTTCGTTGGGTTTCCGGATTGTCTCGAAGTAGCTCATTGAGCCGAGTCCTTTCTTCGAGAGTGTATTCATCGTGAGAACACTTCTCTAAAAGATCTTCGAGTTCGTTTGAATTTGAGTCTTTAGGGGGCGGTTTCATCACGGGTTGACTTGTGATTTGTAAATTTGACCATCGATACATTTACCGAGCGATTTTCGTAAGCGCTTGAGAAGTCCTTTGACGCCATCAACGGAACGATTATTATTCTCAGCGATTTGAGTTAAAGGAATTCGTTTAGCATATCGTTGGGCGAGGACGTTTCTATGCTCTGGTTTTAGTTTCGCGAGGCAAGTGCGTAGAGCGTCTAAGCGGGGTGAGATTTCATGGATTTCGCTCTCTGCAAGCAGCTGCATCCCGGCGATGACATCGGTATCAAAGACAAGAGGCTCGCGCTTCCGATCTCTCAAAAAGCTCATGATTTGAAATCGAGCTGTCGTGATGGCCCAACCCATGAAGGGTTTTTCAGGATCATAGGTCTCAAAATTTTCCCAAAGAGTAATGTTTGTGAGTTGGAGAATATCGGCTGTGTCTGCGGCATTGCATACCGAGGCCATGATGTAGCCATAAAGCTGTGATTGGCAGGCGACGAGTTGATCAAGGTACTCTGGTGGGGGGGCTGGAGGGGTAGATGGCACGTTGGGAAGATATTCTACTTTGAATATCCTAAAAGCTTTTAAAAGTGTCATAAAAAAGCCGACCCGAGAGATCCCGAGGCGGCTAATTTTAGAAACAAGGAAGGTTTTCTAGTTCTCTTCTATCTTAAAGAAGGCCTTTTCTGGGACCGGGTTCGGGGCAAAGTACTGGCCGAGATTGAAAGGATACTCGGAGCTGTCTCCGGCGGCAGCGGCGGGCACCCCGTCATCCAATTCTTCGGTAAAGTCTAAGAGATCAGGTGAATAGAATAAGGTATAGGTGGCTCCTGGACGGGAATTGAATGTGAACGTAGCGATGTCTCCCGTCTTCACAAGCTTCGTGATCTGCCCTAAAACTGGTTGATTCCCAGATTGCGTGCTTAAACGAACGTTGTCGAATTTTGGTTGATCTTGCCCTCCTCCAGGATTGTTGATCCGGATGCGAAGAGCAATCGAACTTGCTGCAGCATTGGTGGTGTAAGTGTAGGACCGAGTGGTGTAGGCATTCGCGGTGCCTCCATTCTGAGTCACAATAGGATCAAGCTGAATCGGCTCTCCATCATCAAAGATCAGAGAAACAATAAACTCTGAGATCAGATCAGGACGATTGCTCGTGGAGTCGAATTTGATCGAGAACTGTTGCCCGGTGCTAATGGACGTTTGAATAGCATCAGATTGCACATTCACAACTGAACCAGCATTTGCGAAGGCGTAGAAGGAGCCATCGCTTGCTAGGCCGGCGATAGAGTCAAATCCGACAAAGCCATTCTCTTGAGTTGCGGTCCAACCAGGAAGGGTTGCCGGAGTAGCCGAGTCGTTCGCCGCAAAGCGAGTTCCCGCAGTGCCGCTCCCTGAGGGGTTTGTGGCTCCGGTCACGTCTTCAAATGAGCCGTTTCCAACCATTCCACCGATGAGGATTTCAAGGTTTGGAGTGCTGTTCGGGTCATTGGGGTTGGTGCCGAAGGTGACGATTTCTTCGAAGTCGTCAAAGCCATCATCATCGGAGTCACTGTCAGCTGGGTCTGTGCCTGCTGCTTTTTCTGCGCCGTCGTTTAGGCCATCTCCATCGATGTCAGGATTCAGAGGGTTGGTTCCATCAAGGGCTTCTTGTCCATCTTCGACATCATCATCATCCGAATCATTATCTTGAGGATCGGTGCCAGCTGTGAATTCTGCGGCATTGTCTGAGAGGTCGGTGTCAGGGTCGCCCGCACTGCCGTTTTGGGGATCAGTGGTGCCGTCATCAGTGGGGTCGAGCATGTTGTCGATTTCCCAGTTGTCAGGAAGGCTGTCGTCATCAGTGTCTGACTTTGAGGGGTCCGTGAGGGTTGCTGAACCGGCGGCGGCATCACGTTCGTCGGAGTCACTAAGGGTGTCGCCGTCTGTATCGATGGCATTGGGGTTAGTCACAAAGCCGTTGTCACCGTCGATCTCGGCTTTATCGAGAATGGTGTCTCCATCGGAGTCATCGTTGTTAAAATCGGTAGGAGCCCCGCCATTTCCAACGCCGACAAATTCTCCTGCTTGATTGTAAGGATTCAAAGCTCCAGACTGTTCATCAGCATTGGAGATTCCGTCCCCATCTTCATCGCCACTTGGGTTAACCCCTGCGAAGGTTCCGCTCACTTGCACTTGGTCGATATAGACCTGATCAACCGCTCCGCCGGTATTGTTAGTGGCAACGATAATGATCTGCACAGAGGAAGCTAAGGTTGCGGATGTGTATTCTACACCAGTAGCCGTGCGCTGGACCCAAGTGTCAGATGCGGCGTCATCATCAGTTCCGGATATGAGAAGGAGATCAGTGGTATCATCTCCGTTGAATCGGACACTGACTGAATAGTCGAATTGCGAACTCGCGGCATTGCGAGCGGTGAAGAGGGAGACATCAAAGGTATCTCCTTGAGCCACTGGTTGGATGATGGGATCAGAGATGAGAGTTGTGGTTGCGTTATGATTTGCCACCAAGGTGAGTTCACCTTCTTGGGCGCCTAAGCCGGGCTTATCGACGCCACCAAAGCCGCCCGCTGCGGTGATGTTGAAGTTTGCCATGGTGAATGTCCCCGGATTAGCTGCGCGACGACCATTATCGTTTTGTCTGGGGGCGTCCGAAGGGTCGTTTGTCTCAAAAGAACCGTTGTTCAGCGAGGCGTCCATGAGCGTTGTCTGAGCCCACGCAGGGAAGCTCGTCGCGCTAAGGATCAGGAGGGGTTTAAAGAAACGGAATTTAGTGTACATGGTTTGAAGTGTAAATTTGGTGAAGATCTTAGGTAATAGGAATATCCAGCCGCCGGCTGGAGGTGTCAACTTTACTCGTTTAATTTGTAGGGAGAATGAAAGGTGTGGAGTTGACTGGATGCGAGAAACGTCATCTTCTCAAAGAAGATGACGTTTCAAAAGTGGAAGAGAAATGTGATTTCTCTATCGCTTGCGACGGGCGAAGAACCCGAGAGCGACGAGACTCAAGAGTCCGGTAGAAGGCTCAGGAATAGTGGTGAGCACAATGTCATCTAATCCGATTTGGTCATTCCCTGCTGCAGGGTTGATAAGATTAACCTGCACATTGTAGGAATTAAAGTCAGCTGGAACCGCTGCACTCATTCCGGTGACTACTTCGTAAACGTTGGCGGCGGTTGGAGTGTAAGTGGAGCTGACAATTTGGAAGTCAGGAGTGGCTCCTCCATTGATGTTCACCAAAGTGATCGCGTAGCCGATTGGCAGGAGTCCGCCGTTGCCGTTGGAGATAGCCTCAAAGCTGAAATTGATCGTTTCTCCGGACAAGACAGTTGTTGTGAAGGCTCCAGAGGGCTGGGTGTCATCAGTTTGGTCCCCTTGTCCAGACCCACCACCACCGGTGCCGGTGGGAGGAGTTGCTCCATTACTGCCATCATTCAGATAGGCAGTAGCGACCAGGCTGACATTGTCGTTCGTGAGGAGGCCGGGATCTCCAGAGCCTGCGACTTGATCTACGCCACCAAAACCAGTGGGGTCGATGATCCAGTTTCCGACAAAGAATTCTGGGCCAGTGCTGGCGCGGCGGGTTCCGCCATTCCAGCGGTTTCCGTCGAAGGCTGATCCGGCGGTTTGTGCGGCGGGAAGGGCTGTATTATCATTCCCAAAGAAGTCGCCATTTTCAGCAGCGCCAAAGATGACGGCTCCTTGACTAGCGAGTGCAGTAAAGCCGAGGGTAATGAGAGTGCCCGCAGCAGTATTCGATTGTGTGTATTTCATGGTTAATTTTGATAGTGCGGATGAATTCCAGAGATTGTCCCGCGATCGTAATTCTTATTCAGTGAGTTGAGTGAAGAACCCATCTACCTTAGAATAGCCATGACTGGGCTTGGGGTGTCACTTTTCTGGAATTCTTTTTCTTCTAACGGGGTTCGATTTTGTAGCGAACAAACCACTTGGGGGTGGTAGGGATAATCTTCATCCGGTAACTCACGGTGCCATTGGGCGATTGTGAAATTCGTTCGAAGAGCGCATCTCCAGTGCTCCAGTTCTGAAGATCAGTCGACACTTGAATGATGCCTTGGATGTCTTCAGCGAGGGGATTGAGACCGATGGTTAGAGTAGGGCGGTGGTCAGAATCGAAGTCGGCTTTGAAGCCGCCTGGTAGGGCGAAGGCGATGATGTCTCCGCCGGGGAAAGGAGTGCCGCCAGAAGTTCCTGGAGTGCCACCGGTTGTGAGACTTGCTCTCCAGCTAGCGGCTTCATCGTGTGGCGGGCGATTGAAGGGATTAACCAAGACTAAGCTGGCGCCTGATCCATCGGGAGCGGTGGGCCAAGGAGCGGTGTCATCATAAGTGAAGCTTTGGATAATGTTTCCGAAGCCATCGAGTAAAGTGACTTCTTCTCCTCCTTTGCTGAGTCCTTCAGTGAAGGTACCGAGGATGCGGATTCCGCTGCCATAGCGAGCCTCGAAGGCGGCGGGGCGGCGGACGATCACACCGCGTTCGCCGGGAGCGAGGGTGACATTTCCGAAGGTGAGTTCCACTCCTGCGGAAAAGGAAGCCCCAATGAGATTTACGGTTTCTGTCGGGTGGGTGTTGATGAGTTCGATGAATTCGAAATCGCCGTTATCGATGTCAGCGATGGCAAGTTCTGCGGGAGTGCTGGCCGGGAGGGGGTTGTAGTTTAGCTCTGAGATGACGAGGGTTTCGCTGAGTGAGGGGCCCACTTCGTAAAGGTTCGTGCTGCGAGCGCTCCAGACATCATAAGTGGCGCTTGATTTGGGGTTTGCGATCGTGGGGTCAAGCACGCGGGCGGTGATTTGTTGGGTCTGGCTAAGGGAGAGAGGTGAACCGTCCCAGAGCAGTGCGGAAGTGCTCGGTCCTCCACCGGGGGCCCGTGGGTCGGTGCCATCGAGGGTGTAGTAGATCGAGCCGCTGCCGGAGAATCCTGCCGGGGCGATGAGATTGACAGTGGCACCATTTTGGACCGTCCCACTGGCGACGGTGAAGTCTGCTCGAGGAGGAAGCTGCTGATCGAGCCAGTTTCTGCGCATGATGACCCAGTTTCGGAGATGGTCGACCTCGCTCTGCCAGTGAGCAAAAATATTGGCGGCGGTGGGGGAGATGTCGGGATCAGTAAAGCCGGAAGTGATGGCGGGATCAGCGAAGTGGTAGAAGTCATTGCTGAAGGGACTTGTCGAAGCAAGAATCCTTGGATTGGGATACTTATTTCCTCCACCGCCGGTTTGGTTCGCTCCCCAGAAGCTGGCATTCCGCACTGCCGGGCCATTGAGGTCGGTCAGTTTTGCAAAGTAACCATCGATCATGGTGTTGAGATTGGTCGTGGAATATTCTTCCTGCAGGACGACGGCGAAGCGGTCGAGATAGAGCTGCATGAAATCAGGGTCCTCGAAAAGGCGATCCCACCAATCGGTATCGAAGAGTCCGGAGGAGACATTCTCGGCACTCCAGCTTTCTGGGTCTCGTGCCCGGTTGGTGCTGGTGTCGGTCTCCACGCCGATGGCGCGCTCTTGATCCCAGATGGGTCCGGCTTTGATTTTGCCATCACGTTTTTTGTGGAAGAAGGTGCTAAAGCGCATGGCATCTGGCTCTTTTCCAAAGGTGCGGAAGAGATGGTGGTCGATGAATGAATCGACATCGATGTAGTCCGAGTATTTGAGACCGGTCGTGGGGTGAGTGAAGTTCGAGCCGAAGAGTGCATCCTCGAAATCCTGGACGTATCCACGTAGGAAATCGCGCTGAGTTGTATTGAGCTCCGAGGCGTCTGGTTCAACGTGAACGAGGTAAGAGCCGCTGTTTGAGGGGAGGCTTCGTGAGGTGCGCCAACGTTCAGAGCTGCTGCCGCGATCAATCTTGAAGATGTAGCCGCCCGAGATGGCTGCCGGATCGGTATCCGTGGGTTCGAGTTTTTCGACATCGACGCGATCATTATCTCGCTTGATGTTTTCAAAGAGAAGATAGACGCCGTAATAATCGCTCTCCTCCAGATCATCGCCGTCTTGGTTAAAGAAGACTTCTACGTAACGGTAGCGTGGAGCGTAGATGCCCATCTGATTGCTGATGTCGCTGGCGAAGGCATTGCGCATGAGGGCGCGATCAAAGCGGAAGGTGGTCGAGAGAATCCAGTCTGAATTCCGAGGCATCCCGAGTGGGGCGATTTCCTTATCCTCATCATTTTCATCACGGAATTCCACGCGGTAGTTTGCCTTATCGTATTGGAAACTACTCGAGCCGCGGCGGTGCCATGCGCCACGCTCGGAGAAGGTGGGCGTTCCGGTGAGTGAAGTTTGACCGCTTGTGGGATCGGGCTCGAAGAGGGTGTATGAGCAGGTCCGGTAAAGACGGTCTACCGGGTTTCCTTGGCCGTTATTATCGATGACTAGGACGGGGAGATTTGAGGTGAACGAGCTGGCTCCGGAGGCGATTTTGACAAAGCTCTGGCCCGTAATTTTCCCGATGCCTCCGACGGAGCTGAATGAGCGAGCGCGCACGGTGGTGCTGCCTGAAATGGTCAAGGGGCTGGTGTAGAGAGGAGAGGCATTCGTCGGAGAACTTCCATCCAAGGTGTAGCGAATGTCTTCGCCGGGGAACTCCGAAGTGAGGGTGAGTGAGAAGTTAGAGGTGAAGGTTCCGCCATTCATGGAGAAGCTGACGGGGCTGGCTTGCACCTCTGAGTTTGCCTCGCCCGGGGTGGGTTCTTGGAGGATGCCGATGATGGCGGGGTCGCGTAAGCTGGGGCTTGATTCGTTTGTGAAAAATGCGGTGAGACGTGGAGTGATGAGAAAATCGCTGCTGTTGCTCCCAGCATTGAGAGCGTGGATGGCTAAGACATTTTCTCCGTCTACTAGAAAGTCGAGATGGGGTTTTAGTGAGACTTCGGTGAATTCAATTGCGGAGGGGTCTGGGTGATCGGAGCTCGCGGTTGATTGGAAGGTGGCTGAGGCGGGAGCGGCCTGTTCTTCGACCCGTTCTCCGTTGAGATAGACGATGAAGCCATCGTCATACTGCAGCTCTAACAGGAGGTCGCTGACTGTTGTGCGATCGGCTAAGAAGAAGTCCTGCCGTAGGTAGAGTGAGGTCGTGCCGCTGGGGACTGAGGTATCGATGATCCCTGCGTAAGAAGTGCTACTTCCAGAGGAGTTTTCATAACCGAAAGGGGTGGAGCCTGTGCTCCAGCTATTGTCATTAAAGTTGGGGTTGAACCAGATGTTGTCGACAGCACTATTGCTGGGCACGCGGAAGCGAGCTGGGTCGCCCGTGCTGATTATTTCATTCTGATCGGGGCGCGAATTAACAAGGCGGATATTGTCAACCCGTGGTTGATCGTTGCCATTAGGATTAACGATTTGAAAACGGACTGCCACGGCATTATTTCCTTCCTGAAAATCGTTTGCGATATGGGTGAAACTTTCGGTCGTGTAAGTTCCCGCACTGGGGCTAGTGATGCTTCTTGACGGGAAATTGCGATCCGTGCCGTCTAGAAAAAGGAGGGAGACGTTGAGGAGGAATTGTCCTCCTGCTTGGTTGGTCGTGACGTCCATTTCGAGGACCATTTCATCCCCAGCCTGCAGGACTACGGGGATGCCCGACGAGTTAAAGGTTCCGCTTGAGTTGCTGTTTACGAAGGCGTAGTTCACGCCGTCGCTGGCAGGGGAGCCGTCATCGAAGCCGATGAATCCTGAATTCCAAGTGGCTGTCCAGCCATCGACTGAGGCGGCTTGTCCCGCGCCATTTGCGGCCCAGCGGGTCGATCCACCTGAGCCGGAAGGATTGCTGGATGGGTTGGTGTCTTCAAAGGAGCCATTCCCGGTAGTGGCATTTCCGTTTTCAAAATCATTGCCAATGAGCACCGTGGAGAGAGGCGGTGGTGGAGGGGTGAAAAAAGCCAAGCCGTAGGAGACATCAGAAGTGAGTGCGGGAAAATTAGTCCCTCCGGGGTTGAATTCAGAAAGGAGAGTTCCGGATGGGTCTCGGAATGAAAGGTAATCGCCTCCTGCGCTGAGCTTAAAATTGGTGTGGAGGTTTCCTCCGGGATCTGGAACTCCATTGCCCGATGCGAAGACCACGAGGAATTCCCCCGCGAGGAGGTCAACTGCGGGAAATGTCCACTTAGAGGGAGCGGCGGGGTCGTCACTCAAGGTGAAGCCTGACAGTGAGATGGAAGTCGCGTCAGGGTTGTGAATTTCGATCCAATCAGGAGAGTCGCCATTGCCATCGGTGAGAGTTGAGGAATTCGAAGCCATGAATTCCGTAATCATGGGGGCTGCGATGGCAGAGGGGGCGATCAATGAGCCCAAGACTAGGGCGGATAGAAGTCGAGATGACATAAAAATAAGGGGAGAGGTGGGGGTTACCCTTTGGAGTAGCCTTAGGAGTGGTCGAAGTGTCACAGTTTGTTAGAAAAAAAAGTAAGTCCACTTTAGAGAAGATTAGACTCTGGGTTCCCCTCGTTAATCAAGTCGGCAACGCTTGCATTTCCTTTCTTCACCTGCTTTACCTCGCTTCCTCATGGCCGACGAAAAAGACCGTAAAACTCTCGAAGAACGCCACCAGATGTCAGATCTGGAGCGCTTGCGTCACTCTTGTGCTCACGTGCTTGCGACGGCGGTTTCACGGATTTGGCCAGATGCTCAGTTTGCGGCGGGTCCTCCGGTCGAAGGTGGCTTTTATTACGATGTCGATTTGAAGCACCGGATCTCGCCGGATGATTTTGCTCAGATCGAGGCCGAGATGAAGAAGGTGGTGAAGGAGAATGCGACATTTGAGCGCATGGTGGTTTCTCGCGATGAGGCGATGGCTTTGGCAAAATCTGGCCGTCTTGCTTCGGTGGCGGAGCGTGAGGTGGAGTCGGTTTTCAAAGTCGACTTGCTCAATGATATTCCTGAAGACGAGGAGATCTCGATCTTTAAGAATGGTGATTTTTGGGATCTCTGTGCCGGACCTCACGTGGGGCGGACTGGAAACTGTAAGGCATTTAAAGTGATGTCGGTCGCCAGTGCCTTCTACAAAGGTGATAAGGATAAGCAGTCTCTTCAGCGGATTTACGGAACTTGTTTTAAGAACAAGACGATGCTCGATGAGCATTTGGAGCGTCTCGAAGAAGCGAAGAAGCGCGATCACCGTCGCCTGGGTAAGGAGATGAATCTCTTCACCTTCGACGAGACGGTGGGGCAGGGGCTTCCGCTGTGGAAGCCAAAGGGCGGGATCATTCGTCGTGAACTTCAGGACTTCATCACCGAGGAGCTGGACAAGCAGGGTTATTTCCAAGTCTTCACGCCGCACATCGGAAAACTCGGGCTTTATAAAACGTCCGGCCACTTTCCTTACTACGAGGATAGTCAATTTCCTCCGATCGTGGAGCGCGATGCCATCAAGCAACTCGCTGATGATGGGGCGAAATGTAGCGATCTTCTGAACTTCATCTCGACGGGCGAAATCGAGGGCTTCCTCTTAAAGCCGATGAACTGCCCGCATCACATTAAAATCTTTGATAGCGAGCATCGTTCATACCGTGATCTTCCGGTGCGTTTGGCCGAGTTCGGGACGGTGTATCGTTGGGAGCAATCGGGTGAACTTGGCGGGCTGACCCGAGTGCGCAGTTTTACGCAAGATGATGCCCACCTTTTCTGCACGCCTGAGCAAGTTGGCGAAGAGATTCAAGGCTGCCTTGGACTGGTGAAAAAGGTCCTCAGTACTCTCGGCATGACCGACTATGGAGTGCGGCTTTCTCTGCGTGATCCCGATAGCGATAAATACGTCGGTGATCCTGAAAATTGGGATAAGGCTGAAGCGGCTCTGCGTGAAGCGGTCGAGACTCTAGGAGTCGAATATACCGAGGAACCAGGCGAAGCTGCTTTCTACGGACCGAAGATCGACTTTGTGGTGAAGGATGTGATTGGCCGTGATTGGCAACTTGGAACAGTGCAGGTGGACTACAATCTTCCGGAGCGTTTTGACCTCAGCTACGTCGGTTCTGACAACAAATCTCATCGTCCCGTCATGATCCATCGCGCGCCCTTCGGTTCTCTGGAGCGCTTTGTGGGCCTTTTGATCGAGCACTTCGAAGGGAAGTTCCCAACATGGCTCGCTCCTGAGCAGGTGCGGGTGTTGCCTATCTCGGAGAAGTTCGAGGCTGAAGCCAATGAACTCGCCAAACAACTCGCGGAAGCGGGAGCGCGCGTCACGGTAGACCACGCGGGGGACAAGATCGGGGCTAAGATTCGACTTGCCCGCATGGAGCGCATTCCTTATCTTGCCGTTCTAGGAGCGCGCGAAGTGGAAGAAAAATCCGTAAGCGTGCGCCATCGAGATCAAGGCGATCTCGGCAGTATTCCCACGAATGACTTTGTCAGTAAGATTTCCCAAGACATCTCTAGTCGCTCTCTTTGATGAGCGGCCTTTATCCAACCGTATTATGTCGGTATGAGAGATGACTCTTGCATGCGCCTCAATTCAGGCGACATTCCTTCTAGAGGTTCCATAGTTTTATCTATGAGAAAATCAGAACCAACCACAACCCGCTAAGACCATAGCTAAGAAAAAGAAGAAGTTCAAAAGAGCACGTCGGGATATGACCCGGGTGAACGATCGTATTCGTGCTCCTAAAGTCCGCGTTGTTTACGGCGAGGATAGTCAACAGCTTGGCGTCATGACGCCACAGGAGGCGATTGAAAAAGCCAAGTCAGTTGGGCTCGACCTTGTCGAGATCGCGGCCAAGGCAGATCCTCCAGTTTGCCGCATTGTCGACTACGGAAAGTATAAGTACGAGCAGTCTAAGCTTAAGAAGACTTCCAAGAGCAAGGGTCCGGTGAAGATGAAGGAGGTGAAATTCCGCGTCCGGACCGAAGAGCATGACTACAACATTAAGTGTGCTCGCGCCGAGAAATTCCTCGATGAGGGGAACAAGGTGCGCGTTCAGTTGCAGTTCCGTGGTCGTGAAAATGCGCACCGTGATATCGGTTTTGTCGTAATGGATCGGGTTAAGGAAGATCTTGCCGGAATGTCTCATGTTGATATGGCTCCTAAGCTTGCTGGACGTGCGATTGGAATGGTGCTTTCACCGATTCCTCCCGAGAAGCGCGTGCGTAAGTTCATGCTTTCTCACGGAGAACTCATTCACGAAGACGAGGCTAAGGATCACGAATTCGATGATTCGGATGAGATCGAGCAGGCCGAGGTCGATGACGCACCTGAGGGTGGAGAGGAATAATATCTCCATTCTGATTTCCTAATGCTGATCCTCTTCGATATCGACTGCACACTCGTCGATACCGGCGGGGCGGGCATGGGCGCGCTCAATGAGGCTGCTTTAGAGATCTTTGGGAGCGAAGGCCCACCGCTTGATCTCGCTGGCAGCACTGATAGCGGAATCGTCCGGGGGCTTTTTGAGCACTTCCAATTGCCCTATGACGAGGTTTTGGAGGAAAAGTTCTATCAATGCTACCTACCCAAGTTGCAGCGAAATCTGGATGATGCCTCTTTTGGGGGACGAGTCTTGGCTGGAGCTGAAGAGCTTTTAAATTCACTCGAAGATGATGGCCATACCTTGGGTTTGATGACCGGAAATATCGAGAGGGGAGCGGTGATCAAGTGTGCGCACTACGGGCTTAGTGAGCATTTTGGTTTTGGTTCATACGGTGATGATCATTGGGATCGGAATCGGCTGGGCCCGATCGCCCTCGCGCGAGCTGAAGCGGCGACGGGGAAAAATTTTCAGCCAGACGAGATCCTCGTCATTGGTGATACCCCAAAAGATGTCGCCTGTGCTCATGCCTTTGGAGTGAAGTGCGTGGCGGTGGCGACGGGAGCCTTCAATGAGGATCAGCTTGCCGCTTGCGAAGCTGATCGTGTCATCAGTAATCTCGTCGGCTTTGAGATCTAGTCGCGAATCGTGACTCGATCACCGATCTTGGTCTGTCCCCAAAAGTATTTCGCAACGGACATGGGAAGGCGGATGCAACCGTGCGAGGCATAGCGTGAGCCGGTGTATCCTTCGTGAAAACCAATGGGGCTACAGCTAAAGCGCTGGAAGTAGGGCATGTCAGCATCTCGGTAGATGTTGGAGACTTTGTTCTTCGTCTTGTCAGTGATGACGTAATTCCCGGTGGGGGTACGGAAGCCCTTTTGTCCGGAGGAAACTCGCGAGGTCTTCTTCAGCTTTCCGCCACTGTAGTAGTAAACTTTCTGTTCGGAGAGATCGATAATGAAGTTCCTGACCTGCCTTTCATCTTCATGGGGAACGCCGATAAGGACTTGTTGCATTTTGACGTCGCCATTTGCGGCGGCCATCTGAATAGGGTAGACCTTGTTTTTGGTGCTCGAGAATTTGTCTGTTCCAAGTTCGAGGAGGCGCTGGACGACTGTCAATTGACGACGCATGACCGCTGCGTGAATCGGTTTGAGTTGGCGCTCATTACGGCAATACCAATCAAAGAGCCCCTTGCGTGAGAAGAGGTCTCGGAATTCCTCGCTGACGGGGAATACCATCTCGGAATCCAATTTTGGTTTCGTCTCGTGGGTGAGCATGGCGAGAGCGACTTCCTCCTGACCGGCGGCGATCGCGGTCACGAGTGGTTTTTGGCCTTCTGCTCCGAGGATTTCTAGTGAGGCACCGGATGAGATGAGTTTTTCGACCACCTCGACATTGCCTCTTTTAATCATCGTGAAAAGGGGAGTTTCATTTCCAACGACTTCGTTCGGATCGGCACCACGGTCCAAAAGGCCGGTCATGATTTCGTAGTTCTTCAGTCCCATCGCCAATCCGAGGCAGCCCGAGACTGATTCGACTCTCGGGAGAAGCAATTGTTGTGCTCCGGGAAATTCTTGAGAAATTGCGGCCTGCATCGGGCGTAGGCCTCCTAAATTTGCAGTTTCGATATCGGCATTGTTTTTAATGAGCGAGGCAATGATGGCTTCGGCGTCACTTTCTTCCATGCCGTATTCTTGCCATCTCAAGATTGTCTCGTGAACCAGGGGTTCGCCAGATGGGGTGGGTGCATTTGGGTTGGCGCCTTCTTCGAGGAGATCAATGACGAGGTCTGCGCGGCCCATGCGCAGGGCTTTTGAAGTTAGAGCTTCGCCGTCAGCCATGCTACCGTCGGCCTTTGCTCCGGCATGCAAGAAACGTTGCACCCATGGGGTGTTGCCGTCACGGATGGATCGAGCAAGGGGACTTTCGCCATCGGTGCCTTTGACGTTTGTCTGGGCTCCGTGGTCGAGGAGAAAGCCGAGATCATCCCAGCGTTGGGCATCATAGTAGTTCACCACAGCGACTTCGGGGCCGACCATGAAATCAACTTCGGCATCTCGCTCCACTAACCAGGTGGCAAGGTTTCCGTCTTCCTTTTCTAAGGCGTACCACATGGGGACAAGTCCACCTCCGTCAGTCTCGTTGATGGGGAGGCCATACTTTTCGATGACGGGAAGGACCTCTCGTTGATCGGCATGGAGTGCTAGGTGCAGAGGGGTTTTTCCGGTCTCGTCAGCTTCGAAAAAATTGACCTTGGCGCGGCCGAGCATCTCAAGGATCTCGGTTTCGCCTTTTATGGCAGCTTCGCGGACTCGTTCAGGAGTCGGGGGGATTTCTAGCTTCTTTAGCTCACGCAAGGCCACAGCTGGGTCCTCGAAGAAGCCTTGGCGCTTCATGATGAGCAAAATTGAGAGCACTCCAACAAGGAGGGCCAAGAAGATCAGGGTTTTTAGTTGCCTACTCTTTTTCACGTTAAATGGGGGGGAGGTGGAAATAAGTATAAACGCTTTTTTGGAAGCTAAAAGCGGAAGTCTGCGCCAAAATAAAGGCGTCGGGCCGTTTCATCATTGACGAGTTCGTCAGAGGAGCCCTCGATCATGACCTTTCCTTCGACCAGAAGGGAGGCGCGATCTACGATTTCGAGCGTTTCTCTGACTTGGTGATCGGTGATGAGGATGGAAAGACCGTCCTGATCACGGAGTTCACGAATGATTTTATGAATCTCTTGAACCGCGATGGGATCAATGCCGACGAAGGGTTCATCGAGCAAAAGGAGCTTGGGTTCGGTGCAGAGGCAGCGAGCGAGAGAGAGGCGGCGTTTTTCTCCTCCAGAGAGGGCGAGGGCGAGAGACTTGCGGACGTGCTGGATGCCGAAGCGCTCGAGGAGTTCGTCGGCTTTGGCATTTCGGTCACGGCGTGAAAGGCCTCTCCGGGTTTCGAGGACGGCGAGGAGATTGTCTTCGACACTGAGCTTGCGAAAGATGGATTCTTCCTGAGGAAGGTAGCCCATGCCGCGCTGGGCGCGTTTGTGCATGGGGAGACGGGTGATTTCTTGTCCTTGAAAGCAGACGCGCCCGTGATCGGGACGCACAAGTCCGGCGACCATGTAGAAGGTGGTTGTTTTGCCAGCTCCGTTTGGTCCGAGAAGGCCGACGATTTCGCCTGGGTTCACTTGCAGGCGCACCTCATCGACAACGCGGCGACCCCCGTACGATTTTTGCAGGCCTGCAACATCGAGCAAAGGCTCGGTAGATGAATGAGAAGCGGAACTCATTTACTCCTTATCCGGATTGAGGACCCCGACTTTGAAATTGCCCTTGCTGAACTGAACGGTGATGTCCGATTTGGTGGGATCCAGTGCTTCCTTAATGTTTACGATGATCCAGGCGTCCTTGGTGGTGGAGTCTCCGCGAATGACGGGGTCTTCTAATTTTTTGTCTCGGGGGTCACCTTGGATGAAAGAGATGTTGTTTCCTCGCAGGGTGATGACGCCTTCCTTCTTTGGGTTTTTCGGATCGGCCTCAAAGAGAGCGCGGTCTCCTCGAAGAAAGAATTTTTTGCCCTCTTTATCGGTTCCCTCGAGGCGGATTTCACCGTTGGCGGTGACCTGTTTCAAGTCGCCAAAGCCTCCGAAGCTTTTGAGGGGGGAGTCGTCTTCTTTATCTTCTTCCTTCTTTCCTTTTTTCGGAGCCGGAGGATTGAAGATCGCCTTTAGGTCTTTGTTGCAGGTCATCTTGAGGCCCATGCCTTCCACTTTGATATTGCCGAAGTAGGCGACTTCCAGTGCTTCGCTATCAAAGTAGGCACCGTTATCAAATTCGATGGAAATATCGTCAGGGCCGAACTCGAAAGGTTCGTCGAAGGGGTCTGGTTCTTTGACGGGCGGGTCCGCAATTTGGGTGAGGAGTTCTGTTTTACCCACGGTGAGAAGATACTCCGCAACTCGTTTGGCCAAGGCGGCGTCAATGAGTTCAGCGGCTGCAAATTTTTCGTCGGCATTGATTTCTGGGATCTCTTTTGGGGCGACCGCTTTCTCGAAGTTTTCGAGATGCTCAGGATCAATTTCGGGGGGGGCTGCGATGAGCATTTGCATGGCAGCGCTGAGGGGGAGGAGAGGGCGGAGGTTCATGGTGGTTTCGTTTTTTTTCGGTAAAGTGAAGCGGGTGACTCCGGGGCCTAAGAAGAGGCCTTGTCCAGTTTTGAGGGTGAAAATGGCTCCGTTTGAGCGAGCGGCGAATTTGTCGTTAGCACCTCTCATGATGAGGGCACCGGTGGTTTCAAGTTGTTCGTCTTTGACGTGAAATTTAGCGGCCGGAATCGTGGTCGTGCTGCGGACAAGACCTTTTTTGTCAAAGAGCCAGAGTTTGAGTCCTTTGCCTTTGAGGAACTGAACTTCGGTGGAGTCGAGTTCTGGGTTGAGGTCAGGATCTGCTCCTTCAACTCTCATTTCCTTGGCGGTAAGGAGTGAGATGGGGCGCTTGTTTTTTCCAAAGTAAGGGAGCGTGACGTCTGAGATGACCGCGCCGAGAGGGATTCGGAAGCGCACGTCTTCGTTCTCTTTCCCCTCTTTCAGTTTTTGATCTTCGTTAGGAGACAAGGGGAGAACTTCCTCCTGTCCCGCGAGGGGAAGAAGAGAGCTCGTAAGAAAGAGAAGAGGAATTCGCAAATTCATGAGTCAGGATGGGCCGCGCGGTGGACCGCTAGAAGTCGTTTGAGCACTTCTTCGATCTCTGAGAGAGGGATTTGATTGGGTCCATCGGAGAGAGCCTTGGAGGGATCTTCATGAACTTCCATAAAGACTCCGTCGACTCCAGCGGCGACCGCACAGCGAGCGAGAACGGGAGCGAGAACTCCGTCGCCCCCGGTCGTTCCGCCGTCACCCCCGGGGCGTTGGACGGAATGAGTGGCATCGAAAATGACGGGAACGCCTTGCTCTCTCATCCAGGGGAGTGAGCGCATGTCGGCGACTAAATTATTGTAGCCGAAGGTGGAGCCACGCTCGGTGATCGCGAATTGCTGGCAGTCGAAGTGCTCCATTTTTCCAATGATGGGCTTAATGTCCCAAGGGGCGAGGAATTGCCCTTTCTTCACGTTGACGGGGCGTCCGCTTTTGGCGGCTGCGGCAAGAAGATCGGTTTGACGACACAGAAAAGCGGGAATTTGGAGGAGGTCGATGGTCTTGGCGGCAACGTCGATTTCTTCGGGAGTGTGAACATCGGTGGTCACGGGCACGCCGAGTTCTTTGCCGATCTCGCCAAGAATACGGCAGCCTTCTTCGACTCCCGGGCCACGATATGAGTCAACGGAAGTGCGGTTGGCTTTGTCGTAGGAGGCTTTGAAGACCCATTTGATTTCGAGGCGATCGGCAATTTCTTTCAGAGCGCGAGCCATACGCCAAGCGAAGTCCTCATCTTCTAATCCGCAAGGGCCAAGGATGAAAAAAGGATCTCCTGATCCGACGGTGAAATCTCCAAGTTGAAAGGTCTTCATGCTTCGGGGGGATCTTCGTGAGAGGCGGAGACTTCGTCGAATAGTTTTCGCAGATTTTCGACGGCGAGGTTCAGGAGTTTTTCTTCAGACGAGTTGAGGTTCCCTGTTGTTTTATCGGAAAGCATTTCCAGCGAATCGACGACGCTTTTGGCAGCGCGAAGATTCACGCTGGGTTCGCCCGTGGCGGGATTTGGGATTTTGCCGAGGAAAAGGCCGCCATTTTGGGCCTGAAAGTAGACGAAAGCAGCGAAACGTGGGTCCGGTGCTTCAGTTTCAGGAGAAGAATCACTCATGTGGGAGCAGGGTATCGGAGAGAGCGGGTTAGCTCAAGGGTGGCTTTCTTTTTCACTGGCGGAAATCTTCGACTGGACGGCCTTTGGGATGGGGGTTAACTTAAATGTCACACACATCCATGAGAAACTCACTTTTTAACCCACTTTGTTTATTTGCCCTATCTGGGGGGCTCAGCGCAGCTCCGATCATTAATGAATTTATGGCTGCGAATGAAAGTGGCTTGCTGGACGAAGACGGAGAACGCTCTGATTGGATTGAAATTCATAACCCGGATGCCACGGCGGTGAATCTAGACGGTTTTGCGCTGACTGATGACGCGGGGGAACTGACCGCGTGGGAATTTCCCGACACGACCCTTGCGCCCGGTGGGTATTTGATTGTCTTCGCCTCGAATAAGAACCGGGCTGATCCAAGTGGTCAATTGCACACGAACTTTCGACTTTCAGCGAGTGGAGGATACTTAGCCCTCTCTGGTCCTAGTGGTGTCGTGAGTGAATTCGGTCCAGTATATCCTGAGCAGTATGAAGATGTTTCTTATGGCAAGGTCTCGTCCGGCGGAACGGTCCGCGATGGCTTTCTTGATTCTCCAACCCCTGGTTCTAGTAATTCTGCGGGAGACCCTGCGGGGCCAATTTTCTTGGAAACGACCGATAAGCCCGATCGTCCTTTTGCGGGAACGGATTTTCTTGTGACCGCTAAGATGTCGGCGGTTTCGTCGGCGGTGGCGAGCGTTTCGATGCACTATCGTGTCATGTTTTCAGGCGAGAATACAGTGGCGATGGTTGATAATGGGGCAGGTCCAGATGCGGTAGGAGGCGATGGAATTTACTCGGCGCTTATTCCGGGCAGTGCTTTCGATGACGGTGAGATGATCCGCTGGCGCTTTGAAGCCACTGATGCCTCCGGGTTTGAAAGTAAAAGTCCGCTTTTCCGTGATCCCTTTGATTCGCATCAATATGTGGGAACAGTTGCCGTGGATCCTGCTGTTAATAGTCTTTTGCCAGTGGTAGAGAAGTTCATCCAGAACCCCAGTGCCGCAGAAACAGATAATGGAACACGCGGAGCCCTATTCTATTTGGGAGAGCTTTATGACAATGTGTTTTTCAACAAGCACGGTCAATCAACGGGGGGAGCTTTGTTCTTAAAGAAGAGTTTCAATATCGATTTCAACAAGACTCAGCGTTTCCTCTGGAGAGTGGGTGAGAAGCGCGTGAAGGACATGGATTTACTGACGAATTGGGCGGATAAATCAAAAGCTCGTCACGTTTTAGCGTGGGAGATCATGCGCGAAGCTGGCGTGAATGCTCACGAGGCATTTACGGTTCGAGTTCAACGGAATGGAGACTTTTTCGGGACCTTGGATTTTGTGGAAGATCCTGACGATATCTATCTTGAACGGGCCGGTTTGAACCCTGATGGAGCTCTTTATAAGATCTATGATATTCGACTTGAGCCTGTCGATGTCGCCAAGCTCACGAATGACGATAATCTTGATGCGAGCGGGAATACGGTGACGGGTCGGGCTGCTGAGAAGAAAAATCGGCGGGACGAAGATCGCTCCGATTTCCGCGATTTCATTAATGGTCTCCACGCGAACTCACGAAATTCCCAGGCTCAGTGGGACTTTATTTATGACAATGTTAGTCTTCCTAAAATGGTCAATCTTGCGGCGACTTTTGCGGTGATCAGAGCGACGGATTTACACCGTAAAAATTGGTATTTTTATCGAGACACAGGTCGCACCGATGAGTGGACCATGCTCCCTTGGGACTTGGATCTTTCGCAAGGACGGAAGTGGAATTCAACCGATAAGTATTTCGATAGTACGATCTTTTCAACTGGGGTCATTGAACATGGAACTGCGGTAGATTTGCTCGATATCATGTGGGACCGTGCGGAAGTCCGGAATATGATTCACCGTCGGATCCGAACTCTGGCTGATCGTTTTTTGCAAACTGAAGACACCGCATACGAGCTTCGTTATTACGAGAGACGGCTTGATGAAATGTTAGCGACGATCGATCCTCCCTCGATTAGCCCCTCGGACGCTCAGTTGGACTTTGAAAAATGGGGTTCATGGATTGATGTGGGGGATGGCGCGAGTGACACAAGCGGAGTAACCACTCTTGTGCCGTACACTAATACCCACGCTCATGTGGAATCGATGTTAGAGGCGGTCGATCGCTGGAAGACTGAGTATCTGCCTGGGAGGAGGAGTTTCATCGAGTCGAATGGGTTGATTCCAGATGCGCAAGAAGGAGAGGGGACCTTTGTCCAGACCACTCTTGTTGAAGCTGACGCTGCGGTGAAGGCGAAGGTGCCAGTCGATGGCGGTGATGATAATCTTTGGATGCTGCCATCTTTCAATGACTCTTCTTGGGCTGCGGGGACGATGGGAGTGGGTTTTGACAATACTTCCAAGTATCCCCCGTTTATTGGATATGATACGGGTGCCGAGATGTCTGGTGCGATTGAGCGTGCCGGGGTTTATCTGCGAATTGATTTTGAGGTCGGTGATCCTTCGATTTATCAGCAACTTCAGCTTCGAATGAAGTATGATGACGGGTATGTGGCCTATTTGAATGGAGAAAAAATTCACGAGCAACTTGCTCCCGCTTCGCCAGCTTGGAATTCGCTAGCGACAGGTAGTCACGAAGCGGTGGTCACGGAGTATGAGGTCTTTGATATTAGCCATAAGCTTGATGAACTCGTAACGGGAACGAACGTCTTGGCGATTCATGGCATGAATCGGACGCTCGGAAGTAGTGATTTTTTAATCGTTGCTGAGCTCAGTGGTGGTGTGAGTGATGCCTCAGGAAGTTTAGAGCCAGTGATTGAGTTTGGAGCGATTGAATTTAGCCCAGCTTCTGGAAATCAGGACGAAGAATACGTTGAGCTAGTGAACAACAATTCGATTTGGGTTGATGTGTCTGATTGGAGAATTGAGGGAGGGATCAGGATGGATTTACCGCCGGGAACGGTGATTCCACCAAACTCGACTTTGTATGTGACTCCTGATGCCAAGGCCTTCCGCTCGCGTGCGACAAGTCCCACTGGTGACGAAGGGAATTTGGTCGTAGGAAGCTATGATGGACACCTTTCTAGTCTCGGAGAGACGCTGCAATTATTGGATGCGGCCGGAGCTCAGAATTCGACAGAGACCTACGTCGGTGACCCTTCTGACGCTCAGCAGTTTTTGGTGATTTCCGAGGTGATGTATCATCCTGAGCCAGATGGTTTGGCCGAGTATATCGAGTTGCTGAATATTAGCGATACGGTGACTCTGAACCTGAGTGGGATTACCTTTACCGAAGGAATCTCGTTTGATTTCACTGGAGCGTCCGTAACTTCCTTAGCTCCGGGAGAGCGAGTTTTGGTCGTGAAGAATGTTGCCGCTTTTGAGGCTGCTCATTCCAGCGGTTTGCCTGTTGCAGGAGTTTTCGCTGATGATTCTAGCCTTAGCAATGGTGGGGAATCGATCAAACTTGAAGATGCGATCGGTGGAACCATTCAGGAATTCTCTTACAACGATAGTTCGCCGTGGCCGACCACTCCAGATACGGCTGGGCATAGCCTCGTTTTGATTGCCCCAGAGAATAGCCCAGTTCATGCAGATGCCGGAAACTGGCGCGCGAGTTTTGCGGTGGGAGGAACGCCTGGTGAGGCTGAAGCTGGAAACGTCTTTGTTGGCAATCCTGACGCCGATGTGGACGGGGATGGTTTTTCCGCACTCTTAGAATTCGCTGCTGGAACAAGTGACAATGATGCCACAGGCGTGATTGCTTTTTCAGATCTGGCTACGGTTGGGGGCGTGGATTTTCCGAGTTTCAGCTATCGAGCTGATCCCACTGCTATGGGGCTTGTCAGAACGATTGAGACTTCGACTAATCTGCTTTCATGGGGAGATGCCAGCGCGGACTTTACGGAGACTTCGAGGGTGACTCAAGCTGATGGAACTGAGATCATTCGCTTCCAGTATTCCGCGCCTGTCACCGCTGACCCGAAGAGGTTCTATCGATTGAAAGTCGAGTTAAACTAATCCAAGAGCAGGCATAAGAAAGTCTTCCGCTGGCAGGACTCGCTAAGGTAGGATCACCCGCAGATGAATTTCTCTTTGCCGGGCTTTTGGCTCAGTCTCTTTATAGGGCTGGCTTTGATCGCTCTGCTCCTTCGCCTTTGGAAAGGGAGGCGTCCGGATCGTGCCTTCTTGGCGATGCTAAGTCTCACTTTGTTGGGCTTAGAAAGCTGGCTAACGCTTGGGGCTTTTCTCTTTGTTTTTGGCGTCACTTACCTTGCTTTAAGGGCTGGCTTGAGATCGAAGCTGTCTTTGGGGCTGGTGTTGCTTCTGCAGCTGATGCCTTTGATCGTTTACAAATATGCTCCTTTTTTAAGTGGGCAAGTTTTGGGGGCGACTCCTGATTTATTGAGAGATCTCCTCATTCCGGTGGGGCTTTCGTTTTACACCTTCCAGATGGTAGGTTTGGTGATCGATACGGTGAAAGGGAGGGAGCCTCTTCCCACATTTCTCGACTGCCTGAATTTCGCTTCCTTCTTTCCGCAGATCGTGGCGGGGCCGATTGAGCGGCGAAGTGATTTGCTCCCTCAAGTTGAGGGTTTTCGTTTTAAGCTCGATTGGAATGCGATCGAGTATGGGGTTCGCTGGATCGTGTTGGGGCTTTTCATGAAGCTCACGCTTGCTGAGAACATCGCGGCAGAGTCGGCAGCGGTGGAAATTGATGCGGGGAATCCTTTTTTGGTATGGTTAGAGTGTCTCTTCTTTACCTTTCGGATTTACAACGACTTTGCGGGATACAGTTTTATTGCCTACGGATTAGCCCATTGTCTGGGGATTCGCCTGACTTTGAATTTCCTGAGTCCTTATTGGACGACGAATTTCCGCGACTTCTGGCGACGTTGGCATGTTTCGCTGAGTCAGTGGTTTCGTGATTACCTTTATATTCCTTTGGGTGGAAATCGTTCCTCTTGGAAGCCTGCTTTGATTCTTTTGGTCTTTGCTGTTTCGGGAGTTTGGCATGGAGCCGGGTGGAATTTTGTTCTGTGGGGACTGCTTCATGGCTTATTGGTTTTGTTGCCGCCATGGACGAAGTTTCGGATTCCAAAGCCTCTGGCATGGGGGCTTCATTTTTCCTTGATCGCTCTGACGTGGTTGTTCTTTTTTGAGCGCGACAGCTCGCTTCTTTTTGAGAAGTTGGCGGCGATTTTTAATCCCTTTGAGTATTCCATGGCTCACCTCAAGGCGGTCTTGGCGGCTTTTCCGTCGAAGAGCGCGGCCGTGGTTTCGGCGGGAATTATCGGACTCAGTGCTTTTACGATCGCGCTAGAAGGTCTTACTTTAAAAAAGCCCTATGCCATTTTGACTCATCGGTTTTCCTGCTTGGTCATGATCGTGATGATCTACCTTTTTCAGCCTGCTGCTTATCATGAATTCATCTACTTCAACTTCTAAGCGTTGGCTTTGCCTTTACCTTTTGACCCTGCTCTGTTCGGTTGGGATTGGATGGATTTACACCACGCGATTTGAACCGGAAACGCAGTTTTGGGCGAAGGCTTTCGAGGAGCGAAGGGGAGAGATTGTCGAAGGGCCTAAGGTCATCTTCACAGGTGACTCGGCTTGTTCTTTTGGGGTCAATCCTCAGCTCTTTTCTGAAGAGACAGGATTTCCGACTTACAACCTTGGGGGGACGAGGCAAATGGGGACGCGCGTTTTTATGAGCGAGGCTTTGAAGCATGCTACGAAAGGAGATGTCATTGTTCTAATTGCGAATCCTATTTTGCTCGCGAGTGAGGCTGAGGGTGAAGGGCATACTAAGGCGGGAGCGCGGATGGCCTTAGCCTTGTCCGAGAAGCTTGGGCGGGGAGAATTTGTGGATGCGACCCGACCGGGTTTTAATCACCTACTGAGTCTTGGTGCTAAGATTGCCCTGAGAATGCCGATGTTTCGCTATGGAGAGGGCGATCACCAGCCTGATGGTCAGGTGATCACCGAGATGCGTGATCATCCTGCGCCGACCCTGAAGGAGTTTGATTTAGAAGATGATTTTTTGAAAGTGGAGGCAGTTCTTAAGAGATGGGGTGAGCGTTGCCGTGAACAAGGAGTGAGTTTGTGCTATCTCCTCCCGGTTGAATTGACCGACGCTTCCATTCTAGAAGACAACCGCCGAAAAAAGGGGGCTTTTCTGGATGCGCTGAAGAAGGGGGAGTCGGGCGTGAAGATTATCAAGACTCCGCAAGAGGGCTGCTCAGATGAGGAGGCTGTTTATGCGGATACTCTCTTTCACTTTACCGAGGAAGGGGCGGAGGATTTTACCCGCCGTTTAGTTCCAATTTTGGCGGAGGTTTTAGAGGATAGGGAGCCTAGCTAAGAGGGTCCACGGAGCGGAGTGCGTCCTTGCCGTGACGGTCTTTACGCGTCTGGAGAAACGGTGACGATGGTGGCTTTTTCTTCGGCAAAAAGTTCTTTGGCAAGTTCGTAGATCTCGTCTGCGGTGACAGCGTTGAGGCGCTGGCTTTGAGTCAGGTGGTGGTCGGCGCTTTGGCCAAGAAGAACATCGAGCGCAGACATGCGGGCGCGGCTTGAGGGGCTTTGGTTACGGAGAGCTTCGCGGGCTTCGGTGTTGGCTTTGACTCGTTCGAGTGCGTCAGAGGGGATGCCTTCGGCGATGAGTTTATCGATCTCTCCTTGAAGTTCGCGGCGGGCGAGGTCGATTTGATCTGGCGCGGTGCCGAGATAGAAGGCAAAGAGTCCGGTGTTGAGTCCGAGGAATTGTGAGCTGCTGACGAAGTAAGCGAGGCCGAGTTCTTCGCGAATGCGCGTGAAGAGGGGGCCTGCCATGTCGGAGCAATAGGCGTCGATGAGTTCGAGCGCGAAACGGCGGGGGTCATCTTGGGCAAGACTGGGGAAGCCGATGGCGAGGACGGCTTGTTCTTTGTCGAGTTTCAGAGCGTGTTCGCCAGCTTGAGCTCTGACCACTTCGTCGAGTGATGGAGGCGTGCCGGTGGGGATTTTGCCGAGAGATTTTTCGAGTGCAGCGATGGTTTGATCAGGATCGAGGTCTCCAAAAAATGCACACACCATATTGGAGGCCGCGAAGTGGCGAGTGTGATGGGCGCTGAGGTCTAGGCGGGTGATTGATTCGAGAGATTCTACGGTGCCGGAGGAGGGGATTCCGTATCCTTGGCCATTCCAAAGTTGCGAGCGCATTTCGCGGAAAGCGCGGCTGGCGGGATCTTCGAGGAGTTCTTCGAGCCCGGCGATCATGGCGGCGCGTTCACGGTCGATGGCATCGGAGGGGAAGCTGGGGTCGCAGATGATTTCGCCAAGGAGTTCAATGATGGTGGGCAGGTCATCTCGAAGGCAATAGGAGGAAAGCATCAAGGTGTTATTTCCGGCGGAGGCACGGAGAGATGCGCCGAGGTCTTCGAGAGTTTCCGCAATGGTGAGGGCGTCTCTTGAGGTGGTGCCTTTGGTGAGGACGCGGGAAAGAAGGCCATTTAAGCCGGCGCTCGCAGGTGATTCGGAGAGGCTTCCTGCGATGAGGGCGGTTTGGCTATAGACGACGGGAACAGTGGGGTCACGTTGCAAGATGAGGCGGAGGCCATTCGAGAGGGTGTGTTCGATGATTTGGCCATTTTTAGCGGTGGCCTCAGATTCTGATGCGACGGCGACTTCGCCCTCGGGCACGAGGCTGGTGACGCTGAGATTTGCCGACGTGAGATAGGTCGCGATGACACGACGAAGGTCGGCTTCTGAGACGGAAGCGAGATTTTGAATGGCAGTGCGGGTGTAGTTGAGGTCGCGCGCGCTATGCCAATTGGAAGCGAGGTCGGAGGCGCGGCCTGAGGCGGTGGTGAGGGTTTTGAACTGTTGCGAGGCAACTTGCCGAAAGGCGCGAGCCATGGGGTGGGTGAAGTCTGAACCGGCAAGAAGTTTGATTTGTTGTAGGATTTCTTTTTCCACTTCATGGGCCTTGTCCGATTCGACCTCGGCGTAGGCGGTGAAAATGCCGGGGCCGTCGGCAGGCATCCAGCTGTAGGATCCGATGGAGTGAGCGAGGTTTTTTTCCTCACGGATGCTGCGGTAGAGTGGGGATGATTGACCTCCACCGAGGATGATGGAAAGGAGGTCGAGCGCTGGGGCATCGGCATGAGTGAGTCCGGGAATTTGCCAAGTGAGGCTGAGGTGGGTGTTTGGAATTGCGAAAGAGCGTTGAGCCCTGCGCTCGCCCATTTGTTGAGGTTCGCTAGGGCTGGTGATGGGGAAGGCGGCTGGGGGACGGAGGCCTTTATCGAGCTCTCGGGTGATGATCTCGCGAGCTTCTTGCGGCTCAAATCCGCCAGAAAGGACGAGGAAGGAATTATGGGTGCGGTATCTGGCCGCGTGGTAATTTTTCATCTCCTCGTAAGTGATGGCATCGAAAAGATCACGATGACCAATCACGGGGTGGCGGCGATGGTCTCGTTGGAAACTGGTCCGGAATAGGAGCTGGGAGGCGACCGAGTCGGGGTCATCGAGTCCCATCGCGATTTCGCGACGAATGACATCTTTTTCCTTTTCGTAGTCACCCTCTGGAAAAGAGGGCCGGAAGACCATCTCGATGAGGGCGGAAAGGAAGAGGTCGAGGGATTTCTTGGGGCCATCGATATAGTAGACGGTGCGATCGAAGCTGGTGTATGCATTCCATTGTCCACCAGCGGCTTGCACTTCTTGGGAGAGGGCTTCTCCGGTGAAACGATCGGTTCCTTTGAAAACCATGTGTTCAAGAAGGTGAGAAATTCCGGACCCTGCGAGGGCGCTTTCGTGCTGAGAGCCCGTTTCGACCCAGATCTGAGCGCTGATGACAGGGGAGTCCTGAATGGGATCTAAAATGGTGTCAAATTCGTGATCGAGCGTTTCGAGATGCGCCGTGCTTGCAGGAAAATCCATATCGTTGGAAGGTGCGTTGCCTCTGAGGCTCAGGCAAGAGTTTTGCTGAGTCGGTAAAAAGTTCCTGACCTCGTGGGGGTGAAATGCTAATTTATATCTATGAACAGCAAGAAGCTTGCGATTGTAGCCATCTTAGGCCTCTTGGTTTTGGGTGGGGCCGCCTTTGGTCTCTATACGAAAAAGATGAACGTGGAAGGATTTCGCGGGATTGGTTTTTCGGTGAGTGGTCTGGAACAAGAGAAAGTTGACGAATGGATTGGAGCCTTCGAAACGGTGCTCACTCACGACGATGTTTTAGCGGAAATCGTGTCCCAATCGGAGTACTCCGCCAAGTTGGGGGTTCCTGAAGGCGAGGCTGTCGCGCATTTACGCAATGTGGTTGATGTGAACCAAAGTGAGGTGAGGAAAACGATCCAGATCGGTCTAAGGGGGAAAAGGAAGTACAACACAGAACTCGATAATATTTCCCGAGCTATTTTCAACGTCGCTGCTCCTTTGGTCGCTCAAGCCAAGCCGGAATTTGGAAGGCATTACCAAAGCCTACAGACTGGTCAGTAGTTCGCTCTTTTCAAAGCGGACTTTTGGAGCAGTCGCGTATTTATCGTCGTTTGAGCGATAGCCAAGAGCGCAGGCGACTGAGGTGGTCAGTCCTTTTTCGGGCAGACCTAAAATACGATCGTATTCTTCAGCGCTGATTCCTTCCATGGGGCAGGCATCAACTCCTAAAAGAGCTGCGGAGGTCATTAATTGGCCGAGAGCAATGTAGGTCTGAAGCTTGGCCCACTGAAGTTGGGCTGCGGCATCCATCTGACTGGTGAAACCTAGCATCATGTCACGATAGGGGTTGAGTGCTTCAATCTCTCCTCCTCGGATTTTGGTGGTTCTTTCAAGGAAGAAGTCGATCTCATCTTCGCTCATCGAAGTCTTTCCTGCGAGAACGACAAAGTGTGAACAATCAGTCACTTGAGGCTGCCCCCAGGAGTGAGGAAGGAGCTCATTTCGAAGCTCGGGGTTCTTAATGACGAAAAAATGCCAGGGTTGCAGTCCGAAAGAGGAAGGGGTGAGAACGAGTGAGTCTTCGATCGCTTCCCAAGTGTCATTTGGAATGGTCTTGGTTTTGTCGAATTGCTTGGTGGCGTAGCGCCACTGAAGTTGTTTGAGGAGATCGTCTGGTGAGAGTTGGCTCATGGGACAATCATTCCGCACCAATTTCTATTGGCAAGGAAAGGCTTGGGATTTCCTTGATGCCGAAGCTGAGCATGACCCCGTATTCATCCTTGTTTTGATTGTTACGATGGAAAAAACCGAGGGAGCCTACGAAGGAATCGAAGTCGTAATGCACATTGTATTGTTGAAGTTCTAAGCTGTTATCGACGAGCTCCAGGCGATGGTGGGTTCCGATTCCCCAGTATTCGTTTAGGCGAGCAAAGCTTTCCAAGACAATGCGATCCGAGTCCCTCAAAATGGGGTGACTGTTCAAATGTCGATAATCGATATTAAACTCGAAGGAATCTGTGGGCATGAAACGGAAGGAGAGCGCCACTTCGTTAAAGTCGGCATCTGAGAAGATGGGGAACTGGGTTTCGAGATCTAAGGCGAACCATGGGGTCGGGTTCCAACGGAGATCATTGTAGAGGTTTGACAACTGGCGATCAAACTCAGGGTCTTCGATGAAGGCGTCGATGTAAGTATCGAGGGTTAACCAATCATGGGTGTTCCCATCTCGGCGGGTCATGATGCGGTTGCGCATGCCGAGGCGGACGACGCTCCAGTCTTGCAGGTCATCGATCGCGGTGTAGCGCCCGATGTGTCGGGAGCGGGGGCGTGTGGTGGGGGTGAGCCGGTCGATGCGACCAAATGAGGAGTCGAGTTCATCTGTCGAAAGCCAGCTGAGAGAGGCGTAGGGTTCGATGACGTGACGGATTCCGTTGAGCCCCCATTTTTCGTTACTGATATGAGGGTAGTTTTTGGTGAGCTTTGTAGAGAAGTCGATCCCAGCTGAAAGGTGGGTGCGACTGGTTGAGGAGTCTGGTCCTAGAACGGATTGGTAGCTCGTATGGCCAGCTCCGATGCGAGGAATGATATTGAGGTGACCGACTTTGGACGGGCGTGAGAACTCGTGATAGGTGTGAAAGCGTGCGAAGCCACGTTCATCTAGGAGGCGATCGATCTCATCGATGCGGGGATCTCCAGGGAGAAGGTCGTTTACTTCATCGCGTAAGCTATCACGTTGGAATTCGGCTAAGTGTTCTTCATAGAATCCAAGAGAAGTCTGACTCTCGTAGAGGACGGAGCTGTTTAAGAATGGTTGGCGAATCCAGTCGTGCGTGATCTCAGGCAAACGAGTGGCGCTTTGGTAGAATTCGTTGAGTCGAATACGAGTGCCGAAGTTGGTGAGGCTATTTGCAGACCTCCGTGTGAGGCCGAGATAGTTGTCGGGGGCGCGATTGATGCGGAAAAGCGAGGGGTCAAGATCCTCAAGATAATATTGGTCACTGAGAAGGGTAAGGTTGGCGTCAAAGCTGTAGTTGGCAGTGGGAGTTTTCCAAAGAGGAAGACGATGGGCAAATTCGACGCGGTAGCGGTTTGGGTCGATACTCTCACGGTTGACGCCAGCGCGCTCTAGGCTGGGGTCGGTGTCGTAGAGGTAGTAGAGACGGAGGTAGCCAAATTGATCCTTTTTGTTGAGGCGGGTGTCAGAAAAATCAACTCCCAGGCCTAGGCCACGCCCTGAATACAGATCGGCATGCCATTGTGAGAGGAGCCAAGCATCTTCGTTTTCACCGGTTTCTGGATCTCGTTCGCCGCCGAGCATGATGCCGTAGCGGTTTTTAACAAAAACTCCGAGGTTAGTTCGAGCGCCTGGGATGAAGAGGTAGCCAAGGTTCTCATCGAAAGGTTGAGAAAGGTAGGGGAGCCAGAAGATTTTCCGATTTCCTGTTTGTAGGGTGAAGTCATCAAAGATCACTCTGTCGCCTGGGATCACGGTGGTCTTTTTTGCGCGCAGCCAGAAGTCGGGGTTTTCGACGTCGTGAGTGGTGATGCCCGAGTTTTCACCTACGAAAAGGGAGCGTCCATTACGTTCTACTTTTTTCAAGTTCCCAGCTTTCATGAGGATGGGGTCGAGGGCGAGGCGGACGCGGCTCGTGTCTATGGTTTGAGTGTCAGTATGGTAAATTGCAGATTCGCCACGATAGACGAGCCCGCTTTGGTAGACGCTGACGTCGCCACTCAATTCCACTTTTTTCTCTTTCGTATTCCAGGTGGCGTTGTCGGCAAAGACTTGCAAACCATTGTCGGCGATGAGTTTCACCTTGCCCTTGTAGTGAACAAGTATTTGGCCGTTCACGATTTCGAGATTGTCGAGACTTCCATCAATTTGAAAGTTGGAGGGGCGTTTGATTTCAGATTTTTTATCTGAGTCGCCCGATAAAATTTCAGCCAAAGGGTCTCCTCCGGGTTTTGGGGGAGGAATGGGTTTGAGGGGGAATTCGTCAAAGATGTCCTGAGGGGGCGGAAGCTCATCAGGAATGGGGAGAATATCCTCGGGAGGAGGTAAGATTTCCGGAAGGGGAGCGGCGGGCTCTTCTTGTCCGAGGACCCAAAACGGGGTCAGAGCTAGAAAGAGGAGGACGAGACGCATAGACGTGTGGGAGGCTAGGAAGTGGTAGAAAAACTGTCGATAGGATTCGCTGGATTTGTGGACAATGCGGAGTAGCTTCGCGAGTCACATCATGCGCGCGCAAAAAATTGGAATCATCGGAGCCTCGGGTTGGTTGGGTTGTCACCTATCAGCAGCTCTCATAGCGAATGGTTATGAAGTCGTGGGTTTTTCGCGATCTCTGCGAGATGATTCTGAGATGGCATGGCGTCAATGGAATGGGGAAGGAGAGATTGATCTGACTGGATTGGATGCGGTGGTAAACTTGGCGGGGGAGGCCATTGATCAACGTTGGACGAAAGAGAGGAAGGTGGCTTTTCGGAAGAGTCGGGTCGACCTTACTGAAAACTTGGTGAAGTCCTTGGCTGTTTCCGAGGTGAAAGTCCTCCTCAATGCTTCGGCGACTGGGTTTTATGGTGACCGAGGAAATGAGGAACTCCCTGAGACCGCGGAAGTGGGTCAGGGATACCTCGCGGAGCTTTGTCGGGACTGGGAGGAGTCGACGAATGGAGCGGAAGGAATTCGCGTATGTCACCTGCGGACAGGAGTCGTCTTAGGGGCAGGAGGTCGGGCTTGGGAGAAGATGGCTAAAATCTTCAAATTGGGAATTGGGGGGAGATTAGGGAGTGGAAAGCAGTGGATGCCATGGATCCATCTCGACGATGAGATCAGGGGTATCATTCATTGTCTTGAGAATGATCTTTCGGGGCCGGTGAATCTTGTCGCGCCAGAGTCGGTGACGAATGCGGACTTTACCAAAGCAGTGGGCCGAGTGCTGAAGCGACCTACCGTTTTGCCAGCCCCTGCCTTTATGCTGAAGCTTGTCTTAGGCGAATTTGCCGAGGAAGGACTCCTCGCAAGCACTCGAGCGGTGCCGGAGAAGCTGCTGCAAAGCGGCTTTCAATTTTTGCATTCCGAGATTGAAAGCGCGTTGAAGGAGTGCGCGGGGCGTTGAGTTTACTGCGCGTGTTTTTCGTGCCACTCGCGGTAGACCTTGGGAGAGATCTCGGAGGGGACGATTTCTGAACGGCCACCCCAGAAGACGTTGGTGTAGCTGACGGGGATTCCGATCGATTCGAGATGTTTGTCGATGGCGGCTTTGTGCTCCATCACTTTGTCTTTTTCGGTGCCGTGGACGACGCCCATGACGTTAACGTTGCCAAACTGCGGTCCACCCTCGCGCCAGTAGGCGTGGGTCATGCAGTGGTGGCGACCCACTTCGCTGCCAGCTTCAATCTCGCGGCCTTTGGGGACGGCCCAGTGGAAGAGGCCGTTGAAGCGAGTGACACGCTTTCCGGTGTCGGAAGGTTTGACGTGTTCGAGGAAGGTTGAGAAGCGGCCGATCACTTTCTTGGTGTCGAGGATTCGGGCGACTTCAAAAAATCTTTCTAAGCTCACTCCAGCGACTTCAGCGCGGGCGTCCCAGCAATTTTGAATGACTTCATCAGGAGTGAGTTCTTCTTTGAGAGCGAGGAGAACGTCCCACTCTTCTTGAGAGAGATCGACGACGGTGGTGGTCATCATCTCAGCGGCAACATCGAGCTTTGCGCCGGGCTCGAGTCCCTTGCGTCGGACGTGGCCGACTCCAAGGGTGAAGACGCCATTGGCAGGCATGAGGATGAATTCCTCGGCGCCCACGATGCGCTTGAGGACGTTTCCGTGTTCTTCCAAGGACTCGCCTTGAGGAACTTTGAGAGTGGTCCAGAGGCGGTAACCGGAGCCGGAGATTTGTCCATCGGTTGAACGGATCACGACGTGGCCAGAAAAGGGATCTTCTTTGGCCATGAAGTCGAAGGCGTCATTGAGTTTTTCTTCCGGAACTTTCCAAGCGACGAGAGCTCCGTGGGCAAGTTTGGTGGCGAGCATCGTTTGGCGAACGCGGCGGATCACGCCTGCTTCCAGCATAGCGCGGATGCGCTCGAGGACGACGTCGAGTTCGACCCCGGATTCTTTGGCGATGATGGAAAAGGGATCTTCTTGGAAGCCAGAGACGAGGTCTTCGGAAACGCTGAGAATTTGGGCGTTGATCGGATCGTCGTGTTCGGTGGGAATGGTGCTCATTTTGAAAGTGTTTCTTTTACGAAAGAGTAGGCGGCGTCTTTATCAGCAAGTCTTCCTTCGAGTTGCTCGGTTTGGACGGCACGGAGGATCTTGCCAATTTCAGGGCCGTGGGCCACGTTAAAATCTCGGATCAGATCGTGACCGGAGATGAGGGGCTCGGGGATGAGGGGCTCTTTGGCAAACTCCTCTTTTTTCTCGCGGACGAAGTCGTAGTTCTCGCGGAAGCCATTGCTGCTATCGCAATCGACTCGATGCAGTTCGGTTTCGAGGTCGAAGCACTCGGCCGACATGAAGCGCTTCAGCTTTGCCGTTCTCATGTCTTTTACGTGCATGAATTTCATGTGACGTGAAACCATGAAGCTGACCTCATCGATCGTTTGATTTGAGTAGCGCATGCGGCGGAGGATCTTTTCGGACATTTTTTCGCCTACTTTGTCGTGACCATTAAAGCGGAAGCGCTCGGCTTCAGCATCCCAAGTCTGCGTGGCAGGTTTGCCGATGTCGTGGAGGAGCACGGCAAGGGCGAGATTGAGGGGAGGGGAATTGAGAAGCGAGAGGGCAATGCGGGTGTGAACGTAAACGTCACCCTCGGGATGCCATTGCGGAGGTTGCTCGCAGCCTTGGAGGTCGAGCACCTCAGGGAGGAATTCTTTGATCAAGCCCGAGTCGACGAGGAGATCGAGTCCGCGGGCGCGGTCATCTGCGGTGATGATTTTTGAGAATTCATCGCGGATGCGCTCGGGTGAAATTTGAGATAGAAGAGGAGCGCATTCTTGGATCGCAGCCCAAGTGTTTTCCTCGATTTGAAATCCGGTGACGCTGGCAAAGCGAATGGCGCGGAGGAGGCGGAGGGCGTCTTCTTCGAAGCGTTTTTTAGGATCGCCGATGGCGCGGAGGATTTGCGCTGCGAGGTCGGCGCGTCCGCCAACGTGGTCGATGATTTCGCCGCTGAGAGGATCTTGGAAAAGTCCGTTTATGGTGAAGTCGCGTCGTTGGGCGTCTTCTTCGGGGGAGGAGAATTCGACCGACTCTGGGCGGCGGCCGTCTTTATAGGAACCATCGGTGCGGAAGGTTGCGACCTCGATCATTTCGCCATCGCCCTTTACGATGATGACGCCAAAATGCTCGCCGACGGCATCGGACTTTTTGAAGAGAGCCTGAACTTCTTCGGGGCGCGCGGAGGTGGCGAGGTCGAAGTCCTTGGGTTCTTTTTCAAGAAGTTGATCACGGACGGCGCCGCCTGCAAAATAGACCACATGACCAGCCTCGCGGAGAACGCAGGCGGATTCGAGGGCGAGGTCTTTTTGGGCGCTCATGGCTTCGCTGGAAGCTCGCTGTGAACTGCTAAAGTGGCAACTCGAAAGTCTGAAGGACTTAGCAAAGCTATTCAGTGACCTCAATCGAGCCCTGCATGATTTGCCAGTGACCGGGGAAGGTGCAAATGAAGGGGTAGTTCCCCGCTTTTTCTGGAAGTTGAAAGTAGATGGTCTGCTTGGCTTCCGGGCTGATCACGGCAGTGTAAGCGATGACTTTCTCACGGGCTTCTGCCGGCACATACGATTTCGCCATGGCATCAGGATCATTAAGCATGCGGAAGGAGGCGTCCCCGACGGCCTTCTTAGCATCGGTTTTTGTCAAAACCCAGTTGTGCGGCATGATGTCCTTGTTTATGAGAGTGAAGGCAATTTTTTCGCCGGCTTTGCCTTTCAATTGAGCGGGTGAGAACTTTAAGCCATCGACGGTAGCGACTTCCATTTTCCGAGCTCCAGCCCAGCTCTCATCAGGGAGTTTTTGATCTTTTAATTGATCACTCGGCTTTACTCCACGGATCCGTGGGACGAGTTGTTTTGGGAGAGTGTTTGCCACGGGCGCGCTCCCCTTGAGTTGATAGGCCTCCGTGAGTTCGATCACCGAGGTGAAGAAATCGGTCTGGGCGTCATGCCCTTTTGCGGTTTTCCACTGTCCGTGAATGTGAAGCTGCATCACTGGTTGGAGGTCTTTTAATTCAACAAAGACCGAACGGCCATTTTCCAGCAGGGTGACGGAATTCACCTCAAGGCGGTCGTGTCCCAGAGAGCTTGGGTTTAGGGCGGAGAACTCGGGCGAGCCGTAGCGCTTGGCATACTCGTAGTTCCACTGTTGCACAAAAATATGACGGAGCTCCTGCACGGAAGGAGCATCTAAGGGTTCATTGAAATCGAGGCGAATCCCGTTCTGGAAAATTTGGAAACCTTCCGGGATGACGAGTTCACCTCCGGCATATCTTACCCGGCTGAGGCTGCCGTCCTGTAGGGCGTAATTCCCCCAGCCCTCGGTGCCCACGACGTAGACTTGTCCATCGCGAGGAGAGACTGCGCCTCGCACAGCCCCGGCCCGGAATTCTCCCGGCAAGGGAACGACCGCGGCTTGTCCGCGAGGTCCGCTGCCGTCATAAAGGACGCGATAGTGGGTGCCATATCCATAGCTCCATCCAATCACCGAGTCGCCGAGCGGTCCCCAGCGTTCGCTCTGGACCTGAGTGAAGCCGCCGGTGGAGTTATCAACCCCTCTGGGAATGTAGCAAAGGGGGAGGCCAACGGTCGCGAGTTTTTTTTGCTTAGGGTGAAAGCCGTAGAATTCGTTTTTCCTCGGTCTGATGATCATGGAGGCGGGGGTCCAATCGCCTTCTTGCGGGGCGATCAAAATCATTTCCTCACCTTCCAGTTTTGCAGAGCCAAAGCCCATGCAATTTCGCACTCCGCCGCCCATCATCTCCATCGTCCCTTTCTTGGAGTCGATGCGGGCGACTTCAAATTCCATGATGATGTAGATCATGCCGTCTTCGGCGATGGAGAGGCCATACAGGTGGGGGTGGCCGTGGTCATCGAGGTAGCGATTAAAGACATTACCGATGAAGTCAGCTTCACCATCGCCATTCTCATCACGTATCAGAGAGATTTGATGTTTCCCCGCGACATAAAGGTCACCATTGACGACTTGGAGTCCAAAGGGGATCGAGATACCTGAGGCGAACCGCTTCCATGTCACTTTTTCGTCCTTCTCTCCCAGTCCTTTTACCAGCCAAATGTCACCCATGAGGGTCGAGATGGCGGCAGTGCCATCATCATAAAAGGCGATGCCGCTGAACATCATGGGCGCTTGATATGGGTTCTTGAGAGGCACTGGTATTTCATCGATGAGATAGGCTCCTTTTCCCGTTTTTTTGGTGACTCTATATTCAGGGATGTCGGTCCAT
The DNA here is from genome assembly GCA_937928545.1 of uncultured Verrucomicrobiales bacterium. Taxonomy (GTDB): domain Bacteria; phylum Verrucomicrobiota; class Verrucomicrobiia; order Verrucomicrobiales; family Akkermansiaceae; genus SW10. The sequence goes on from CALGJQ010000033.1 coordinate 66,207, forward strand.
TGCTCAGGGGCAAAGTCCTTGAGAGAAATCTCTGTCATAGGTCTGGCTTCGATTTCTTTGCGAGCGCTTTGGGCGTCCTCTTTTGCTCCTCGCCAAATTGTGATTTGAGCGAGAGTTTTTTCGCTAGCGTTTGCGAGGTTTAAGAATAACTCATTGTCCTTCTGGATGACTTGTCCTTTTGCTCCTTGCAGGACGACGACCGTGGATTGGGTTCCTGCTTCAAAGGCTCCGTTCTTTTCGGTGGTGGATTTAGGTACGGCACAGAGGCGGAGTTGGGTAGCCGCGATGCCATTCTGAAAAGAGAGCGTCCGCACGAAGGCCGTTTCATTTTTAATGACCGCTTGACCTGGGCGGTCGAGGGTTGCTTTGCCAGCGAGGTCGTAGTCGAAGACGATGCCGGCTGAGGTGCGGTGGTATCCTCGGTAGACGGCGTAGTCTTTTGGCGCAGGCAGTTGCGCTTTTTTGGTGCGCAGTTTGACCGAACCCACGATCTTGCCATTCCGTGCAAGGCCCCAACGGAAGGGGGTAGTTGCTACGATGTTCTTTGCGTCAGTTGACCAGATGATGGGATATTCCAACGCGATGGGATCAAAGGCGACGGCGAGGTCTCCGCTTCCTGGCAGGCGGACGTTGACAGCTTTCTCCACCTTGATGTCCGAGGCTGAAGTCGGGATGGCCCAGACCTCACCCAAGACAATGGAGTTCCAGCGTGTATCCTGATGATTGTTTTTATGGTAGCGGCCCCAGTGGCCAAATTTCCCGCCATCGAGTCCTGGGAACGCCGGGATGATTTTAGGGATTTCTTCCTCAGGGAGCGAAAGATAATACTCCGCTTGGCGACGGTAGAAATCATAGATCCGTGATTTGTTTGGCCCCTCACTGGAGAGAGCCCAAGCCTCCCTTTCTCCAGATGCTTTCGCGTAAGGATGGGTTTCTGGTTTGGCGATATTTTGGGCAAATACCCCCGTTATGAAAGTAGCGCTGATCGCGCTGATTAGGCTGATATTTGTCAGGTAAATCACATTGGGATGATCACCTTAGCCTCTTGGGGTGCAAGGCGGGATTTGGAAAAAAAAGACGACCAGTCATGGCGTATCGCAGGGAAAAAAAAGCGCTCCGGCATTTCTGCGGGAGCGCTTTGAGAAAAATTTGGGAATGATTACTCGGTCGCGCGACCACAGCAGGCTTTGAACTTCTTCCCGGAACCACAGCTGCAGGGTTCATTTCGGCCGACCTTGGGAATTGGGCGGCGTTTCGGGAGATTGAGTTTCAAGCCACTTTCGTCGGCGGCGCTGCCATCTTCTGGAACAACGCTTGAGGAGCCTGAAACGGCCATGTTGCCGGCACCCATGCCATCACCACCTGAGGTGCGCTGGCCTTGATCCGCGAGAACGGGATCGATGGGCTGCACGGTGGTAAAGCGGAAGAGGTTGTGCACGGAGCCATCATCGATGGTGTCCATGAGGGCGGTGAAGAGCTTGTAAGCCTCCATCTTGTATTCCACGAGGGGGTCTTTTTGACCCTGAGCGCGGAGTTGCACGCCTTCTCGGAGGGAGTCCATGGCGTAGAGGTGCTCCTGCCATTTTTGGTCGATCGCGTTGAGGATGATGTGGCGTTCGAGCGAGTCGAGGTGCTCAGGATTTTCCATCTCAATCTTGCGCTGGTAAGCGGCATGGATTCCTTCGAGGAGGAACTTGGAGTTGCCTTCAACATCGCGTGTTTCAAAGAGGGCATCTTCCAAGGTGAGGTGGAGAGGGAAGGTCTTGTTGACCCAGTTGAGGAGTTCGACGAAGTCTGGTTGGCCGTCGTCACGTTCTTCCATGTAGTGAGTGACTTGGGCAGGCACAATCCGATCGAGAAGCTCCATGATGAGTTCGCGTGGGTCCTCGGAATTGATGACCTGATTGCGGTAGCCGTAAACGACCTCGCGCTGGCGGTTCATCACGTCATCGAAGTCGAGGACGTACTTCCGGCGGCGGTAATACATTTGCTCGACGCGCTTTTGGGCGGTTTCGACTGAACGGTTGAGCCACTTGTGCTCGAGCGCTTCTCCGTCTTCCATGCCGAAGCGCTCCATCATGTTGGTCATGCGATCGGCGGCGGCGAAGTTGCGCATTAGATCATCCTCAAATGAGATGAAGAATTGAGATGCACCGGGGTCGCCCTGACGTGAACAACGTCCACGAAGCTGGCGGTCGATACGGCGTGATTGGTGGCGCTCAGTGCCGATGACATAAAGTCCACCGGCTTCAGTGACGCCTTCGCCGAGCTTAATGTCGGTGCCTCGTCCCGCCATGTTGGTGGCTACGGTAACGGAGCCGAGTTGACCGGCGGCTTTGACGATTTCGGCTTCTTGAAGGTGATACTTCGCGTTCAGGATCGAGTGCTTGATCTTGGCGCGTTGGAGCATGCGACCGAGGGTTTCGGAAGCTTCCACGGAAGCGGTTCCGACGAGGACGGGTTGTCCTTTTTCGTTGCACTCCTCGATCTTGGTGACCACGGCGTTGAACTTTTCACGGCGGGTCTTGAAGACTTGGTCGTTGGCATCCTTCCGGACGTTCGGGCGGTGCGTCGGGATGGGGAGGACATCGAGATTGTAGATGTCGTGGAATTCTGCCGCTTCAGTTTCCGCGGTTCCGGTCATGCCGCCGAGTTTTTCATAGAGGCGGAAGTAGTTCTGAATGGTGATGGTCGCGTAAGTCTGAGTCTCGCGCTCCACTTCGACGTTCTCCTTTGCTTCGACCGCTTGGTGGAGGCCATCGGACCAACGACGTCCGGCCATTTCACGACCGGTGTTTTCGTCAACGATCACGACCTTGCCGTCTTTGACGACATACTCGTTGTCCTTCTCGTAGAGGCAGTAGGCCTTGAGAAGCTGAGAGATGGCGTGAACGCGGGTGCCTTGAGAATCCATCTTGTTCTGGATCGCTTCCTTGGCGGTAAGGCGCTCATCGTCGCTGAGTTCGGTATTCGCATCGACCTCAGCGAAGGCTTCGGCGAGGTCGGGAATGACGAAGGCTTCCGGCTCATCGGGTGAGAGGTGCTCGCGGCCCATTTCCATGAGGTCGGCGTCGTGGCCTTTCTCATCGATCGTGAAGTAGAGCTCTTCCTTGATGGCGTAGAGTTCTTTTTTCTGAGCGTCTTGGTAGAAAGAAAGTTCGGTTTTTTCGATGAGGCGACGGGTGTCGGGATCCTCCATGAAGCGCATGAACTGACGGTTGCGCGGCTGGCCAAGCTTGATTTTGAAAAGGGCCTTTCCGGCCACTTCTTCGTCTCCTTCGTCGATCGCTTTTTTCGCTTCGGCGGCGAGGTCGTTGCAGAGGTGGTTCTGCTTTTTAACGAGGTTCTCGATCACGACGCGGTAGCGCTTGTATTCCTCGGTATTGGAAACGACGGCCGGTCCAGAAATGATGAGCGGGGTGCGGGCTTCATCGATGAGGATGGAGTCAACTTCGTCCACAATAGCGAAGTAATGACCGCGTTGCACTTGGTCGTCGGGAGTTCCGGCCATGCCGTTGTCGCGGAGGTAGTCGAAGCCGAATTCGGCGTTCGTTCCGTAAGTGATGTCGCACTGATACTGCTCGCGGCGTAAGGCAGGATGCTGGGAGTTTTGAATCACTCCGATGGTGAGGCCGAGGTATTTGAAGACGGCACCCATCCACTCTGAGTCACGGCGGGCGAGGTAGTCGTTCACCGTGACCACGTGGACGCCAAGTCCGGTGAGCGCATTGAGGAAAACGGGGAGGGTTCCGACGAGGGTCTTACCTTCACCCGTTTGCATCTCAGCAATCATGCCGCGATGGAGGGCGATGCCTCCGACGAGCTGGACATCAAAGTGAACCATGTCCCAAGGGAGCATGTTGTCGACGACCTCGACTTCGCTGCCGCAAAGACGGCGAGCGGCGTTTTTGACCGAGGCGTAGGCTTCGGGGAGAATTTGATCGAGATACTTGTCGCGAGCGGCGGGGAATTCGTCCTCGATCTCGGAGAAAGCGACCTTGGCGGCGGCGATATCTTCGAGCGAGCCGATTTCGGAGGGAAGAGAGGGGAATTCTTCGCGGAGGGAATCGAGACGATTCATGAGGCCCTGTGCGACTTCCGCGACGGTTTCGTCGTCCATGAGCTCAAGCTGGCGCTTGGTCGGGACTTCAAGAGGGAGGTAGCGGTGGAGGTGCTTTTGCCATCCTTCCACGCGGGAAAGGAGCTGCTCCTCGGATTCTTTTTGATAGCGCTCTTCGAGCTCGTTGATCCGGGCAACGAGAGGTTGCATGCGCTTGAGTTCGCGTTGGTTCTTAGAGCCAACGATTTTTTGGAGAATCCACTTAATCATGAAATTTTTCCCGCTGTTTTGTGACGGAATTGGTGGAATATACCGGACCCGCGCGAGAAGCAAGGGGGATGGAGGGGAGAAATGGGGATTTTTCTTGGGCTGGAGTCATTAAAGGGGCGAACTTTGGTATCCGCTTGGGTCATGCAGAGTTTTTGGAAGAGCTCAATTGTTGCGGAATTGCTCGGGCTCACGGTCTATCTTCTAATCGATCAGCGTGAGGGGGGGATCGGTCGTTATGATGATCTGAGAAGAATAAGACTTTGAGAACCGATAGAAGGTGATCAGGTCAGCGATGAGGCGATTGGAGGCCTTAAATTTCGGTCGCAGGGCATTCTGAGGGTGGTTTGGGTGCGCGAGAAGATTGCCGAAATCGAGGGGGAGAGGAGAGCTCAAGGGAGATGAATTCTTTGCTATCGTTCCTTCATTTGGCGGAAGGTGAGGCTGATTCTGGGCGTGGTGATCCGGGTGCTTTTTGGGAGGGTGTGCATCCAGTGTGTTTGCGTCTCACCGGTCATGAGGAGGAGGCTTCCGGGCTGGAGTTCGAGGGTGATCCGTTCCTTGGTTACGCGATGCTTGAAGTGGAAGCGGCGTTGGGCGCCGAAGCTGAGGCAGGCGATTGGTGAGTTCTTTACGATCGACGATTCGTTATCGCGGTGCCAACCCATGCCCTCGGAGCCATCATGGTAAAGATTGAGGAGGCAGGAGTTAAATTGATCTTTGGCTTTTTCTTCGGTGAGCTTCTTGAGTTCGAGGAGGAGTGAGGTCCAGGGAAGGGGGGATTTGGTTTTGCCGGAGTAGGTGTAGTCGAGACCCGCGTCGCCGAACCAAGCAACCTTGCGAGCGGTGACGATGGTTTTGCCGAACATTTTCACTTCATCGTGTTGCCAGGGGACGTCCTGAGTGAGCTTCTCGAAAAATTTCTCCGCTTCGGAGGGTGAGAACACGGCGGGATGATAATGAACCACGCCATCGTGCGGGAGAAGGTTGACGTCTGGCTCAGTGGGGAGGTCCATGTTCATGGAGTTTGCTTTTTCAAAGCGAGGCCAACAACTCTGAAAATGGAGGGTCTTTGGACTTCCTGCTTGTGGGAAGATCAACCACGAATCAGGCGAATGTGCGCGAATCTTGCTTGAGGAGAGTTTTGAACCGCGGAATCCGCGGATGATGCGGAACTTGTGGAACTTGTGGAACTTGTGGAACTGGCTTTGGGAGTTTTGCGAGATAGGATCTCCCTGGGCTTTGCGTGATGTTTTTTAATCCATACGCCTTGAGTTTAGACTGCGTTCGGTATGGTGGAGGGTTGTCTTCAGGTTCGCTGTGCTTGGGCGATCAGAAGGAAGAGCTGCGGTTTCGCAACGCCTATTTTTGTGGCGGCTTGTTCGAGGCTCTTCATTTCGGTTCGGTTGATGTTGCCATCGGCGAGGGTAAAGCAGATGAGAGACTGCAGGGTGTCGCGTGGGTTGCTGCCGGCGAGCTCCGCTTGGGCTCGTTGAGTCAGTTCTTCGACTCGTCCGGTGCTCCAGCGATGGCGCTTCGTCCATTTTTTGAGCTGCTTTTTCTCGGCGGTGGTGATCGTGCCATCGCTTGCTAAGAGCTGCCAGAGGCCGATGAATTCTAGTTCCTCAAGTTCGTTTTGTGAGGGCTGATAGCCCAGAGTTTTGCTCAGTTGTGCTTTCACCCCTTCGCGCTTCTGCTTGGCATTTTTCCAGAGAAAGAAGAGTCCGCTGGCGAGAGCGAGGAGGAAGAGTGCGAGGATGAGCGGATGGCTAGAGAGGAAGGCGAGGATGAGAGTGATGAACCCGAGGAGAAAACCGATGAGCATCCCAAGCCAGCCGGAGATGCGATTCACCAGCGTGCCCACGAGGGGGATGAAAACGAGGAAGCGGGTCAGGCTGGAAAATAAAACTCCGCCACCAATGGTTGCGACCGCGAGGGCGATCAGGCGGGTCATCTTCTTGAGGTGCGCGAGATGCTCCTTCATCGAGTCGAGCGCCGTCTCGCGTTCGCCTGCGACGAGGTGATGGAGGATGCCTTTGTCGTTAATGATGTCAGAAAGCATCCCTTCTTTTTTCTCGGCTTGATGAACAACGGCGCGGCCCTCTCCCCACTTCCCGAAGTAAGTGGCAGTCTCAGGAACAGGGAGGCCACGGTAGGAGAGTCGTTCGTCACCGAGATCATCGGCGGGGTCTCCCTCGCCTTCATCATCCTTCAGGAGGTAGAAATAGTCTCCCTGCAGACTCAGATTGTTCTTCTTTCCCTTCCTCGTGAGTTGGAGTTTTGAGGGATGGATTTCTTCCCTCTCATCGATGAATTGGATCTCTGTGGGATCGATTGTGAGATCGGCGATTTGATACGTGTCTGGCCGGAAGGTGTCGGATTTTAGGCGCTTACTGAGATCTTCGTTTCGTTCGTTCTCTTGGAGATAGGACATCCATTCCTTGCTCCAAGAGACCCCATCATCATCCTCGTCCCGGTCCCAGGCATAGATCTCCGCCGAGCATTTTACTTCCAGAAAGCCCTGAAAGGATCGCACATACTGTCCCTTCAGAGTCAGCCCTTGATCCATCTTCCCGGTGTGGGAAAACAAGTGAGCGGGCGCGAGCTCGCCCACATTTTCGACCGCCTCAGTTGCCTCTGCGGCCTGGTGGTAATCAAAGCGATGCTCATTCTTCCAAATCGCCCCAATCGATCCCCCGAGCAAAACCAGCCCAAAGAGGATGGGGTTCCCTTTCTTTTTCGTCTCCGCCATTGCTGCAAGGAGGTTAGCTCAGGGGAGAGCGGGCGGGGAGTATAAAGGTGCGAGTGGATTGGAAGGGGAATTGTCTCACGCAGAGCAGACGAACAGCAGAGAGAGTCATGGTCTCGGGAAATCTGTGGAATTACTTCTTAATCCGTTAAAATCGGTGTCAAAAATTCCCTCCTCTTGATTCAAGTTTACCTGGGGGCTGGGGTGTCTTAATGGTCGATGGGACTGTTGGCTCAGGGGAAGCAAAGGAGTGGGATTTTACAATCAGGGTCGATGTTTGTAGTCGATCAGGGTGGTTTTGTTGTCTAGAAATGAGACATGGAAGAAAAAGAAGAGGTTGAATTAGTGGAAGTTGCCGAGGTGATTGAAACTCGTGGTTCGCAAGCGGCTCTGGATCGGATCATTCGGGGACACGTTCTTTGGTCAATGGGCGCGGGCCTCATTCCCATTCCGCTTTTTGACATCGCTGCCGTGACCGCAATTCAGATGGATGCGCTCAAGAAATTGGCCGAGGAAGAGGGCGTCGACTACAGCTCTGACGGAGGAAAGCAGTTTGTGACTGCTCTCACCGGAGGAACCTTTGCCCGTCTGGGCGCGAGTTTACTAAAGGGGATTCCGGGAGTTGGAACGGTGATCGGGGGCCTCTCGATGTCGGCGATGTCAGCGGCTTCCACCTATGCGGTCTGCCAGGTGGCGATCAGCCATTTCCGGTCCGAGGGCAGTTTTGGTTCCGTTGATTTAGATCAAGCAAAGCGTCTTTATGAAAAGGCGTTGGAGAAGGGGAAGGCCTTTGTGAAGAAGCTGGAGAAGGAGGTCGATCCCAAGGCGACCAAGAAGGTTTATGAGAATCTCGATAAAGTAAAATCCCTCCACGAGGAAGGTGTCCTCACAGATGCGGAATACGAGGAAAAGAAGAACCGCTTGCTGTCAGAGCTTTGAGGCGGAGGCTCTTGCTTGTGGGGGAATATCTCACGCAAAGCAGCCGAGCAGCAAAGGGGGCTATGGTCTCGGAAAATCTGTGGAATCACTTCTCAATCCGTTGAAATCGGTGTCAAAAAATCTCCCTCTCAGAAAGCTAGTCCCTGAGAAATCTTCAAGAATCTCTCCGCAATCTTCATGAATCGGTGTTAAAAATTCCCAAATTGGAGGGGGAAGATCTCACGCAGAGCAGCAGAGAGAGTCACGGTCTCGGGAAATCTGTGGAATCTCTTCTCAATCCGTTGAAATTAGTGTCAAAAATTCCCTTCTCTGGATTCAAGATCGCTGGGGCTGCTATCGGAGCTGTGCGAGTAGTTACTGTTCAGTCCTGTTTGCTTTGTCCTGGGTTTCGATGATTTCTGCCCATGTGCAGCTTATGGCCATATAATCAGATCCCGATTTATGGCGCTTGTGGACCTCGACGAGATCGAGTTTTGCAATCGTACTGATTTGGTCGAACTCGTAGAGGAGGTAGCTTTCGCCTGATCCGGATGACTGGATTTTGTCACTTTTCCCTTTTTTCTGAATGTATTCGCTCAGCTTTTGGGCTGAGAGGAAACGCGCACCTCGTATTTTGGCCCGCCAGCCAAGGCCGGTCATTTTGCCTCCTTGAGATTTTCCGGAGGGGAGGAATTCGGACCCGATCTCGGTGCTGAGGTTGAGATTAAGAGTGCGCTTATTCTCTCCTTTTGGGGTGGCGCGGCAGTAAGCGAATCCGGCGGCTTTAAAGGCGGCGGCATTTTTGGATGGGAGCCACATGATGACGCAGGGAGCATCGTGGCGGGCGATGTTGAACTCTACTTTGCGCTCCTCGAGAATTTGGGGGCGGTTGCGGTGGGTCGTGAAGTTTGTGTCGGCGAGGTAGCGGAATTGCGTGAATTGCGATTGCTGGTGTTTGAAAATATCACCGAGAAAGACGGTTAAGGATTCGAGGCATTTCTCGTTCCCTGGTTTCATGACGAAGGCACCCACGCCGGGCGCGATCTCGTGAAATTTTTTCATCTCGGCGGGGTTGCCATCTCCGGGGTAGAGCACGTAAGAGCCGATTGTTTGGCGCAGGGCATCGTTATAGGTGTGCATCTTGAGGAGGTCCGCGCGCTTGTAGTTGCCGGTGGCTTTCCCTCTGTTTTTTTCCTCGTTCAGTTCCCCCTCGTCATGTTCTTCCCCGAAAATTTTGGCCAGCTTATCAGCGCGGTATTTCGCGTCGAAGTGGAGGTGAGAGGCTTGGCCGACGTCCAATGCTTTCGCTTCACTTCCAAAGTTCTCCGGATAGATGCTGAGCGTATAGTCTGGGCGGAAGTTACGTGAGTAGGAGGCACCTGAGTTTGCCTGTTTGTTGGCTTGAAAGGTCCGTTCGTAGTGGAGGTCGATGCATAAGGCTCCTTCTGTTCCTGTTTGGAGGATGAAGCGGGAGAGTGAGGGTTTGCCGCTCTGGAGATTGAGTTTGATACCGCCACCTTCTTTGCTGATGAAGGACTCTGGAGTTCTGCTTCCGGTCCTGCAGATCATCCCAGGGAAGTCTTCGAGGAGCTTGTGAAGTTTGAGGAAAATCCAGTATTCGTAAAGTTTTGCGACGTCGCGGCTGCTTCCTTCATAGCTGTCTTGCTGGCCATCCCAGTTGAGGCTGGCGGCGGCTCTGGTAAGGATCCACGCTTGGAGGACTTCGCGATATCCTTCGCCTTTTTGGAGGGTCTGGTTATCGAGCGGAAGGCGGGAGAGGGGGCCGAGATTGCGGAAGAAGCGGCGGGCGAGGATGCTATCGAGTCGCGCGAGGAGGGCGCGGGCCTCGTTCGCGGTTTGGGAATGTTCGCCGCCTGTTTCGGCGACTTCGTGGCAGATTGCGCGGAAGCTGTTGAGGGCGAATTTTAAGAAGCGATTCGGCGGGGTGTCGCTGTTTTCTTGTTTGCGGACTTCGAGGGCTTGGCCCGGGGTGGGGCGGCCTCCGCTGAATTGCCAGTCGCGGAGCATGCCTTGCGGGTCGGAAAGGTGTTGAGTGGAGCGCACCATCGCGGCGGGGGTCCAGGTTCGGATTTGTTCGAGCTGGGAGTGGGGGTTGCGCGCGATCATTTCGAGGAGGCGGCCGAGGCGCTCGTCGGTGAGGAAGTGGCGGAGGAAGAGGAATTGCTCGAGGATCAGGCGTGCTTCTTGATCGTGCGAGGCGGAGAAGGTGAGGGCGGTGGGGGCATCCCAGGAGAGGAGGAGTTGCTCGCAGAAGTCAGCGATGTCCTCCGTCATGCGACGGTATTCGGTATCGAAGTCGAGTTTACTTGAGATGAACTCGAGGGGGACGGAGAGAATCTTTTCGCCGTCTTCAGCGAGGATCTCTAGGGCCGCGAGTCCGAGGTGGTTGATGACGGTAAGGCTCCCTGACAGTGGGACGTTTTTCTGTCGCCGGACCGACCAGCGTTGGCGCTGCCTGTCTTCGAGAGGGCTCTTGATTTGGAGCTTTTCAGTTCCCTGTCCTTCGAGGGCCCAGTCGTAAGGTTTGGTTTCGAGGAGGCGGATGCGCAGGCCCTTGGCGTGTTCTTGCAGAACGATGGGCGGGTGGTTTCCATCGGTGGGGGACTTTTGCCCGAGCCAGCCGGCGGGCAGTTCGTCCGCGAAGGGTTGGCAGTTGTCGGAATCCAGGACGACTTCCGTTCCGGAGGAGGCCAGGATGAGATAAGCACTGGTCAGTCCCTGCCGGTCCGGGAGGGGGATGGCGAGAATGTCGAAGCCTCCGGCGCTCATGGCTTGCTGCTTAGGAGATGAAGCTCACGAATTGTTCCACCGAGAGGGTCTTGGCCATCTCACGTAGCTTGGCAGTTGAGCGGGGGAAGAGGGCCTCGGCCTTCTCTTCTTCTCCAAAGGGTTTTGCGATGAGGTCGCGAAGGTTGGGCGCTTTTTCGGTTTCTCCGGTCTCGCAGTAGTGGGCGAGGGCGCTGATGAGGGGCGCGATGCGGCCGATGCTTCCGTGAAGTTTGGGGAGAATTTTTTGGAGGATTTGGGTATCGAGATCGGCTTGCCAGCCGTCTTTTTGCCACTGTGCTTTATCGGCGGCGAGGTGCTGGCTGACACGGAGGTAACGGGAGATCTCGTGGCCGGTCCGGTAAGCGAACTCGAAGCGGGCGGCTTGCATCATCTTAAAAAGGTCCATGAGATGCTCGGTGATTGAGGTGGCGGTCTCGCCATAGAGAGGGTCGATCCCTCCGTCTTGGCGGGCCTTGAGGGCCAGCTCCAAAAAGCCTTCTGCCACTCCTGACTGCGCGACTTCGACTTCGGGGTAGCCGCTGGGATTCTTGAGGAATTTCTCAAACTCCGATCCTTCAACTTTGAACTCAATGACATTTGCTCGGTCGAGGACCTTGGGACTAAACATGTAGGTTGTTTCATCAATGTTCACGGTCCCGATCACGAAGAGGTTTTGCGGGTAGGCGAGTTTTCGAGGGACACGGGTGGCGCCGTTACCGGAGGTAGGGAGGGTCGGATCATCGTCAGAGCCTTCCGAGTGGATATCAAAAAAGCCGTCCTTTTGCTCCATCACGGAGAGAAAGTCCGAGAAGTAGCGCTCGACGTGGGAGAGGTTCATCTCATCGAGGATGAGGAAATAAGGGGTCCGAGAATTAGAGTCGTCGCTTGCTCGGAGGAGGAGGTCGAGAACTGGTGTGGTCTGATAGGTTGGGAGCCCCGATTTTTCATCGGTCCGCAGGTTGTTGACGAAGCCAAGGATATTTCGGTTGTCCGTCCAGTCGGCACCGACGGCGATGATTTTCCATGTTTCAGAAGTAGGATATTGTGGTGCATTGATACTCGCGTGCGCAGCAGCTTTAAGGTGGGTCTCAAAAGAATGGAGCTGATTGCTAAACTTGCTGGTCTGACTCACTAACCCTCGGATTACCCTGCATGATACGTCTTCATCAAAGCCGTTGCTGATAATGCATTCCACCCATTCCTTAATGATTTCACGAGGTAAGGTCACCTTCGTTGATTCGTCCTCGTTTTCATTGTTCCAAAATTCGACTGAAAGTTTGTCAGAATCTTTCACAAGATAGGTCAACCTGCCTGATGGAATATGCGCCCCAGGATAGAAAGGATCTTGTGTGCTTGAGTCGCTAGAAAATGTTCGAGCAAGCCGTGTAGCTGCTTGTGTCTTTCCTGTTCCCGATGCACCTGTGATAATGCAAAACGGTTTCGTTACAACTGCCTGGAGTGTCTGCTGCTCAATTTCGAGGAGATTACTTGATTGGAGAAATTCGTAAAAGCTCATGTAGGAAGGCTTGGGTGGGTCGTGGCCGATGTCAGTGGGGCTAGTCTTTGAGGCGTGTGCGATGCCAGTTGAGGCAATCCGAGTCTGGCAGATGCTTTTCGGGAAGTAAAAGCTTGGAGCCTTCTTTTTGGATGAATGAACGACTGAGTTCGTCGTCGGCCTTCGCCGATTTGAGCTGCTGGCCAATCACAAGCCTGAAGTCTTCATCGAAGGAAATGAGGAACTGATCAAACGCGAGATCGTAGGTTCCTGAAAGACAAAGTCCATTGCTAGGGTTGAGGCGATGTTCCTCAGACTCACTCCATGGGATAATATGACTCGCTCGGAGAAGGCTGGAGACAGAGAGTCCTGTGACCCCACAGCGGTTCCCATAGCTTCCCAGAACGGCTTTACGGAAGAAGGATTGGTGCTGCCGTTGTTTCACGAGAGCTTTGATTTCAGTGGGACCGCTGGGAGGGGTGAAATCTGACGAGATGAGTGGTTCACTTGCGTCTGCGAGAAGCTCGTATTCCCCTTCAAATTCAGCCCAGATTTCTTTGTCCGCTTTACTTGCGCCGGAGAGGCCTTTCCCGCCTTCGGCAGGGTCAAGGTAGGTGAAGTTACTCAGCTTCATCGCGACGGCACTTGGAGTCCTGTCGATCTTCTCAGCAAGCTCGACGATGGGTGGATGAGTGCTATGCTGTTTTCCAAACGGTGTCTGGTGGTAAAGATTCAGAGCGAGAAGAAGTTGATCGCGAGTCCAGCGGGCCATGACTAGAACCCTAGAATTTTGAGGAGCGCTGGCCGAGGAGTAATATTTACATAATGAGGTAGTTTGAGAGGATTTCCTTTTGACTGGACCAGATGATGGGAGGTTTTGATATGATGATCCGATCGTCTCCAGAATTTACAGCGCGTTGATAGGCCGCTTCAGCAGCATAATCATCGTATCTGCTCACCCAACTGGATTGCGAAGTGGTGCCAAAACAGGGACGTCCATCGCTATCGAGATACATGAACCAGAGATCGCCTTTAGAATAGGAAAAGCCGGGCGGATCGACGGGCGATATCTTCAAGATTTTTCCGTCATCACTGTAACTAAGTATAATCTGGTGCTGTGTTTCAGTGTTCAACCAGTGCTGGAAAACTGGCTGATCTTCATTGGTGCCTTTTAGAATGAGCCGAGCATCTTCTATTTCAGGCATCGTTGAGGTGAGCGTGAAATATTGATTCTCTGCGTCCTTTGCGGAAACGGTTAGGACGAAGCCGGTGGTGGTACCAAAGTAAATTATGGGATTACGATTTATTGCCATTCCAATTCTTTCCCGGAAAACAGATGAATCGGGAAGAAAAAAGAGAAGAATTTTTAAGCTCCGTTGCCTCTTTTACAATTCCCAACCAGCCCAGTGGCCAGCCTCCATCGAGGTGGTCTGATTCATCAGGATGGAGACCGGGTGCGAGGAAGAAGATGGCTCGGTAACCGGTGGCGAAGTCAGGGGTGGAGAGGTCGGCGAGGCGGTGGCGGTTTTGGAGGACGAGGCGGAGTTGGGATGCGGCTTCTTTTTGGGAAGTGGGGAGGTTTTGGATGTGGGGAGGTGGTTTTTCATTGGGGATGATGATGGGGGGAATGAGACGGGATGGCGATCTTTCAATTGTTCTTTTGAACTGTTTTCGGGGGGGCGGTGGGAGGCTTGGTTTCCGCTAACAGACTAAAGTCTATTCTCCGTATGCTTTCGGTATTTAGGTTGAGGGCGGGGAGGACACTTTCCAAAGTGTCCTTCCGGGTGGGAGGCGTTGTTGGAATGCCCTTGGGTGCTTCTTGGTTTGCGTTTACTTGGTTGACTGAGCGGGCTGGAAGCGCCGCTCTCCATATTCTGGGTTGAGGGAGGGGGCTTCTGCTTTTAGGATCATCCCGCAATGATTGATGAGAATGTGAGGCGTAATCAGGGAGAGGGGCTTTCGCAGGAGGAGATTGAGGTGATCCTCCGCGGGATGCGGGCGGCTTTTGGGGAGGCGGGGCGGACGAGTTTGGCGCGGATTTTGGCGGGGTCGAAGGCGAAAACGGTGAAGGCGGAGTGGAAAGAGAATCCTTCTTACGGGGCTTTTTTGGAGAAGTCGCAGGCGGAGATTTTGGAGATGATCGATTGGTGTCTCGATGAGGAATATATCCGGGTGGAGAAGCGGGATGGCTATCCTTTGCTGTTATTTGCGGAGCGGGGATTGGCGATCGATATCGAGCTGGCGGCGGGGGAGTTTCTGGAGGCGATGCGGGAGCGGGGCTTCTTTTGGACGAAGGAGGAGTTACTGAGTGTGATTCCGCATCGGACGATGCAGCGGGTGCTGGAGTTGATGAAGGAGGAGGGGGTGGAGAACTGGCGTCCGGTGCTGGATTTTTGGTATGAGCGGGGGACGAAGAGGATGAAGGGGTGGATCTTGGAAATGGACGAATGAACAATTGCGGAATGGACGATTGGGCTGGGTTGAGGGCGGGGATGAATGGTGAGTGGTGAGTGGTGAGTGGTGAATGTTGAACGGGGTTGAGGGCGGGGAGGACACTTTTCAAAGTGTCCTTCCGAGGGCGGGCTATTCGAAGTCCAGGTCTGCGCGGCGGAGTTCGTCGAGGTCGGCTAGGTCTTGAGGGCGGGAGGCGACTTTCTTTGCAATGATCAGCTCGTCCTTTCCTAGAAAATAGACCGGAATGTCGGACACTTGCCCCACTGATTTTGCGGCCCAAGCATCTTCGAATGAATAAGGGCAAGGAAGGGACGTCAGGAAGTCAATCTGGCTGGGGGACACACCGATCACGTATTGGAGGCCTTCGTTTTCAAAATCCTCGCGACTTACCTCGACCATTGGGACTCCGAAGCGGTGGAAAGCGCGCACGATTCTGCCTGCATTTTCAACAGAGGGCCGAATCCAGAGGTCGATATCCTTGGTGTATCGCGGCTGTGAGTAATGCATCACCGCGTAGGCACCAACGACGAGATACTCAACTTCTTCTTCTGCGAATATGCGTAACAGATCTTTGAAGTCTGAGTTCATCTGGTTTTGCTCCTTTCATTCCAACCCAGTAATCGTGGACAAGCTCCCAAGCCGCCTGTAGGCGGGCCTCGCAACCAAGTTCCTGCCACTGGGCGATGCGATAAGCACGAACTTCGTCGAACGAGTTTAGCTTAGCAGTCGGCCAGTGAGAGCGGTCTTTTGTCGTTACAGCGGGCATTTATTCTCGATTAAGGTGTCAGCTGGTTTTGATTTTGGCAAGGTCGTTGAAAACTTGTAACAACTCTTTGAAGTCGGAGTTCATTGGGGTGTTTTCCTTTCTTTTTAATCCAGTAATCTTCGACGAGTTCCCATGCGGCTTTGCGTCGGTCTGCGCCGCTGAGTTTTTGCCATTCCTTGATTCCAAAAGCGCGTAGTTCCTCGTGGCTCGTGAATTTTTTCACGAGCCAATGTGAGCGATCTTTAGTGGGGGCGGCCATTTCTTGTAGATGAGTATGCGGTTAGGAGAGAGGTTTTGCAATGTTAGGAATATGGAGGGGCGGGAATGGTGAGTTGTGAGTTGTGAGTGATGAATGGGGGGAACGGGGTTGAGGGCGGGGAGGACACTTTCCAAAGTGTCCTTCCGGGTGGGGAGCGTTGTTGAAATGCCCTCGGGTGGTTCTTGGTTTGCGTTTACTTGGTTGACTGAGCGGGCTGGAAGCGCCGCTCTCCATATTCTGGATTGAGGAGATGAACATTTAACACTGAACATCTAACACCTAAATTTGAAGTGCTTGGTTGAGGGGGGGGAGTGACTTGGTTAAGGGGAGAGTGGGGATGAAAAAGCGCCCGGTGCTTTTGGCAGGGGGCGTTTTGGAGATGTTGATTGGCGTCGTTGTTAGGCGCTCATGGCTTCGGTCGGTGGGGCGAAGGTGGTAAGGGGAAATTCTCTTTTTAAGGATTGATGTGGACGACGTTCCCGTTCTCCCAAACGACGATTTTTTGACCAAGAGCGCGTTTGCGTTCACGCAACTTCTTTGCGGTGCGGTTGGCGGCAGCGATAGCGAGCTGAGCTTCCTTGGAAGGCTGTCGCTCTGCGTTCTTTGGATCTGGTTTACTCATCGTTAAAAATTAGTTTAGCATTTTCACCTGTTTCGGCAAGGAGAGTGAAAGGGAGAGATGAGGCATCCCAGAAGAACCAGTTGTCTGCCAAAGGGAGATAGATGTTGAGAAAGTTACTTTTGCAACGAGGGAAGCGGCGATAGACGGCGTCTTTAGGAACGGAATGACCACCCTCTTCAACGCGAGTTAGGACTCGTGCCCAAGACTCGTCTGCCGAAGGTAAATTTAGGTAGTGAAGATGAACGATAAAACCTGCTGCCTGTGCTTGCTTGATGTAGCGAGGATACGTTTTTCCGCTGAGAGTCGATTCCAAGGCGAAGGTTTCTTTTCTCGAAATGGACTCTTTGAGGCTCGTCAAAAGAATGCGGGCAGCTTGGGTTTGTGCGGCAGCTGGATTGAAGGGGGAAATGCCGGTGGCAATTTCATCTGAATTATGAAATCGCAGACAGTTCGCTTCGTTGGGGAGATATTCTTTAGCAAAGGTCGTCTTGCCAGCGCCATTCGGTCCTCCGATAATGTGGAAGACGGGTGGTGTTGACATATCAAGTGGAGGGTGTTCCCAGCTTCGAATCTTAGGCGCTCATGGCTTCGGTGGGGGGGGCGAAGGTGGTGAGGGCGATGCCTTTTACGGCGGTTTTGTATTCTTCCATGGTGGGAGTGCGGCCGAGGATGGCGGAGAGGACGACGACTGGAGTTGAAGAAAGGAGGGATTCTCCTTTTTTGCGGTCGGAGTCTTCGACGACGCGGCCTGCGAAGAGGCGCGTTGAAGTTGCCATGACGGTGTCGCCTTTTTCGGCTTTCTCTTGGTTACCCATGCAGAGGTTACAACCGGGGCGCTCGAGATACATCATGTTCTCGTATTCGGTGCGGGCGTGGTTCTTGGGGGCGTCGTCGTTGAATTCGAAGCCGGAGTATTTTTGGAGCATGTCCCAGTCGCCTTCGGCCTTCAGTTCATCGATGATGTTGTAGGTCGGGGCGGTGACGACGAGGGGGGCTTGGAATTTGACTTCGCCTTGGGCCTCTTCGAGGTTTTTGAGCATTTTGGAGACGATCTTGAAGTCACCTTTGTGAGCCATGCAGGAGCCGACGAAGCCGAGGTCGATTTCTTTTGTGCCCTCGTAGTAAGAGAGTTCGCGGATGACGTCGTGAGTGTAGCGCTTTGAGACGTCGTCGTTATGAACGTCTGGGTCGGCGATCATGGGCTCGTCGATGATGTCGAGGTCGACGACCATTTCGGCGTGGTAGTTTGCATTGGCATCGGGGGCGAGTGGTGGTTTCTCGCCGGAGCGGATTTCGCCGATGCGCTTGTTCGCGATGTCGATGAGGCCTTGGAGGACTTGTGGTTTGTTGTCCATGCCCTTGTCGATCATGATTTGGATGCGTGACTTGGCGATCTCGAGTGACTCGATGAGGGTGCCTGGCTGGGAGATGCAGATGGAGGCCTTGGCCTTCATTTCGGCGGTCCAGTCGGTGAAGGTGAAGGCTTGGTCGGCGAGGAGGGAGCCGAGGTGGACCTCGATGATGCGGCCTTGGAAGACGTTGTCTCCGCCGAATTTGTCGAGCATCTGAGATTGGGTGGCGTGGACGACGTCGCGGAAGTCCATGTGATCCTTGAGGGTGCCCTTGAAGGTGACCTTGACTGACTCGGGGATGGGCATGGAGGCTTCTCCGGTGGCGAGGGCGAGGGCGACGGTGCCGGAGTCTGCTCCGAAGGCGACGCCTTTTGACATGCGGGTGTGGGAGTCGCCCCCGATGATGATGGACCAGTCGTCGACGGTGAGGTCGTTGAGGACCTTGTGGATGACGTCGGTCATGGGGTGATACTTGTCCTCGGGGTCACGGCCGGTGATGAGACCGAAGTCGTTCATGAAGCGCATGAGCTTCGGGGTGTTTTCCTGTGCCTTTTTATCCCAAACCGAAGCGGTGTGGCAGCCGGACTGGTAGGCGCCATCGACGATGGGAGAGATGGTGGTGGCGGCCATCGCTTCGAGCTCTTGCATCGTCATGAGGCCGGTGGTGTCCTGGGAGCCGACGATGTTGACCTCGACGCGGAGGTCGGAGCCGGCGTGGAGGGTGAGACCGGGCGTGGTGCCGACGGCGTTCTTGTTGAAGATTTTTTCGACGGCGGTGAGGCCTTGGCCATCGTGGGAGATTTCCTTGGAGGGAGCGAAGACGGCTGGGGCTTCGATGCCGAGAGTTTTGGCGGCGAAGGTCTGGAGCTTCTTGCCAAAGACGATGGCGTAGGAGCCGCCGGCTTTCATGAACTCGACTTTCTGAGGGGTGAAGGCCTTGGAGATGTCTTTGAGTTCCTTGCCATCTTGGAGGAGCTTTTGGGTCTTGGTGTTGATGGTGAGGACGGTGCCGGTGTCGACGGAGTAGGCTTGCTCGAGGATGGGCTCGCCTTCGGCGTCGAGGACGGTGTTGCCCTCGGCGTCTTTCTTTTTGACCCAGTTTTGGAGGTCGAGGCCGATGCCGCCGGTGACGTCGACGGTGGTGAGGAAGATGGGAGAGATGCCATTTGTGCCCGCGACGATGGGGGCGAAGTTGACGAAGGGAACGTAGGGGCTGGCAGGCTTGCCGGTCCAGAGGGCGACGTTATTGACGCCGGACATGCGGGAGGAGCCGACGCCCATGGTGCCTTTTTCGGCGATGAGCATGACTGACTTGTCGGGGTGGATTTTCTGGAGGGCCTTGATGCCTTTTTGGGCGTCGGGTGAAATGAAGCACTGGCCGTGGAGTTGGCGGTCGGCGCGGGAGTGGGCTTGGTTTCCGGGGGAGAGGAGGTCGGTGGAGATGTCGCCCTCGCCCGCGATGTAGGTGACGACTTGGATCTCTTCTTGGACGTCGGGGAGCTTGGTGAAGAACTCGGCTTGGGCGTAGCTTTCGAGAAGGTCTTTGGCGACGGCGTTGCCCGCTTTGTAGGCGTCGGCGAGTTGGGCCATGTCGGCGTCGTAGAGGAAGACGAGGGTTTTGAGGACCTTGGCGGCGGAAGCGGCGATGTCGGGGTCGTCTCCGAGGGCGAGATTGAGGAGGACTTCCATCGACTGGCCGCCCTTCATGTGGGAGAGGAGCTCGAAGGCGAAGTCGGGGGTGATCTCGGGGATGGTCTCTTGGCCGAGGATGATTTGCTGGAGGAAGTTGGCTTTTTCGACGGCGGCGGAAGTGGTGCCGGGGAGGGTGTTGTAGATGAGGAACTTGAGGGATTCCTCGCGGTGCTCGTTGGCGGGGTCCTTGATCTGGGTGATGATCTCTGCGATGAGTTCGCCGTTATCGATGGGCTGGGGATGGAGATCTTGGGTTTTGCGTTCTTCGATCTGGGCGAGGTAGTCGGTGTAGAGGCTCATGTTTTTGGGCGATGGATAGAGAGGGAAAAGAGGTTGTTGGGAGGGTTTTAGAGGGGATGGAGCAGGATTTGAACCGCAAAGACGCGAAGGGGGGAAGTTTTTTGGGAGATGGGGGCTTGGTTGAGGGGGCTTGGTGGGGGGGAGTCTCACGCAGAGGCGCAGAGGCGCAGAGATTGAGAGGAGTTAGGCTTGGGCTTGGGTTGGGGGGGCTCGGACTAAAGTACCCAAGGGGCATGCTATCCAAGCTTGTGTATTCTTGGTTGGAGGGACGAAAAAGCCCGGGCTTCGGGTGAAGGCCGGGCTTTTTGATTTATGGATTTTTAGTCGATGGGGTTTGCGCGGAAGAAGGATTTTGCATCGCTGCTGGCAAAGATGAATTCCTGGCGTTGTCCGTCGCCATTGATGGTGACGCCTGTGTCTAACCAGGAGAGCATGTCATCCGAGCTCTGCAGTTGATAGGTAACTCCGGGCTGTGTCTGAATTGCGATGAGAATACCAAGTTCGAGGGAAATTTCCCCCGGGATAGCAGAGCCGGTAGTGTCGCCATCTTTTCGCTGAGTAATGGTGTATGATTGGCCTCCGATCTGGATGGTGGCTTGGCGGGAGTCCCCTGTGAGGTTTTTGGAGTAGGTTAGTCTGAGGGTAGCCGACCCACTGCCATTGGTCTTTGATGCGGAGATCCAGGAGGGGAGATTGTTGAGTTGCCAACTTTGATTTGAAGAGACTTGGACCTCGCTTGAGTTTTGGGAGGTAATGGTGATTCCAGATTGACCGAGGCGGGTCAGAGTTCCTTCCGGGAAATCAGAGCTGAGAGTGTAACTTCCTCGGATGAAGTCAGAGTTCGCACCGGAAACGACGAGGAGGTAGTCGCCAGCCGGAAGAGTTGGGGTTAGTTTGAAGTTATTTCCATCGCCAGCGTTTCTTCCAGCAAACGCTCCATTGATTTCCTCACCAGCTGTGTTGATGATACGGCCATAGGTGTCGGTTGAGCCAGTGGTTTGGAAGGTGACGCTTCCTCCGGTGGTGGAGAAGGAATAGAGATCAAGATCACCAAATTCTCCGATACTGTGTGAAGAGGTTCCAGAGCTGAACAGGGGAATGGAGGTGGAGAGATTGCGGAGGTGCAGCTCATAGGGGCCGGTTGGGGTGTCGCCAGAGTCTGCGGTGATAGCTAGGTAGTAGGTGCCGGGTGCAAGGTATGAATCGTAGAGGAAGTTGGTGCGGTTTCCGGCATCTCGTTCTGCGAAGCCATCGTCGATTTGATTGCCAACGTGGTCGAAGAGGTGAGCCCGAGTGTTGAGATTTCCTGTGGTATAGAAGATTGAGCGTCCGACTTCGTTGACTGTGAGGCGATAGAGGTCGGTGTCGCCAGGTAGGCCGATGGAGGAGTCGCGGTTGGCTTGGTCGAATGGGATAGCGTTGGTGGGCGTTCTCAAGTGTAGCTTATAGCTACCGGTCTGAGCTCCCACGGTGTCGGCGTGGACGAGAAGGTAGTATGTTCCCGGGGAGATCTTCATGGAATAAAGGAAGTTTCGATCATGCCCGGCATCGCGTTCGGCGAAACCGTCGTCGATTTGATTGCCGGCTGAGTCGTAGAGAATACCTCGGGTGTCAGTTTGTCCGGTGGTGTATAAGTAGATTCGACCAGTGGTTGGAATATCGAGGCGATAGAAGTCACACGCTCCGTGAACAGGAAGGGTTGCGGCGAGGTTGGGGGATGAGATAGAGGTCACATTTTGCGGAGAGCGAAAGCAGAGTTGGTAGTTACCGATTTGGATCCCTGATCCCCCTCCGATGATCTTGAGGTAGAAGGTTCCTGCAGAGAGTTTTTTGGAGAAGTGGAAATTGTCTCCGGCTCCTTGGTCATCTTCCGCAAAGCCGTCATCGATCTCCCGGAAGGCGCTGTCATAGAGGAGGCCTTTGGTATCAGTGGAGCCGGTGGTGTAGAGGGTGAGGCGACCTGCGTGGGTGAGGGTGAGTTTGAACCAATCTTGATCGGTGAGGGAATCGAGCTGGCCGGTGGTGTCTGAAGTGGAGATGGTGGTGGCAGTTTGGATCGTGTCGCCGTGGTCATCTGCCAAGGTTGTGAGAGGAAGGAGCCAGACGATGGTGAGAAGAGTTTTAAATTTCATGTTACATGAGTGACGATTGTCGCAGTGGAAGTTGCATTTTTTTCCTTCTTTTTTAGGTGGGAATTAAGATATCACCGTTCCCGGTGGGGAGGGTTCCTGAAATTATCAATGGTGATGCATTTGATCGGGATGGTGAGAAGGGAGAAGAAGCTTTCGATGCGACCGAGGGGGGCGGGATGTTGTCTGCTTTGCTGAGGCTTCTGCGCTAGAGGGCGGAGGGGATCAGAATCAGGGCAACGACGTATCCGAGTTTACAGGCAAGATGGAGGGCTTGATCCAGATGGATATTAGTTTTCTCAGTGCTCTTCGAATAGTCGATGATCCAGTGAAGAATGAGCTCAATGAATGCGAGAATGGGGGAGCCACAAATAAGCCAGACTCCGCCAGCATGAATCAAGGAATGGGCGGTAAGGGCGTGAATCCAGAGAAGTCGGGGAGGTGTGGTGTTCCCAAAAAAGGGTGTGAGGTCTGCTCCTGGAACTTTGGCTGCGGCTAGAAATGCCCCTTGCAAGGGGTAGTCCATGAGGGCGTGACAGATGAGAAAGGCAAAAAAGAGCTGTGCCCCGCCGATCCAATCGAGAGGGAGGGGGTCAAAGAGGAAGTTCATGTGAACTCTCGGCTAGTGCCACATGCTCAGAACCGCTTCTTTGAGTTCGGCGTCAGAGAGCTTTTCGTTGGTCTTCCTGATCCGCTTGGATATTTCTCCAAGAAGCCCCGTGAAAAGTCTCACTCCAACTTCGGGATAGGCATCGGCGAAGGTTTTCAAGTCGTCTCCATTTGCTTTCCAGATCTGGGTAAATTCTTGAGCTGTGACATTGGCGCTCGCTACACCGGGGTCAAAGAGGTTGACCTCGCCGAACATTTCGCCCTCGCCGATCCGGCCCAAAAGAGTCCGTTTGTTATCTTTCAAGGAGTGAACGTGAAGGAGACCTGAAATCACGAAGTAGAGAGAGTCCTGGGGCTCGCCCTCTTTGATGATGTCTTGCTGAGCTTCTGCTGGAAGAAACTCTCCGTAGCCACTCAAGAGGCGGCGGTCTTCATCTTCTAGTTCTGCGATGATACCGAGGGTAGGAAGTTGAGGAGTGGAAAAATCAGTCATAGATGATGGTTGGTGAATGGTGTTGAAGGGAATTCTATTGTTACTGGTTGTCTTTGGAAGATTTCTTTGTCTCGCTTTCGTTTAAGAGCTCAGTGAAGTACTCCATAGCGGTTGTGTTGGAAGCAAGGAGGGCGATGACACTTTCGCGCCGCCCTTCAGCAGTCCTTCCATTGGCAAGAGCGGTAATGAGTTCTTTATCCTCGATACCTAATGGGGAAGCGCCGCGAGTCTCTACGTTGTGAGAAAAAAGGGTGTTGAATCGATCCAAGCAGGCAAAGTCGTCAAGTGGGTCTTTGGATTGGGAATGGTTGTTCACGGTGAGATGACGCTCCTTTTGGTTACAATTGCAAATTATTTACCTTAGTAGTCGAAAATATCGATGGATTCCCCGCATAGGGCGATGAAATCCTGCCATTCTAAGCGAAGCCATGGATCTTGCTTGTGAATATGGGTAAGGATTTTTTCTTTAAGATCAGCCATGAGTGCGGACATTGAGCGGCTGATTTTAGACTCGTGCCAGCCCCAGAGCTTACTCAGTTTTTTTTGTGGGATCTGGTATGAGTGTATGAGGCGAAAGAGGACCAATTTTTCCTGATCTACGGTGGCGAAGGCATGCTTGACTGCTTCTTGTAGGAGGTCCACTACGGCATCGTCCGAAAGATGATCTTCAGGCGCGGAGAGAACGATTCCGGGAGAATCCGGGGTGTTCGACTCTGTGACTGAAACGGTATCTTTAGTCCGTCGCTTTTTGCTGATAAGGCGATGGAGTGCGGCCCTGCGAAGGAAGGCCGCAAGAGGGCCGGATCCATTATATTTCCCCAGAAGTCGGTGTAGTCCGCCACTTGCTTTTTGACCGCCGAAACAGTCACCACTTAAGTCGCCGATAATTTCATCGGCCTCGCTGGGACTCGCTCCTCGCTTAATTAGCGAGGAGTGGAGGGTGGGATGATCTAAGATGTCTTTGACTGCAGCTACGGCCGCAGGCCTTCCTTCCAGAGCTGATTCAGCCAAGTCTAGGTCATCGGTAAATGATCTGGCCGAAGGAGAGGAATTATTCATAGAGTGCCGAGAGTTAAATGAACGGTGAGAAAGATTGCAATTCCCAAACTTTGAAACGCCAAGTGATTAAAAAATGAGAGGTTTAGATAGGTTAGAGGCAGTGGTGGATCAGTGGAAGAATAGTGGCTGGCAAATACTTGATGAAGCTTTAGGAAGCTTGGGGGCAGATAATGTGATTTTGTGGTTGGATGAAGGTGACTCGGATTCACTAAAAAGTGTCTATGCGACCTTGGGTGACGAGTTCATAGGATTCCGGCAAAGTCTGTCCAAAGGTCTAATTTCCCAAGTTTTTTTATCGGGGATGCCTCTGTTAGAAAAGGATTTGAAAGCGCGAAATGAGCACGATCCCTCGATGGATGAACATACCGGAGTGCGCTGTCAGTCGATGATTGTTGCTCCTGTTACGTGGGGTGACGAAATTGTCGGAGTATTGAGCGGAGTGAGGTTTGAATCAGAAAGACTGGTTGAGCCATTTGAACTGGATCAGCTCAATGAATTGGCGATCATCTCTAAGAAGCTGATGGACGATTTTGAAATAGAAGGGTGTGATGAAGCTACCAACTCGTAATGAAGCCAGGCAGGCGATTCAGGATGGGAAAGGGGAAGGTGTCGTAATTGCGATTCTGGATAGTGGGATCGAAGAGAAACACCCTCATTTTGATGAATGTTGTTTTCTGAAAGGGTACGAAGTCGTGGCGATGGACGGTAAAGTCGATGCCCTAGAAAGTGAAAGTATTGATGAAGTGGGGCATGGAACTGCGGTCGCTGGAATCATCCATTCGATGGCTCCTCGGGCTCGATTGATGAGTGTCAAGGTGTTAGCGGGAGGTATGCGAAGACAGCATCATGAGGCTGTTCGGCTGGGTGTTCAAAAGGCGCTTTCGGAAGGGGCAATCGTTCTAAATTGTTCCTTCGGCGTTCCGGGTGCTTCCTATTCATTGCCTGGGTACAAAAGTTGGACTGATGAAGCATTCCGCAATGATTGCCATGTGGTGAGTGCATCTTCCAATACCTCTGCCGAACTTCCGGAATGGCCTGGCCATTTACTGACGACACATAGTGTGACGGCTGCCGACTTTGAGGAAGATGTTTGGGAATACAGGAGCGGGCACCAAGTGGCCTTCGGGGCTAAGGGGGTGGATGTGAAAGTTCCTTGTCCCGGTGGTGGCTATGCTTCTTTAACGGGGAGCAGTTTTGCGGCTGCCCATTTTAGTGGTTTGGTGGCAAGGCTGCTTTCGGTTTTTCCAAAAATGTCGCCATCTTTGGTAAGAGATATTTTCAGGAGTCTGGCAAAATAGTGAAAAATTGATCGAGAGTTCTGGAGCTTAGACGTCCCATTGTGATGGGACTCACCGGAATGATTTATCAAGTGCTCAGCCTGACGATGGTGCCATTGATGAGGATTTCACACCCGAAGAGACGCATTAGTTTGGAGAAACTATTCGATAATTTCAGCAAGCATCTCATAAAATGCCGAACAGTGGGAGAGCTCTGGAGCAAACTCCCAGACCCCAGTCACATCACCATGGAAACTAGCAAAGACCGCAAGCCCCTTGAAGAAAATTGGATCAAGCTCTTAAGTTGACGCTAATGGCCGTGTAGTGATAATTAATCTCTTGAAAATGTGCAATGTTCTGGCGGGACGACGTCATGGAGGTGAAATGCAAGAAGATCAAAAAAGAAATGGGCAATTAACCCTTTGGGGACAGCGGCATTCAATGGGCTGGGTTTTCAATTTTATTTTATTGATTTGTGTGGCTCCCTTTATTCCTAGGGCGGCGGCTCAAGGCTCGAAAGAGGCCACTATTCTGGAGATTCAAAATATCGTTCAAACATCCGCCGGTCCGAGAAATCCCTGGGACAAGGCCAAAGTCAAAGAAACTCTAAAGATTGGTGAGCGAATCCGCACGCGGCAGAAAAGTCTCGCATTGCTACGGCTAGGTAACCTTTTTACTGCCCGTTTGAATCAATTCACGACAATTCGATTGATCGCTGAAACCGCTGGTGACGATAACCCCCGCCTAGATTTGATGCAGGGATCTGGGTTTCTTTTTAGTAGGGAAGAAGCCGGTAAAATTCGCCTAACAACGCCAACCACTGCGGGAGCTCTTTTGGGGACTCAAGTTTTAGTGGAGGTTCTCGTCGACGGCACCTCAAAGTTCCAGGTCCTGGAAGGTCGAGTCGATCTAAAGAATCAATTCGGAGATCTCGTCGTGAAGGCTGGGGAAGCGGCGAGAGTGAGTCCGGGCGAAGCCCCCAAAATGACTGCCGTTATTGAGGCGAAGAATCTTCTTCAATGGGCACTTTACTATCCTGCCGTCATTAGCCCTGGGGAGATGAGTTCTGAACTCGCCTCGCACAAAAACCTCAGGACTTCTTTCGAATTCTACCGCAGCGGTGACCCATTGGGTGCTTTTGAAAATTTGCCCGACCAGATGCCCGACTCACGGGAGGGTGTTATCTATAACGCCGCAGTTCTTCTAGCTGTCGGCCGGGTCGATGAAACAGAACAGCTCTTGAAAAATCTCCCTCGCTCCGATTCGCATCGCCGTTCGCTGCATAGGATCATCGATGCGGTGAAGTTTCGTGAAGTGGAAGCCTGGGAAATTGATACTCTCACAAGCGCTAGTGAGTGTCTTGCTGAAAGCTACTACCGGCAGTCTAGGGGCGATCTCGCAGGTGCACTTACCTCAGCAAAACGCGCGACTACGCTCGCTCCAAAGAATGGCTATGGCCATACTCGCCTCGCTGAATTGGAGTTTTCACATAGTCAGACAAAGCTGGCACGCAAAGCCCTTGCTGAGGGGCTTGAATTAGCTCCTAGAAATGCTCATGCCCACGCTCTTATGGGCTTTATACTGAGCGCCGATCATGAAGTTAAGGCAGCGCGGAAATCCTTCGAAAACGCGATATCGCTCGATGGCTCACTCGGAAACGGTTGGTTGGGACTTGGTCTGATCATGATTAAACAGGGGGACCTCTCGGGTGGGAGGGCTGCCTTGCAAACCGCTGCAACTGTCGAGCCGACGCTTTCCATATTCCATAGCTATCTTGCCAAGGCTCTTAGCCTTGACGACCGTCCTGACAAGGCTCGTAAAGATCTTATGCTTGCTAAGGCCCTCGATCAAAATGATCCAACGCCCTTTCTCTATTCTGCTCTTGAGTGGCAAAAGAGATATCATGTTAATCAAGCGGTAGCCGATCTACAGCGCTCGATCGAACTGAATGACAATCGCAGCGTTTACCGTTCGCAATTCCTCCTCGATCAAGATCGTGCCGTCCGTAGTGCCAACCTCGCGAGCATTTATCAAAATGCCGGCCTTGAAGGTCTCGCCGTTCGCGAGGCCACCCGTGCCGTCGAGCAGGACTACACCAATCCTTCGGCCCACCTCTTTCTAGCCAATTCCTTCGATGCGCTTCGCGACCCTAATCGAGTGGCCCTACGCTACGAGACTCCTTGGTTCAACGAACTCCTTCTCGCCAATCTTCTTGCCCCAGTAGGTGGCGGTCCGCTTTCTCAGTTCGTCTCCCAGCAGGAATATTCCCGACTATTGGAGTCAGATGGTCTCGGTGCCAGTGTCGATACTGAGTGGAGGAGCAATGGAGAGTCTAGAAGCAATGCCTCCATTTTTGGAA
Organism: uncultured Verrucomicrobiales bacterium; assembly: GCA_937928545.1. Classification (GTDB taxonomy): domain Bacteria; phylum Verrucomicrobiota; class Verrucomicrobiia; order Verrucomicrobiales; family Akkermansiaceae; genus SW10. Next base: position 93,857 of record CALGJQ010000033.1, read on the forward strand.
CTAGTGGGCGGGTTAGCTTTGGCATCGATGCTTCCTTTCGCGAGGATCCCGGCGAGCGCTCCTTTGCCGACTCGCAGCTCGCCGAGGTCTATGCTCAGTTAAAATGGCAAGCGACCCCTGACGATATTATTTATCTTCTCGGGAAATGGGCAGGCCAAGAGAGTGGCGATAATTTACAGAACTATGAAAACCTCCCGAATTCACCCGGTTTGGAATTCGAAGAAAATCAAGAACCCGGCCTTCTCCTTGGCGGGTGGAATCATCGTTGGGCCCCCGGTTCGCACACCCTCGCTCTCGCTGGTCGCCTCTCTGCCCGACAGACTCTGCTCGACCCTGAATCACGCCAGCTGTTAATTAAGCGGAATGACGCCGGCCTCCGCCCCGGTTTTCTCCTTCCCGGAACTTCAGGCCCTGATGGGTTCACAAATCCAGCTCTCGCCTCATCAGTTTCGCTCGGTGTGGGAGGGGCTTTACAATTCTCCGACTCCTTTCTGAATGAAATAGCACCTTTCCTAGGTCGCGGTGATGTCGAAAGTGTCGGGAGTGCTCCCTTCGAGTTCGCGACAACTCGCGAATTCGAAATCCACTCCTTTGAGCTGCAACATTTATTGCAAACGGAAAAAAATCTTCTGATTCTCGGTGGGCGTTACCAATCGGGAGAATTTGACGCTACCAGTAATCTATCACTCATCCGGCCTAATTTTTCGGGTGGGTTTTCCACGCCCGCCGCCGAGCAAAAAATCAACTCGGACTTCGAGCGTTTGAGCCTGTATGCCTACGATTATTTTAAGCTCACTCCTGAACTTACCGTGATGGGCGGACTCTCATGGGATCGAGTCGAGCATCCTGAAAATTTCCGAAATCCTCCACTCAGTGAAAGGAATCAAGTTGACGAAAAATTCGCAGGGAAGCTTGCCTTCACCTATGCCCCATCCAAGGCTTTTGCCGCCCGAGGAATGTTCAGTGAAGGCATAGGCGGAGTCACTTTTGATGAAAGCGTCCGTCTCGAGCCGGTTCAACTGGCCGGTTTTAATCAAGCCTACCGCACTGTCATTTCGGAATCACTTGTCGGCTCGGTGGAAGCCCCGGATTATCGCATCGCTGGGTTGAGCTTTGAAGGTGCCTTGCCAAATCAAGCGTGGTGGAGTGCTGCAGTGGGGCTGATTGAACAGAGCGTTGATCGGCAAATTGGTGCTTTTACCGGCTACGAATCTAATCTGTTCATTAGCTCTCCAGCATATTTCCCCGGTGAAACCGGACAATCTCTTGACTACCGAGAGGCGACATTTTCACTCAGCTACGATCAGCTGATCGGGAGACAATTCTCTCTTGGTGCTCGCTACCAACTGGTCCACTCAACTCTCAAAACTGAATACCCCGACCTTCCCGAGGTTCTCTTTGCAAATCAATCGTCCACGGACCGTGCCACCTTGCAATCCATCAATCTCCACGCTACCTGGAATTCTCCCTCCGGTTTGTTCGCTAGGCTTGAGGGGGATTGGTATCATCAGGCCCTCGACTTTGAGTCGCCCGGCCTTCCCAGTGGTGCGGAAAATTCCAGCTCGGACTTTTGGCAGGTTAATGCTCACCTCGGATATCGCTTCAACGAAGGGCAAAGCGAAATTCGTCTTGGCGTTCTCAATCTCACTGATCAGGATTATCAGCTTAGCCCGCTCAATCCCTATTCAGATCTCGTCCGCGAGCGCACAGGCTATATTGGTTGCCGTTTCAGTTTCTAAGTCCCAGTAAATAAGCATGTATGTCAAACCTAGCCTTTTGGAAGATCCGGCTCATCAGCATCCTCGTGGGCAGCGCCCTAGTCATCGGCCTTGGCCTGCTTGCTCTTACTAAGACGGGGACTTCTCTCCGTTATCTTAGCTATGACCTGCCCTTCCTCGTCCATCGTGCGGGTGAGGCCGACGATGTCCGCATTGTTTATCTTGATGAGATGGATGGAGAAAAAGTTGATCGGAGCGGACAAGCAGCGCTCCTTGATGCACTTGCCGAGGCCGGGGTCCGTGCGGTTGTCTATGATCTTATTTTCCAAGACCCTTGGCCAAATCCACAGGTTGATTTGGAGTTTGCGGCCGCGATGCTTCGTTTCCGAGGCATTGATGCCAATGGCAAGTCCATTCCCGGAGTCCCCCAGCGAATGATTTTTCTTGCGACCGGCAGCACTCCTATCGAGCGCTCTGGAATGGTCGGTCAGCAAATGGTCCCTCCGGACGAGGATATCCTCGAAGCCGCTGGATATCAATTTGGACTCGCGGATCTTGTTCGCGATGATCAATTTACCGTTCGCGAGCTCCCCGTCGGAACCTACGACGAGCCATCTCTCTCTTGGTCCGCTGCCCGTGCTCTCGGTGCCCAACTTGAGGAAGATCCCGAAAAACGAATCGCGCCCCGCTGGCTGAACTATGCCGGACCTCCGGGAGCCAGCGACTCTCTCGGAGCCCAGCGAGCCATTAAATCATGTAGCGCTGCTGATGTCTTGGAAGGGGGGATCGCCAACTTCCTACGAGATAAAATCGTGGTCATTGGGGGGAAACCAGCTCTCATCGGAGCTGCCGCCGGGCAGGATTTATTTTCCACGCCCTTTCATCGCTTTGATGGACGAGGCGACCTGCCCCTCGCCAGCGGGGTAGAAATCCAAGCCAATGCCCTCCTTAATTTTCTCAATGGCAACTGGCTCACAGCCACGAAACCACGCTTCGATAAAATTCTCATCTCCCTTTGCGGCCTTTTCATCGGGTTGGTCTTTTGCTGGCTCAAGCCCATACGAGGGCTTTTGTTCGCCCTAATTCTCATTCTCATCCTGATAGCTGTTGGAGTTGGCGCTGTCCACTTCCGCCAATTCTGGTTTCCATGGTCGGTGATTGCCTTCCTCCAAGTTCCGCTGGGCTTTATCTGGGGCGGGGCCTCCCATTTTTATCTGGAGCGATTCCATCGGCGTAAACTCAGTCGAGATCAGCTCCTCCTGCGTGGTGCTTTTTCAAAATACCTCTCTCCCCAAATGCTTGACCAACTCACTGCCGATGACTTCCAGATGAAGCTTGGTGGCGAGAAAATCCAAGCCGCCATGATGTTCACGGATCTTGAGAACTTCACCGACGTCTGTGAGCAGGTCGGTGATCCCGGACGCATCGTGGAAACCCTCAACGACTACTTCGAACGCACCACCGACCACATCTTCGATCATCGTGGCGTCGTGATTAAATTTATCGGCGATGCCATCTTTGCCGGTTGGGGTGCTCCCATTCCGGACCCCGATGCCGCCCGTAATGCGGTTCGTGCTGCCTGGCGACTTTTCGAGAGCGATAAGCTCGTCATTGATGGCGTCTCCATCCGAACCCGTATTGGCCTTCACTTTGGCGAAGTGGTCGCTGGAAATATCGGCAGCAAGCGTCGCGTCGATTATACCATGATCGGCGACGCCGTAAATCTCGCCGCCCGTTTGGAGAGCTTAAACAAAATGGTAGGAACCCAAATTCTCATGAGCCACGAAATCCACCGCGAACTCAGCCCGGAATTCCGGACCCGCCGAGTTGGCAAATTCCAGGTCAAAGGGCGCAAGGAAGGAACCCAAGTCTACGAACTTCTCGGCCGGGCCCTCGAAAGCAGTGAGCCATCATGGCTCAGCAACTATCACCTCGCTCTCGAGGCTCTTGAAGCTGGTGATACGACTACCGCGCGCGCTGGTTTTGCAGAAGTTCAAGAGGTTCGCCAAGGTGGAGATGGACCCTCTGCTTTCTTGCTTAGTGCTTTGGAGCAAGGAATTGTCCTCCCAGACGGAGCTATTAAAATGATCGAGAAATAATAAAGTACGCTTTCAAAATGGCCTAGCCCAAAACTGGGACCATCTTTTTTCTAGGCTCTCCCATAATTTTCATGCTATCAAATTTCTGCGTAGAAATTTTGCAAGAGTTAGAGGTTTCCGCGTCAAGCCACTCATAAATGAACGCTCGAAAACCTTGGCTCCTGTTTTTGCCACTTTTGTTCTTGGCTGGACTCGCCGTGACCTGGTCCATTGTCAGCCAATCTCCGACTCCTTCCCCCGAACCCTCTCCCAAGCCCACTTTGGCTTACCCGGAGTCTTCCGTTCCAAAAGCCGGAATCTTCCAGGGAGCCCTCGCGTTCCCTCCTTCCGAGCGTCGCGCGGGCTTCGCCGCCTTGAAGGTGGAACTTGCCTCCCTGCCCGCCGAGGAAGCTCTCGCCCTTGCCCGCGACTTCCTCGCCCGTGGTGAAAATTCTTCCACCGGAATGTCTTTCGAAATAGGGGAGGGGGGCGAACTGACCGGCTGGCCTACTTTGCGGACCTTTGTTCTGGATGCTCTCCGCCGTATCGATCCTGCTGCCGCTGCTGAGATCAGCCGTGATCTCCTTGCCGCTCCTACCACTGCTGATGAATGGGCTCTCGCCCTGCGCAATGTCGCCTCCGGCCCGGATGACGCTCCGGATTTCCTCCATCAAAAAACCCTCGAACTCATCGAGAATCCCACCTGGCAAGCGGCCCCTTCGGTCGGCTTCCTGAATGCCTTCGATGTCCTCGTCCATCTCGGCTCCGCCGAAAGCACTCCCATCCTTTCTGGCTTTCTGCAAAACCAAGCCCGCCCTGATCTCGCCCATGCCAGCTTTCTCACCCTCAATGGCCTTATTCAAAAAGCCCCCGCCGAAACCCTCGCCCAACTCGCCACCGACCGTGATCTCCATCAAGCCCGCCCTGCCATGGTCGCCCAACAATTCGCCCGCGCCGACCTCACCGACCAAGCCCAGCGCGAAGTTCTAAAGTCTTGGCTTATCGACCCGACCCGCACTCCGGCCGAACTCATCGCCTTCACCCAATCTTTCCCTAATCATAATCACCTAGCTTCAAAGAACCTACTCACTACTGCCACGCCGCCCTCCTCCGGCACCATTAAGGAAAAGAGCGAAGTAGCCCGTTATATCCTCGCCGCTTGGCAAGAGGATCCTACCTTCGCTAGAATTTCACCTCATCTCCACGCAGTCATCAGCCGCCTGTAAAATTAGGGAATGTAATTTTTTCTGCAAGATTCCCCCATTTGCTCGTCAATTTGCCAACTTCATCAATCAATTCTCATGAATCCCTCCCAGCAACTCTTCGTTCTCCTCAGTCGATCATTAGCTAAACGCAGCCTGCTTTCAGTGGCGATCTTTTACGGCCTGGCGCTTCACGCGTTTGCTCAGCAATTCGGAGACTTCACCTACACTACTGATGGCACTTCAGTGACGATCACGGATTACCCGGAAGATGCTGTTGGAGCGGTAGTGATTCCTTTTACCATTGATGGAAAACCAGTCACCGGCATCGGAGATTCCGCGTTCGACCGCTGTAGTAGTATTTCCAGCGTCACTATTCCTCCTGGCGTCACTATTATTGGGACCAGAGCTTTCAACTACTGTGATTCCCTAGTTAATGTCAATATTCCTGATGGTGTAACTAGCATAGGGACACGTGCATTTGGTATTTGCGAAGGGCTGACTAGTATCATTATTCCTGACAGCGTTACTAGCATCGGAATTAGCGCGTTTTTCGGTTGTGATGGTCTGACAAGCATCAATATTCCTGACAGTGTTGTCAGTATCGGGCAAGGCGCATTCGCAGACTGCGCGAGTTTGCTTTCTATCACTGTAGCTGTTTCCAATCCAAATTACAAAAGTTTGAATGGCGTCTTATTTAATAAGGTCCAGACCCTTCTTATCCGATATCCTGGGGGAAAGATTGGTAGCTACACCATCCCTGATAGTGTTGTCAGTATTGGGCAAGGTGCATTCGGATACAGCGCAAGCCTGACTAGTGTCACTATTTCAGACAGTGTCACCAACATTGGAAATGGAGCCTTTATTTTATGCACAGGCCTAACCAATGTCTCCATCTCTGACAGCTTGGTTAGTATAGGTAGAGAGGCTTTTAGGTATTGCTTTGCATTGGAGACCATGAACCTGCCCAGTAGCGTTACAACCATAGAGACAAGGGCCTTCACCGATTGCACGAGTCTTACATCCATTACGGTGGACATCCCCAATCCAAACTACAGCAGTTCGGGAGGAGTTCTCTTTGATCGAGCGCAAACCATTCTCATGCAATACCCAAGTGCAAAGCTGGGTGAGAGTTATAGTATTCCAGAAAGCACCCAAATTATCGGAGGGTTGGCCTTCCACGGATGCACTAATCTTACTGCTGTAACAATTCCAGATAGTGTCACTACCATTGAAGCAGACGCCTTCCGTCTCTGTCGTGAGCTGATAAGTATTACCATTCCGAATTCCGTTACAAGCATCGAAAGAGCAGCGTTTTATCAATGTTCAAGTCTCACGAGTGTAACTATTCTGAGTAGCATCACAACAATCGAAGAATGGGTTTTCTCTGGCTGTAGTAGCTTAACTAGTATTTCAATCCCTGAAAGCGTCACGAGTATTAATTCATCGGCGTTCAGCGGTTGTAGTAGCCTGACTAGCATAGTAATTCCTGAAAGTGTCATCACCCTCGGAGATTATGCATTCAATAACTCGGGGCTTGAACGAGCCGATTTTTTAGGCGCGTCTCCTACCCTAGGTTCAAATACATTCTCCAACACCGCTGCTGATTTTGCGGTCTATTACTTCGAGGGAGCGGAGGGCTTCACGAGCCCGACTTGGGAAGGCTATCCCTCCTTAGCTATTTCGCGCGGCGAGCCGAGTTCCGGGCAGGTATCAGATGGGTTTCTCACACAAGTGGAAGGTGGTCAGCTTCTGGGACTATCCGAGCAAGCTGACGGTGGGATCATTTTGACCGGAGATTTTACTTCGGTGAACGAGCTTCCCCGGAGCCGGATCGCTATGCTCAATCCTGATGGAGTTCTCGAAAACCCAGACTCTCCGTTCGCCGGTGGAATCGATGATCTGACTTATTTATCCGCGCTGCAAGCAGATGGGCAGATCATCATTGCTGGCCGCTTTAGGACGGTGGGGGGACAAACACGTAGCCGGTTGGCTCGCTTAGATTCAACCGGTAGTTTGGAATCTCTCTCGAGTTTTCAAATCGGTTCGGGAGCGAATGGAACGATTGATGGGGTCGCCATTCAGCCGGATGGAAAGATCATTGTGGTGGGCGCATTTACTGAGTTCAATGGCGAGCCTCGGAATGGGATCGTCCGGCTCTTGCCGGATGGCTCGTTGGAGTCGGAGGAGGATTTTCAGATCGGAAGCGGACTGTCGGGGGGATACCTCGCTGGAGTTGCTCTTCAGGATGATCAAAAAATTCTGCTCTGGGGTGATTTTGATTCCTTCGACGGCCAGCCTCGCAGTGGCCTGGCCCGCCTTCGGACTGATGGGAGTTTGGAAGGTCTGGATGAATTTGATGTGGGTAGCGGGGCCATAGGCGCGGTCAGATCCCTTGCGCTTCAGAATGATGGGAAGATCATCATCGGGGGAACTTTCACTCGGTTCGATGGGCAGACCCGCAACCGCCTCGCCCGTCTCCAGCCAGATGGCAGCTTAGAGGGATTGGAGACTTTTCAGATCGGAGTCGGAGTGGTGGGGGACTCCTCAGCCGTCGTCTCGAGTATCGCCTTACAAGCAGATGGAAAAATTCTCTTAGGTGGGCGATTCGAACGGGTTGCTGGAGAGTCTCGTAATAACTTGGCTCGACTTTTACCGAACGGCTCGGTCGAAAGCCGGGAAACCTTTCATCCGGGAGATGGTCCCAATGGGTCAGTCAACGCGCTTCTCGTAAAGCAAGACGGCGGAATCTTGGTCGGAGGTCCTTTCGATGCTTTCGACAACCGCGTTCGAAAGGGGATGGCCCTCCTCCACAACGACGAGGCGACACGCGAACTCATCGTTCCCGACCCAACGCGGGTGAGGTGGTTGCTCGGGGGAGGCGGCGCTGCCGTTTCTCAGGTGAGCTTTGACTACTCGACGGACAATGGCATGAACTGGATTCCGCTCGGGCCAGGAGTGCGGATCGATGGGGGTTGGGAGCGTTCGAATCTCAATCTGCCTCAGGGTGGTTTGGTGCGGGCGACCGGGACGACACGCGGAGGTTATTTTTCTTCTTCCACCGGTATTGCGCAACAAGAAGCAGTCTTCCTGACAGAGGAGGGGGTCTTCACGCAGGGAGTTAGGGATCTTACAGCCGGATCGGTCACTTTGGTGGGGGCGGTTTCGTTGCCAGAGGCGGCGACGGCTTACTTCGAATATGGATCTTCTCCCTTCCTTGGACAGGAGACGGGGAGGCTCAATGCCGGGGGTGAGTTTGCGACCGAGCTGGCTTTGCCGGTCGAGGGACTTTCGGCAAATACCAAATACTACTATCGCGCGGTTGCGGTCGGTCCGAGTGGGCGGACTGAGGGGGTGGTGAATACTTTTACGACTCGGCTTGGGGCACCTCTTGCGGCGACCGGTAAGCCAGCGGATGTGACCAATAATTCAGCAACCCTTGTCGGGGGTGTTAATCCACAGGGGCTCCAAACAGAGGTCTTTTTTGAATACGGAGCAACCGTAGGGCTCGGAAGTACGACATCTCTTGAAGTTCTTCCCGCCGGTCTCGCGGTGGTCGATGTCACCGCGCCACTCATGGCCTTGGCGACGAATGGGACCTATCATTACCGCATCGTCGCAAGCAATTCGGTTGGGGAAGTGCGGGGTGAGATTGTCGATTTCCAAGCGACTCCGGCCTCCGGTCGCACCGAGCCGACGGCCAGACCGATCCTCTCCAATACCACCGCCACTGCAATTGAGCAAAGCAGCGCAATTATTACCGGCCAAGTCGATGCTCGGGGCGGAACCACTTTGGTGAGCGTGGAATACGGTCTCAATTCTTCCTACGGGAGTGCCACGGTGCCGCGTGGGGTGGGCAATGGAGAAGGCTCCGCTGACATCGCGGTTTCTCTTGCTAACCTTCTGCCCGGGACAAGCTATCACTTCCGTGTTGTCGCGACGAATAGCTTGGGAACCCAGGCCGGTTCGGATGGGACCTTCCGTACTGCCGATCTGCCGCCTGAGGTAGCGACCGGGGCAGCAGCAGTTGTGAACACCACCACGGTCGAAGTTAAGGGGGCAGCCGATCCCAAAGGGATTTCAGCAGAAGCTTATTTCGACTACGGAACGAGTCGAGATGCCCTAAACCTCAGTGTGGCCACGACTCCAGCGAGGATTGAAGGGAACCAAATCAGCAATTTAGCTGCGAAGTTCTACAACCTTCGCCAAGGAGTCACCTACTACTATCAAATCCGCGCAATCAGCGAAGGCGGAACGAGTCGTGGAGATATCCGCTCCTTCGAAATCGAAGCTCTTTCCGGGTTAGTGCAAACGCTCCCCAAGCCAGTTCCCCAGGCCGAACGCTCGGGCTTTGTTCTGGTCAATCTCACCCCGTCAGGGATCGCAAGTGGCTGGCGTTTCGCAGGCGAAACCCGCTGGCGCGCCAATGGCGTCCCCGCGACCGGGTTGACGAGCGGAGACCGTCGTATCGAGTTTCGTCCGCTCCCCGGATATCGGACTCCCGCTCCCGAAGCGATCACAGTGACGAGTGGAGAAGCCGCTACCTTTGTTAGCAAAAACTATGTTGCAGATGCCGGAGCGGCGAAGGGAAGCCTGCGAGTCATCTTGAAGCCCGACTCGCTCGCCTCCATAGGACTCGCGCAATGGCGGCTCCTCGGCGAGACCACTTGGCGGGATAGCGATGCGAGTGCCGCGAATCTTGCAGTGGGTTTCCATGTCATCGAGTGCAAGCCAGTCTCTGAACGTCGGACGCCTTCTCTCGTGAGCGCGGAAGTCCGAGCGAACCTTGTGAGCGAATCTGTTCTCACTTACTTCCTGGCAGGAGAGGCCACTGGCACACCTGCCGAGGTCCTGCCTTACGATCTCGCGGCGGTTGATTCCTCTGCCGCGAGCGTTGGCCAACTCCGCAGCTCGGTGGGAAGTGGAACTGGCTTTGCCGTGAGTGAGCGGGTGGTTGCGACAGCTGGGCATGTTGTCTTTGATGATAGCACTCTCACATTTGTGCCTGATCTCGAATGGCTCTTTCAACGTGATGCCGATATTCACGAGCCGCTGCCGCAAGCGGCCCAAGGAGTTCACCTCATGACCGGTTATGCCGCCCGACGTACCGCCGAAAGGACTCCTGGCACCTCTTCTCCACAATCGCAGTCGCTCGACGTCGCGGCGGTTTACTTCGCAGAAGAGATCGGTCGCGGAGCGCAGAGCGGATACTTGGCGAGCGACCTCGCAGTCAACGAATACCTCACCTCCACCAGCCTGAAAACGCTTGTTGGTTATCCCGTCGAAGGAGTCCCAGCCAGCGACCGGGGTCGCCTCCATGCTACCCCTCCGGGCAATGTTTCCTTCACTGCAGCGGGCGAGAGCACCTATTCGACTCGCGACCTTCTCGGATTAGGTGGGCTATCAGGAGCGCCACTTTGCGTAGCTCGTGAAAACGGAACCTTCTATCCCGCCGGGATTTATCTCGGGGGCGATGGCCGGGCGGTAGTGCGGGCAATCGATAGCAGAGTGACGGCCCTCTTCCGTGAAGCCCGGATTAGTGCGACCGGTGGCGGCAATAACACGGGCGGCGGGATCACCTTGAGCACGGTCGTTTCCTTTGGGGAAGGTGAGCCTGCGCCGGGAGCGCTTAAAGTCATCATCGAGCCTGCGTCCGCTCGCGAGGCCGGAGCAGCGTGGGCGCTGGGAGCAGAGGGCTTCACAAGTACGAGTGGGAACCAGCGTAATGGTCTCGACGGCGGAGTCTATGATCTCACCCTTAAGGATGTCCCCGGTTTCCGCGCTCCCACCGCACAAGTGATGCAGGTTACCAATAATCAACTGACCACAATCACCTTCACTTACGCGCCTTTATTCAATGCGATTGAAACTTGGCGAGTGGCCAACTTCGGGAGTGCCGAAAACACGGGCACCGGAGCCGACGAAGCCGACCCCGATGGGGACGGAGCAAGCAACCTCGATGAGTATGGCGCCGGAACTAACCCGAACGATGCGAACGACTTCTTGCAGGTCCTTAGTGGAACAAAGTCAGGCCTGAATAGCTACCTCGCGACAGTCGCCGGGAAAGCGGGACGGACCTATCGGCTTGCCAAATATTCAGTCGAGGCAAAAAGCTGGCAAGCCGTCAGTAGTCAGGGGCCGCTCGTCGCTGATGGAATCATTGAGCTCAAAGACAGCAGCGCATTGGGCAAGCTGGGGATCTACCGGGTAGAGCTTTCTTTTGAAGGCGGAGAATGAACCACGACCAAGTCCTTTCAATATGAAACTAGTTTGCATCAAATCTTCTACAGACGAGATCCTTTTTAGCGGAGTGCTCCCAGTTGGCGAATATGTCATCGGGCGGAGTGAGGACAGTGACATCATGATCAATGATCCCTCGATCTCGCTCCAGCATGCCCGGCTGATGATCGATACAGGTGGAGCTTCATTTTCGGATCTTGGGAGTCAGAGCGGCTCTCTTTTAGATGATGCTTTAATCATCGGTGATTGCACCATTCCAGAGGGCTCGGTGGTTTATTTGGGTGAGGTGTCTCTTAATCTCACCACGCCACCTGCCGCGCTGGTTTTGAACTCTGTCGCCAGCTACGCAGCCGGAGAAATGATCGCTAAAGGCGGCATGGGAGCGATTCTCCAAGCCCAGCAGAACGCGATGGGCCGCCTTGTCGCGATGAAGGTGATGTTGAAGGAGGATGATGCCCACGCCACGGCCCGCTTTGTCAATGAAGCCCGCATTACCGGTAAGCTAGAGCACCCGAACATAGTGCCCGTGCATGAGCTGGGTGTAGATAATGACGAGCGTATTTTTTACACGATGAAGCTGGTGCGCGGCTTCACGCTCACCCAAGTCCTCGCCGAGGTGAGCTCCGCCATTCCACAGGCCATTGCGGCGCGTCCCCTGAGTGAGCTGTTGATCATTTTTCAGAAAATCTGTGATGCCCTGGCTTTTTCCCACGCTCGCGGGGTGATTCATCGTGACCTGAAGCCGGACAATATCATGCTCGGAGATTTTGGTGAGGTTCTCGTTATGGACTGGGGGCTGGCCAAGGATTTGCAAGAGGGCCATACGGAATCCGTCGCCGATGATCCGCTCATTCCGCAGAGCGGTGGCACGATGGATGGCGCGATTTTGGGCACCCCCGCTTACATGTCTCCAGAGCAGGCCCAGGGGCGGATTTCCATTCTCGATCAGCGTTCTGATATTTTTGCCCTAGGTGCTATTCTCCACGAGATCCTTCACCTACACCCGCTTGTGACAGGCTCTAGTCCATTGGAGATCGTTCAAAAGATTGCCCAAGGTCAGTTCGACCCTCCGCCAACCGATCCACTGCCGCATGTCCCGGGAAAAAAGGCCCCGTCCTCGCTCAGTGCCATCGCAGCAAAGGCTACCGCGCTTGATCCCGATCAGCGTTACGCTAGCGTCGCAGATCTCCAGGCCGACCTCAGCGCTTATCAGACCGGTTATGCCACCGGAGCAGAAGAAGCCTCGCTGCTGACTCATCTTTCGCTCTTTTTTCAACGTCACCGCGCAATGTGTTTGACGGTCGTAGGTGCCATTTTACTGCTTGCGGCGTCCTCCATCTGGTTTCTGACAAATGTCGTTCACGAACGGAATCTTGCGGAGGTTGCTCGTGGCGAAGCGGAAGATGCCTTGGCTCTCGTTGAACCCGCCCGCCAAGAGGCTGAACGTCAGCGCGATGTTGCCACTGATGCGCTCGGTCAAACCGAAAGCGCCCGGGCTGAAACCAGCCGCGAGCGCGACCGCGCCCTCACCGCGCTGGATCGAATCAAGGACATGAAGAAGCGGGCCGATGAAGCGCTCGCCACTCTTGGGAATTCCGATGAAATCTATGCCGCTCTCTCTGGCCTCTCACTGCGCTCCGGCAATGTCGAGGAGGCCTTGAAAAGTATCGACCGAGCTCTCGCAGCCCGCCCGCGCGAGGCCAGCTACCTCGTGGCAAAGGCGAACCTGCTCCAAGCCAGTGGTCGATTCAGCACCGCCATTCCAATCTACCGTCGCGCGCTTGCGATCAAGCCGGACCCTGTCGTTCAAGAGAATCTCGAACTCACCGAAAGCCTCGCAGCTGAAATCGGCGAGGAGCAACGCCTCACCGCAGACATCATCGCTCGGTTAAATGCCGCACTTGCTGCCCAAAAACGCGCTTCCGTAATTTTAAAAGAGACCGACGCTCCGCAAGTTAGCGAGAAAGACAAAAAGCCCGCCCCATCCGAGACTCCGCCGGATCCAGAGATCTTGGCCTTCGCCAAGAAGTTGGGTGCCATTACCGAACTCGACGGCTGGTCGCTGGATCGAATAAAAAGGGACAAGGATGAGAGTTTTACGCTCAGCTTGAAGGGCATGAGAGGATTAGGAAACGAGCACCTAGCACTGCTCAATGGCCGTAAGATTGGTTATCTTGATCTATCACAAACAGGCATCTCTGATCTCTCACTTCTGCGTGATATGCCCTTGACTGGCCTTAATTTGTGGAGGGCGAAAAGCATTGTCGATCTCTCGTCGCTTTCGCAGTTTTCACTGACGGAACTTACCATCACCGGCTCAGGAGTAACCTCATTCGATGATCTTCGTGGAATGAAACTTCGTCGCCTCTATGCCACCTCTCGTGAACTGACTGACATGTCGGCTCTGAGTGACCTTACTGAGCTGGAGCTTGTTCAATTGCCTGATCACCTCGCTAGAGTCGATGTTTCGCAGCTGACAAAGCTCCGAAACGTTGTGCACAACCGCACCAATCTCAAGCACGGCTATTACCCCGGCGAAGAGTTCCGCAAGTGGATGCGCCTCAGCAATGAGCAGTGGAAAAAGTGGGAGAGCACGATTCGCCAAACCGACGCCAAAGATGTCCGCCCGGACCGTCTCACGGTCCGGGATATGGGAGGGATCGATCTGGATCTGCGCGGTACCAATATCACGGATCTGAGTCCCCTCGCGAAGATGCCGCTGCACCGCATCATCATTGATACCCAGACTGACGAACTTGATGTGAGTCCGCTTCAAAATATCTCTACCCTCAAGTATGTCTTGATTGATCGGGCGCGGGTCAAGTCACTGGCCCCGCTCGTGAGAATGAAATCGCTCACTTCACTGGCCGTGCCAAATAGCCAAGAGGGTTTGGGCATTTTTCAAGGTAAAAAGGGACTGACTCACCTCTGTTACAGCTTTAACAGGCAGCTCCTTGAACCTGATACGACGGTTGCTGAGTTCTTCAAGCCGGCCCCGAAGGTTGTGACGAACAAGGATGAGATCTTCGTCCGCGAGAGCTTCGATAAGGTCAGTGCCGTGCGCGATGGCTGGACGGGAACGATTTTGGACGGCAGTGCTATTGACAGCGTCTTTTGGAATGCAGATTTTCCGCCATACTACTACAAGCCCGGGCCAGGGGGCGGCGTGCTGACTTTTTACGAACCGAATGGGAACGGGAAGGACGGATATTTTAATGCCCCTGCGAAGTTTCTGGGAGATAAGTCGGCGATCTACGGGGCCTTGTTGGAATTCCGCCTCCGCCGGCATCACAATGGTAGTGATTTTATCGCTCCCGACATTATCTTACGCTCCAAGGATAAAGTTCTCGTGCGGGCCTTAAAGCACCCTCCTTATACGCGCTTCACCACTTACCTGATTCCTTTTTCTGCCGATGGTGGCTGGAAATGTGACACCTTGGAGGGCGATGCCGCCACGGAAGAGGTTCTTAAAGAAGTGCTCGCGGCTCTCACGGGTTTCCAAATCCGAGGGGAGTATCGCAGAGGCCACGATCACACAGACCTCGATGACTTGCTCATTTGGAAGGAGGACCAAACGGAAGCCCGCTTGCAAAAAGAGTGGAAGCGTTTGGCTGAACTTGAAGCCAAACTGGCGATGGGCAGGAAAGCGATCATTCAGTCTGGCGAGACAGCCTCAACGGCGATGCGCTTCAACTGGCCGCTCATCTGGCCCGAGGAGGGCTTTAAGGACGGTCCCATCTGGCTGCAAAAGCACCGCGGAAAAAAGGCCGTGCTCGTGATTAGTCCCGTTGCTAAAGAAACTCCCGCGACTCTGAGTTTTTCCCTCGACTCCCTTTCGGTCAAAGGCCGTAAACTCAGCTTCTTCGCGACAGGATGGGATAATACCGATGGGGGCGAGATCCGGGTCACCCACAAAGGAAAGACGCTTTATTCCGGACGTTCCGGTTCAAAGTGGCGTTATCACAGCGTCACGCTGCCGGATGATCTCGACTTAAGCTCTCCTATCGTCTTGGAAGTTCATAGCATCGGCTGGTATTGGGAGCATACCTTCCTCCATGACCTGAAAATTTCTTCTCCCTCCGTGGAGGGAAATGAGTAGATTTCCTATCATGTCCTCATCCCAAGCCTTCCTGACACTCGATAATGGAACAGAGGTCTCCATTCGAGATGCCTGCTCGATTGGCAGATCTTCGGAGAATCATTTGATCCTATCTGGCGAGGGTATATCTCGCCGTCATGCCTTAATCCACAACCAAGGGAATGACGGCTACTGGATCGTTGATCTCGGCAGTAGCAATGGCACTCAGGTCAATAACCGTCCCGTCGCCCGGCCTTTGAAGCTCGCGACTGGAGATCTCATTCGTATCGGCACTGATTTTCTGCGGTTTTCTGCCGCAGGGTCCGAATCTGTGGTGGATTCCTTGGCCGGACCAACTCTTCTGGAGGTCCGCGTCTCTCCGCAGTGGGTGATTGTCGCGGATATTGCGGACTTCACTCCGCTAAGCCAGCGCCTCAACTCGGCCGATCTGGCCCATACTGTCGGTTCTTGGATCGCCGAGACCCGGGCCGTGATGCAGAGGCACGATGGCGTGATTCACAAATACCTCGGCGATGGTTGGCTCGGCGGATGGCCTGTCGATCAGCCAGCGCAGGTTGCGGAAACACTCACTGCTCTCAGAGAGATTCAAGATGGCTCGGAGCTCAGTTTCCGGCTGGCGATCCACTTCGGCAAGATCACCACCTCAGGTGCCGGAACGGCTGGCGAGCAGGAAATGATCGGGCCAGAACTCAACTTCCTCTTCCGGATGGAAAAAATCGGTGCGATTGCCGGGGTGGCATGTCTTTTAAGCGCGACGGCACATGAGAAACTAGTCTGCCATTACTCGGCGAAATCAATCGGCCATTTTTCCCTGAAGGGATTTGAGGGAGAATACGAATTTTTCAGTTAGAAATGGCCTCATTTCGTTTAGCCATTGAGTCAGCGGCGGTGAAGAAAAAATGGCCGGATAAAGCCCGGCTTCTTGCGAAAGCCAGGCTGTGTTGGTTTGAAGTTTGAGCTTACTTGAAGCGGTAGTAGCCGTCAGGGTTGTGCATCATGTAGACGTCTTTGGGATTGCGACGGGGGAGGATCATGTAGGGATTTCCGTTTTCATCGATGGCGGGGGTGAGGCCGTTTTCGCTTCTGCGGGTTGTGGTGGTGGCGACGGGAGGTTTTTTTGCGTCAGGGTTTTTGAGGAGAGCGGTTTCGTGGATACGGGTGACAACGTGGTCGGCCCACTTGAGTTTGACGGCGTCGTCTCCGAATTCGGTCCAGTCGCCCGAGACGGTTTTCTTATACATCATTTCGATGAATTCATCGGAAGTGATGCCCATTTTTTGAGCGATGGGGTCGGCGAGGCGGTCCCACCATTTCTTCATGTCCTCGTAGTTCTCTTTTTGGTCAGTGAGATTCATGCTGGAGAACATGAAAGTTTGGCTGAGCTGGTGGTGAAGAATGACGGCGTTTGGATAGACGAATGATTTTTCGGCTAAGGTGGTGATGGAGGCGGCCATGGAGGCGGCGAAGGATTTCACGACGACGTAGACGGGAGCAGAGGAGCCTTCCATGGATTTGAGGATGCGGTATCCAGCCATGACGGAGCCACCGGGCGAGTCATCGATGACGATGAAGATGGGCTTTTTGGGGTCCTTGTTGTTGAAGTAGTTGATGCGTTCGGTGACGTTGTCAGCGAGTTTGCTAGTGACGGGTCCATTGAAGGGAATACGGCGATCGGAGATGACGAGGGTGCCGTCCTTTTTGAGAGGGTTGTCGAGGTATTGAGGCTCGGCGTTGGCGTAGTCGCTGCGCTTGTTGGCTGTTTCGATCTCAGAGATCTCGGCCATCATGGCGGAGGTTTTGAGGGATGAGGCGGCTTGGATGGCTTTGAGTTCGCTCCCGAGTTTGTCGGCTTCAAGTTTGGCGAGCGAGGCTTCGCGGGTGAGTTTTTCTTTCTCGGCATTGAACTTGGCGATGGCGTCTGCGTGGCCGGAATTTTCTTTGGCTGAGGCGAGGGCGAGGCGTTCGGTGAGGAGTTCTTTTTCCAGTTTGAGTCTGGCGATCTCACTGCGGAGGTCGAGGGTGTCGTGCTTCTGTCTCTCAGTTGCGAGGGCATTTAAGACGGAGAGGCGCTCTTGTTCAGCGCGAGCTTCTTCGAGTTCAGGGTCTGAATTTTCCTTTTTTTCGGGAGCTTTTGTTTCCTCTTTTTTGGGAGGTTTTTCCTGTTTGGTTGGGGCAGAAGGTTTGCTTTTTTTAGCTGTCGGAACGAGCTTGGCAGGTTTCTCGGCCTCTTCGATCTTCTTGGCTTTTCCGACAGGTACTACGGTGTCGATCTTTTTGAGGTCGCCAGGAGCTGCTTTTTTGGCAGGTGGCGTTTGTGCGGGCTTGGTAGCGGGCTCGGCGGAGGGATTGGCTTGGGCGGCGGTTGATAATACGGCCGCTAAAATAAGGGTCTTATTCAGCATGTGAAGATAACGACACCGAGAGATCGGCTTATCAAACTTTTTCAGATTTTTTATACGTGGCCGGCGGCTTCGCGTTTCGCTCTTTGGCGTCGGCTGAGGACGATGAAGAGGAGAATCATGGTGAGGATGAAGATGATGGCTCCGAGGGCAACGAGTTGCTTGGCTTTGGTGGCCATGGCGTCGGATTCTTCTTTGATGCTGGGTGGGGTTTCGCCTGGGGTGTAGGCGAGGCAGAGTTTTCCGTCTTTGAGAGTGAGTGAGGTGAGCTTTTTGAGCTTTGTGAGGAGAGCGGGGGGATTTTTGGGGTCGTCTTCGAGTTGTTTTTCGAGTTCTCCGGAGATGAGGGTGCGGGAGATATTGGAGAAGAGAGCTTCGGGGATCTGGCCTCGCTCGGGTTTGATTTCGCTGAGATTTAGGATGAGTTTACCATCGGTGAGGAGGGGGGTGCCGATGAAGGTCCCGTTGATGTTGTTATCCCGGGTTTCAATATTTAGGGTATCGCGGACGAATTTCGGGAGGTTTTTGGTCGAGTTGAGGGGGTAGTGGATGTTTCCAGTGATCTGGGAGTCGGTGAAGTCGTTAAAGAAGAGTTGGCCGCGGAAGTTTTTGAAGACTTCGAAGTGGGCGAAGGTGTAGTTGACTTCGGTTGGGGTGAGTTCGAGTTGGGCGGGGCGGCTATTTTGGATCTCGTGGTCGAAGTGGCGGATGCGGTTCATGAGCGAGTTGAGTTCGGGCTCATGGTTGCTGAGGTCGGCGATGGGGGCGGGTTTGGCTTCTTCTTCGGTGAAGGTTTTCACGGAGTCGGTTTGCTTTTTGATGCTGTATCCAGCTGAGGCAATGAGGATGATGACGACGATCGCCATGACGATGAGAATGAGACAGCCGGCGAAGGGGGAGCGTGGTGCGTCTTGCTGGTTGAGGGAGGTGTCGGACACGGAATTGGTTTTGGCATTTTCGGATGGAAGATGCAAGAGGGGGGAGTGTTGTTTTGGGGCTTGGGTTCTGGGGAGCCTCACGCGGAGCAGGGGAGGAGGCTTGGGTTGAGATGCTGGGTTGAGATGCTTGGTTGAGGGGACTCGGGCTAAAGCCCAAGCTCCGTAGGGGGTGGGTTTGTAGAGGCTGGCGGGGATTCCAAAAAGGAGGTTAAATTCCACTGGTCAGATATTTGAAAGATGACAGTCTGTTATCCATGAAGCTTGATCGACTTTATATAGGGGTTCTTTGTGTTTTTCTTTCTTTCGTAGGGCTGCTGCCCCTGACGGCTCAGGATGTTGAGGAGCCGAATGAGAAGGCGGCGCGTTATCATTCTTTGCTTTTGAAGAAGCCGGGGAATGCGATGGTCTTTAGTCGATTTGTGGATGCGTGGTTGGATACAGGGAGTAAGGCGGGTTTGACGGGGTGGTTGGAGAGTGAGGCGAAGAAGGGGACGGATGCGAATTGGCGAGTGTTGGGGGCCTTGCATCAGTATCTCGGGGAAGATGAGGAGGCGCTGAAGGCGCTGAATGAGGCGGTGAAGCTGAATGGTGAGAGTGCGGACTTGAGGCTTTCGCGTGCGAAGATGCAGGCGCGCTTGTTGGCTTTTGAGGCGGCTTTGGTGGATTTGGAAGTGGCGATGAAGGACGAGAAGGCGGCGATTGAGGCATCGAAATTGAAAGGGATGTATCTGGCACGTTCGGGGCAGGTCGAGGAGGCGGTGAAGGCTTGGAAAGAAGTGATTGCGGCATACCCGAAAGATGAAGATTTGCGCGAGGACTTGATCGAGGTCGAGGTGATGGAGGGACTTTATAAGGATGCGATTGAGGCTTCGACCGGTTTGGTCGAGATGACGAAGGATCCATACAAGAAGACGCTGCGGCGTTTGCGTTTGGGAGATATTCAAATCCTTGCGGGGGATCGTGAGGCGGGTCTGAAGACTTATGAAGAGATCATGTCAGCAACGGGTGAGGGGACGTGGTTGGAGCGCGAGGTTCTGGCGCAGGTGGAGCGGGTCTTTTTGAAAGAGGATGACATCAAGGGGCTACGGGACTTTTATCAAAAACTGCGTGAGGAACATCCGCGACGGGTTTCGATCCGGAAGGTGTTGGCGCGGCAGATGGCGCTGAATGATGAGATGAAGGAGGCGATTGAGCTCTTTCGTGAGGTCTTAAAGATTACGCCGGGAGATTTGGGAAATCGCGAGGAATTCGTGGCCTTCTTGGAATCGAACGAGAAGTGGAAAGAGGCCAAAGAGGAGCTCGTGGCCTTGCTGGAACAGCGGAAGGATGATGCGCTTTTGTGGGAGCGGCTTTCGCGGATTGAGGCGAAATTAAATGATCAAGAAGGACTCAAAGTGGCGCTGGCGAAAGTGGCGGAATTGAAAAAAGGAACGCCGGAGGGCTTGCTAGCGACGGCGGCGCTTTATGAGCAGTCGAAGCTTTTGGCGGAGGCGGAGGCGATGCTGCGGGAAGGGCGCACGAGCTTTGCGGATTCGGTAGAGGTGGCGGAGGGATTGGCCTCGTTTTTGATTCAGAATAAGAAGGAGGAGGAAGCGCTGGCGATTTGGAATGAGATGGCGAAGGGGGCGGATCGTGAGGGGCTTTTGCGCGTGGCGCGTTCTTTGAGCAGTCATGGAAAAGGGGAGGTGGCTTTTGGGATCCTTGGAAAACGGGTGGGAGAGTTTGAAAATGATCCCCTGATTTTGACGCAGTATTGTAAGCTGGCGAGTTCGGTCGAGGAGGCGAGCAAGGCGATCCCGCAGGGGCTGGCATTGGTGAATCAGGCGACGACGCCCACTGAGCTCGAAGGCGCGGTGCAGACGGCGTTGCGTCTCATTGCACGGGCTGAGAAGAAGGAAGAGATTCAGACTTCGCTCGCAGGGCAGGCCGATTTGGGCGTGACGGGTCAGTGTCTGCTTTCGGCAATCTATGCTGACCAAGGGGACTCGATGAAGGCTTCGGAAACTTTGACCAAAGCGGCGGCTCGTGAGGATGGGAGTCTGGCACGTTTTTACCGGGTGCGCTTTGAAGAAGATCGCGGGAATTTGGAGGAGGCGATTGTGATTTTGCGGGGGATTATCGAAACGCCGGAGGGTCGTAAGACGGTGCATCTGCGTCGTCTTGTTGACCTTTTGGAACGTTCAGGAGGTTATGAGAAGGCCTTGGCGGCAGTGGACGATTGGAAGCGGATTGCGCCGGGGGATCACTCGGCTTGGAAGCGTCGAGCGAAGCTCTTGCAGGCTAATGGTCAGCCCGATGATGCGGTGGTGGAATTGCGGCGGATGATTGGGAAGTTTGGAGCAGATGAAGAACGTCGTGCCGAGTTGGCGGCGGCTTTGATCGAGGCGGCGGAATACATGCCGGCGCAGCGGATTTATGAGCAGCTTTATTCTGAGTCAGAGAAGTTGGAGACGAAGTTGAAGTGGGCGGGTGAGATGGCTCAGCTTGCGGAAAGAGAAGGGAGGTTGGAGGAACTTTTGGAAGACTTTGATCGCCGGAAGAGGAGCAATCCGCGCTCGGTCGCGCCCCTGCTGGCGATTGCGGAAGTTCATAGAGTGCTCGATAATTACGAGGAACGCCGCTCGGCGCTTTTAGAAGCGTCACGCCGCCGCCCTGAAGATACGCAACTTCTAGCTCGTATTGCGGAGGTGGAAGAAAGAGCGGGGGAGTTTGATCGAGCGGTGGGGATTTTAAGAGACGCGGTAAAGCGTGACAAAACACCGGAGTCAAAGAAGCGCCTCGCGAGTCTTCTTTTAAAAAATGGAGAAGTGCAGAGCGGGCTCGATATTCTTGGAGACATTCCTGAAATGTTGAGCGACCCGCGTGGATTAGAGGGAGTTGTGCAGAGTCTCATCCGGGCTCAGGAGACAGAGCAGGCGATGGTCTTCCTTCAGAAACACCTTGGGAGGCATGAGGGGGATTGGCGTCTGAAATACCTTGAGGCAATGACCCTGAAATTGGCAGGAGACCATGAGGAGGCGATTTCGGCATTCACCTTACTTCTTCAGGGAGGAAATGAGATCGCAGGTTTGAAGCCATTGGTATCGGCCAAAAACACCTCGCCGGGAATGGGCTGGTGGAACAACTTGTTCGAGGTAAATGGCTGGTCTGAGTTGACCCCTTACCAGCAGTTTCTCACTGGTCAGCCTCATCAGCAGATGAATGCGGCCCTGCGCACGCCGATCTCCCTGCCAGGGACGCCTCGTGAATTGCAGTTGCTAAGTCTCATCCAAGGTTCAGCTATTCTTAGTGAGCTGCCTGAGGATCAACAGGCGGAAGCCCGCGAGTCCCTCGTCCTTCCAGGGATTCACGATGTGGAATTGCTGGCAATGATCATGACAGGTGATCAGCAAAAAGGGCAAATGATCTTAGCGGAAAAGGTGAAGGAAGATCCCGATAATAAGGGGCTTTTCGCCATGAATATGATCTATAAAGGAAATAGCGGAGGGATCACGCTGGAGGATTTTAAGAAGGCCAGAGAATTGCTTCTGGAAGAACATCCTGAGGTCTTTGCTCTGGTCGCATTTCCGGCAATGCAGAGTCCAGAGGTGAGCAGTGAGATGGTCGTGGAGGCACTGACTGCGGCGGTGGAGAGCCTACCGCGAAATGAGATTGATCAAATCATGCAGATGCTGAGCTTCTACGCGTTTTCCCCATACGGAGAGCAGGCGAGTGGAGGTAAGGATATGAAGCCTATCAAAAACTTCATGGCGGAACGGGCTCTCGGAACTCTAGAGAAGCCCAAGAACTGGGGGTGGATGCCATCGGTGGTTTCGTTCCTTTTGAGTGAGGGCCAAAACGAGACGGCCTTAAATTTGATCAATCGCTTTTGTGAGTGGCAGGAATCGGAAAAGGGGGGCGTGGCTCCTGGAGGAGTGATGGGTATGATCTTTTTTGGAAATTCCTCTCAATCAAGACGCTATCTCCAACCCCCAAGTTTTCCTCCCACGAGTTTGAAGGGGGTTCCGGGGCAGCTTCTTTCCCTGTTTCCCACCAAGGCTCAGAAAAGTGGAACCGAAAAGACCAACGATGCTCAAGCGAAGTTGCTCGCCCAACTCCAACTTCAGGAGGATGGATTACTGAAGGAAAAGCCGCTCACAGACTTCGGGGAAGAAGCCGCTCAGATTAAGAATCCTGCGTTGCGAGCGCTCGCCTTTATCTCGATCGGAAAAGAGGACGAGGCCAAGGAGTTGATTGAGGCAATGTTGCTTTCGCGAGAAGAAAGCTCGCTCCTTTTTGCAGCTGGATATCTCCACGATCGCGATGATCCCCGCGCTTATGATGCTCTTCTGAAGTTGAGAATGCTCCCTCTCTCACGGGATTCTCGGAAGATGGTCGATGGCCATCTTGCTGTGGTGGGGAGCCAATTAATCGAGCAGAAAGAGCTCAAGATCGAGGCGGAAACCGCGAAGCGTGCGGCTTTAAGATTGCGCCGGGTTCTAGGAGTTGATGAGCGCGAGCAGCTTGGTGAAATTTTGGTGAAACTGGGCTTAAAAGATGAGGCCGAGCGTCTTGCCGCAGCGCCAAAGCCAGCCGGATCTTCTCAAGGTCTAAATTTGATCAGGCCTTCTTCTCGTCAACAGGAGGACCGGATTGGTAAGCTAAAAAAAGAGGGGAATATCGATGGCGCGGCGCGCGAGGCTGCGAAGCAGTTTCGCTCGCTGGTGAGTCGGCAGGGGAACGAGTGGGAACTCGAAGAACTCGCTGAAAAACTAACGAGCAGGGAGCTCAAAGAGGAGACCTTGAAAAAGCTCGACCCAGGTGAGACCGAGAGCACGAAGAGGATCCTGGGATTTGCCAAAGCGCAGGAACTCTTTGGAAGTAAGAAGAAGGCCAAACAGCTCTTTGAAAAAGTTTTAGCGAAGGATGCCGATCACGTTGAGGCCCTGATGGGGGTCGTGAGAAGCATTCCACTTAAAGAGCTAGATCACGACCGTCTGGTCATCCGCAAGAATGGTAAAATTGATGTCGAGGCCTCGGGGCAGATCTTTGCCGCCTTGTGGGAGAGTTCAGACTCTGGCCGGAATTTGGACCATTATTTAGGACTGTGTAAATTGACCGAGCAATTTCTTGAGACACTGCCGCCATCCGGCGAAGTGGGGCGCAACTTATCGTGGGTGCCTTATCACATCCTGAGCTTCGCGGGCGATACTTACGTGGGCAATGAAAGTCTGCCAGCACTTGTCGATATTGGTAGTGGCTATAATCAAAGTGAGGAGGCTGATAAAAAGGCCATCCAAAAGCGAAACGATGCCGCAGAAGCCGTCTTCGTCGCGATGACGAAACATCCGCAAATTGCCGAGCAAGGTTTCATGCTTCTGGAGTCGGCAAGAGCGGGACTGGGGCTGAGTGATGACGATCTGATCAAGCTGGCAAGGGTGGCGATGGAAACAATGTTTGAGAAGAAGGAAGGCTCAAATCGCTTTGGCCAAAACAATCTCTGGTCCAAGTATTATAAAAACGGGTCGACGAGTTCTGGGCAGCTTAATAATGCTAAGAATCCGATGGGCTGGTTGATGGAGCATGCCGCGAAAACGGACCTTGAGGTAATCACTCCAGAATTGCTGGAGAAGATTCGAAAAACGAATCCAAAACTCGTTGAGCTTTTAGAAGAAGCGCGGGCTCTCGCAGAGGCCGAGCCTGCCGAAGCAGAGAAGATCTACGCGGCTTGGAAAGAGGATCTCCCCGCATCGAAGCGTCTCCAAGTAATCGCCTTTGCGAGACAGCTTTTGTTCTTTTCCCCTAAAGCAGGGCCATGGGCGGATGATCTGGAGGGGCTCTTTTTTGACTCTGCTGATTCCTCGCACCAATATGGTTACGGCTCGGGGAATGGGGACTGGGCCAACCTCGTGGGAGACTGGGGTGCGTGGAGACTACGCACTTCAGGGCCTGAAAAATATGAGGCATTCTTAACGCGTGTTTTCGAAGGTGGCTACGGTCCGAGTGATAAATGGGAAGTCCTTGCTCAGCTGGGGGAGGATGGTTTACCCCAAAAATACGAACAGGCGGGATGGGCTTTTCAAGATGTGAGTCGCAAATTGCTGAGCCACCCTGAGCTCGTTAAGACGACCTTGCTCTTCGTCGAGAGACACTCACTCGATCAGTTCGTCTACAATTTGGATAGCTCTGTTGAGAAAGCTTGGGCGCCGAGATACACCCATCCAGAAGCTGCGCTAAAAACGATTCTCGAAAATCAACTGCTCACTTCCGAAGTTGAAGTGAGCTTGGAGCATTTTCTGATCGTGGCGGAGAGGGTTCCTCTGATCCGTTTGAACGGTAACAGTGGCGTTAAAAAGAAGCTGAGTCAGCTCATCCTCAAAGAAAAGGAGCTGCACCCTGTCCTTCAAAAAGTGGCAGCAGCTTCCTTGCTCGATCAGGCTGGTGGGCAGAAATTGATGAAGCCTTTTCTGGAGGAGAATCTAGATTTTGTCAAAAAATTGGCAGACCGTCACCCTGATCGCTCATTTGAAATTCTACGGAAGTGGTTCCCGAGAATGGATGAGGCTGAGGTCTCTGCACCGCTGCGCGAACTCTTCAAGGCGTTCTCAAAAGAGGCCAATGCCGAGAGACAGGCTCGCTTGAAAAAATGGCTAGAAAATGGCGTGCCCGGGATTGGGAGTAGAGATGATGATGAATTCTGGGCGGAATTAGTGCCTGCGATTTCTGCCGATGAAGAGCTGGGTCACAAGGTCGTGATCCGAGCGCTCAAAGACATCAAAGCCGCGAAATCAACGGGCCGCAGTTCCCGAAACGGCGTCTATCTTAGGCAGGAAGATCAGTGGATGGAGTCTCTCCTGAGATTACTGCAGAGGGGGGAATCCCAGCTCAATCTGCCGCAGCAAGTCCGCCTCCTCGATACGATCTACGAGAGTGACATTGGAGAAACTTTACTGGAGCCCTCCGGATCATCTCCCTACTCCCGCGATTGGTTGTGGGATCAGTTTATAGGCACCGATAAAAAGCCCAAAGAAAGTCAGAATCCTTCTACGATAGTGACTTGGTTGGAGGGTCTAAATCCAAGGCAAGAAGCAAAACTAGCGGTGTTTTGGTCTAAGAGTGCCCTGAATGCGAAAGAATTCAAGAAGCTGGAAAAGCACGAGAAACACTTTGCCGAACATGCACCAATTCTCTCTTGCCTTGTAAAAATGGTGAGGAATCATGAAGCATGGAAGAGTAAGAAAGATGCTGAGAGATTGGAAAAAGCTCGCCTCAACTATCTTACCATTTTGCAGAGTGATGAGCTCTCGCCAGCCTTCAAGGTGGAATTTCTTTCTCGCATGAGTGATCGCGCGCCTGCTCTTCATTCCGACAAGCGGATCTTTGAAGAGATCTCTAAAATCATGGCTTCTTACTGCGCCAGTGAGCGGAATATCGCCGGTAGCTCGTTAAATCGGACGCTGACAAAACTCTCTGAGCTAGATTTCCCCGAGCTCGTAGAAGTGGGTGGGGCTGTCGTCGATCTAGCGGACCAGCATCTCCTCTCTCCCAAAGTCGCTCAATCTAGGCGTGGAGGTAAAGTGCCCGAGCTGGTTGTGAGTTTGATTAAGTTGGCTCTCAAAACTGATCGAGTGAAAATCGCCAGTAAACTCCTCCGAAAGGATTATGCGAGCTTCCGAGGGAATCTGGCAATCATGTTAAGCTTTGCTGAGGCAGGAGAATTTGGATCGGTGAAGAAGTTGCTTCCAGCAAATGCTGGGAGTTATTCCACCGCGGAGTTGGGGGTTTACGACAAAGACTTTCACGAGTTTGCCGGAACTCTCCTTAAAGAAATTCAGGAAGGAAGCCGCTACCATCTTGAATTGGTTTTAGCGAGCCTTCGTGATCCTAAGAAAGGGAAAGGGACCCCTCATTCTGTTCTGCGGGGGGCGCGACTCCAGGAATTGGCCGAGGAGTTTGTTGAAAGAGGAGCTGTGCTGAAAGGGGACGCCCGCCTTCAAGCGCTGGGAATCCTAGCCACTGACCGCCAGTCTTCGTCGCCAGTGGAAGCGGAGTTACGGGAAATTTTTGCGCGGACGTCGATCGGAGACGGTTTTGTCTTTGAGCAAAATAGCAGTTCGGTCGAGCGGGCCGATGGCTTCGAGATCTTTAAACGAGTGGCTCACATCGAGATGCAGGCTAAGAATTTTGCTCCCATCATTGAAAAGCTCACAGAGTTTCAAGAGGTCATAGCTTCGGGTGGAAATAATACTTGGAGACTTGGCTATCAATCCAATCAAGTTTTCGGATTTATTGGGCGGGAACTGGTTAGGGCCGCCGTCCGCAGCAGTGAAGACGCTGAGGCTACTCTCGCCGCGGCCTGTGATTTCTTCGATCTCGCCATAAAAATACCAAATCGTAGCGCCCCTTCAAATTCGCTCGATGGAGCCTCGCTTATCGTTCACTCCCTCGTCGGCAAAAGTGAGGATTGGAAAGCTCATCTTGAGAACCACCCCGATAAGGAGCGTTTCGAAAAAGTCCGCAAGGATCGAGACCGCGACGCGATATTTGAGGATCTGGTTTCTGGAGCTTGGAGGAGTGAGGAAATGGCGCCGTTTCGGGCGAAGGTCCTACGGGCTCTCTTTGACAGCCCTTATTATAAGGAGCGGGAGCTACGGCATGTTCATGACTTCTATGGCCTGTCTAAAACTCGGTTGTTTACTGCTCAAGAGGTGGTCGATGCTGCGAAGATACTACCGGGAGATCATCCGCTTAAGATCGACGCGATGTTCCATGCTGCCGGATTGACGGCCTATCGATTGAAAGGAAAAACCAATCAGGAGAAATTTGAAGCTTATCAGGTCGCTTTAGAGTTCGCCCGGTCTGGTGGTGAGGATAAATTAGCGAACCTCATTCTAGCGCACCGCTGCGAGCTTTTTTACCGGAATAAGGAAAAAGCGAAAGCCAAGCGGGATGCACCTTTAATCGAGGTGGATAAGCTGCCCAAGAGAGACCAAGATTGGGTCAAGAAAGCCTTACCAAAATGGTTGAAGGGCTAATTTGACCGACAAGCTTCGTATTTTCGTCGATTAAGCATTGCGCCTTAGGGCTGCAAGGCTAGCGTTTCACCGATTCCCGCATGAATATCCACGAATATCAGGCAAAGGAGTTGTTCGACCGTTTTGAAGTCCCCAGTCCTCGGGGTCAGATGGCCGAATCAGCTGAAGCGGCGAAAGCCATTGCAGAAGAAATTGGCTCCGACCTCATGGTCGTGAAGGCTCAGGTTCACGCTGGTGGCCGGGGTAAGGGCACCTTCAAAAATGGCTTTGAAGGGGGGGTCCACCTCACCAAAGATGCCGCTGCCATTGGCGAGATCGCCGGGAAGATGATTGGCGAAACGCTCGTCACGAAGCAGACCGGTGAAGAAGGTCGTCTCGTCCGCAAGGTCATGGTTGCCGATGCGGTTGACATTAAGCATGAGTATTACCTTTCGATGCTGATGGATCGCGACACCAGCCGTCCTGTCATTGTCGCTTCGGTTGAGGGTGGCATGGACATTGAGGAAGTGGCGGAGAATCGCCCCGAAAAGATCATCAAGCAGCTCATTCATCCGCTCGCGGGATTGCAGGGCTATGAAGTGCGCAAGCTCACGGCTGCTCTCGGATTTAAAGGTCCCGCAGCCAAGGAGTTTGGAAAGCTTCTCAAGAATCTCTACAAGCTCTTCGTCTCGCTCGATTGCGATATGGTTGAGATTAACCCGCTCGTTGAAACAACCGACGGACAGGTGCTCGCGCTCGATGCAAAATTTGGCTTCGATGACAACGCGCTTTACCGTCACCCTGAGGTGCTCGCTTACCGCGACATCGAAGAAGAGGACCCACGTGAAGTGGCCGCTTCTGAGTTTGACCTCAGCTACATCGGTCTTGATGGAAACATCGCCTGCCTCGTGAACGGAGCGGGTCTTGCGATGGCAACGATGGACGCCATCAAGTTCTCCGGAGGTGATCCCGCCAACTTCCTCGACGTCGGTGGTGGTGCCACCAAGGAGCAAGTTGTGGGTGCTTTTAACATCATCCAGTCGGACCCCAAAGTTGAGGCGATCTTAATCAACATCTTTGGAGGAATCATGGACTGTAACGTGATCGCCGAAGGGGTGGTCGCTGCGGTTCAGGAAACGGGCTTGAAGCTTCCGCTCATCGTTCGTCTCGAAGGAAACAATGTGGCCGCTGGTCGCGAAACCTTGAAAGCCTCCGGTCTCGCCATCACTGGTGCGGATGATCTCGCCGACGCCGCAAAGAAGGCCGTCGCTTCTGTCTAAGTCGCTGGTCACTTCTTAACTTAATAACCAAGTAACTTAATAACTTTTTCAAATGTCTATTCTCGTAAATGCAGACACCAAGGTTTTGGTGCAAGGAATCACCGGTGGTTTTGGCGGACGCCACGCCGGTCTTAGTCTCGATTATGGCACCGCGCTTGTGGCGGGTGTCACTCCCGGAAAGGGAGGCCAGACCTTCGATCACGGTGATCATAAAGTTCCCGTCTACGACACCGTGTCTGACGCGGTGGCGCAAACTGGAGCGACCACTTCCGCGATCTTCGTGCCGCCTCCTTTTGCGGCCGATGCCATCCTCGAAGCGGTTGACGCTGGAGTTGATCTCGTCGTCGCGATCACCGAGGGAATCCCCGTCATGGACATGATGCGGGTGAAGGAATACATGCGCGGATCGAAGACCCGCCTCATCGGACCAAACTGCCCTGGGGTGGTGACTCCCGGTGAAGGTCCTGATTCCACGGGCGGTTGCCGGATCGGAATTGCGCCTGGTTACATTCACAAAAAGGGCAACGTGGGAATTCTCTCTCGTTCAGGCACCCTTACTTATGAGGCGGTTTGGCAGGTGACCTCACTTGGCTATGGTCAAAGCACTTGTGTCGGGATTGGTGGAGACCCCATCAATGGAACTTCTCACCTCGATATCATCAAGCTCTTCAATGAAGACCCAGAAACCGAAGCGATCATCATGATTGGTGAAATCGGTGGTTCGGCTGAGGAAGAGGCAGCGGCTTGGATCAAGGAAAACTGCAAGAAGCCCGTCGCGGGATTCATTGCGGGTGCGACCGCGCCTCCGGGACGCCGCATGGGACACGCGGGAGCGATTGTTTCCGGTGGACAAGGAACTGCTGAAGCCAAAAAAGCAGCGATGACCGATGCGGGCATCGTGGTTGCCGAGACTCCTTCCGAGATGGGCCAAGCGCTCCTCAAGGCTTGGGGAAAGTAATCCTCCACTCACACTTCTCAAAACGCGGAGGCTTCGGCCTTCGCGTTTTTTTTATCAACGTGGAGGATGCTTCGCGATGATGCGGTCGGCGACTTTCTGACCAGAGAGGACTACCATGGGCATGCCCGCGCCGGGATTGGTGGAGGCTCCGCAGAAGAAGAGTCGCTCGTATTTGGAACTCACCTTGGGTGCTTTGAGGCTGCGGTTCGTTTTCCAATCGGTGACGACTCCGTAGATCGATCCTTGGTTGGAGCGATACATGCGCTCGATGTCATCGGGAAAGAGGATGTCTTCGGTGATGATGTTTTTGCGGAGATCCTTGAGGCCGGCGCGTTCCATCTTTTCGAGAATGCGATGGTAGAGGGCGAGGTAATCTTCGCGCGGGAGCGCTTCGCCGTTTTGAAGGGGAGGAATGTGGGGGAGGATCTTGATATTGTCACAACCCGCAGGTGCCTTGCTGGGATCAGTGCGGGTGGGTGCAACGACGTAGACGGTGGGGTCGTGAGGGAGTTGCTTGTCATCGAAGACCGTGCGGAAGTGTTTGTGCTGGTTCTCACTGTAAAAGAAATTGTGATGAGCCAATTGAGGGTAGGGAACTTTGGTCCCAATATGCGCGACGATCCCGGAGCAGGAGGGCGCGAACTTTTGGAGTTTCTTCATGAAGCGCGGAGCTTCGCCGAGGAGTTTTTCATAGCAGGGAATGACTTCCATATTGCTGACCACGAGGTCGGCTTTGATCTCACTGCCATCCTTGAGGCGAAGTCCGGTGACGGTTTTTCCGCTTCGGGTGATTTCGCTGACATCGGCATTGAGATGAACTCGGATGCCCATTTCCGTCATCAATTTTCCAAGGCCTTCGGCCAAGGCATACATCCCTCCACGGACATACCAGAGTCCGTGGTCGAATTGGATGATCGACATCATATTCATGTGGCCGGGCGAGTGGAGCGAGGAAGAGCCGACATACTTGATGAAGTATTCAAAGATGGCGCGGAGTTTCGGGTCGCTCAGTCGCTTCGCAATCGATTCCGACATGCTGGAGCGATAGTCCAAGTTTCTCCAGAGCTTGAGCGGGTTCTTTTGGCGAAGGAAATCCCAAAGGGTGTCGGGGCCATTCTCAAAATAGGCTGCGGTGACGATGTCGGATTGCGCGCGGGCGTATTTTAAGAAGTTCTCAAATTCCCTCCAGTGATCGTCGGGGTTCCCTGGGAGTTTTTCGATCTCTTGGCGCATGAGTTTCATGTCGTCATGCAGATCGAGGACGAGGCCGTCTTCAAAAAAGTTTCGCCACTGTGGGGTGACCGCATCGAGGGTGACGTAGTCGTCAAAGTTCTTTCCGGCGCGTGCAAAGAGGCTACGGAAATATTGCGGAAGCGTGAAAATGGAAGGCCCGAGATCGAAGGTGAAGCCGTCCTTTTCGAGGACGTTGAGTTTTCCTCCGAGCTGGGCGTTCTTTTCAAAAAGATCGACTTGGTAACCGGCTGCACGGAGCGAGATCGCGGCAGAGAGACCACCTAAGCCTCCTCCGACAATGGCAACGTTGCTCTGACTCATATCGGATAGCCTTGCCGTATTTTCAGGGATGTCAAATCGCTCTGGCTTGAAATTATGGGCTAAGAGTGCAGGGTCGGATCATGTCCAAACCTACTGAGTCGACGTCCTTTCGAGGCAAGCTCTCTCTTGGGGCGCGCTTGAAGGCGCTGGCGAAGCTGGAGGAGGGGATCAAAGCGCGGCGCGAAGAAATTATCGCTGCTCTGGCGGCTGATTTGGGGAAGCCGGAGGTGGAGGCATTTCTCGCAGAGTATTTTTTTGTGCTACAGGAGATTCGGCTGGTGAGGCGGAAGCTGAAGAAGTGGCTAAAGCCGAGGAAGGTCAAAAGTCCGATCTGGTTCTGGCCTTGTCGGAGTCGGGTGGAGCTTGATGCCTATGGCAGAGTGCTGGTGATTTCGCCGTGGAATTATCCTATTCAGTTGGCCTTGGCTCCGGTGGTTTCAGCGGTTGCGGCTGGGAATTCCGTGGTGTTAAAGCCTTCGGAAATGACGCCAACTTGCTCTGCTCTTTTGGAAGAGATCTTGAGTGAGTGTTTTTCCTCTGAGGTGGTGAAGGTGGTGCTGGGAGGAAAGGAGCTTGCGGAAGAACTCTTGGAGGAAGACTTTGATTTCATCTTCTTTACGGGGAGCACCGAGGTTGGGCGAATTGTGGCAGAGAAGGCGGCACGCAAATTGACACCAACGGTTTTGGAGTTGGGAGGGAAGTGTCCTTGTCTTGTTGATGCCACGGCGGACATCCAGATTGCGGCGAAGAGAATTTTGATCGGAAAGTTTTTCAATGCCGGGCAAACTTGCTTTGCTCCTGATTTTGTCGCGGTTGAAAAATCGGTTCATCGTGAGTTGGTGGATAAGATGAAGGTCTTGTTGATGGAACTGCCGTGGGAGGAAGATCTCTCTCGCGTGATTAACGAACGGCACTTTGATCGCGTGCTCGGTTTGGTAAGCGGTGAGGAAATTCGCAAAGGTGAGGATGACCGAGAGTCTTTGAAGATGGCTCCAAGAATTCTTCCGGAGGCGGGTTGGGATGATGCGGTGATGAAGGAGGAGGTTTTTGGTCCGCTTCTTCCGGTGGTGACTTTTGAGAAGGAGGAGGAATTGCTTTCTCGGCTTCGGGAATACGGATCGCCCTTGGCTCTCTACCTCTTCTCACGGGATTCTCGATTCATCGAAAAGATGAAGGGCGAGCTTCGAAGTGGGAGTGTCGCGATCAATGATACCATGAAGCAGGCCTGTAGTCTGGAGCTGCCATTTGGAGGGGTGGGCGAGAGTGGTTCTGGTCGGTATCGAGGAAAGAAGGGAGTGGAGGCCTTCTGCTATGAGCGAGCCGTGATGAAGCGTTACTTTGTGCACGATCTCTTTGAAATGCTCCCGCCGCGCGAGGGCATGGCCCGCTTTTTGAAGAAGTGGCTACCAAAGTGAAGTCTGCCCATCTTCCTGAGTTGTCTTACGAGCCGGAGCGGTGATGAGGTCAAGATCGAGGATTAAATCGAGCGAGGCCTTTTCTTCTTTTTCGAGAATTTCGCGGAGATGCTCGCGCCATATTCCAGCATCACCGCCTTGTTTCTTTGCGAGAAGTTCGGCCCATTGGCTCATCGCGCCACTCGGTTGAGCGCGCTTTCGCAGTTTGGTGAGCCATGATTCATAGGTCTTCATAAGGAGGGGTGACGAAAAGAGGGTATGGACGCTTTCTACGGCTTGCAAGTGAGGATGAAATTCAGTGCAGTAGTGTCCATGCGATCTGATCCTGTTGACCCTGCTTTGTTTGTTCGGAATCGAGCTAAGCTTGTTGAGAAGTTGAAGCCAAACACCCTCGTGGTGATTCACGCGAACGACATCACTCCGACCAATGCCGATGGGACTTTGCAGTTTCGACAAAACAATGATCTTTATTACCTTACTGGGGTGGATCAGGAGGAAACAGTGCTCGTTCTTTTTCCTGATGCTCCCATGGAGGCGGATCGTGAAATTCTCTTTGTGCGTGAGACTTCAGAGCACATTGCGATTTGGGAAGGGGAGAAGTTGACCAAAGAACAAGCCACGAAGGTCTCTGGGATTAAAAGTGTGAGGTGGGTCGATAGCTTTGAGGATGTCTTTCATACCTTGGCTCCCATGGTGGATGTCCTAAGCCTTCACACGAACGAGCATCCGAGAGCGAACACCATCGTGGAGACTCGTAATCGCCGCTTTATCCGCGCGTGTCAGGAACGTTATCCGCTTCATCGTTACGAACGAGTGGCGCTTTCGCTGCAAGAAATCCGGATGCTCAAAGACGAGGAGGAGATCAAGTTTCTTCAGAAGGCCATCGATATCACGGAAGCTGGTTTTCGGAGGGTGCTTAAGTTTCTTAAGCCCGGGGTGGGCGAGTGGGAGATTGAGGCGGAATATCTTCACGAGTTTGTCCGGAATAAGTCGCGCGGTTTTTCTTATTCACCGATCATCGGTTCCGGGAAAAATGCCTGCGCTCTTCATTATCTGGAGAATGACAAAATTTGTGAAGATGGCCAGATGGTGTTGATGGATGTTGGTGCTGAGTATGGAAACTGGAATGCGGACATGACTCGCACCGTACCAGTGAACGGGAAGTTTACTCCACGCCAGAAGGATGTTTATGAAGCTGTGCTGCGGGTGATGAGGGCTGCGAATGGTCTTTTGCGCCCCGGTTTGGGGCCGATTGAGTATCAGAAGAAGGTGCTCGAGATCATGGAGAAAGAATTGATCGGGCTGGGCTTGATCGACGCAGAGGAGGCGAAGAAACAAGATGCCACTAAGCCTTTGGTGAAGAAATATTTCATGCACGGAACTTCACATCATTTGGGCTTGGATGTGCATGATGTCAGTCCTCCCAATTCTGATTTTACGGTGGGGCAAGTCTTCACAATTGAGCCCGGGATTTATATCCGTGAGGAAGGTCTCGGCGTGCGAATCGAGAACAATGTCGTCATCGGGGAGACCGAGAACATTGATTTGTTTGTAAACTTCCCCACGACCGTTGAGGAGATCGAAGCTGCGATGGCGGAGTAGCTTTATCGTGTGATGGTCTGAACCCACCAAGGGTTTTTGCCAGCTTTGAAGGTGCTGGTGCGGGTGAGCTTTCCGTCATCGGCGATGGAGAAGACGGCGAGGTTTCCGGATTGTTGTCCGGCGGCGATGAGGTGTTTGCCATCGGAGGTGATATTGAAGGAACGGGTGACAGCTTCGGTGGGGGTGTGCTCGATGGGGGTGAGGGTTCCGTCGGCTTTGATGGCGAAGCTGGCAATGGCGTTGTAGCCGCGGTTGGCGATGTAGACGAATTTTTGGGAAGGATGGACTTCGATATCTGAGGTGGATTTTCGGCCTTCGAATCCTTCGGGAGGGAGGGTGGTGAGGGTTTGGATCTTTCCGAGGACATTTATGTCTGGGATGTAGCGATATGCGGTGATGCTGGACCCCTGTTCGTCACTGCTGTAGGCGAATTTGCCGGAGGAGTGGAACCAGAGGTGACGGGGGCCGGTGTTTTCTCCGGTGAGGAGGGCGCTGTGTTCGTTTGGGGTGAGGGTTCCGGTTATTGGATCGAAGAGGAATTGGTGGATGGCGTTGGGCCGGGTGTGCGGGACGAAGACGGCGCTGCCATCTGGGGTGGAGGTGATGCAGTGTGCTCGTTCATCGGTGGCGATGAATTGAGTGGGTTCGGCGGAGAGGGTGCCATCTTTTTCGATGCGATGGACGGCGACTTTTCCGGCTTGGTAGTAGGAGCTGAGGAGGAACTTACCGGAGGGGTGGACGGAGAGGAAAGAGGCGGCGGCTCCGATCTTGGATTCGCTGAGCTGGGTGAGTTTTCCTTCGGGGTCGATGTTGTAGGTGACGATGGAGTCGGACCCTTTGAGGGCGACGTAGAGTCGCGTTTGGTCCTTGTTGACGGCCATGCCAGAGGGGCCGCCTTCGGTTTCGATGCTGCTCTTGAGGGTGAGGGCTCCTTCGTTGAGGGCGTAGGTGTTGATTTTTTTGTCCTTTCCGAGGGAGAGGATGACGACTTGCTTGGGAGCAATGACTGGGTGGATGACGATGTTTCGATAGGAGACCGCAGTATGATCTCCTTGGAAAAAAAGGTGTCCAGAGGCAGTCACATCGGAGTGAAGAGCGCCGTTGGTGTTTCCAAGAATGGGTTGGTTATCGATGACCTTTTCACCGTTGAGAATGACGGTGGCGTGGCGGTCGACGATGGTGATATCATAAGTTTGCCACTCTCCTCCGGGTTTTCCGGCGTTGTGAGATGCTTCGATGCGGTTGAAAACAGAGCCGACTCCGTGGATGCCTTGCATCTTGCTGTCGCGGTCCACGATCTGAACTTCATAGAGGCCACTGACGTAAATCCCACTGTTTCCTCCCGGGGGAACATTGAATTCGAGAGTGAGTCGGCAGTCTCCGAAAGATTGCTCGGTCCGGAGGTTTCCGTAGCGGGAGAAGGGATCAAAATTCTTTTTGGGCGTTTCGTTAACGAGGATGCCATCACGGGCTTTCCAGCCGTTCTTTTGGTCGGGGTTGGTGAGGGTCCAGCCGGTGAGGTCTTTGCCATTGAAGAGCGTGATCGGCTCAGCAAATTTCACCTTTGAGAGATCGGGTTTTGCAGGGAGAGGAGGAAGGCGTTTTCCTGAGTAAGTGAGGGTTGAGGAATCAGGTTTTTTAACAAGGATGCTGATTTGATCAGAGTTAATTTTAGCAAAGCATTCGCAGGGGATACGAGGTCCGGTAAAGGGACCACCAACAAATTCGGGTGGCCCCACTCGAAGCAGGCGAGTGAAGTTGAGTTGGCCGTTTTGAAAGGTGAGGTCCTTGAGTGGCTTTGGTTCTCCGACGGCCCAAAGTTGTCCTGACCATTGCTCGTTCCTTTTTTCGATGGAAAGCCAGCCGGCGTCTCCTTGGTCCATTTTGAGGCCCCAGTGACCAACGAATGATTCGGGCTCTGCGGCGATGACCTTGGGGAGAAGGAAAGCGAGAAGGAGGGAAAGAGAGAGGGGGAGACGGAGAGACATGGTTTTTGAAGATGGAGAGATGGAGAGATGGAGAGATGGAGAGATGGAGGGCGAGAGCTATCTTATGGAGAGAGATTACAGGATAGAGACGGTGAGCCAAGGGGAGAAAGGGCTGGTCTAGGAAGATGAATTAGAGCTCGGGCTACTGAGAGCTTGACGAGTGATTTGGATGATTGGTAGAATGTCCGAAGCTTTTGAAGGGGGAAATAGGGGGATGCATTCAATCCCAACTCCGTTGGGCTAAATGATCCTTACTGTTGGCGAAGAATGAAGCGATATTACCGATTTGCGGCGCTCCGACTGGTGGTCTTGTTGGTCGCGGTGATTTCTTCAATTTTTCTTTCTGGGTGCCGTGAGAAGCGCCCGGGAGGTCAGACAATTAACCGGACTGAACTGGACACAATCATCAAAGCAACAGGCCGTTCAGACAGTTTGAAGAAGGCATTGGAGTCGGAATTCGGAGATCGAGGCTACAAATTCATGGTTGCATTCGCGAGTAGTGGGAAGGATTCGAATGTAGTGGAGACGCTGTCTGGCGGTCCTGCGTCTCTCCATGTTTATGGCACCGAGACGTTTGCAGAGGCGATTGAGTTAGATCGGGAGCTAAACCGACTCCTTGAGGAGCATGAACAGGCAGGAATCGAGGTTCTCTACGAAATACCCTCTGATTGGGACTCGGGTATGCCCGTCATGTATCGCGCGTCCAAGCTCTCAGAGTCGGCGGAGTTCTTCGCCGAGATCAAGAAGCGCCAACAAGGCGGCGCTGGACAACCCGCTACCCGTTCCGAGTCGGAGTCGGACGGCAACGAGAAATCTCAACCAGAATCGGAGGGGCGCTCCCGGTAGCGGGTGCCAGGCCTT
>CALGJQ010000034.1 GCA_937928545.1 uncultured Verrucomicrobiales bacterium
AGTTGGTGATGAAGAAGCTGAGCGGCCCGATAGCCGAGTTCTTGGGCGGGGAAGGCTAAGGAGGAAATCCCAGGCTCGCTGAGACCGCAGTTACGATCATCAGCAAGGGATACAATGAGTGGACTTGGGAGGTGATTGATCTCGGCGAGGCGATTGATCAAGAGGGCATGTGTGCAATCTGGAACAATGACTCCGAGGGGTGGGGAGGTTGAGTCGATGGCTTGGGGAATGGATTCGACGCTGGGACTGATGAGCTCAAGATTGAGGGAGGCGGCGTGGGATTGGAGGGACTCGATGAGCTTGGGTTCTTGAATCTCGTGCAACATGATTCGGCGGCATCCTTGTCCAGCGAGATGTTCGAGGGCTGAGTATGTGGCTTTAAACGGACTAAAGGTTATGGAGGAGATTTCAGCGTCAATTTTGTTGAGGGAGACTTTGGTGGAGCATTTATTGAAAATGGCAGTTTCAGCGGGATTGGCAGGTGGATCGAAAACGAGGCACGCTTTTCCAGCCCACTGGGAGGGGTTTGGGATGTGGTGGTAGCAGGGAAGGTTGATCCCATACAATTTCCAGTCTGACGATTCTTTGATGTAGTTTCGGAGGCCTTGAAGAAGGCCCTCGAAGTGGGGATTGCTAGGGTTGATGAGAACCGCGATCGTCTGCTGGTCGGTTTCTATCATGGGGCTGGGGTGTCTGGAGTTGGGGTGGATGAAAGAAGTTGCTCTTTAATTGATGAAGGGGTGTTGGGTCCAAAAATTCTAATTTCGTTGAGTCCGGCAGACGTTGAGGAGGTTTCTGCTCGATAGAAGGTGTGAATTTGTAGTTTTAGGTATCGGGCCAGATGAGCTTGGAAATTAAAGGTCTCGGCGGGTGGCGAGGAATCTGCAGTGAGTTTGTGTTGGATTTTTCCGAGTTTTCCGGAAGTGATTCTTTGATACTCCTGACCATTGTTTGAGGTGAAGAAGCTAAATTCCTTGGTTCCCCGGTCGCGATGATGGCGATTTTGAGTGTTGAGGAGCTGGAGGCAGTCGATGAGTTGTGGGCTTTCGAGGTCGATGATGATTTCGCCAATAGGGGACTCGTTCGAGGCGAGCCAGAAAGACCAGTTTCCCGGGAAACCGGTGTCATTGATGCGTCCGTCGGTGAGGTTTTCGGCGGGGAAGATTTCGCCATTGGCACCTAGGTAGGTAGAGGTGGAGCTGACTGGTTTTCCTAGGGCAAGATTGTGGACGTCTTGGCTTCGATAGCGGTTGATGCTGGCGGTTTGTTCGTAGCGATTGAAGTTAAGCTTGATGGGGCGTTGATCGACAGTTTCGGAGAGATCGACGTGGCTGAGTCTTCCGAGAAGTCCGAGGGTTTGGCCTTCGGTGATTGTCCTATTTTCGGAGGGTTGGTGGTCACGAGGCTCGACCTTAATTTCACCTGCGAAGACTTCTGAGAGGATAACGTCATTGCCTGATTCATCGGTCCCCACTCCGATTCCAAAGCGGGTGCCGAGATCTACGAATTTTCCGGCGGGGGTCCAGATCGTGAAGCCGTGACCTCGTTCGTCAACCTCTGCGCTGACCCGTCCTTCATGGATTTTAAGGAGCATTTGATGGACGGGTTCGAATTTGCAGGGGCCTTCGATAAAGACTTGGGAACCTTGGCCGATATCGAGTCGGAGGAAGCCTTCTTTAAGGTGGTAGGTCTGAGGATTCAGCTCCTGCCCTTGGATGGGTTGGGGAGAGTCAGGGTGCCACTTGGGTTGTGAGGCTTGGGTGAGGATGGTTTGAGTCGCGATGACAGGCGGACTTTGAGAGGGTGTTGGGTTGAAGGGTGGTTTTTGGATCAAGAAGATGGCGGCCAAAACAATGAGAGCGGCAATGGTGGAGAGGGTTGGAAGAGCGAAGGTTTTTTGAGTTTTTCGAGAGTGGAATTCCTCTTCTGAGGAGTCTTTGAACAGCCAGAAGAGCTGTGACTGGAGGGCGGCTTGCTCGCGGTAGTAGGCGCGGTGTTTTTTTGATGAGAGAAGAAGTGTTTGCAACTCGGCCGAATCTGGATGGGCGAGTTGCTGGTTCAGGAGATCGTTAACGAGCAATTTGAAGCGATCATCAATGGGCGAATCCATTTCTATCATGAGGAGCTAGCGGTTTGATGTTTGATGCACTTCAGTAAGGTCCGCCGAATGCGGTAGAGGGCTTGAGAGAGTGAGCCGACAGGTCGCTTCATGGTTTTAGCGATGTCTTCGACGGAGGCTCCTTGGCGATATCGGTTGAGGATGAGGTCGCGTTTTTTTCCGCTGAGGCGGGCAAGGCAAGTTTCGAGGGCGAGGAGATAGTTTGATTTTTCGGGCGAGTCTTCCTCAGATTCGCTTGCGAGAAGCTCGACGAGTTCCTCGTTGAGGACGAGAGGGTCGCGGGATTGATTCCGCATTGCGGCGAGAGTCTGAAAGCGGGCGATGCTGCGGGCCCACGGGAGAAACTCGCGAGATTCATCGAATTCATCGACCTTACGCCAAAGGACGATGTTGGTTTCTTGGAGGATGTCATCAACTTTCCCAAGATTGGGATAGAGCGAGTAGATGTGACGGTAGAGGGCGCTTTGTGCCGCACTTAGGTCAGTGACAAAGCGTTCCTTTTTTTGGTCCTGTGGGTTGGAAGGTTCCAAATGAGAAGAAGTGGTTATTAAACGTTACCAGAAACTGTGTCGATCTCACCGTATAAATGAATTTTTTCGTAAAATAGGGATGGGGTTTATCCGGCCCAACCGCGGCAGTCATGACAATCTCCGCCGCATCCCTCGCGGCCTGCGGAACTCAAGTGAGTGATGTTAAGTGCTTTGACCCATTCTGGGGTAATTTGAGGGATGTTGGGGCAGGCGCGGCCCGCAGAGAAAAGAGCTAGGACAGAGGCGAGGATCTCTACGATGAAATTTGGGTTCGCTTCTGAGAGAGATGACATAAGATCGCGGTATTCTGAAAGTGATGATGAGGAAGCGAAAGATTTTTAAAGGGTTAGCTTGGTTGCTGGGCTTGGGTTTGCTGGGGCTGGTGGCGGCGTTTTTCTTGCTTTGGTATGCGGATCGAGCTGCGACAATGGCGGGGAAGGAGAAGCTATTTGATCAAGCAGAGGATGTGCCGGAGGCGCAGGTGGGTTTGGTATTTGGTTGCGCGAAGATTTATCAAGGGCGGCAGAATCTTTACTTCATGCATCGCATCGAAGCGGCGGTGGCGCTTTGGAAAGCGGGGAAGGTGAGGTGCTTTATCGTATCGGGAGATAATCACGCGCATGATTACAATGAGCCGCAGGATATGAAGGATGCGATGGTGGAGAAGGGGGTGCCGGCGGAGAAGATTGTCTGTGATTATGCCGGCTTACGAACGCTGGATTCGGTGGTGCGAGCGAAGGATATTTTTGGGGTGGAGAGCGTGGTTTTGATCTCGCAAGAATTTCACAATGAGCGAGCGGCCTACCTTGCGGAATCGATCGGTTTGGTGGCCGTCGGACTGAACGCGCAGGCGGTTGGGGGCCCATCGGCCAAAAGAAACACGCGCCGCGAGAAGCTGGCGCGTGTGAAGATGTGGCTGGATGTGAATGTCTTGAAGACTGATCCGAAGTTCCGAGGGCAGCAGGAAGAGTTGCCGCTTTGAGAAGTATTTTCGAACTCTTACCCCTTCTTGATGTCTTAAGTTTTGGGCTTTCGACCGAGAGAGTCTTTTTGGAAGCGGAAGGTGGCTAATGACTTTTTTCTTAGATAGAATCCCTAGAGAAGTTCGTTATTTTTATAACATTTTTATGATGAAGATTTTTGGGATTTTACTTTGCGCGACGTCTTTTCTTTTTGCTGAGCCAGTCGGGAAGGCGGTGAAGTATCATGAGCTGTTGTTAAAGAATGCTGATAACGAGACCTTGATGGAGCGCTTTTTGAATGCGTGGTTAGACGAGCAGAGTCGGGAGGAACTTGAGAAATGGTTGGAGGCTGAGGTGGAGTCGGGTGGTGCTGCGGAGCGCCGGATTTTAGCGCGGTATCTCGATCACGTCGGGTTGGATGAAAAGGCTCTGAAAAACTATCAACTCGTTCTGAAGGAAGAACCAGAGGATGAGAAGACGATGTTGGCGGTGGCAAAGCTGCAAGCGGCGAGGTTGGACTTTGAGGGTGCTTTGAAGACTTTAGGGAATCGTGAGGATGTTGAGGCGGTGACTTTACGCGGAACCTACGAGCATCGCTTGGGGAATACGAAGGTGGCCTTGGCGCTATGGCGGGGCTTGTTAGAGAAGAAAGCGGGGGATCGAGAGCTGCGTGAGGATTTGGTGAGTTTGTTCCGAGAAGAGGGTTTGGGGAATGAGGCTCGAGAACTGCAGGAGGAATTGATCGCGATGGGGAAGGAGCCTTTTCAGCGCGCTTTGGATCAATTGGATTTGGGAGATCTTCAGTTAGAGAATGG
The DNA here is from genome assembly GCA_937928545.1 of uncultured Verrucomicrobiales bacterium. Lineage (GTDB taxonomy): Bacteria > Verrucomicrobiota > Verrucomicrobiia > Verrucomicrobiales > Akkermansiaceae > SW10. The sequence continues at coordinate 4,427 of CALGJQ010000034.1, forward strand.
TTTGAAGGATGCGGCGCTGGCGAGTTATCGGGAGGTTTTGACGGTTTCTGGGAGTGGGTCGTGGATGGAGCGCGAGGCCTTGCACAAGTTGAGCGAGATCTTCCGGCAAGAGCGAGATGCCGCGGGATTGCGGGTTTTCTTGGCCGAGTTACGGGAGGCGATGCCGCATCGGCTTGTGTTGCAAAAGTCCTTTGCTCGCCAGTTAGTGATTACGGGTGAAGTGGATGAGGGGGTGGCGGCTTTTCGGGAGATTTTGCGCCGTACGCCAGGTGATGAATCGCTGCGAATGGAGTTTGTCGAGTTGCTGGCTTTTGCAGAACAAGATGAGGAAGCGGCTGAAGAGTTGGAGGTGTTGATTGAAAAAGGAGCGACTGCAGAGCGCTTGATCCGCTTGGCCGAATTGAAGAAAAGCTTCGATGAAGAACAAGTAATGGGGACCCTCCGTGAGCTTGAGAAGCTGAAGAGTGTTGATGCGGCAGGATTGCTGGAAATGGCCCGGGTCTATGCGCGTTTCGATCTCGATGAAGAGGCGTTGCGGGTTTTGAAAGCGGGGCGTGGTAAGTATGTGGATTCTCGTGAAATTTCGGAAGCGCTCGCGGTTCTGTTGGTGGAGGAAGATCGGGAGGATGAGGCCTTGGCGATTTGGAATGAAATGGCGAAGAAGGGTGGCTTAGAAGAAGCGTTGAGAGTTGCGGCTAGTCTGCGGCGACATGGTCTGAGGAGGGAGGCATTTTCGCTGCTGGGGGAGCATCGGCAAGAGCTCGAGGGAACATTTGCAGGGCTGCGATTGTATTGTGATCTGGCTTTAGAAGTTGGGGAGGTCGAGCCGGCATGGAAGGCGCTGCGGAAGTTACTTACCTTGCCGGAGGTGTTTTCGGATTTGCAAGTTGCGGTGAATTTGGGCTCGGCGATTGGTCAGAAGCGCGGATTGGTTGGGGCCATCTCTGAGCTCGAGGGTGCGAAGACGGAAAATGAGCTTTGTCTTCTGGCGAGTTTACAACAGTTGGCGGGTCGTTTGCCAGAAGCGGACGCGGTGCTTGCGCAGGCTGAGGGTGAGTTGGCGCAGAGGCATCGGGTTGGTTTGCTGACTCGGCGAGGTGATTTCAAGGGAGCGATCACTCAGCTCCGTGGGCTGATTGGTGAAAGGATTTCGTTGGTGCAGCGGAGGCAGTTGCTTGACCTACTCGAGCGGCGAGGTGATTATGAGGGAGCTTTGAAAGAGGCGGAGCAGTGGAAAATTTCTTCCCCTGGAGAGGTACTGGCGTGGAGGAAAAAGGCGTCGCTTTTGACGAAACTGGGTCGGCGTGCTGAAGCGGCGAATGAGCTGAGGAGAGCTCGCAATGTCTTCGGAAGAGATGATGTGGATTTGACTCGCGAGTTGGCCAAGATGCAGCTGCCTTTGGGAAAGCATCGCGAGGCTTTGAGGCTCTATGAGCATTTGTTCCGCACGGCGAAGACGGATGGGGCTCGGCTGGGATATCTCGATGAGATGTACGCAGCGGCGAGGGAAGCGGGTTTGGATTACGAGATGATTTCGCGCTATGAGAAAGAGCACGAGAAGGCGAAGCGTGAGGTTTTCCCTCTCCGTGTGTTGGCTCAACTTTACAAGCATTCGCGAAATTCAGGTGCGCGTCAGGAGGTGCTGTTGAAGTTGCATCGCTTGTTACCAGATGATGAGAAGGTCCTCTTTGAGTTGGTGGCCTTGGCAGATGAGAATGGCGATGCGACTGGAGCACGGCAGCTGCTGATGGACTACGCGGCGCGGACTCGTTCTGCGGCGATGTTACAGCGTTTGGCATCGATGCAGATTAAAGCGGGGGAGGTCGATGCGGGCTTGAAGATCCTGAGTGAAATCGCGCCTGATGAGTTGAAGGCTGAGGATCTGGAGGCGGCGGCGTTGCAACTCTGGCAGCTGGGGGAACACCAGCTTGTGTTAGCGTTTTTGGAGGAGAATGAAACTCTGGTGGGCGCGGATTTACGTCTAAGGTTTTTGTATTCGGATTTTTTGGCAATGGTAGGCAGGTTCGAGGAGGCGCGGGAAATTTGGGTGGATTTATTAGGAGAAGAAGGTGCTCTGGCTAGGTCGCCGTCGGGGGCCGCTTCTAGGAAGGTTTTGGCCTATCGCAGGCCTTTAGTGCCTCCTGCAGATCGAATGCGACAATGGGATTGGTGGCGTCTCATAGATGTAGACTTCTTTAGGAGCCTTCCTCAAGGAAGTCAGAGTAGTATGTCGAGCAACTATATCCCGTCGGACACTCATGAATTGCGTTGGCTGAGTTTGGTGCGGTTGGCGAAGGTGAGTTCAGAAACTGATCCGAGTGGCGATTCCTGGGAAGTCTTTATAGAAAGGTTGAGCTATCCATGGCTGAATGAAGTTCGTGGTTGGGGGCTTCGTCCAAAGCCAGAGTCTCAGTCGGTGAAGGTGGATGAGGTTCAGAAAAAAGAGATCGAGATTACACCGGAGATTCGCCTCTATAATTTGATTAAGAATCCGGAAAGTTCGAGGGAGGATTTCCTCAAATTGGCGGTGGAAGTTGTGGAGGAGAAGCCAGAGTTGGCAACGACTTGTAAGCTTCATGCATTGTACAAGTTACCCGAAGGGGAGGAACAGTTGGCGGCGCTGCAAGAAGTGGTGGATCTGATTGTCAAGGAGGATGTAAGTAGTAGAAATGCTCAGTATCTGATTCGGTTCATTGGACCTCAGTTAAATGTTGGTTTGTTTCCTTTGTTCGGGAAGGAGCACCCTTCGGTCCAACAACAAAAAATGCTGAAGCAGTTGGAGCCATTGTGGCAGAGTTGGGTGGAGAAAGCTGAGGCTAGGGATTTTGACGCAATAAATATGGGAGGGAGCTATTTTCCTTTGGCGGTGCAGCGCCTCTCTGGTGACCTTGCTGGATACTTCAAGAATCTGGATCGGCTTTTAAAGGCGAAAGTCGATGTGCATCGAGCGTCGAATAAGGTGACACGCTATTCGCAGCCTACGCGGGGTCTGTCAGATCATCATACGTTGTTGAATGACTTGGTATCTCGGCACCCGATTTATGCTCTCGTTTTTCGAGCTGATACGAGTCAATTGACCCCTGAAGCTCTGCGTGAGAAAGCGCGTGAGTTGAATTGGATGCCCAAGGGGCACGAGAAGTTAGAGGAGTTCGCAAAAGAGATCCCACAGGTGAAGGATGGGCTCTTGCGTGCCTTGCTTTTTAGCAAAGTTGGATTGAAGGACGAGTTCTTGGCAGAGATGAATGAGCTTGCTGAGAAGGGAGGGCTAGAGGAGAAGCTTGATGCGATCGCCCTTCGTCAGGCTCCGGAAATCAGAGGTAACAATGAGGAGAGCTTGCGAGAGTTGCTGGCGATAGAGCGGGCTGGACTGAGTCCTGCTGAGTTAAGTTTGTTAGATGGGGTGACGCTTGGAGAGGCTCAAAAGAATAGGCAAGTTCAGAAACTAGACGAGGAAATGAAGGATGAACTGAGCAAAATCTTGGTTCAGTTCACAAAAGGGGCTGGTCGATCAAAGGCTTCGGCGCTGAGTTCCCTGCATCGTTCTCTTGGTTTAGAAATGCCTCAGCGGAGGAAGCAAGCTGGCGGGGCGAGACGGCAGCAGCACCAGAGCTATCGTCGACTCCTGAGTGCAAATGGAAGTGGGGATTCGAGAAGGGAAGAAAGCGAAGAGGAGCGGATAGAGCGCAATTTTTTAACGGAGCTCAAAAATGGTTTTTCTTCTAATTTTGAATTTGGGCGTGTGCGGGGATTGGTTAGAAAGGAAAACTACCGGGGTCTCAAGGCAAAGGCGCTCGCCTTGTATGAGCCGGGTGATTCGCGGAGTTATCTGAAGCGTCTTCGCTATGCGAAGCTTTGCTTGGCTTACGACGATCTAGAGCTTGCTCATAAGTTGTTGAAGGGCCTGAAAGAGGAGCGGCCTTATGACGATGATCTCGATGTGTTGCTCTTACTGGCGCTGGACGGGGATCAACGAGCTGCTGAATTGGATGAAATGTCGCGTGCTGGAAGTGTCGCTAAGGTGATCAGTTTGCTGAGATCGTTGGCAAGTGTGGTGGAGGATGAAGAGGCGTTCTTTAATACCTATGAGCGGCTTGTTGTTCTTTTGGAAAAGCGGGCAGCGGAGTTCGAGCAGCGCGATGCAAGTGCCATGCTACAAATATTCCAGAATTTTCAGAAGGTCTCAAAGGCTTTTGAAAAGCGCGCTCTCCATCCAATGAGTTCGCGTTTGCCCAAGGTGAAAGAAGGTCAGGATTCCAAGGTGGGGGATTGGGCAGTGCGCACTCGGCAGCGGAAGGTGATCCTTGATGCTTATGGTGAAATGCTGCGCTTGAGGAGTGTTCGAGATCAGGTGCTTCGGCAGCTTGCCAAGAGTATGGAGGAGTTGCGGCTGAATGAGGGGAATGTGGAGTGGATGCTTTTTGAGGCGCTAGAGAAAGAGCCGCTGACGGAAGTGGATTGGAAGTCGAATCCTTTTGCAGGTTCTACCCATTATCGCTCCCGCTCTGGTGCGCAGCTTAGTTTTCAAAGTTTGCCTCTTAAGGCGGTGTTAGACTCGAAAAAATTCTCTGAGGAGTCAGTCGATGAATTGGTGAAGCATGTTTTTCTCAGTGAGAAGAAGGGTGCGTTGGTGAAGGCGTTTTTGGAGGGCGACGCGAGTGGAGTTAAGAAATTGCTGACAGAACATCAGAAAGAAAAAGAAGAGAAGCAAAAGAAGCTAACTCAGCAGGCTCTTCAGAAAACTAAGCAGGTTGACTCGCAGCAGCATTGGGTGACTGTTCTCGAAACCTTGCTAAGATCAGCGCGTTTGGAGGAGCCGATGGGGGAGATCTTGAGAAAGGCGATGGGAGATTTTGTGGATCAGCAGGAGCTAAGACGAAGGGACGTTTTGCGGATTTGTGAACTGGGCTCATTGGAGGATTCTCTTGCCGCGTTGGAGAGCTTTGCGGCAGATCATTTTCCGGCAACTGAGTTTTATGATGATTATCAAGAATTGAATAAAGCTCGTTTGGTCCCACCTGAAATTGAACGGAAAATAAGCGCGGGGCGGTCGCTCTTTGCGGCATTGATGAATGTTCCTCGGGCTTGGATTCCTTTGCTGACATTCTTGGAGACATCTGATCAGGTAGTATGGCTTCAGCTGGATGAGCAGAAAGTCCGAGCAGGACTCCAGCAGCGATTGGATGTGAAGTATAAGAGCGTTTTTTACGACCGTTTGCGGGCGGAAGGCTTCAGTGAATATGACGGCCTAGCCCTTTTGGGAGCAGAGAAGGTGAGTGGATCTGGTGGAATGTCATCGTGGTTAGAGTCTCTCATTCTTCCGCTGGAGCTGTCACCTACTGAGGGGATGACCTATTGGCTGAAGGTCTCCAAGGATTGCCACGATCAGGTGGAGAGTATCACTTACATGGAGGCTTTCATTGCGATGCGAAAGGACTTCCAAATTGATGAGGAAGGGCGTCAAAAGGTGCTGCATCGGGTGTTGGAATCTGAGTTGGAGAAACTCTTTGGTTTGGGTGAGGCTCATTTGAAAGGACTGGGAAATTTGGTGAAGAGAGATTTTCCCAAACTCGAGATTCCCGGAGCTTCCGAAGAATTGGAGGCTCTGTTGGAGCGCTTGCGGACGATCCCGGCAGAGGGCATCGAAGAGTGGTTTGAAGATTTGGTCACCAGTGACAGGAAGATAAAAGCGCTGAGTGATGACCAAGCGATGGGAATTTGCACGCGTCTCGCCAGAGGTGGCGGCGTAGAGATGGCGGCTGAGTTTTGGATCGCCTACCTCAAAACAAAAAAGGGTGGTGGGAGAGTTGTAAATGGTTCGTCGTTAAATTTTGGTTTGCTGACTCGGACTCCACTTGAGAAAGCTTTGAATCTCGTTGATGCCATTCGCTTTGTCCGTATGGTGCAGGAGGCCTTCCCAGATGATCCTGAGTTGGTTGAATCGATGAATTACACTCGTGATATGCTGGAGTGGAGAGAGGCTCTTTCGCCATTTTCAAGTTCTCGGGGTAAGCCTGCTGAAGCGTTGCCATTTCTTGATCAGATGTTGAAGCGTGAGGGCGTGACAGAGATTGATAAAAGGATCCTGGGGGGATTTCTGATCAAGGCGGACTTGAGTGGACGGTCTGAAAAGACGTCCCATCAAAGCTTCAAAATGACTTTGGCGGAGTCAGCTTTAGCCGTTCATTCGCCGGGAATTGTGGAGACGATATCGGCTCTCTCGCAGCTGCAAGGGAGGCGGAAGCCAGAAGAAGACGCTAAGGCCATGAAGGCACTAAATGCTTATCTTCGTGATCAGAGATTAGAGCCTGAGTTTCGTGCCTCTCTCGCGACGAGTGTTATGAGGAAAATGGAGAGAGATGAGGAGTTGTTAGAATGGGGTGACACGGCGGCGGTTGCGATGGCCTTGCGGGATCTTTTAGCCCGAGGTTGTTATGGGAAAACTGGGAGTCTTCCTGCCGCAGGGGCGATGATGCATTTTGTGAATCAAGATCTTGCGTCGGTGTCTCCTGAGCTACAGCGGGAGCTTTATGAAGCATGGGTTGATTCGCTGAAAGAGGGTGCGAATAAGGTGCTCAGAGAGAAATTTGGACAAAACCGAAGCCGGCGTTTGTTCGATGTGCTCTTCGATTTTATGGACGGAGGTAAGCGTTTTCCGCTTCCGAAGCAATTACTTGGTGAAATGGTGAGCAGTTTTTCGGGGGATTTAGACACGATGCAAAGGTTGGTTCGGACCGGTAATTCGAAACTTGTGGCGGAGCTTTTACCGGATCCTAGTCGGGGATTTCGGTCAGTTTTTAAGAGCTATTCTGCGGTCACTCAAAAGTTGGAAAAGGAGGTCTCAGCAGTGCTTCCCGCGGACTATCAACTCCTGTTGAAGTGTCATTTTTCTGCTTTAAGAGATGAGCATGATTGGAAAGAGGAGACAGAGAATGCAGGCTATTTACAGGAAAACCGAGCTCTTGCTGCTGCGAAGCTCTTGGCAAAAAAGCCACCAGAGGAACAGGCGTTTCGATTGCGCGCGATCAGGTATCTGAATCATTCAGATGAGGCTCTGAAAGTGGTGGTGCCTCTTTTTGAAGATGTCTTGAAGGACGACCTGCCACTTTTTGCACGAAATCATCAGGGTGACTTTCGTTACATGCTGCGTTGGGTGAAGGCAGGGGGAGCGGCGACGGTCCAGTCATTTGTGGCAAGCAAGGAGCGTTTTCTCCGCTTGTCTGGGATGTATGTCTATTACCCAGAATTGGTAGAGCTCAAAACCTTGCTCGCGCCGTCCCTTACGGCTGCCGAGAAGATGAGCCTGACCTGCGACATTGCGCTGCTGCGCGATCCAAGGGGGGCGGCTGAACAAAAGGAGGAGTTTCTTTCACGTAGTGATCGGGTCAAAAAAGCGGCTCAGTATATTTTGGAGAATCCTCTGCCAGAGGCACAGCGAGAGGTGGAAAAAGAGTGCATCACGAAGCTGGTGAGGGGCGGACTTGCGGGAGCGAAATCGCAGGAACTCATGCAGCGAGATGCGAAGGATCTCGAAAAGCTGGATGTGGCGATGCTGGCTGGGATGTCTCATGAGGAAATCGCGCTGTTAGGGTATCAACTGCGCGCTTCTCTTGCTCAAGGGAATGTGGAGGCGGCGATGAGTTGTATCAGGATCTTGGCTGATCTCGAGGTGGAGCTTTCAAAGAAAGAACGTGCGCAATTAATCAATCTGATTTTACCTAAGATCACCTTGGGATTGGTGGCTCATGCTATGCGGGCTGAAGGACGAGAGACGGTTCTAGTTGAATTGAAAGAGCTGAGTAGAAGTATCTTCTCGGAAACTTTTTCAGGTAGGATGAATGGCGAGGAGCCGATGCAACGGGCAGTGCTCTTCCTCGCTTTTGCGACGCATTGTCTTACGGATGACAAGCTTGGCTTTGAGGCCCTGATAGAGGGCGCGTCTGATGAAAGGCGTCGAAGATTGCTTGAACTGAAGACGATAAAGTCAGGTGGCTTTGCTTATGAAAGCGTTGTTTTGGTTCCTCTTGTTACTCAGCCGCTGTATTTCGATGGGCAGGAGTTTATCACCGAGAAATTCAAGCCACTGCGTAAGTCGCTTTTTGCAAAAACTCGTGAGCATTCGTTTGCTGACGAATTGAGCGTGGCCTTGTTGATGAGCAAGCTGCGTCTTAGCCCAGCTGATGTTGATCTTGGAGAAGAGGTGATGGCTGCCGAACGAGGGAACATTGATGCGATTGTTTCGGCGATTCTTACTGGTGATGAGGCCTTATTCCTTGCTTTGCTGCCGACGGAGGCTGGGCAGTATTTCCAGGCCCCTTCACCGTCGGGTGAAAGGAGGCAAGCTGAATCGAGATCACGGACTGGTCGCCCTGGTCTAAGCTTGCCTCAGCTTGAGGAAGCCTGCCGGCGGGAAGGGATCTCCAAGACTTTGGACTTGATAGAGGATGATTTTCAACGGTTGCATTTTGAGGTTTTTCTGCAATCGGTCATGAGTTCTATTTATACGAGAGGCGTGACATATGATTTGAGAAAATTGGATCCTGAGATGGAGGAAGAGATCCTAAATTTACTCCCTGATGCTGGTCCGGCACGGGCGCAGGTTTTAGCTCGTTTGGGAAAGTTGATTCGACCTAAGTCAGGTTTAGCAAAGGCACTGATAGCGCAAGCGCTGACTGAGGATTGCGGGCTTCGCAAGTCTTCCGAGACTACGCAAACGATTGCGGAAGGCGACCGTCTCGACACCTTTTTCTTTGGCTGGGTTTGTGCTTTGCATGCAGGCGACTGGGCGGTTCTGGATCGCCAGTTTCAATTAGAGGTTGATGAGACTGCGTTTAAAGTCCTCTCCCACTGTGCGGGTATTCAAGCCCTCTATCAGGTGGCGGGTGATGCAAGTCGGGCTGAGGACGTTCTGAAAAGGCTCTCAGACTACGGAGTGATGAAAACGGATCCAGCTTCCAATGCTTGGTTTGAAGTGATTGGGCTGGTTGCGGGCACAAAGAAGAGTGCCTTTGTTAATGGTTTTCAGGATCTGGGAGACGCGCAGAAAAAGCAGGCTCAAACGGAGATGGCTGCGAGCTTGCGGAGTGTTCTCGAAGTGCTGACAAAGGTGAAAATTCCGAAGGGACAGTATTTTTCAAGTCCACATAGTTGGAGGTTGGGAGTTAGGCAAATCTGGATAAATTCACTGGTTCATGAGGAGAGTGCGCAAGTGCTGAAAGCGATCATGGATGATGATTTGAGATTGTTTTCTACCGCAGGAATCTCAGCGGAGGAACGGGTGAGGTTGATGTTTCAGTGTTTTGGATGGCAAGCGCTCAAGGGGGCCATCGAAAGGTCTTTTGAAGGGGAGTTGAAGACTGAGTTGCTCACCGAACTTGTCCTAGCAAGCAGAGCGCAGGCGGAGTCACGGGAGGCTTTTGAAGCATTTACTGAGAGTCTCGCTTCTCAGGTCAGGCCAGGGAGCCAGGCTGCGAGCAAGCTTTGGCTCAAGGTGGCCAGTCAGCGGATCTCTAAAGAGGATTTGGAGGGAGCGAAGGCCGCACGGGAGAAGATCGAGGCTTCTCACCTTAAGGACTATGAGCTCAGGAATTTGCGTAGCCAACTTGAGAGACTCAAGGCTAAGTAAGTCTACTTTAGTTCCTTAATTCGGATGTTTTTCCAGGCGGCGGTGAAGGGGCCTTTCTTTTTTCCGATGCCGTGAACTTGGAGGCCGATGCGGCCTTTGGGGTGGCTTTTGAAGATCTCTTCGTCGGAGAGGTCGGAGACGGCTTGGCCGTTGATCCATGTTTTGATGTTGGATCCGTTGGCGACGATGCGGAAGTGGTTCCACTCGCCATCTTTCATGAGCTTGTGTGGGACGAGGAGGTTCTTTGGAGTAAGCCAGCCGCGACCGGTGGCTTCTCCGTAGATGTAGCCGGACTCGGCTCCTTTTGGTCCACTGGCTTCGCTTTCGACCTGGGGGCCGAAGATACGGCCGCCGTATTTATCTTTGTCTTTGTTCTTACGGCTCGCGCGAATCATGACGCCGGAGTTGAGGTTGTTGTGGACCTTAGTCTCGAACTCGAGCTCGAAATTGTCGTAGAGTTTGTCGGTGCAGAGGAAGGTGTTTGGGCTGCCTTCTTCGGTGGTGCCGACGATGGCGTCGCCTTCGATGGTGTATTTCGCTTTGCCGCTCATGACGGTCCAACCGCTGAGGTCGTTTCCGTTGAAGAGTGAGGTCCAGCCGGAATCGAGTTCCTTGATCTGGAGGTTGCGATACCAAACTTCGTCGCCGTGGTCTTGGAGGTAAATTCGTCCGCTAGGGTTGGTGGCAAAGTTGGGGTGGCCTTTGAATTTTGAAGCGGCGTGGGCGGCTTTCCATTCATCGCTGCCGACGGTGATATCGATGACGAGTTTTCCGTTGAGGTAATGTTGGAGGTGATGGCCTTTGGCGATGATGCGGGAGGTATTCCATTCGCCGATGGGCTTGGCGCTGCCTTCGCCAGAAATGGGGAAGAGGTCGTAAAGAGCGGCGGCTTGGCGTTTGGGAGTTTTTTTACCGTCGGGATGTTCGTTGTCGAGGACCTGGTATTCTGGGCCGAGGTTGCTTTTTCCGTATTTGGTGACGCGGTATTTGACGCCACTGTTTCCTTTTTCGGAGATCTTCCACTCCCAGCGGAATTCGAAATCACCGTATTCTTTTGCGGAGTAGAGGTCGCCTGATTTTTCTTTGCGGTGAAGAACCCCTCCTTCGGCAATCCAGCCCTCTTCTTCGACAGTTTTGCCTGCGCCGTTGGTCCAGCCGGTGAGGGTTTCGCCGTCAAACAGACTGGTGAAGCCTTCGTCGGCATGGCTGAAGGAAAAGAGGGAGAGAAAGGCGAGAGATGGAGTGAAGTATTTCATGTTGTGAATGGAAACGGGAGTTTGGGACCCAATTTTTCAAAAGGTGATCTTGTCGGGGGATCGATGTCAACGTTTCGGAATACGGGCTTTGAGGAATTTGACTCTTTCATCGCCTGTTCAGGTTGGATCATCTATAGCAGGGGAATGAAACGATGGATTTTATCTGGGGGAATCATCTCGCTTATTACCTTGAGCGGTTTTGGAGAGAGCTGGCCGCAATTCCGGGGAGCTGATGGCTCGGCTTCGATTGAAGAGTCTACTATTCCGCTCGAGTGGAGTGCTGATAAGAATGTGAAGTGGAAGACGCCGCTTCCTGGGCCTGGTTCTTCGAGCCCAATTTTTTGGGAGAATCAGCTCTTTGTGACCTGTTATGTGGGCTATGGCGTGGACCCGAAGGAGGTCGGTAATCCCGAGGATTTGGGGAGGCAGCTCCTCTGTCTTGATCGCACGACGGGGAAGATTCTTTGGAACAAGTCGGTTGAGTTGGCCAATCCGGAAGATGACTATCGCGGATACCTCATGGAACATGGCTATGCGAGCGCAACGGCGGTGACTGATGGAAAGCATGTGTATACCTTTTTTGGAAAGTCTGGCGTGCATGCCTTTACGATGGCGGGGGAGAAGGTCTGGAATAAGGAAGTGGGGAAGTCATCGAGCAATCGCCGCTGGGGATCTGCCGCGAGTCCGATTCTTTACAAAAATCTTCTCATCGTGAATGCGGCCGACGAAGCGAAGGCGATCATTGCCTTTGATAAGACTTCGGGTGAGGAGAAGTGGCGCTACGAATCCCCCCAATTGGAGCTGACTTACAACACGCCTCTGGTGCACAAGTTGGCGAACGGGAAAGAAGAGCTCGTGATCGCGGCGCCTGATGAATTGTTCGCCCTTGATCCGATGAGCGGGAAGAAACTCTGGTTCGCGAAGAGTGATATCCCAGGGAACATTTCTCCTTCGGTGGTGAGTGAAGGTGATCTTCTTTTTACGACGGGCGGCTATCCTCGGAAGGGGGCAATTGCGATCAAGGGGGGTGGCTCCGGCGATATGACTGAAAACATTCTCTGGCGCAGCAAGTCCTTTTCATACGTGCCGAGTCCTATTGTCAAAGATGGTCACGTTTTTTGGGTCAACGATGAAGCCAATGCCTTTGTCATGGATTTAAAGGCGGGTAAGAACGTGACAAAGAACAAGGTCGAGGGAATTGCGAAGTCGCGGAAGTTTAGCTTTTATGCCTCGGTCCTGCGGGTGGGAGATAAGCTCGTGATGACGAGCCGCCGGAATGGGGTTTTCATCTTTGAGGCTGATCCAGAAATGAAGCAGGTGGGCCAAAACCAGCTCGGAGATGATTCTGATTTCAATGGCACGCCTGCCTTGGCGAAAGATGCGCTTTATTTGCGGTCTAACACGGCGATCTATTGCATCGCAAAATAGAATGTTTGGGAAAGAGCATCAGATGAAGCTCGTGGTGTTTAATGCTCTAGAAATTAGGGCTCTGTGAGGACGAGCTCTATCGAGGGAGGGGTGATCGAAGTTGATGGGTGAATTTCTAGAATCTCACGGCTGGTCAAAGGACCTTTTTCCTGTAGCTTTCTGATGTGCACGGTCGCTTACACCATGATGGCCAGTTTCCTTCGAGGCGAACTCGCCTTATGTTGCGCGGCAATTTCGGTGACCGTGGGCTACTTTACGTCTGTCTCATTTTGGCTTCGATGTGCGGACTCATGATCGTTGGGGTTGGAGCTTATAAGAGTTACTCGGCTCAGGTAGAGAAAGAAAAAGCGGAGTTGATCGATTCGGATAATATTGGGAAGCTGGCGCCAAACATCTCGGCCCTTGTTGAGGTAATCACTGAGGACGTGAGCCGAGAGCAGAGTTTTGTTGTTTTTGAAACGGGCACTGTCGTCATGATCATGGAGCCATGTGAGGACCCTGAGGCAGAAGCCCGCCGAGCCTTGGAGAATTCAGCAAAGAATCCAATTTTCCAGATCAGTAAGGTCGGGAATGATTATGCATTACGTTTCGATGGGCCAGTGTTCTCGCGAATAGGAGGGCGCGCGGTTCAGAATGCTCATGAGAGTATTCTGAATCAGTGGGAAAACTTCCTCAATGATACGGAGAAAGAAATCATTAAGCAAAAATCGGAGGAACCAGATTTTTTGACCAAAGTAGGCTTGGTGACTCGGTCGTTTATGCTCCGGGATTCAAAAGATCAAAAGATTGTGAAGATCTTAAAAGCGAGACCGGCTTCTGCAGAAGCTGGAAGCTAATGCCAGCTACTTTTGCGCATTGGCCTCTCACACCGTAATCTATTGTGTTGAGGTGTGAAAACTTGTCGTGACAAGACTTGACGAGTCGTGTCACGACAAGTCTTACTTGTAGATGTCACTGAGATCGTGGATGAGGTATCCCTCGGGGATGGTGGCTCTGGCAGGTTTCTTTTTGACGAAGAGGCGAGCTTGGACGGTTCGGTTATCGGGGTTGGCGTATCGGGGGATTTTGTCCTCCAGTTCCGTGGTGAGGGCGGTGTAGGAGCGAATGGAGCCCCACTTGCACTCTCCGAGGTCGATGCGGTGATCATCTCGGACCCCGACGAGATCGATCTGGGTATCCTTATTCCAGTAAGAGCCGACACTGAGGTTGCCTTCCACCTTTTCGCGGGTGTGGAGAAAGGGGAGGGCCTCTTGGCAGAGGCGCTCGAAACAGTTGCCGAAGTAGGATTCGAGTTGAGGCTTGATGAGTAGGTCGTAGGCCTTGGTCGGGCCGTCTTTGCGGATGAGAGATTGGTTTGGGAAGACAAAGCGGAACCAGAAGCGGAGGACGGGATCTTCGATCCGAAAGCGAACACTGCGGTTTGCGGGTTTCCGAGTCGTGACTGGGTAATGGCGGGCGATGTAGCCGAGGTCGGTGAGCTGTTGCAGGTAATAATAGAGGGAACGGTCTGGGAGGCCGCTGCTTAGGGCGATTTGTTTGGCAGTGGGTGCTCCGTTGGCGATCGCCATGAGGAGGGTGTAGTATTTTTCGACCTCGCGGAGTTCCTCGCGGAGGAGAAAGTCCGGCTCGCGTGCTAGGAGAGCATGAGGGCTGAGAAAGTGTTTGCGGATTGAGGTGGCGATCGAGTCGGTCCGCTCGAGAAGCTCCAGATAGTAGGGAATGCCTCCGCAAAGAAAGTAGGTGGCGGCGAGGTCAGTAGGGGAGAGGCCCTTGTGAAAGCGTGCGGCCTCTCGGTAAGTGAAGGGTTGCAGTAAGATCTGACCGGTGCGACGACCGTAGAGCGGGCTTTTGCTGCCGAGGACTTCGCGCTCCATGAAGCCGAGGTAGGAGCCGCAGAGGATGAGAAAAATGTCGCCCGATTTTTTCCACTGCTGATCCCAAAGTTGCTGGATGATACTGGGAAGAGCGGGGGTGGTGGCGACGATCCATTGAAATTCATCGAGGGTGAGGATGAACTTTTTGCCAGGTGGGCGGTGTTCGATGACGAGCTCGAGGGCATCCTTCCAGCCATCCACTCCCATGCGAGCGATGAAGGGTTTTTCTAATTCAACGGCGGCGGCGGCTAGGAATTCCCGGATCTGGGATTCTTCAGAGGTTTCTTTTCCCATGAAGTAGAGAGAAGGATGCTGGTCCATAAAGTGAACCACCATCTCGGTCTTGCCAACTCGGCGGCGGCCATAGACTGGGAAGAACTGGCTCTTGGGGGATTGGTAGGCTTCTTCGAGGATTTGTAGCTCAGTCTCACGTCCAAAGAAATTCATGCCTCTATTCAACTTGTCGTGACAAGACTTGTCAAGTCGTGTCTCGTCAAGTCGTGTCTCGTTTAAAAATCAGTCAGATGACGTTTCGTTCAGGCCGCAAAAAAAGCCCGCCGGGTCAGTGACCGGGCGGGCTTTGTGAAAGGAAGTTTTCGACTAAATTAACCAGTCGGTGATGCGGTCTTCGTGGGCTTTGAAGAGTTCATCGGCGGAACCATGGACGACGATTTCGTTGATGAGGTCGCCGCCTTTGATGGAGTCGATGACGTCTTGGCCTTCGGTGGTCTCTCCGAAGACGGTGTGTTTTCCGTCGAGGTGGGGAGTGGGGCAATGCGTGATGAAGAATTGCGAGCCGTTGGTGTTGGGTCCGGCGTTGGCCATGGAGAGCATGCCGGGCTTGTCGTGACGACGGTGAGGCTTGCATTCGCACTCGAATTTGTAGCCGGGGTTACCGGTTCCGCTGCCTTGTGGGCAACCGCCTTGGATCATGAAGTTCGGGATGACACGGTGGAACTTAAGTCCGTTGTAAAATCCGCGGGAGGCGAGGTGGAGGAATGAGCAAACGGTGACGGGGGCGTCATCGGGAAAAAGGGTGAGATTGATGTCTCCCTTACTGGTTTTGATGGTGATTTTAATGTCGTCCATGATGTGATGATTAACGGCAGCCTTGTAATAACTGGTCCACGAAGAGGGTGATGTTGTTCATGGCCGTTGTAAATTCCGAAGGTGCAAGAAGGTCGAGGGTGGCGCGGGCCTCCGCGACTAATTGCGTGGCGGTTTCGAGAGCTTCGGCCATCGATCCTTCATATTCGGCAATGCCGACGAGGACGGGGAGATCGAGAGGCTGTTGTTCGATGATTCGCTTTGAGAGCTGCTCTTTTTGTTTGGGATCAGCTCGTTCGAGAAGGTTGAGAATGGGGAGTGTTAGCTTTCCTTTTTCGAGATCGGTGCCGAGGGTTTTACCGATTTGATCTTCAGATCCGATGAGGTCCACGACGTCATCGTAGATTTGATAAGCGGTGCCGAGTTTCATGCCGTAGTCGAACATGGCGTCGCTGATCTCTTTAGGAGTCTCAGAGATCATTGCTGAGAGTTGACAAGCGGCGGCGAAGAGGGCGCCGGTTTTCATCTCGATCATTTTGAAGTAATCCTTCTTGGTGACGTTGAGATCGAAGCGGCGTTGAGATTGGAGGATTTCTCCTTGGCAAACTTCGCGCGAGGCGAGGCTGATGGCGCGGCAAATTTCGCGGTTGTCGAAATCGGTCGAAAGCTTGAGCGCATGAGAAAAGAGGGCATCGCCCAAGAGGACGGCCATGCCGTTTCCCCACTTGGCGTTTGCGGTTGCGACTTGGCGGCGGGTGGTGGCTCCATCGATAATATCATCATGGACCAAGGTGGCCATGTGGATGAGTTCTAGAATGACTCCCAGATTGAGGTGGTCGTCTTCGAGGTCTCCGGTCGCGCCACCGGTGAGGATGGCGAGGGCCGGGCGGATGCGTTTGCCGTTCGTATCGCAAATATACTCCATGTAGGGCTCTACTCCGGGATCGAAAGCTTGCACCTGCTCGAGAATCTGAGATTCGACCTTCTCGATATGAGGGCGAACGAGATCGAAAGGAAAAAGCTCCGGGTTAACGGTTTCGCGATTGATGGTCATCGTCATGGCTAAACTTTCACAAATTCCTGAAAATTGCAACACATATGAATGAAAAACCGGTCGAATGTTTGTTCTAAGCCATTGCAGAGGCTGAGGGAATGGGCTTGAATCATGACACTATGAACTTAGGAAAACGTTTAATGATCGGTGGTGTCGTTGTGATCGGAGGAATTGCGACTGCAGCGAAATTTGGAGAAAAGCCAGCAACCCCTCAACTCCCAGGAGTCCCTTGGGTGGTGCATGATGGAACCCGCCCTCAGCCAAAGAAGGTTGAGACGAAAGGAGCGGTGAGTGTGTTAGCACCTGCTGATGCGAAGGTTCTGTTTGACGGGACTGATTTGGAGGCTTGGACCGGTGCAGAGTGGACAGTGAAAGATGGAATCATGATCGCCTCGCCCAAGGACATCCGCACGAAGGAAGAGTTTCGGGATTTTCAAATGCACATCGAGTGGCGCATTCCTAAAGACCGGAAGGTCGATGGCCAAAAGGGAGGCAATAGCGGAGTTTTCCTGATGGGAATGTATGAGGTCCAGATTTTGGCCTGCTATGATAATAAGAGCTACCCCGATGGCCAAGCTGGGGGAATGTATGGGCAATTTCCTCCTCTCGTGAATGCTTCACAGCCGAAGGGGGAGTGGAATAGCTACGATCTCGTTTTTAAAGCGCCTCGCTATGAGGGGGAAAAAGTCGTGGAGCCTGCGAAGCTCACTCTTTTCCATAACGGGGTTCTTCTTCACAATGCGAAGGAATATTATGGGCCAACTCAGCACAAGAAGCTCGCTAGCTATCCTGCGAAGCACCCTGAAAAGGGGCCGATTCGTCTTCAGTGGCATAGCGATCCCATCGAATTCCGGAATATATGGATCCGTGAAGTGGGCGACTATGACGAAAAGTAATTTTAAATTCCTGTAACCAAGTCCGTGGAAATTTCATAAGAGATTGTAATCACCAATTTCTCTTCCCCTGCTAAAAAGCTACTTGATCATGAAAACGAAACACATTCTTCTCCCCATTCTTACTGGTGGAGCACTCATTCTCCCTTCTTGGGGAGACTCAGCCGCTCAGCTGATCCAAGCTGAACTCAAAGAAGCTCCTGCGAAAGCTGCTGAGCTGACTGTCGTCCCAGATTTTGACATCAATGCGATGGCTAAAAAACTGGGCTTTGCCGCTCATGCTCCGAAAAATACCGAAGGATATCTTTCGGTCATCGGTGGCTACGACATGTTTGATCGCCTGACTAAAACCGAGATGGGTCAGTTCGCGATGGAGATGCTCGCTGGCTCGGGTTTATCTCTTGAGGAAATTGAAGCAGACGAGGATATGATGATGCTCAAGAGCATTTTGGGTGAAGAGATCTTCGCCATCTTTGGTGATGATTCCGGCAAGCAAGGAGTTCATCTTAACACGATCAATAGGTCGTCGGGGTTCCATCAGATGAAGATGATAGTCAAGATTGCTGAGATGGGATTCGGTGGGAATTCTGATCCTAGTGAGATGGAAGATGCTGCGATGGGAATGTTTGCAGGCTTGATAGGTGATCCCAAAGCGGGCCTCCCTGTTTTTGAAAAAGCGACGATGCCGCCAGTTACGATTGGTTTCAAAGTGAGTGACGCTGACCAGCGGGAGCAGTTCTCCGAGATGATCGTGGGAATGATGATGTCGGTGATGGATGATGATGCTCCGCTCGAGGAAATTGATCAGAAAAAGGGAGATATTCAGCTCTCTGGTTTTTCAGTGATTGGGAAAAAGTTGGCGGGAATGATCGGCGACAATGATCGGGCCCAAATGAATAAGATGTTCGGTTCTGAGGCTGGGACCGCGCGCTTTGTTAAAGCGCTTGAGACGAAGAATCTTCATGTCGCGACTGGCGTCAAAGGGGATTATATCTTCATCCACCTGGGTGCATCTCTCGACGGTTTAGAGTTTGCGGCCAAGCCGGAAGAATCACTTCTCGCCAACTCAGGGCTCGATTTCCTCAAGGGCTATGCGGACAAAGATATCCGTATGTTTCTCTTTGGGGAAGAAGAGGCCTTCCAGCAAATGACCGAAAAGAGTGAGGTGCTCGCTTCAATGGTAGAAGGATTGAAAGCAGGTCTTTCTGAGACTGATGTCTTTGGTGATACCCGTGATATTCAAGCTCTTCTCGGGCATGTCGCCAGCGTCGAAGGCTCGCTTTTCGAAATGATCGATTACGGTCGTACTGGCTTAGTTGGATTCCTCGAAGAAGGGTTCAAAATTGAATCTCACGGCGGAAGTAACCTCCCCATGATCGATACCGAGAAGCCTCATACCTTCTCAAGTCTCGGCGAGATGGAGGATGTTCTCTACTTCACGAACACTCGGACGAATCCCGAGTTTACTTCTAAGCTTCTTGATATGGTGGACTCCCTCGGGCAGGCCGTTTATCAAATGGGTGATCGCGTTGCTGGATTGGAAACTGACGATGGTGATCTCAATGAGTTCAGCGAAGGCTTCAAGATGTTCGATCAAGTTGCAGCCGGTGATCTCAAGCAAATTTGGGAAGCTTTCACGAGTGATTGGGCTCAGGGCACCGGTGATGAGGGAGCTCTCATCATCGACACTCGGGGAACTCTCCCAAAGGTTCCCGGCGTGCCTGGAGCCGTGATCGAGAAAGGTCGTATTCCTCGGATCGCCTATGTCACGCCAGTGACAGATCGCGCTAAGATGGGTAATGCGTGGACTCGGATTGAGAAATCCATCGCCAACATCCTGAAGACCGTCAAGGAAATGGAAGGACCAGAAATCCCGATGCAGGAAATTGACGATAACACCAAAGAGGGCGTCACTTATTACAGCACTGCGATCCAATTTTCGACAAAGGACGCACGTCCGGTAGTTGGAATGACCGATGAGCACTTCTACTTCTCGACTTCACAGAAGTTTATCGCGGAATTGAACACCAAGTTGGCTGGTGGAGAAGCTCCTGAGCGCAAGGGTTCCTATTCCCGACTCAATCTCAACGCGATGCAAGGCCTTGCAGAATACTGGGTGACTCTTTTGAAAGAGAACGCCGATGAGGTCTTCGAGAGCGATTACCAAAAGGACGACTTCAATGAGAATCTCCCGTTGGTTGAGAAAGCACTGAAGGCTTTCGGTCAGTTCGAGGAAATTACCTCTCATACTCGTAAAGAAGGGGACGAATCTCGTTCGTCGATTCACTTCAAGATGAAGTAAATCGACTGAGATGAGATTTTCTCAAAGCCTCGCCGGATGACTGGTGAGGCTTTTTTGTGTTTTAACCATGATTCTCAACGAAATCTCCTCGCCATTCTCTCTGACCCTACTAGCCTGCCGCTTAAGACGATGAGTGAGATTTACGTGACTGAGACTGATCCCGATCAGTTGGCTGTAAACGCCCAAGCGGTGAAAATCGCCAATGATCGGCGGCGTCGGCAGGAAGGGATTCAGTCGGCCGTTACGGCATTTCTGGGCTTTGGAGTGGTGTTGGCCATGCTCGCCATTATTGCGCTCATCCCTTCACGAAAGGACATTCCTCAGATCGTAAGTTATCAGGCCGCGGCTCCAGAGGAGGATCCGCCGATGAAGATGAAGGAGCTCACCAACAATGCGCAACCTAAGCCGCCGGGTGCCAGTTCTACGATGGCTAAGGTGATCGCGGCTCAGGCGACAAGCCCGGTCGCAGTTCCCATCCCGGTGACCGCAAATCCGGATAGCTTGTTCGGGATGGAGGAGGACTTTGGCGCGGGCTTCGGAAGTGGAGTGGGCGACGGCGATGGCGGTGGAGGTGCGACCTTTTTTGGGAGTCATCGTCGTGGACGAAATGTCGTTTTCTGTGTCGATTTTTCAGGTTCGATGGAGTCGGATGCCGAAACAGGGGGGACTCGGATTTCAGCTCTTAAAAAGGAACTAGAAAAAGCGATCAGCGGGCTTTCGGCAAATATGAATGTCTCGGTGATCTTTTTTTCAACGACAGGATGGACGATTGATACCAAAGGTCCCGACCACTATTCCAATGGTTGGTCTGGAGTGGGCAAAGTCCCGTCGGTGACGTGGTATCCGGCAAACCAGAGGCTCAAAGGAGTTGTCATTGATGCGGTGAAAAAAATGCCAGCCAAGGGGGGGACAAACTGGTATCCGCCCTTGAAGATGGCCTTTTCAATGGAGCCTCGCCCCAACATTGTCTATCTGCTTTCGGATGGGCAACCGACGGATGCAGAAACGGTTTTGGGAGAAATGTCTGATATTAATCCAGGTGGTATCCCAGTTGACACGATTGCTTTTGAACTTCCGGGGACTCCGGCGCTCCAACTTCAAATGATTGCCGAAGACACGGGAGGGAAATTTTCCATGATTTACAAAGGCAAGCGTCTTACCGGCAGCAGTGCGGAAGAGTATACCAGTTCGGAATACGATTGATGAAAGCCCTCGTCTTCGACATCGACGGCACCTTGACGCAGACAAATGCGGTCGATTCCCTTTGCTTCACTCAGGCCATCCAAGAGGTGCTTGGCGTCGAGGATTTTGACACCGATTGGTCGAGTTATCAGTTTGTGACGGATAGCGGGGTCGCGCAGGAAATCTCCCAACGCTACTGTGATCGCCCCATGAGTGGGAGTTTGACCAAGGCCCTTTACCAACGGCTTGTCGAACTGCTTCAAGAGCAGCCTAAAGAGAGTTTTCAAGAAGTTCCCGGGGCCATCGACTTTCTAAAACAGCTGCAAGCATCGCCCGATTATGCAGTCTCGCTTGCCACGGGAGCGCATCGTGAATCTGCGCTCTATAAATTGGAAACAGCTGGTTTCGATACCTCCGAAATCCCTCTGGCGAGTTCCTCTGACGCGGTGGTCCGGGAGCACATCATGCTCCAAGCTCTTGATCGCTCGGCTCAGCAAGAGCGAGCTCGCTTCAGCAGTGTCACTTACTTTGGTGATGCGTCTTGGGATGTTGAAGCTAGCTCAAACCTTGGCTGGCGCTTAATTGGGATTGGTTCGGAGCTGGAGACCGAATTGACGTTTCCTGACTTCTCCGATCCTGACGCGATTATGCGCTGTCTGTGATTGATGCTTTTTGGAGTTCAGTAAACCAGATAAGGTCATCCAAAGTGAATATGAAACGCCTTCTTCACGTTCTATTTTCTATGGGATTCGTAGTCTTGGCTCTTGGTGCTTCTTTGGCATGCTCAGCCTGTTCCAGTTCACGAACTGTGAATGCGGATGAAATCATCGAGCCCGGGCGCCACGTGAGTCGCTCGGTGATAGGGAGTGATATTCTGGTGAAAAAGGGGAGCACCTTTGAAGTTTCCTTTAGTTCGGGAAGTCGTTTCTTTATCGAGAAAGGAGGCGCGCTCGTGGGCTTCCAATCCGGGGTTCGCGATACTCGAATTTATGCTGAGAAAGGGGCTCACTTTCCGAATCGTAAATATTTGTCTCAAACTCCGATTGAAATCGTGCCGAGTGCTTCGAAATCCTTTCGCGATCGTTCCAAGGCTCTTCCGCCTTTGACGAGTCGGGTGACTGAGAGCGAAGCGATCTTCTACGACGATTATTATTATTACCACGACCGGAGATCTCGATCCGGTGCGACTTCAGTGAGGCCGTCCTCCTACAAAACCAAAGACTAAACCGATAAACTCATGATGAAAAAATATTCGATAACCGCAGCTGGACTTCTTGCTCTTACTTCGACTTCCCATGCCCTGTCTCCAAATATCCAAGGCAGCTTTTTGCTAGGAGGAGGATACCTCGAAGACCCAGGGGAAGTTTATGGATTTGGTCAGCTACGTGGAACTTTCTACGAGGACAATTCTTTTGCCCACACCATCTTCCTTGAGGTCTTAATTCACAATGATGACGCCGAGCTTTTCACTCCTGATGGACTTGGTGGGTTCTTTGTTGATGACGGTGACATCACCTTCGTGAACTTGACTCTCAACTACGAACTCGAAGCAAAGCTGGGAGGTCCCATTTCCTTTTTTATCGGTGGTGGTGCTGGGGTGGAGCTTGTTTCTCTAGACGATCGCTTCGACTACTCGGTCGATACGGATTCTAATTTTGTGGCTCAAGCCTTTGGGGGATTTCGTGCGAACTTCAACAGTGGCTTCATGGCTCAAATCGGAGCTCGCTACATCATGCGGGACGACTTCTCGCTTCTTAGTGATCAGTTTGTCACTGAAGACAGCTGGGCTTATGAAGCCTCGATCGGCTTCCGCTTCTAATATCAGGCTTATCCCATTGGATTTGTTCGAAGGGCTCCCAGTCAGTCTCGGATAGATTTGGGAAATGAGCAGTATTTCCTCTGATGGGGTTGAAATTCTTCATCGTTTGATCTCGTGACATGGAAAAACCCTCCTTTCTGTACAGACAACTTCCCCGCCCAGTTTCCTAGGAGGGGAAGTTACACTATTAATTTTTGAGATCCTTAAAAAGTGATCTATCTCTTACGACGAGCGAGTAAGCCTAATGCTCCCAAGCCTGCAAGGAGAGCGCTTGATGGCTCAGGGACAACGACAGGAGAAAATACTCCAATCACGTAGCCGTCATTAAAACTAGTTGTCATGTCGAAGGTTCCGAATCCTGAAATATCGAAAACCGTTGCGTTTCGATTCCCGTTAATAGACGACGGATTTAGGGTAGTATTAGGGGCATCCCAAACGGCGTAGTGAGTGGGTCCGCCACCTCCAGCAGGAACAATGTCGGTGCTGTCCCAGAACTCTAAGGGTGCGAGCACGGGATTTCCTGCAGGAACCGTAAAGTCAATGGACTCTCCTGCGGCATCTGCATCGATGACGATCAAACGGGTGTCGGCTGGAGCAGTTCCACCACTAAAGCTCATCTGCATTGTTCCTGATGTAGGAACGCGGAAGAACTGGAAATTCGAGCCATAGATAGGCGTCCATGTAGGACCATTGGCAGTAAAGTTAAAGCCACCAGAGGTATTGGTCACCGTTACTGTGCTCCCGTCATTGAGGGTCCCGGTCTTATCTCCAGGTGCTGGAAGGAAGAAGGTTGACGAGTAGGTTTGTGAGTGAGCTGCACTAGAGAGTATGGCCAGAGCTGCGATCGTTACAATTTTAGTTTTCATGTTAGGGTGTTGGTTAGTTTTTAGTTTTTTGGTTTCAGGGAGCGATAAGGCGAGTTAAAATTTCAACCTTTACTGAATGTCTCTGAGTGAGCGCACTTTAAAAACTTTTATGTTATGCGCAAGAGGAAAAGTAATACTTCTTAATTTTCTGTAATACTAATTTATCAAGCTTTCTTAGAGTTACACCACTTACCGCCAAAAAAGGTTCCAGATAAAGTTCTTATTTCCAGTAAGTTATCTGAATAACTCTCTGTTCGAATGCTGTCCCTGCTCAAAAATTTAGCGACATGAAATCTAATTTTTAAAGCCCGTTTTTTTTTGCTGAGACTTAAAAATTCTCACTAAAGTGGCTATTTTTCTCAAAAAACCTCGGAAATCACCCTCGGGAAGATGACGGGATTTGTGCTCGGCGTAGCTCTAAGTTTTAAAAATAAGTGACAACAAGGAAGCCGAATCCGTTAGATTACGAGCAATGGCACTAGAGGGGAGGCTATGAGTGGTAGCTGGGTTATGAAGACAGCAGGGGAAGAGACTTTGTCTGAGCGCTGTCTTCGTGTGGTGATTGTGCGAAGCTTGTCGTCGATAGATCTAAATTTCGTCGAGTCCGGTTGAGGCAATTCTTTTGCCCCTTTAACTAAGGGCGGAAAGAACCACTCTTAAATACCACTCCGAGCGTCAAAAGAGACAAATGAGTCTTTTGGAGGTTTGAGAAGTGCGCATCGCGCTTTTCAATCATGGCGGAGTTTTTGCTCCTTCCTTCTGGTCGGCCCCTGCGAGTTGCCTTTACAGGCAAGCGATCTCGTTCCGCTCGGTTCCGCTCCGGAATTTGTCTCAATTGAGACAGGCTATGGCTTTCAATGAAGCTCGCGACGTCACGAAGGGCGACCTTGTGAGCTGCGAGGATTACCAGACCCGTGGAAGGATCTCGCTTGTTAGCCTCGGAGGAGTTGAACCTTCACCTTCTCTTCAACAGGAGTTTCCAGCTCCTCAGCCAGTCCTTCTAGATCGTCGATGAGGGCTTTTTTGCCATTTTCGAAAAGGTCATCATCCATTCCGCGAACCAGATCAGCGGCGGAGTTGATATCGTCATAGACTTCATCAGCATCGTGAAAGTCTTCTGTAGAGATGATCTTCATGGTGGCCTTGTCTTCGTCGGTATAGCCAGCGGCATCGGCTTCCTCTTCAGAAAGATCGCTATCTGGGCAAAAGAGATAAGGGAGAATGTCGACACCCTCAGCCTTAAGAAGGCCGGCGAGTTCCTCGTAGACCTCAGCTAATTCTTCAAAGTAACCTTCGAGATCTTCGATCTCGGGCTCGCAAATCACGCTAATTCCGGTGGACATGCTCAAACGCTAAAATCGTATTTCGCAGGGAAAAAGGATTTATTGCGGAAAAATTTCCAAGAGAAACGGTTTCGACAAAGGTGGCTCCAATTTGAGATGGGCCGAATATTCCGCTTTGAGGAATTTTGGGAGGTCGAGAATCGCCGCCTCGCTGAGATCAGCGGCGAAGGTGAGCTCGAGGTTTTTGGTCTCACTTCCTTGGATGATAGGGCCTTGCAGCATGACTTCTCCTTCAATGATCCCTTTTCCCTGGATCTCGATGGTCAGTTCCGTCGGGTCAATCGAGCCTTCTGAGCGATTGCGGACCTGAACTGGGAGCGAAACGATCATGCTGGTATCACGAAGGCGGATTTCGGCTTCTTGCCAAAGGGGGCGGAATCGGCATTTCAGGAAACTGGCGTGCGTGATGGCCCCTTTAGCCCACCAGCCGAAGAAGATGACGAGCCAGATACTGAGCGTGAGCACGACGGCCCGATAGGAAATGGTCCACGATCTTGGCGGAGGATTGAGAATGAGTTTGGGATCTTCCTTCAAAAGGGCTGCGCCGAGATGGCAGCCGAGGAGGGTGGCGCAGGCCATGCCGAGAACTTCGGTGAAGACGAGAATGCTGATCGCGATGGTCGGGCTGAGTGAAGAAGGAAGGGTTTTCTCAAGAAGGAGAACGGGACCGATGCAGATGAGCCCGATGAGGAAAGTTCGCAGCGGAGCGTGGCGAAGAAAGATCCAGAGGATGCCATGGAGCTTGCGGTCTCGGCGTTGGAAAAAAGGGGCGCAATGATCGAAGGCCATCGCGCCGACGAGGTAGGCGACCGAAAGTGATGATCCCAAAGTGGCGAGAGTGGTCTGCCCCTGCATCGCGAGGTAGAAGCTCATGCCTTGTAGGATGAGGTAGAGGCCGGCCAGTTTGACTTCCTCCAAGCCCTGCCGCCAGAGGGGAGCTTGGGCTTGTTTTTCGAGCTCGGGAAAGCGTTCTTTCTCGTAGGTGGCGGAGAGCTTTTCCTTCAAGGGAAATAAGGTCAGGCCGATGATGACGATCCCTAATCCGAAGCCGCTGGTGACTAAAAACGAGCGGAGTTCATCGCGGAAGAGTCGGTGAATGAGGTCATCGACCGTGGATTGCCAGACTTCTGGGATGAATTTGGCCATGAGCCAATCTTCCAGCTTTGGTCCCAAGTGAACGCCAAGATTGAGTAGACCACCGAGCACTAGAAGGGCCGCGAGGACGTAGATGATGAACCAGTATTTGGTCAGCCCTTTGTTCACGGCTCCCATGAGACAAAGATGTAGGTGAATTTCTCCCCCTGATAGACTCGCCCGTCGGCGACGTCTGATTCGTCGAGGAGGCTTTGGAAGTCATCGAGATTCTCCCAGGTGTTTTTCCAGAAGTCGGTGTTTTGAATGGTGAGTTCGTGAATGAGATGAGGGTGGAGGGCGACTTTCAGCGGGATGATGAGAGGGAAGAGTGGGTCGGGTTCTGGGAGGTCAGTTAGGTCCGGGAGGCTGAAGTTGGCTAAGGCGGGAAAATTTTTGTGATCAATGACGGGGTCCGTGTCGCGGATCGCTTTGACCAGCTCGACGTGGCTGAGTTTGGCGGCGACGCGGGTGAATTCGTCGTCGGCGGTTTCGATGATGGCGCGAAAAATCTCGATGCCGTTTTCTTCAAAGTCCTCTCGCGATTCGGCAAGCCCTTCGACCTCGCCACGAGGCATGACGATGAGATGCGAAGCGCGTCGTGGGAATGTGGGTTTCTGGTCTTCTTCAAGGATGAACCAGGAGGGGTTTCCATTTTCTCCGAGAGTGGTGGTGATGTCATCGTGAAGGAGCTCTTCTTGCTCGGCGACCCAGCCTAAGCTTTTTCCGGTAAATGGCTCGCTGCCACTGAGGCAGTAGAGTTCGTATTGGTCTTTCTCGGAGAGTTCTCGTACTTTCCATTCGCAGGGATCGTCTTCTCGCAGGGTGAGATATGGAGGGAGAGTGTCTTGAGGGAGGCCGTCATCGAACACGCGGGTGTAGGTGAGGTTCTTCTCGTGAAGGTCAGGGTAATTTGGGTCAGCGCAGAAGATGCGGTAGACGTCTTCCTTTTCTGGCACTCCGACAAAGTTCCAGAGGCAAGGATCATCTTCCCGCAGAATGGCACCGGGGAAGTCGTGTTGCTCGGAAAATTCACGAGTGAAAGTGAGTTCGTGAAAGCGGTAGCGGCAGCCATCGGCGAGGAAGAGGCGGCGTTTGCCTTCGAGAGGATGAATGGAGGGCGGCGGGGGTGGCGGAGCGGGGGCGCGGATTTCTTCTTCAATTTTCGCGATTTCAATGACGGGTGTTTCTTCCTCAGTCGTTCCTTGTTTGGAGGCGACTGCTTGAAAAATAAACCAAGCCGCTCCTGCTAAGACGAGGGCGCTGAGCAAGATCACGAGGCCGGGGCGGTAGCGCCGGACTCCGTCGTCGATAGGTTCTAGTTCACTCATTTGATTCGTCTGATCGCGGAGTTGGCAGAGTAGCAGAAGATGATGAGGGCGAGAAGGGCTTGTCCGATGACGAGGCAAAGGAGGGCCCAGAAATCGAGTCCGAAGATCATGCTGAAATCGAAGCGAGAGGAGCCGAGCTGATCAAAAACGGAAGTTCCATGGCGTGTCGAAGTGAAGAGGCTGCCCCAGAAGTTACCTTGCTCGATCCAAGTGAAACCGGAGTAGTCGACCCGCTCGAGATCGAGACTGTGGAAAGGATGAGTGAGAGTGCGGTCGACTGCTTCTCCGGCGAATCCGGTGGCGTATTTACTGAGGAGAACGTGCGGAAGGAGAATGATGGGCATGAGCGAGACCGCACTGCGCTCGGACTTGGCGAGAGTGGAAAGGAGAAGGCCGATCATCGCTCCGGAGAAGCAGATCAGCCCTAGGACGAGGAAGTGGGAGACGAAGTCTCGGGAGTCGAACCAATTTGAGGCGGCGACGGCATTGGGATCGATTTTGAAGAACCAAACGAAGAACCAAGTGGCGGCGCAGAGGAGAAGGGTGCTGATGGCCACCATCGTGATGGCGAAGGCGGCCTTGGCGTGGAAGTACGAGAACTTTCCGAGTCCACTGAGTTCATCGATCGCATAGAGGATACGGGTGGAGACCACTTCCCGAATCGTGAGCGACATCCCGATCCACAAGGCTGCGATGGTGAGGAAGAAATTGATGAAGCGTGGGCTTTCTCCTCCGTGAAGGGATTGAGTGAAAGTGATGAGGCCGGCGAGGAGGATGGGGAGGGCGATGGTGACTTTGGCGGCACCGTAGTCGCGAAAGGATTGGCGAGCGGATCGGCGGAAGATGGTGGCGAAGTGGCTGGGGTTCCACCAATCGCGGCTGGTGGGAGGGGAGTCGGAATAATCGAAGGATGAGATTTTCTGAATGGGGGTTTCTTGCTCGAAGAGGTCTCTTTCTGGCGTATGTTTGAGTAGCGTGGTGACTTCGTGGTGATCCGCTTTGAGTCGCCCCCCTTTGTCCATGACAAGGATGCGGTCACAAACTGCGAGGGTGCTGGGGAGGTGGCTCGTGGTGACAATGGTGAGACGATGGGTATCGCAAAGGTCGCGCAGGAGTTGCATCACCTCGAAGGCGACGGGGAGATCGAGCCCGCTGGTCGGTTCGTCGAGAAGGAGGATGCGCGGGGCCGAGCAAAGGGCGCGAGCGAGTGAGAGGCGGCGTTTTTCTCCGCCGGAAATTTTTGAGACGGCTTGATTGAGGAAGTTCTCGGGAAGTCCCACGGAGGCGAGTAAGGTGGCGGGATCGGCATCGTGACCGGAGAAGGTGAGGGCGTCTTCGAGAACCTCCCGAGCGGTCGCGGATTCGGGGAAGAGGTCTTGCTGAGGGACGTAAGAGAGGACTTCGAGAAGGGATTGATGGTTACCGCCGGAGATGCGGGTGGCCTTGTCGCCTTCCACGATGCTGACGATGCCAAGGTCGCCATTTTTTCGGCTGGGAGGACGGAGGCCGAGGGTGCGGAGGAGGGTGGTTTTTCCCGCTCCGCTTGGTCCGATGAGGCCGACCAGCGATCCGCCCGCGATGGCGAGCGAGAGGTCATCGAGGATGGCCGATTTCTTGCCTCGGATGGTGAGACTTTCGACTTGGAGACCGAGGGGAGATTGCTTCATCGAGTTGTTGTTTCGTCTTCCACGACTTTACGCGCTTCGGCGGGATCTTTGGTTGAAAATCCCTTGATGACAACGCGGTAGCTGGGCTCGGTTTTGAATTTCTCTTCGAAGAGAACGTGGTCGGTGCTTTTCCGTTCGAGCGAGACTGCGCCGGTGAGATTTCCTTCCACGATGTTGTGCGTGGCGAGGTCGTAGTAGAGCGATCCGCGGGCGGCCCAGGTGCCGAGGACTTGTGCTTTGTCGGTGCCGCCGGAGAAGACGACTTTGCCCTTTACGATCTTGAGGCGGGTTTCGTTTCCGTTGGTGGATTCACGTTTCATGGTGAGCGTTCCGCTGACGTCGAGGTCGCCGCTGGGAGCGAGGAGGTGAGCGATGGTTTGGACATCGACATCCCACTCTTCTGGGCCTTCAGGATCGGTATCGGGGAGGAGGTAGGCTTCGCTGTAGACCGAAAAGTTTTTGACCCGCTCTTCTTGGTCTTTCGAGAGGGTGGCTTTGGTTTGGAAGTCAACGAGACCTTTGCCCGCTTCGTAGGTGTATTCGGCGGTGAGTCCTTCGTAGGCCTCGAGTGGTTGGATCTTAGCTTCGAGGAGGTGCTCTTCGATCCCTTTTCCGGTGACCGCTTCGACGGCGAAGTTGAGGCGGGAGAGGATTTTCTGGCGGTTTTCATCGCTACTGAGCCAGTCGGAAGCTCGCTCCACGGCGAGTTCTGCGGCGAAGCCTTCTGGTCCGGGAAGGAGGATTTTTTTAGCGGCTTTGCCAAGGATGCCGACGGCGGGAGGGAGGTCGAGCTTGGCGTCGGAGAGGTCGAGCCGGACTTCGAGGTCGCGAGCGGAGAGGATTTCGAGGCCGACCACGACTTCGGTGTGGTCATCGTTCACGGATTTCACTTCGCGGATGAAATCAGTCTCGCCCTCGTGAATGAGGGTGATCTTTTTCTCCAGTCCCCAGTCCTTATCTTCAATCTGGCCTTGGACGGTTGAGGTGACGGTGGTGCGGTAGAAGGTTCCTTCCTCGTAGCGGGAGAGTTGCTCTGCGGTGAGGGTTTGCTCAGATTCGGAGCCATCGCGGAAGATGAAGTAGACCGCGACCCCCAGCGCAATGACGAGGAGGGTGATGGCGGAAAGAAGTTTCGCTTTCGAGGACATGAGTGGAGCATAGATAATCCAATCGACTTTGTCCTCTTACAAAATTGTGAAGTGTTTGGAGGGTGGACCTAGAGTTGGTCAAGGTTTTTGAAATGACGAAGCAAGCTCCGGTTGACGGCTGAGCTGTGAATCGATTAATTTGTAAGGCGCTCAGATCATTTTATTGGTAAAGTTCCCTTCTCGAATACTCGAAATCACTATGAAAAATCGTAACGTTATCGTGCTCCTTTGCGGAGTAATTTTTACCGCCGCTTGTTCTTCTCCGTCGGTCGGAGGTAAATCATGGAGTGAATTCACGGCGAAATCCTTCCGTGATTTGGATCCAAAAACGGCGTTGAGTGATTCCGGTATTCCGCTTCTTGTTTCTGACGTCTATGAAAAGAAATGGGGAGCGCCAGAGCGCTCCGCCTCATCCGCTGGTTTTTATAAACTGAACTATGAAAATTCATCGGGCCCTTTTGATCGACTTGTTATTTATGGTTCCAAGAAGGCTTTTCCGAAGTTGGCGACAGCCCCTCCTCTCCTTGTGGCAGATGTCACCGGTAACAGCTCTGCGGCTATCAAGCGGCCGCAGTCTTTCCGCACCACGATGATTGCGGGACAGAAAGTCAATTGGTTCCAAGAGTCGGCCAGCGGCGGAGCAGACGGAGCTTATTTTAGCACCACCGGATTCGCTCTGAAAGATGCCTCTGGAAAGATTGGCTACTATCGCCTCGTGATCGAAACTGGGGACGACAATCCGGGAATTGGGGTTCGCTTCGGCTCGGTGAATTTGAAGAGATAGAAAAATTGAAGAGATGGCCGCCGGTGTTATTGCCGAGTTGCTTGCGCACATACGCTAGGTTCTTTATTCGGGTTGAACTGGAGCAACTCCGAAGCGATAGAAGGCTTTTTGATTGTTTGGATTTTGGTCGTCGACGAGGTCGATGGGGTTCCCCGGGTCGAGGCTAAAGAATACGGGTTGACTTCCCCAGTCTTGGAGGTCAGTGGAGCGCTGAACCTGCCATTCGAGCAAGCCGACGGCAGCGAGATTGTAACCAAAGGAATAGACCGGGTGGCCTGTTGCATTGAAAGAAAGAGCGGGGTTAGCTAGATGCTCTGGATCGGCGACGAAGGGGTCGGTGCCAAGGGCGAATTCGATCGCGAAGGGGCTGCCATCTCCGTCGTGGTCAGTCTCCCAGAGGAGAGATAAGATGAAGGGGAAGTCTGCTCCCTCCCTGAATTCGGCTGCTCCGATGTCTGGCTGGCCGTCGGTGATGGGGAATCCACGTTGGTCGGCGGTGCGGGTTGAGCTGGTGGCCATATTTCGTGCAGGAGAGTTGGGGAGCGGAAGCATGGTCCGGGTGGGGCCGCCGTAGTCGCCGAGGGGGGCGAGGAGAGGATCGCCGGATAGGATGTTGGTGGCCGGGTCAACGGTGGCAAAGCCAGCGATATTCTCTGACTGGGTTGTTGCGAGCAAATCTGCTTGTGCGTTCCCAGCGATGATGGAGTTGGTGATGTTGAAGGTGCTATTACTTGAGGAATAGATGCCGCCGCCGGAGCCGCCGGAGCCGGTGATGTTACCAGAGAGAGTAGAAAAGTTCAGAGTGAGCGAGCTGTTGTCGTCTACGAAAATACCGCCGCCAGCCCCGCCGTCGGCGGCCAAGCCGCTGCCGTCGCCGGTGATATTACCAGAGAGAGTGGAAGAGTTCAGAGTGAGCGAGCTGTTGTCGGCTACAAAAATACCACCGCCGGCCCCGCCGTCGGCGGTTTTTCCTCCAGTGAGGGTGAGTCCGTGGAGGGCGGCGGTAGCGTTGGGTTTGATTTCAAGGACGCGGCGGTGGTCAGTGTCGCTGGCATTCGCATCGATGGTGAGGCCGTTCGCGAGATTGGAGGCGTCGATGAAGAGGCCGTTGGCGGTGCCGGTGACTTCGAGCTGAGTGCTATTGGCACTGAGGGTGATGGTTTCGTCGTCTAGGCTTGAGGCGAAGCGAATCACTTGGCCGGTGGTATTTGCGGAATCAGAGAGGGCGGTGCGCAGTGTGCCTTCATCGGAAACTTCGATGATGTTTCCAAGTTTGACGGCACCGATGGTGGGTGGGCCGTTGAGGGTGAAACCACGCTGGTCGGTGCGGGTGGTGTCTGCGGTGTCGAGGATGGCGGGAGAACCGGCAAGGGGGTGCATAGTCTGGGTGGGGCCGCCGTAGTGGGCGAGGGGGGCGAGCTGAGGGTCGGCTTCGCTGATGAGATTAGGATCGGGGGTCGTAGGGGCGGTTGGAGTTTTGAGATTGGGGTCTGATTGGATGCCAATATTGGCGGCGATGAGGGAGTTTCCGATCGTGAGGGACGACGAGGAGTTGTTAATTCCACCTCCTATGAAAGCGAGATTTTCAGTGATGGTGCAGTGGGTGAGGCTGAGGGTGGAAGTGGAAGTGGAGAAGATGCCGCCTCCGTTCCCATATTCGCCAGCTGGGGCCCCATTTCTATTTCCTCCGTCGCCAGTTTGGTTGTCATGCAAGGTGCAGTTTTCGAGGGTGAGGGTGCCATCGTTGTAGATGCCCGCGCCGTCTCCACCTGATCCAGCAAAGCCAAAGCTGTTGGGGTCGATGTTGAGGTTCCCGCCGCGACCGGTTTGATTCCCGAAGAGGGAGCAGCTGGTGAGGGTGAGGGTGGAGTCTCCTTTATTAAAGATGCCGCCCCCAAGTCCGCCTTGTGGGGCAGGGAAGGTAGCGCTGTCGCCTCCGGCGAGAGTCCAGTTGTCGTTGAGGGTGGAGTCGGTGAGAGTAAGGGTGGCGGTGCCGTTGTCGACGCCGTGGCTGGAGATGCCGCCGCCTTCGTATGCGGAGTTATTGCTAAGGGTGCAGGTGGTGAGGGTGGTGGTGGAAATGCTGCTGGGGTCGCGGCCTCTGCTGAAGATGGCACCGCCGGTGGTGGATGCTGAATTGCCAGAGAGGGAGCAGTCGGTGAGGGCGAGGGTGGCGCTGCCTGCGATGGCTCCGCTGCGACCGTCGCTGAAGATCGCGCCGCCTTCGGTCGCTGAGTTATTGGAGAGGGTGCAATTGGTGAGGCTAAGTGTGACGCTTCGGCTGTAGCCTTTGTTGAAAATGGCTCCGCCGTAGGTTGCTTGATGGTCGGAGAGGGTGCAATCAGTGAGAGTGAGGGTGGCTCCATCGTTGTAGATGGCTCCGCCAGCATTTCCTGGGAAAGCGCCAGTGGGAGAGCCGTCGGTGAGGGTGAGATTTTCGAGGGTGACAGTGTGGCCCGGCTGGATCTCAAACACGCGGTGGCCGTCGGCGGCTTTAATCGTGATGCCGTCGGTGAGATCTGAGGCGTTGATATGAAAGGCGCCCCCAATGACAAGCTGACCCAGGGAGGGCCTGAGGGTGATGGTGCCGTTATTGAGATTTGCGGCGAAGTCGATAGAGAGGGATGAATATTTGATGGCCTCGCGCAGGGAGATGCCGGCGCCGTGGTCGCTATCTGAGTTGGCATCGCCATTGTCCTCATCAAAGAGAGTGTTGACGGTGATGGCTTGCGAGAGAGGGGCGGCGATGAGGGAAAGGGAGAAGACGAGTGCTCGGTGGAGACGGGTGCCATTTAAGAATGAGAGGAAGGATGAGTTCATAGGAGAGAGATGAAGGTGTGGCTCGCTGGGATCAGGGTAGTAGGAATCCTATCGCTCTTACTATCGAAGTTGTTTGCGAGCGGTTACGAGGAAAATTACATAATTTTCCAAATGAGATATATTTACTGCCGATTGAGGATGTAAATGGGGTCGCCGAGTTGCTTGCGCTGATATTGGGTGACTTGGCCACTTTTGATGAGGGCCTTTAGGTTGGCGTTGGGATTGGCGGTGGGGTCGAAGCCTCCGGCGGATTGCTTGAGGTAGGGGATGAGAAGGTGGGCTTCATCGATGTCGGGGACGGGGCAGCCGGTGGTGCAGGGGATGCGGCCGATCATTCTTTGCGCGCGGCGTTGGCGGAGCATTTCGCTGGCGTTGGGATTGTAAGAATGGATGACGACTCCGTTCGGGACGTAGCCGCGGAGCTTGGGATCGGGATGAGTGGGTGGGTAGAGGATCTCGGCGTAGATGCCGCTGACGCCTTTTTTGGAATCGCCGGTTTGGATGTTGGCGTTGCCGTTTTTAGCGATGCGGACTCCGCCCATCGTGAAGAAGCCGGGAGGGGTTTGGGCGTGGGCGGTGCCGAGGCCGCGCTTGCCGGTGCCGCAGCGGAGGGTCTTTTGGACTTTGCCGGTTTTGAGCGAGATGACGTGCATGCGTTGGGTGCGCGGGTCGACGACGTAGACCCAAGTCGGGTTGTAGCTGGGATGGCCGGCGCTGCGTTGCGCGGCGATGGAGGATTTGATCTTGGCCCAATCAGCGGCGGGAACAATTGAGGGTGAGGAGGTCGAGGCATTTCCCGTGGAGCAAGATTGCAGAAGCAGGAAGAGTGAGAAGAAGGTGATAAAGAGGGGAGTTTTGATCATGTGTATACAATGGCATGAACCGATCTCATTAGGAAGTCTGAGCTCTCGATTGAATTTTACGCAAATAGGCTGTAACCATTCAGTATTTTATCCGATAAGGAGTTAGGGCTGTTTTACAGGTCTCGCTTACGCTTTTTATGAAACTTCCTAAAGTTCTTGCTCTCCTTGCGACAATCTCGGTTGTGCAATCTTCAGAGACGCTTATTCACTATCGGGTGAATTCAGGAGATAGCACGAGCTCGATCCCCAATTTAGGGACGTTGGGGAATGGGGTGGCTGCTGGCAGTGGCGTGACTTATTCGTTTGACCGACCGTTTGAGGGCGTGCCGGATGGAGGGGGGGGAAACTCGATTGCATTTGATGGGACGGGCGGAGTGCTAGCACCGGGGACTCAGCAGCTGCTCAATAGTACGATTTTGGCGAATGGAGGATTCACCTACGAGGCTTGGTTTAAGTGGAATGGGAGTGGTGACTGGAATGCCATCATTGATTATGCGGGGACGGAGAAGATTTTTCGACATGCCACGAATGGTCTCCGGATGCAGACGAATAATGGGTTTGATTATGTTTTTCCCTCGGTTCCAGCCAATGAGTGGCGGCATATCGCGGTGGTTTTTTCAAATGTGACCGCTGCCACCGGAACCCATATTACTGGAGATTACACCTTTTATCTTAACGGCGGGCCGACGGGGAGTCTGACGGGGGTTACGATTACTGATTTTGGTGACAGTCTGAATCGGACGATAGGCGTGGGGACCCACCCTTCACAATTTTCTGGGGATTTCTTCAGCGGCCTGATCTACGAGCCTAAAGTCACCTTGGGGCCGCTTTCTCCAGACGAGTTATTTTTTGATGCGACGGTGACAACCCTCAGTGATGAGGATGATGGTCGAATGGGTGGAGGGAATGGGATTTCGCTGCGCGAGGCGATTAAGTATTCTCCTGCTGGAGCGACGATCACTTTTAACCCAAATTTCGCAGGTGGGACGATTTTTCTCGATGAGACGCTTGGGCAAATTTCCATTCCTAGGGACCTTACGATTGATGCTTCGGATTTGTTCCGCCCGATTGGGCTGAGTGCTCAGGGGAATTCCCGCATCTTTCTGATCGATGGAAGTTCGGCAGTGACTCTGAACAATCTCGTCCTGTCAGATGGAGATGGAGGCCTTGAAAATGGAGGGGCTATCTTTTCATCTGCTGGAGCTCTCACTTTAATCGATTGCACGATCAAGCGTTGCCATGCCCCGTGTGGTGGTGCGATCACGAACGATGCAACATTGCTGACGCTCATTCGTTGCACGCTCTCTGAGAATACCGCGGATACGGGAGGCGCAATTTGTAGTGGAACGGCTGTGGTTATGGAGCAATGCACCCTTGCCGAGAATTATGCGGAGGGCTTTGCGGGAGCGATTGCGAACTGGGGGGATTTGACTTTGATTCACTGCACGATTTCAGACAACACTGCGCTCGCTGGGGCAGGAGGGGTTGGGAAGTTCGATGGCACCCTGACTCTTGGTTACAGTATTATTGCAGGGAATAAGGCTCCGGATACCCCAGACCTGTCAGGTTCCATCGATACGGACCAAGGGTCTAATTTGATCGCTGGATCCCCTCGTTTGTCTCCTCTGGGAGATTTTGGTGGGAAGACGGAAACGATGTTGCCTCTTTCTTTGTCACCGGCGCTCAATCCGGTTCAACCTTCTGGTTTTCTTTTGGATCAGAGAGGTTTTACGCGAGACTTTTCACCGGACATTGGGGCAGCGGAGCAGCCGCCCATGATTCAAGTCAGCAATAATAACGATAGCGGGCCAGGGAGTCTCCGTGACGCGATTTCCTCGGCGGGACCTCAAGGGGCTACGATTCTGATTGGTTTTAATCTTGAAGGGCAGACCATCACTTTAACTTCGGGCCAGATCGAGATTGGTGAAAAGCAGGGCCTAATCATCGATGGTGCCCAGACCTTTCCGGGGGCACCTGTGATTGTTTCAGGAGACGATACCAGCCGGGTCTTCAGTGTGGGTTTTGGGTCGAGTGTTATCATGCGGGACCTCACGATTGCTAATGGATTCTCTGGTCAAGGCGCGGGGATTTATAATGGAGGTCACCTTGATTTGATTGGCTGCACGATTCGGGATAATGAAACGCCTGAAGGGGAATTTTTCCAAGGAGGGGATGGGGGAGGACTCTTCAATGATGTGGGTCAGGTATTGCGCCTGACGGGATGCACGGTCAGTGGGAATAAGACCGGAATCGGGGTTCCGGGTGAAGGAGGCGACAATGGTGGCTTTGGAGCGGGTATTTACAACCTAGGCTCTCTCCTTCTTGATCGTAGTACGATCACTGGAAACAGCTGTGCTTCTGACGGCTGGGGTGGCGGCATTTTTTGTAATGAAGCTTTTGTGAGTGTGCTTTCTTCTACGATTACCGGTAATTCGGCTTCTCGCGGAGGTGGAATTTATGCGGACTCTAACAGTTTGGTGAGGCTGAGGCACTCGATTGCGAGTTTCAATATCGCTTCAATTTCTTCCAATATCGCAGGCAGTTTTGACCAAGATGGGACAAACAATATCACCGACGATGATCCTGTTCTCGCTCCGCTAGGTAATTACGGAGGTCGCACCGAGACGATGCCACCGATTGCGGGATCCCCTGCGATTGGTCAAGCAGTTGGGGCTCTGCATAGCTTCGACCAACGAGGTATTTCGGTGACGGGTGTTCCTGATCTTGGGGCGACGGAGTATCAGGACCCCGCTCCCACCAGTCTTTTTTGGTCCGATCCAGCGCCCATTGTTTTTGGAACGGCGCTTTCCACGGTGCAACTTAATGCGAGTGCAGATAATCCGGGAACGATTTCCTACTCACCTCAGCTCGGCTCTGTTTTGGCGGCGGGGACTTACACCCTGATTGCGACTTTCACGCCAGATGATCCTAATTTTCATTTAGGAGTCAGCGCCAATGTGACTCTCATTGTTAATCGAGCAAGTCCGGTGATCACTTGGACTGAGCCGAGCGCGATCACTTATGGAACTCCATTGAGTGGGGCTCAGTTGAATGCGAGTGCCAGCAACGGAGCGAGCGTGACATATTCGGAAAATGCAGGTCAGGTGCTCAACGCGGGCAGCACTCAACTGACCGCTTCACTCGCAGAAACGCCTAACTTTAATGCAGCTTCCAAGTCGGTGACCCTGAGCGTCAGTAAAGCTCCCCTGATCGTGACGGCGGATGATAAGGAGCGTGAGGAAGGCGAGGCAAATCCCACATTGACCTTGAGTTATACGGGCTTCGTGAACGGTGATACGGATCTTGATAGTGCGCCGACTCTCTCGACTCTGGCAACGGTCGCGAGCGCGCCGGGGACTTATCCGATCACTCTGAGCGGAGGGAGCGATGCGAATTACACCCTCTCTTTTGTGGCCGGAAAGCTTACGATTGTGGGGCTCCCGATTTCGGTTTCTGGAGCGATCTGGGAAGATCTTGACGAGGATGGAATTCGTTCGGCTTCCGATCCGGGGATCGTGGGAGCGCAGGTGTTGATTTTTGATACGGCAACCCAAGGGCTACTTGCGATGACGAACACGGCTTCGGATGGTTCGTATAGTCTTGGTGAGTTGGATGGACTGACACCGGGCTCGTATACGCTGGCTTTGAATTTGCCCATCGGGAGTATTTCCAGCGAGACACTTTGGATTTCGACTTTACGAAACCAAGGTGGGAACGAAGCAGTTGATAGTGATCTTGAGCCTTGTGATCTGGCGGCGGGGACTTGCCTGACCCAGATCGTGGTGATTCCCAACGGGCCTCTTCAGTGGGATGCGGGCTTGGTCGAGCAGGGATTCAATCGCGGCACCGTTCAAGGAACGCTTTGGAACGATAGCAATCAAAATAGTTTCTTTGTTGGTGAGGGTGGGTTTGCGAATGCGACTGTTTCTCTTCTTACGGCGGAGGGAGATCGTTTGCGCACGGTTGAGACTGATCTCAATGGGTCTTACCAGTTCCTCAATGTGCTCCCCGGTGAGTATCGCGTTCGTTTTGAGAAGCCCGTGGGGATTGATCACTTCAGTGCGCAGTTCGGAGACAGTGAGGTAAATCCGGCTGATGGAACTTCTGATATCTTGATTCTGGAACTGGGAGAGAGTGTTTCAGTATCGGCCGGAATTTCAGCAGA
Source organism: uncultured Verrucomicrobiales bacterium (assembly GCA_937928545.1). Lineage (GTDB taxonomy): Bacteria > Verrucomicrobiota > Verrucomicrobiia > Verrucomicrobiales > Akkermansiaceae > SW10. The sequence continues at coordinate 43,022 of CALGJQ010000034.1, forward strand.
GCCTCCCTTTTTAGCCTTTTCTCAGAACATTGGCATCCTCCGGACTCCCTTAGAGACGGCGCAAGGAGTGCGTCTTCATCGGGATAGCGAGACGGGCGAGATGAGCGTGCGCTTTACCGTTCTGCCTTTGCTTCGCACGGCTGATGGGACTGACTTCTTTCCTGAGCAACGCCTAGAGTTCAGCTCAGATTGTCAAACTTGGCATGAGACTGACTTCGTCATTCCAGCGTCTTCTAATGCCTCCATACGTGAAGAACGAATTCCAGTTGAGCTCACGAGTGGGCCTACTTTCTTCCGCATTCGCGTCAATTCTACCAATCCCTAAACTCAAAAAAATCGAACCACTACTACCATGAAATATAAAACCCGATTCTTAACCGCGCCGTTCGCTTGTTTGGCCCTCCTAGCGTTCTTTGCCATTTCTACTTCGGCCTCAGCAGTTGAAATGTTCCTCAAGATCGAGGGAGAAATTAAAGGCGAAAGCAATGATGATGAGCACAAAGATGACATCGATGTCCTCGCATGGAGCTGGGGGGCGAGCAATGCTGGCTCGTTTCACCTTGGTGGAGGCGGTGGCTCTGGTAAGGCGAATTTCCAGGACATATCGATTACCAAGTATGTCGACAAAGCCTCGGCGACCTTATTGCTTCATGTGGCCAATGGGGCTCATTTTGCGTCAGCAACTCTGACGGTGAGGAGAGGAGGTCCAAATTCAAGGAACCTTTTGGTGATCAAGATGACCAAGGTTTTTGTGACGAGTGTCAGTACTGGTGGCTCTGTCGGGGAGGATCGGCTCACCGAGAATATCTCGCTTAATTTCGAGCAGGTCGAAGTGAAATATATTGAGCAGAAAGAAGATGGCACCGAAGGGGAGACGAAGGAGTTCAAATGGAATATCGGGGCAAACGCGCCCAAGTAAGTCACTCTCTTTGATACCTTAAAACACCCTGATCCAGCCACCGATGAAACATCCACGCTTCTTTCCTATCCTTCTTATCGCCGCGATTTTGCTGATGGTGCTGCCTCAGCAAGTTTCAGCTGCGTTGGATATGTGGTTGAAGATCGAGGGCAATGATACGGTTGGTGAAGCTCAAGATAAGGTTCATAAAGATTGGATTGATGTTCTGGCCTGGAGCTGGGGTGGCTCTCAGAGTGGGACTTTTCACATTGGTGGCGGAGGGGGTGCCGGGAAGGCGAATTTTCAAGATCTTACCGTTACTAAGTTTACCGACAAGGCGTCGCCTGCCTTGCTGCAAGCGGTCGCGAGTGGTCGCCGTTTTCCCACCGTTTGGCTCGATGTGGCTCGAGGAAACGGGGGAACCGTCGTTGAGCGTTTGGCCCTGCGAGATGTCACGATCACGAGTGTCAGTCTTGGTGGGACAGGTAGTGAAGATCGCCTTACTGAGAGTGTGAGTTTGAGTTTTACGAAGGTTGAAAAAGGCTATGTTGCCCTCGATACAAAGACGGGAAAGACAGATCAGGCACGGACCTTTTCCTATGATCGTGACAAGGAAGTTGCGGAGATCACGAATCGGCTTCCGGTCTTGGATGATGATGATCGGGACGGGATTGATAACGTTGAGGATCAAGATCAAGACAACAATGGAATCGGCGATGAGGTGGAAACACTGCCAGTGGCGGCCTCTCCGGGTAAGGCTGGGATCACTGGGTTTGCTTGGTTGGATGACGATGCCAATGGCTTGAAAGGTGTCGACGAACGAGCAGCCGCGGGGACGCGGGTGGAGCTCTATCTTGATGGGGCAGATCGACCGGTTCAGAGTCGGGCCATTAATGAGGAAACGGGGGGATACGCTTTCTTGGAGTTAGATCCTGGGAGTTATAAAGTGCGCTTTGTGCCTTCGGTAGGCTTTCAATTTGGGACACAGGCTGGCGAGAGTGTCGCTGATCCCACCACGGGTTTTAGTCCTGCGGTCGCAATTGCGGCAGGAACGAATGTGGCACGTAGTGCGGCCATTCTCTCAGATGAAAATGCCTACTCTGCCTTCTCCTATACGGACTTTTCTGAAGATGAGGAAGACCTCTTCCACTCCGGTGATGCGAGTGTGATTGATGATGTGGTGACTGGCTTGCCAATCCTCCAATTGACGCCTGATTTCCCGCAGGTGGTGGGGAGCACTTTTTACAATCGCTCGGTGGTGGCTTCGACCTTTACGAGCCACTTTCAGTTCCGCATGCGTGGGGATGGGTTGAAAGGGGAGGGCTTCACTTTTGTGGTGCGTGATCCTTTTGATATGCAGGCCGAGAGCTTTCTCGCTGGTGGAGGTGGTGGTCTGGGCTATGCGGGAATGGGAGAGAGTTTTGCGGTGGAATTCGACACCTTCCCCAGTGGAGGTTCTGATCCCAATGGAGCACACGTGGGTGTCCTGATTAATGGCGATATTTCAAACGTTTCTGGGAGTACGGGAGAGACCGGTTTGCTTGGTCAGATTAATAGTGGAGCGATTTGGAATGCCTGGATCGATTATGATGGAAGCGAGGTTCAAGTCTTCCTCTCGGACACGCCGGTGAAGCCTCAGAGCCCACTTGTCTCAAGGCTGGTGAGCTTGCCTGAGCGTCGTGCTTTCGTGGGATTTACGGCGGCCACTTTTTCGGCGAGCCAAGCGCATGAGATTCTCTCTTGGGAGTATGAAGGCGGGCAGAACAATACCCTTGTTGTCGAGCCCTCGACTTCGCAAGCGGAACTCAATGCGATCATCAAAGCGCCGGGCACGATCATTATTGAAAATGACGCGCGGACCGATCTTACGATGACTGCTTTGACGACGGTGTGCGGGGACTTGATCATCCGAAATAATGGGAATCTTCAGACGATTAACTTGCCGAAGCTCATCGAGGTTTTTGGAGATGTCATCATTGAGAACAACGATGCTTTGACTGGAGTCAATGTGGACAGTTTGCGAGAGGTTACGGGCGACGTTCGAATTTCCACGGATGCGACGATTAGCTCTGATTTCCGTGAAGTGCAAAGTGAGAACGTTAACGTGGTTGGTTTGGCCCTGGAGAATTTCGTTGGAAAGACCGGCTATGGAGAGACGAAGGTTGAGTTCGTGGATGAGGCGACGAAGATGGAGCTCAATATTCCCGAGGGTGCCTTCACGGTGCCGGAGACTTTTGAAGTGGAGCAACTCAGTGGGCCAGAGCTGGATGGTTTGTTGACCGGTGCGCTTGATTCCGACGGGGCGGTGGTGGATGTGGTGCCGGTTCTTGGTTTCGAATATTCCTTCAAGGGTGGTGGAATCAATCTAAACAAAGAGGTCGAGATTCAGTTCGAGATTAGCTTGGATGATCTTCCGGCAAACGCGCGTGCGAATATTCTGAATGCCTATGACTCGGGAACGCTCACGGTGTTTGGTTCTCGTTCTGAAGATGTTCCGATGGAAGTCTTTGCAGTTTGTGATGTTTTGGATTTTGGGGTTTGGGACAACTGCGCGAGGGCTCGGGCGCTGGACTCGGCAGGAAATCCGGTGGCGTCTTTTGTCGCGAGTGTTTTGGAGTTCACCGTTTTTGCGCGGCACTTTTCGACTTACGGGGTGGCGGTGATCGAGCCGGTGGAAATTACACAAGCGGACTTGGATCAGGCTGCTCGTCGAGTGGGGGCGAGTCTGCAAGTCCTTCCGACTTCAGATGGAATTGGCGGTGCTGAACCGCAGACTTTCACTCTTTTCTGGACCTCTTACGCAGTGGCAACGGCTGCTGATGGTACGCTCGTGCATCCCGCAAACCGAATCGAAACGAGCACCGACTTGGAGACTTGGACTGCGATTGACGATTTTCAAGATTTGGAGTTTCTCAACTCGTCAACGAATACTCGCTCGGTGACCTTAGTCACTCCTGATGGTGGAAGTGAGCGTTACTACCGAGTGGTGGTTGGGCAGTAAGAGCTACAAAGCATCAAGATCAGCCTGAACCGTGATCTTGGGATTTGGGGAGGAATTTTCCACGAGAGTGGTGCCTTGGCCGAGGAGCTGGAGGGCCGAGACTTCGTCGGTGATTTGAGCGTCGCCTTGTTGGACGTTTTGGTAGGCTTGCTGGATGAGGTCTTTGGCGAAAATCTGAGGGGTTTCCATGATCCAGAGATCATCGCGTGAAACGGAATCAGTGGTGATGCCGTCGGGGGTGGCTCGTTTTAGAGTTTCGGTGACGCGGCGAGCGAGGCTGGCGGCTCCGGATTTTCGAGCGGCGGCGAAGGTGGCTTTGATGGCTTCGGGAGAGACGAGAGGACGGGCGCCATCGTGGATGGCGACGTGGGTGATCTCATCATGAAGCGCAGCGAGGCCGGCGGCGACGGAGTCAGATCGTTCGACGCCGCCATCGACGCGGGTGACTTTTTGGCCGAGATCAGAGAGCCAGTCGAAGCGTTCGGGCGGAGTGACGACGATGACTTGGGCGATTTCTTCAAGAGAAGAAAAGGCGTGAACGCTGTGCCAGAGGATCGGCTTGTTTTTCCACTCGGCGGCGAGCTTATCAAAGCCCATTCGCCGGGAGGAGCCGGAAGCGACGATGACAGCGGCGAAGCTCATTTAGGAGAGATGTTTCATGACCTCTTGGGAGAGGGTCTTGCCGTCGACACGGCCTTCGGTCTTGGCTTGGACGATGCCCATGACCTTGCCCATGTCGGCGCGGGAGCTGGCTCCGGTTTCGGCGACGGCGGCGGCGACAATGGCGGAGACTTCCTCGGTGCTCATCGCGGCGGGGAGGTATTTTTCGAGAACGGCGATCTCGGCCTTCTCGGTCTCGGCGAGTTCGGGGCGGCCGGCGCTTTCGAATTGTTCGATGGAGTCGTTGCGCTGTTTGATTTGCTTGCGGACGAGGGCGAGGGCGTCGGCATCTTCGATGACGTTGTTCTTATTGCCAGACTCGATGGCGGCATTGGTAAGGGCGGTTTTGAGAGCGCGCAGGGTGGTGAGAGCCACGGTGTCCTTGGCTTTCATTGCGGTCTTCAGGTCGGTCATTACGGTCTCGGCAAATGTGCTCATGGCTAAGGTTTTGAGGGGTATTTGGCAATCGTGCAAGCACGGGTCTTGCGAGGAGGGTGGATTGTGATACCGATGCGGGGTGAAAAAGCAGGGCGTCGGCGGGTTTCTTTATCTGGCATTTATTGGGTTAGCGCTGGCGTTTGTTGGTGGGGCATTTGTGTTAATTTTGGGGCGGGGGTATTTGAGAGCGAAGGAAACGGAGAGTTGGGATAAAGTTCCGGCAGTGGTTGTGGTGTCTCAGGTCGGGGAACGGAGCATAGGGCCAAGTATCCCTGACGAGTTTACGCACGAGCTGGTTTACGAGTATGAGGTGGGGGGAAAGATTTATCGGGGAGACCGATTGAAGCGCCGAAAGAATCCCTTTTTTAAGGAGGAGGCGAAGATTCTACCTGCGGTGGAGCGTTGGAAGGTGGGGAGCAAGGTGGAGGCCTTTGTGAACCCGGAAGATCCTGAGGAAGTTTTGTTAGAGCATGAGACGAAGGCACCGGGTTATTCGATTTGGTTTCCGGGTTTGTTCTTTGTGGGGGGATTGGTGCTCTTTGTGCGTGCGCTCTTGAAAATGTTTAGAAAGGGCGAGGAATGAAAGTTTCGCTGTTGATGAGAAGTAGCGTTCTCTGGTGAAATTTTTTCTTTTGTCCTTCGTCTTGCTTGCGGTTCTCCTTTTGGGAGTGTCGCAGGCTGATGAGAAAGCGAAGGCGGTCCACGAACTATCGGAATGGAAGTTTGGAGAGACTCTTTTTGGGGAAGCCGTGATGAAGGAAAATTTGAACGGGAAAGTGGTGGTGCTGGGGTATTGGGGGGCAAAGTGTGCGTCCAGCTTGGAAGAGATGTCTCATTTTGCCGCACTTGATGGGCAATACCGAGAAAAGGGCTTGCGGGTGATCGGGGCTGAGGCCTACCGATCTGGGAAAAAGCAAATTAAGGCAGCGGTAGACTCAAAGAAGTTGAAGTTCAGTATTACTGATGGGGTGAAAGGGCCAATCGCGATCATGGGACTTCCACATGCCGTGATTTTCGGACCTGACGGGAAGTTGCTTTTTAGTGGCCATCCCAATGACAAGAAATTTGATCAAGTGATTAAAGGGGCGGTTGGAAAGGTGAGAGAGGTTCCGGGAAAAGTGGTGATTTCGTCGCGTCTAAAGGCTTCCAAAATGAGAACGTGGAGAAATCATGAGGGAAAACCACTCGTCGCTTCTTTAGAAAAGGTTGAAGAGGATGAGGTGATCTTTAAGTTGAAAAATGGGACCAAAGTTCCTTATAAGATCAAGAAATTGTCTCGAGAGGATCAGAAGTTGATTCGAGCCAAAGCAGTGGGTGCCACTGATTGATAAAGAGTTGAAAGTAAATTTTGCCCTATCGTTCTTGTCAGGTGGATCGTTTGTAGTAATCTAGACCCATGTATAAATTTCTGGCTGGGTTGAGCCTTACTCTTCCGGTGCAAGCGCTGACGATTCAGGTCGATTATCGTTTTGATACAGAAGGATTTTTTGATGCGCCTGGTGCGAAAGAGGCTATTGAAGCGGCCGCTAGTCGATGGGGGCGTATCATTAACCAAAATTTGCTTGCGGTGAACATTCAAGACGATGCCCGAAATGATGTGCGCTTTGCTCCGATTCACCCCGCGACGGGAAAACAGATTCAAATGAGTGCAGCAGCGAGCGCAGGGAGTGATTTCTTAGTGGAGGTTGGCGCCCCGGCAGCGGATATCTATCTTGATGGATTTGAGCTCGCTGAAGATACTTGGATTTTATTCGTAGGTGGTCGTAACATGGACGATTTGGGAGCAGCTGGTCCTATTGGATTGGGTACTAATTTTGATGGGGTTGACACGGATCCTGAGAGCCTAGTGAATCGAGGTTTTAACTCAGGACCAGACTCGTTGAGTGTTCTTGGTGGTAGTGCCGCATTTAGCGTGAATGCGAATTGGAACTTCGACTTGAATGATCCCAGTGGGGCTGGCGGCATTGATTTTTATTCGATTGCGCTTCATGAAATTGGACACGCCTTTGGCTTGTGTTCCCGAAGTTCACCTAAATGGATTGAGCTCTCATCATCAGGAACTTATCAAGGAGAGGCAGCAATTTCTGCTTTCAACGCTGACAATGTGGAGGTTGGTGAACCGATGGAAGTTATGTTAGTTAATGCTCTGGAGCTCGAAAATCCGAATGGAAGAGATTATCACTGGAAAACTGGAGCTCAAAAATCAAAGATCTTCCAGTTTGGACAGCCGAGTCGTTTTGGGGTTGTGGGAAGTGATGAACTTCAACCTCTGCTGATGGATGCTAACTTGAACTTGAATGCTCAGTATCCTCGCTTGGAAATTACAAACGTGGAGGTTGGAGGGTTGATAGATCTCGGCTGGAGTATCATTAGCGAAGACCCGCCGCCGCCCCCTGAATTGCCCTTAGCTCTTGAGCGGTCGGTCAATGGTGGCATTAAACTCTCCCTTCCGACGAAAGTGGGGAGCACTTATACGATTCAGACTACGACCGATGGTGTGAGTTGGCTGAACGTGGAACCTTCAATAACGGGCGACGGGGAAACCTTGAACTGGGAAGACGGCCAAGAGGGTTTTGTTGATCCTAATGGAAACGCGATTGACCTTTCTGGGAAATTCTATCGCGTGATCGAGAACTAATTTCAGTTCGCAATCTGAAATCCGCGGCAGTTTTCGAGGGGCTCGATGTCCCAAATTCGATGCTCTTTAATGAGGCTGGCGAGTTCTGATTCCTCGACAATTTCGGTGATGAACTCGCTCACTTCATCGTCTTCTCCCATGACGCTTAGTTCGACGGTTCCGTCTTTAAGGTTTTTAACGAAGCCGACGATATCGAATCCGAGGGCAAGTTGTTTGGCCGTGTAGCGAAAACCGACTCCTTGGACTCGGCCGCTAAAGATGACTTTTTTCGAGGTCATGGAGTTTTGGGCGAGTTCAAGTAAGTGACCTTTGTGCCGTATTGGGCTACTTGAATATCACGCTCGGGTTGAACCGCCCGGAGAGGAGTGAGAAGAGAGCGATCAATTTCTGCGTAGAGGCTGCGAGCGGCTTTTTCGGTGGACATTTCGATGTGCCAGGTGAGGGTAATTTTTCCGTTTTGTTCGCGCACTTGATAGGCGTCTCCTCGCCATTCTTCTGAGAGTGGCCCTGCTTCCATGATGCCCGCGAAAGGCTCTAGCCACAGACGGAGTCCGAGTTCGCCTAGCTGGTTTGAGGAGAGGAGGGTGCTGGATGATTTTCGGAAAGTGATGGGAGTTTCTTCGATCGGATCGCGATTGGGATGAAGAATTTCGGCGCTTGTTTTAGCGGGGACTTGAAACATTTTTGCGAAGTTGGCTCGGGAATCAATGTAGTGGAATCGCGAGTAGTCAGCTCCATCCATGAAGGCGAAATTGCTGAAACCCTGGGTGGCTGGAGGGAGGTCATTGAGCAATTCTTCGCGAATCAATTCGGGGTCGGAATAAGGGGCTTCGTTTGCGGCGGAACTTCGTTTCAGAAATCGTGCGCTGAGGGCGGCGGCAGATCCAGTATGAACGGCTTCCCACGCCTGCCATTCGTCGCGACTTTTCCATTCTTGCTGTGGGTAGTTTTGGTAAGAAAGAAGTTGTGCGAGGAGTCGGGCGAGGACGGAGCGGTCAGGGATGCTGACTGAATCGAAGTCTTCGGAAATTAGGATGCGCTCTTTGGTGAGATCAAAGATCCCTTTAACGCTGCTGTTGATCATAATCATCTGACCGAGCAAGCGATGATTAGCGGGTAAGATCCCGATCAGTTCCCAGGCGAGGTTTTCATCGTCGAGGCCTTTCTCGCCATGGATGAATTTTAGATTGGCCTCGGCAGCATCCCGAATGGCGGCTGGTGAAGCCATGCGAACATTGGGAGGCTTTAAAAAGACCATGTTGTAGTCTTGCTCGATCCAAGCGATGAGAGCGTCGGGGATGGGATAGGGGCCCTTTGAGAGCATTGCTCGGACCCGTGCGAGTTCTCCGTCGAGCTCGTCGATCCGGAGGGTGAGTTCTGAGTTTTCAGCGCGGAGAGTTGCTGCTTCTTCGCTGCTAGACTGGGAGCCCGCAGATTTTTTCCAATAGTCGCCATAGAGCCACCCGCCTGCAATGAGGCCGATCGCGGTCAGGATTTGGAAGACCCGCTCGGGACTCATTTAGCTTCTTTCTTGCGCTCTTCCTCAAAGGGGTTGTCTTTGAGCGGATTGGTCACCGAGTTTCCGTCGAAATTTTTATCCTCTCCATAGAGATCCAAAGTTTTGCGGGTTTTGCCAAAAACTTCTTTAGCGGTTTTACCGGGGTGGGGGACGAGAGCGATGGACTTGCTTTGATTTCCGTCGGCATCATAGAAGTAATAGACGCGGCGCACTGGCATCTCGACTCGGTTTCCTTCTTTGTCACGAACGCTAGCGGGGTAGTAATTTTTCACGCGAGCATCAAAGGTGTCCTCTGCGATAAGCTGAGCGGTCTCGGGGTCGTAACCATATTTCACTCGGAAGAGTAAGGTTCCTTGTCCGTCGTAGATTTTTCCTGCGGAGAGGAAGCCTTTGTCATTCCGGAAATATTTGGCGACCATTTTGATCCGCTTGTTGGGATCTTTGGTCGTCTTCACTAGGCGGCGATCATCTTTAGAGCGTTCGAAGATTACCGAGGACCCGTCTTGGTCATTTCGTTTGATCCGAACATGGGGACCTTTGGCTTCCCAGAGATCTTCGTCAGCGAAAACCGTTCCGATGATTAGGAGCGGGACGATGAGGATGCGAGTGAGTTTTTTCATTGAGATGGAGTTGGTGTGGGCGAGAGTATGGTCAATCCTATGAGTGAAGGCAATACTGGAAGAGATCCTGATGAGGGTAGTTCAAGATGGTGTGCCGGATCGTTTCAGTGGGAGCTTGATGAGAGGGCGGTCGTCATGGCGATCCTGAATGTGACGCCAGATTCCTTTTCGGACGGTGGACGTCATTTTGAGCTAGCCGATACTCTTGCGGCTGCTCGGGTCTTTGTTGAAGAGGGAGCGGAAATTCTCGATATTGGAGGTGAATCGACTCGACCGGGGGCGGAGATCGTTCCGATCGAAGAAGAATTAGGGCGGGTCATTCCTGTGATTGAGGAATTGGCCAAGCGGGAGAAGGTCGCTCTTTCGATTGATACTTGTAAGCCGGAGGTGGCCAAAGCGGCTCTTCAAGCTGGAGCGCATATCGTTAATGACATTAGCGGATTTCGAGATCCCGCGATGATCGAGACTTGCGCGGCTTCGGATTGCGGAGTTGTGGTGATGCACATGCAAGGAACTCCGCAAACGATGCAGCAAGCGCCAAGCTATCATCACGTGATTGATGAGGTGCGCGAGTTCTTCGAAGAGCGCTTTGAAACCCTCACCGCTGCTGGGATCGATGCTTCCCGCATCGCATTTGATCCTGGAATTGGTTTCGGGAAGAATTTGGATCACAATCTAGCGCTCCTTAACGGGGTGGGGGACTATCAAGTGCATCGACGCCCTATTCTCATGGGTTTGTCCCGTAAGTCCTTCATTGGGGCTCTTCTCGGTGAGTCTGATTTTGATCGTAGAGAGGTGCCAACTCAGGCCCTGACCGCTCTTACTCGGATGAAAGGAGCGATGATTCATCGGGTTCATGCGGTTCGCCAGAATGTCCAGTGTCTTCGTATGGTTGAAGCAACCCTCTAAATTTCGATGGTACGAAGTTCATCGTACTAAGGGCATTTGCTTCAGAATTTGATCCGTGAACGAGGTCGGATTTGTTGGGGTTAGACTTTTTTGAGTGGTTGAGAGCGCTTTATGAGAGAGCTGGAACCCCTTTGAAATCAGCAATTAGGAGTAATTCCAAAAAAATTCCCACAGAAAACATTGACGTGAGGTGTGAAATCATTAGGGTTGCCCCAGCAGGAGCTGCCTTCTGCTACCGAGAAAACTCGAAAGGCTCGCTTGAATGAATCTTCATCAGCGGGCCTAATCAGTCTTCCGGTCTAATGTTCTTTGAAAATATGGGTTCCACAGATCCTTCCACTTTGTTTTGCCACTTTGGTTAATCGA
>CALGJQ010000035.1 GCA_937928545.1 uncultured Verrucomicrobiales bacterium
TGAAGAAGGGTCGCCCGTTCAAGACAGTTGACGCTCTTGCGAACATCAATGGCTTTGGTGAAGCGACCTTTAAGGCGCTTGTCGATCACGCGAAGAAGATGAAGTAAGCCTCCCAATTTTTTAATTCTAACGATCGTGCCTTGCTGAAAAGTGAGGCGCTTTTTTTTGGCTCAATTTCCTGTCTTTTGCAGTGCTTGGATCACCGCGTGATAGGCGGGCTTCTCGTTACGCTCGCGGTCGAAAAGAAGGGGATGGTTGACACGCTTCCAAGGGAAGTCGTTAAGCCAGCTGTGGCCATCGTGGAGATTCCAGAAGGAGATCCGTGCGATGGAGTCAGAGTAGCGATTGAAGATCTCGAAGAGTTGCGCGTATTGCTCGGCCTGTTTTTTGAGAAGTTCGGGAGGGCAGCCATCGGGGTAAGGGTTGATTTTGGCCATTTCTTCGCGGTGGATATTGCCATCGGCCCACCAGCGTCCGCGGGGGATCATGTCGATATCGAGCTCTGAGACGACGACTTGCATGTCGAGCGATTGCGCCCACTTGAGGGTCGCTTCCAGTTCTTCAAAGGGAATGCGATCGATGGTGTAATGACCTTGTAGCCCGATGGCGTGGATGGGGACCTTCTTTGCCTTGAGGGAGCGAATAAGGCGGTCCATCTTAGCTCGTTTTTTGCTCAGCTCATTGTTGTAGTCGTTGTAAATGAGGAGGGCCTTGGGATCGGCGGCGTGGGCGTATTCAAAGGCTTTGGCGATGAAGTCTTCGCCGCAGGCTTTGGTCCAACCTGAGGGGCGTAGAAATTCCTCCCCATCATGAAGGGCCTCATTGACAACATCCCACATGGCAATTTTCCCTTTGTAGCGACCTACGACGGTATCGATGTGAAGTTTCATCCGCGCTAGGAGTTTGTCGCGATTCAAGGGCTTCCCCTCATCGTCGAGATAGAACCAAGCTGGCGTTCGATCATCTTTGGCCCAGACGAGAGTGTGGCCAACGACTCCATAGCCTTGTTCTCCTGCGAAGCTGACGAAGGCATCGGCTCTTTTGAAATTGAAGACGCCTTTTTTCCGCTGTATCGCGTCGGGCTTCATGCAGTTTTCAGGGGTGATGAGGTGGAAGTGCTTTTTGAGAAGTGGCCACTCCTCTTTCATTTCGGGAATGCGATCGTTGATCCCCACACCCATTTCAAATTTTCCTTTTGTGGCCTCGATGAGAGAGCTGGGCTCTGCGAACGCGATCACCGGGAAGAGGAGGAAAAGGAATGGTTTCATGATGGGAGAATAGGGAAGGAGTAGAGGGAATCAATCTTGAGGTTTTAGGGATAGGTGTTTAGACAGCGGGATGAGTTCTATCGTGCGCGAGGGGCGGGCGACGTTCATTCTCGCGCTGCCATTGATGGCGGGTCAGGTCAGTCAGATGCTGATGGGGCTGGTGGACACTTATATGATCGGGAAGATGGGGACGGTGGAGCTGGCGGCGGCGACGCTGGCGCATTCGATTTTGCATCTGCCTTTGATGTTGGGGATCGGGGTGGCGATTGCGGTTTCGGTGAAGGTGTCGCAGGCGCGGGGGGCGGAGGAGCCGCAGATCGCGAAGGCGGCTTTGCGGGATGGATTTTTGCTGAGTTTGCTTTTGGGGGCGGCAACTTTTGTGCTGAGTTGGGCGAGTCTGCCGCTCTTGCCATTTTTAAAACAGGATGCGGAGGTGGTGGAGCGGTTGCCGGTGTTTTATCTCTTGGTGAGCGCTTCGATGACGCCGGCGATTGTGAGTATGGCGGTGCGGAATCACTCGGATGGGATGGCGAGGCCTTGGCCGGTGTTTTGGATTATTTTTGCGGGGGTGTGGTTAAATGTCTTTCTGAATTGGTTGCTGATTGAGGGGAATTGGGGAGCGCCAGAGATGGGTCTGGAGGGGGCGGGGCTGGCGACTTTGTTGGCGCGTTTGGCGAGTATGCTGGGGGTGATGGTTTGGTGTCGGGTGAGTCCGGATTTGCGTGATTGGACGCCGCGGCGATGGTTTTTGAAGCCGGATCGGAAGGAGCTGGCGAGCTTTTGGAAGATTGCCTGGCCGGCGAGTTTGCAGGTGTCGGCGGAGATGAGTGCCTTTATTGTGGCGGCGCTTTTGATCGGGACGTTGGGGGCGGCGGCTTTGGCGGCGCATCAGGTGGCGATCATGTGTGTGGCGACGACTTTTATGGTTCCGCTGGGGATCTCGATGGCGCTGACGGTGCAGATTGGGGAGGCGAAGGGGGCAAAGGATTTTGAGCGAATGCGACCGATCGTGGTGAGCGGCTGGCTGATGGGGCTGACGGTGTCGCTGATTTTTGTAGGGGTGTTTTTGATTTTTGATGAGGCCTTGGCGTCGAGTTTTTTGACGGACAAGGGGCCGATGGAAATTGTGGTGGGCTTGCTTTGGATCGCGGCGATTTTTCAGGTGGTGGATCACTCGCAGATTTTGTCGTCAGGGGTGTTGCGGGGGATGGATGATGTGAAGAGGCCGGCATTGATCATGTTCGCGGCGCACTGGTTGGTGGGGATGCCTTTTGGGATCTACTTGACCTTCCGGCTGGGGATGGGAGTGGCGGGGATTTGGTGGGGATTGAGCCTCGGGCTGCTGGTGGCGTCGCTGCTTTTGGGGTGGCGGGCTTGGGCGATGACGAGGGGTAAGTTACTTGGGGGATAGGTCCAAATGGGACTTGTAGGACCTATGCTGGGTTGAGGGCGGGGAGGACACTTTCCAAAGTGTCCTTCCTGGAGTGGTTGAGGGGGCGTGGTTGGGGGTAAGCGGGCTGGAAGCGCCGCTCTCCATATTCTTGGTTGAGGGGGGCTTGGGTAGGGGAGTGGCCGGGGACAGCCACACTCCGGGTTTGGGGGAGGGAAGAGCTACTCTTTTGGGAAGTCGATGCGCATTTGGTCTTCTTCGAAGATGATGCGGCCACCGGCGGCGGTGGTGATGTCTTTTTCTATCCACCTGAGTTCTTTTTCGAAGAGCTTGGCGAGGGAGGTGAAGGCGTTTTGGGTGAAGAAGAGGAAGCCTTGAGGGACGCGGGCTTGGCCGAATTTTCCGCCGACGGCGAGGAGGCCCCAGAGGCGGCCACCGTCTTTGTGAACGTAGGTGGTGAAAGTGTCGTCTTCTTTTTTCTTACGTTCGATGCGGACGAACATGGAGACGGTTTGGGCGTGGCCTTTGATGTCGCGCTCGATGATGATTTCGGCACGGCCACCTTCCTCTTCGTCAAAGCGGACCCAGACGCCTTTGATCTGGACGTGGTCGGCGAGCATGCCTTCTTGGCGAGCTTTGAGGGTGTTGGCGAGCCAGGTATTGATTTGGCGTTCGGTGATTTCGATGTCGTTTGAGTTTTTGGCGGCGAACTCGATCATGCCGGGAACGCTGGTGGGATTTTCTTGGCGGTCGTTTTCTTCGCGGCCTGCGATGTCGCTGAGGTCTTGGGATTGGAAGCTGAGGTAGATGCTAAAGCCAAGGGCGCTGACGAAGGTGAGGGCGAAGAGGAGGAAGAGTTTTTTCATTTTGAGAAGGGTTTGGGTTGAGGGGGTAGGGTGGTGGGTGGAAGACCTAGCGGTTGGCGGTTGGCGATTGGCTTTTGGGACTTGGTTGAGGAGCTTGGTTGAGGAGCTTGGTTGAGGAGCTTGGTTGAGGAGCTTGGTTGAGGGGTGGTGAACCGCTAAGGCGCTGAGTCGCGAAGTTTTTTGGGGCTTGGATGAGGAGCTTGGTTGAGGGGTGGTGAACTGCTAAGGCGCTGAGTCGCGAAGTTTTTTGGGACTTGGATGAGGAGCTTGGTTGAGGGGTGGTGAACTGCTAAGGCGCTGAGTCGCGAAGTTTTTTGGGGCTTGGTTGAGGGGGCTTGGATGAGGGTAAGCGGGCTGGAAGCCGCGCTCTCCATATTAGTCCTTTGAGTCTTTGGATTCCTTTTTTGGGGTGGCGGTTTCTTTGGCCTTTTTTTCACCGGCTTTGTAGGAGTCGGAGCGGTAGTCGGTTTCGTAGAAGCCGGAGCCTTTGAAGATGACGGCGCCGCCGGTGCCGAGGAGGCGTTTGACTTTGCCGTCGCAGTCTTCTTGCGGGCAGTCGGTGAGTTTGTCAGCGCTCATGTTTTGGAAGACCTCGAAGAGGTGATCGCACTTTTCGCATTTGTAGTCGTAATTGGGCATGGCTGTTTTACGAGGGTTCTTCGGGGAAGTTTTCGAGTTCCCAACCGCTGTGGCCGATTTCGTCGGCGAGTTCTTTCATTTCTGCGATTTCGGCAGGGGAGAAGAGGAGGCCGCCGGAGGCGTCGCTACGTTTGCGGAAGCCGGCTTCGATTTGGCCGGGAAGGAGGCATTTTTCGTTGCCGTGGCCGAGGACGTCGTCGAGGACGGCTTTGATGTTGGCGGGTTGATTTCCGTGGACGAAGGAGTCGCTGGACCAGGCGTCTGGGTGGATGACTTGGAAGTAGAAGCAGGTGGTGGTTTTGGCTCCTTGGCGACCACGCTCGGTGGGGAGGTTTCCGCCGATGAAGCCGCCGACGAGTTCGTTGATGAGGGCCATGCCGTATCCTTTGTGAGCGCCGAAGGGGAGGAGGGCGGCGACTTCATTGGGGTCGAGAGTTTCGTTTCCGTCTTTATCGACGGCGGCTCCGGGAGGGAGGGACTTGCCTTCGCGCTTGAGTTGCTGGACGCGTCCCATGGCGACGGTGGAGGTGGCCCAGTCGATGACGATGGGGAAGCCGTTGGCGTCTTGGGTGGGGAATCCCCAGGAGTGTGGGTTGGTGCCGAGGGTGGGGTGCTTTCCGAAGAAGGGGACGACTTCAGCGAGGGTGGAGGTGCAGTTTGTGTAGGCGATGTAGCCTTTTTCGGCGGCTTTCATGACGTATCCACCGCCCCAGAGGTAGTGGAAGGCGTTGTCGATGGCGACTTGGCCGACGCCGTATTCGTCAGCCATTTCGATGCAGCGGTCGATGGCGGCGACGGCGACGGCTTGGCCGAGTTTTTTGTTGGCGTTCCAGACTTCGGAGGCTTTGAAGCGTGAGTTGACGACTTCGATCTCGGCACCGGGGACACAGCCACCGGTGGCGGAGCCGAAGAGGTGGTCGAGGTGGAGGGCTTTGAGGGCATTATGAGTGCGGATGCCGTGGCGGGTGGCGTCTTGGCAGACTTCTGCGGCGATGGCTGATTCTTCTGCATTGTAACCGCGCGCGATGTAGGCGGCGGTGACTAGTTCATCGTGTTTGGCGGCTGGGACTACGTGGAATTCGCTCATTTGTGTGACGGGTTTTAGTTGGGCTGAGATTGTCGTTTTTCTTGGGGATGGCAAGAGAAACGCGCGACTTGCGGGAGCAATAAAAAAGCTGCTCTAGATTGACTAGGGCAGCTTTGAGAAGGTGAGGAAGAACTTTTATGGGAGTCTCACAACGCGGTAGAAGAGTTTATCTCCGCTTTTGGGGACTGAGAAGCTGATGGGTGCTCCGGTGCCGATGGGGTCATCATCGATCTGAACCCAATCATTGTTGAGGGTGGTGCTGCTTTCGATGGCGTAATCGGCTCCATCAATTGAATCCCAGGTGAGGGTGATGGTTCCGTCGTTGTTGTCGATGGCGCTAGAAATGACGGGTGGGCCAGCTGGTCCGGCAGCAACTCCATTTTGAACGTCGATGGAGTTGAGCGAGATGCTGCCTCGACCGCCGTTATAGTTGACGGCAGCGAACATGACACGGAATCCTTTCGAGAATTCACCACCTGGTCCGGTATCGATACCGGCATCGGCATATAATCCTCCTCCGAGTTCCGTAGTGCCGGCGAACCAAGTGTAGCTGGTATCGGTCATGACGAGGGAGAATTCCTGATCTTCGCTTTCCCAGTTCCAACCAGATACTAGGACACCATCGGCGACGGTGAGTGCGTTCATGTCAACAATCTTGGTGTCATCAGCATAGTGGATCCCTCCGCTGACACTGGTGGTGTCAGCACTACTCATGGTGTTGATATCAAACCAGAGTCCTCCTTCGATATTTTGCCAGTGCTGGAGGCTCCAGCTATTGTTAGCAAAGGCGCTGACGACTCCCATGACAGGGCGGAGGGCGCGGGTTGAGTCCTCGCCGTCTGCCATTTGCTCAGAGGCTGGTCCAAGGTTCCAAGTGATGGTGGTGGGCGAACCAGCGGGAGGAATCGGGAACACTTTTTGAGTATCGATTTCTCCGTGTGCCCAATTGCCAATGGAGGTGTTGTTCCAAGTGACGGTGTCGTCAGCCACGGAGGAGGTATCGTTTCCTCGTTTGATCCAATCTAGTTCGTCGATAAATCCGCCGGAAAAATCATCGCTGAAATCGACGAGGCAGAGTTCTGAGGTGGGGACGAAATTGACGGTGACTTCTCGGGTGTTATCTGGTTCTCCGGTTTTGGAGACGGTGATGGTGTAGGTAGTGGAGGTTGGGTCGGTAACATCTGGAGCGATGAGGGTAGTGCTTCCTGTTCCAGAGTTTGTCTGGGCATCAACACTGCCAATTCCTTGATCGATGGTGGCGGATGCATCTGCATCCATGAGCCAGGTGAGGTCGAATTTTTGACCAGAAAAGACGGTGGGGATAGAGCTGGTGAAAGACTGCAGGAGTCCGGTCGGGCCTTGACCATTAGTGACTTCGATTCTCTCGAAGGAAGTGCTGCCGTGAGCGGAGTTAAAGTTCATGCCTAGGGCGATGACGCGGAAGCCATTTCCGAATTCGTTATCGATTCCTGAGTCTGCCAAGGTGCTTTCCCCGAGGAGGGTGGTGCCGTCATACCATTTGTAATCTACGCTGGTGAGTTCGAGGCGAAGGATCTTGTTTTCCGTTTGCCAATTCCAGGGAAGCATCGTAATCGCGTTGAGAGTAGGGCTGTCACCCGCTAGGATTTTGGTGTCGTTTACGTAGTTGATGTTTCCGGAGACAGTGGCGGTGTCGGAACTTTGGATGTTGTCGATGTCGATCCAAATGCCACCGGTAGTGGTATGATAGTGCTCGGGGTTTGAGTTGGTTTTGTTGTTACTGACGACCCCAATTTGGTAGCGAATGCTTTGTTCTGTGCCACTCGTAATTGCACCTGGACCAAGTTCCCACTCGATGACGGTTGTTTGCCCGACCTCTGGAACATAGAAACGTTGCTCAGATTTGATGGAGTAGCGGTCCCAGTTGCCTGGTCCGTCATCGTTAATGGCTAGGTAGCCACCCGTTAAGGATGCCGTTTTCCCTCCCTCGGTTTCCCAGACAGTGGCGTCGATGACGGCTGCATCGAATTCCTCGATAAGGTCGATCGCTTGGGTGATTCCTGTTGCTAAAAATGAGAGAGCGCCGAAGCAAAGGACGCTTTCTACAAATTGTGAAGATGAAAGTCGCTTGTGTAAAACCATGCAACAAGATGGCCTAAATTTTCCTGATGGAAAGTTCTAATTTCCCAAAAAATCTTCCTGCGGTGGGTTCTGGCCTATGGCATTGAGCGTTTGAGGGTATCTAATTTAAGAGAGCTTAAAGGAGTTCGAGGTTATCGGCTAGGATACCAAGGCTGGGCTTGTCTTTGGTGTTTAGGCGGGCGCGTTTTTTCCAAGATTCGGGGACGGACTTGGTCTCGCGCATTTGCATCATGGTGTTGACGATGATGGCTTGGTCGAGGTTGGGGAGGGATTCGTCGGCCAAGGAGGTAAGGAGGGTCTTGAGGGCGAGTTCTTTGTCGCCGATGCGGTAAATGGCGTGAGCGGCTTGGGCGCGGTTGATGATGTTGGGGTCGCTGAGGGTTTTGGTGAGGAGGTCTTTGGCGGGCGTGGCTTTTTCGCGGAGGGAGATGAGGCCGCTGAGTCCCCAGTAGCGGGTGACGGGGTTGTCAGACGAGGCGGCTTTTTGGAGGGCGGGGAGGTTCGCTTCATCGCAAGCGGAGGCGAGGAAGGCGAGGTCGAGGTGTTCTTGGTGAGGGAAGTCTGCGGCGGAGACGGTATCGGCGATGGTTTTGTCACCGGCGATGGTTTTGAAGAGGGGCTCGGGGACGATGGCGGTGTCGCGGATTTCGGCCATTTTTTTGCGGAGGGCGTCACGCATTTGGGCGAGGCGCTTGGAGTGGGCGGGGTCCATCGAGGTGCTGACGAGGTTTTTGATTTCCCAAGGGTCACTCTGGGTGTCGTAGAGTTCTTCGGTGGGCTGGTCATTTTCCCAGAGGGAGGCGTGGGTGCCGGTGAGTTTTCCGGTTTTCCAGGCTTTTTGCCAAGCGGGCCAGGAGGCCATTTGGAATTGGTAGAAGGAGTAGGGGGCGGCCCAGACGTGAGGGGTGAAGTGGCGGACGTATTTGTAGCGGCCATCGGTGAGGCCACGGCGGAGGCCGTAGATTTCGTCAAAGCGGTCGGCGAAGAGGAAGACGTGTTTTTTAGGTTCGCTGCGATTTGGTCCGAGAAAGGGGCGGCCTTGGTGATGGGGGTCTTTTGGAAGGCTGGCGAGGGAGAGGAGGGTGGGGGCGAGGTCGACGAAGGCGAGGGGTTCATCGCTCACCGAGCCGTTTTTAAAGGGGGAGAGTTTGGCCCATTTTTCGGGGACGTGGACGAGCATGGGGATGCGGACGCCGGTGTCGTGGAGGTAGCGTTTTCCGCGCGGGGTGGGTCCACCGTGGTCGCCGTAGTAGAAGATGATGGTGTCGTCGGCGAGGCCGTCTTTTTCGAGCTGGGCGAGGATGCCGCCGATCTGGGTGTCGAGGGCGGTCATGGTGTCGTGGTAGATGGCGAAGTCGTGCCGCATCTCGGGAAGGTCGGGGAGGGAGGGGGGGAGGGTGAGCTTAGCGGGGTCGAGGCGCGGGGTCTCGGGGATGAGGCCTTTTTTGCGGTTCCCAGCGATTTTTTTGGGGAAGAGGTTGCTCTCGTGCGAGACGGTGAGGTTGAAGATGGAGAAGAAGGGTTTGCCGTTGGGGCGTTTGTTATAGTGGGCTTTGTGGGAGCAATCATCCCAGAGGGCTTTGTCGTTTCCTTCGAAGTTGTAGTCGGTCTTGGAGGCGTTGCTGGTGTAGTAGCCGGCCTTGCGAAGGTGGGTGACGTATGGGGTGAGATTTGAGGGAATGACGTGGCGGCTGCGCATGTGTTGGGTGCCCATGGAAGGGGAGTAACGGCCCATGAGGATGGTGGCGCGGGCGACGGCGCAGACGGGGGCATTTGAATAAGCGGCGGTGAAGCGGGTGCTGCGGGAGGCGAGGGCGTCGAGGTTGGGGGTTTGGGCGTCTTGGTTGCCGTAGCAGCCGAGCCAGTGGGAGGCATTGTCCTCGCTGACGATCCAGAGAATGTTGGGGCGGTCAGCGGCGAGGGCGGTGAAGGGGAGGAGGAGAATGAGGAGGATACGGGACATAACTTGTTTGATGATTGTGGAGGATGAGAGAGCTTACAAAAGACGAAAGTGAGCTCTTAGAGTTCCTTGATGCGGACGTTGCGATACCAGATGCGTTTGGCTTCGTCTTGGAAGGAGATGTAGCCTGCCATTGGGCGGGTTTTCATGTCGGTTTTGCTGAGGTCGAGATCTTGGATGAGGGTGCCGTTTAGGATGACTTTGAGTTGGCTGTCTTTGAGGGTGATTTGGTAGCGGTTCCATTCGCCGGCGGGTTTAACGGCCATGGTTTTGGGGGCGGAGGTGCGGATGACGCCGCCGCAGTCGTGGGGGCCGAAGTCCTTCTTACCGTGGGTGTCGAGGATCTGGACTTCGAAGCCGCTTTCGACGTGGTCTTTGAGGTCGCCGATTCGCATGAAGACTCCGGAGTTGCCCTCGGCGTTGAATTTGAATTCGAGATCGAGTTCAAAGTTTCCGTATTTGCGATCGGTGGTGAGGTAGTCGGCGTAGCGTTTCCAGCCGGATTCGCCTTCGCGGGGTTTGAGGGTGATGGTGTTGTCTTTTTCGACGATCCAGTTTCCCTTGGTTTGCCAGCCGGCGAGGTCCTTGCCGTTGAACATTTCGACGAAGCCGAGTTCTTGGATGTGGATGTCTTTGAACTCAACGTGCATTTCATCGCTGCCGTGAAGTTGGAGGCCGAAGTGGCCTTTCAGGCGGCCTTTGTCGTTGGTGAGCTTTGAGGTGACGACGCCGTTAATTTTGACCTCGATATCGCGGCCAACAGCGCGGAGTTCGAGGGTGGTCCATTCGCCGGGTTGGTAGTTCTTTTTGGGAATGTCAGCTTCGGTGGGTTTGTTGACCCAGGCTCGGCCACCGGTTTCGTAGAGGCCGCCAGTTTCTTGGGAGCTGTCGACTTCGACTTGGAAGCCGTTGACGCTCACTTTTGAATCGACGCGTTCGGAGCGGAAGTAGAATCCGCTGTCGCCGGAGAGGACGCGGAATTTAGCAGTGACGATGAAGTCGGAATATTGCTTCTCGGAGAGGAGCATGCCGTGGCGCTTTTCGCTCTTGGGGCTTTTGCCGACGATGGCTCCGTCTTCGACGGTCCAAGTCCCGCTTGGGAGGGCGGTCCAGCCGGTGAGGGATTTTCCGTCGAAGAGGGGGGTGGCTTTTTCAGCGGAGGCAATCGAGGAGATTGCGAGAAGGGCAGGGAGGATGAGGCGCATTAGAATTCTCATGTCAGGGTATGATTACCTTGATGAGGTGAGAGTTCATTCACCTTTCTTTTCGAAGCGGGCGGCCCGGCGGATGGCGGCGGTGATGTGCTGGCGGCCGAAGGGGGTTTCGAGGGAGGGGACGTCGTGGCCGAGCTCGGTATAGAAGAAGCGGCCGTCGTTCAGGGTGTTGGTCCAGGCGATGGGGTGGTCATTGCCCATGGCTTTTTCGCCTCTGGTTTTGAAGTAATCGCGAACGGGCTCGAAGGTCGATTCATCGACGCGAAGGAGGACTTGGAAGCCGGGTTTTCCGGTGACGGTTTCGGTGTGGTTGGTCCAGTCGGCGGTGTAGAGGAAGGATTCGCCGTGCCCTTTGACGGTGGGATGATTTTTGGCGGCGGGATCGACGAGGACCTTTGCTTCGAGGAAGTCGGAGTCGCTATTGAAGTCGCAGCCGCCGAGTTCGCTGA
This sequence comes from uncultured Verrucomicrobiales bacterium, assembly GCA_937928545.1. Classification (GTDB taxonomy): domain Bacteria; phylum Verrucomicrobiota; class Verrucomicrobiia; order Verrucomicrobiales; family Akkermansiaceae; genus SW10. Next base: position 10,995 of record CALGJQ010000035.1, read on the forward strand.
GCCATTTCCATTCGGTTTGATGAACGAGGGCGGCGTGGAGAGCAACGATGCCGCCGCCTTTTTGATACCACTCTTCGATGACCTTCCGCTGTTTTTCGTTGAAGAGTTTTACGAGTTCGTTGGAGTTATTGAGAACGAGGACTTTGTAATTCTTAAGGAGTTTTTCGATGTCTTTGGAGTTTTCGGTGACATCGATTTGCATGCCGACTTCATCGCTGAGTCGGGCGAGCCATCCGCTGATGGCTGCGGTTTCGGGGTGGCGATACCAACCGGTGCCGCCGAAGACGAGGACCTTGCCGGCGCTTTTGGATTCGGGGCCAATTTTTGAGGTTGGTTCGTGCGCGCAGAGAAAGGAAGCAAGAAGGAAGAAGAGGAGAAGGAGGCGGGGCATGTCTGGAAGTAGCTGAAGTTATCGCTGACTCAAGCTCGTGAAACGGGTCGTTGAGGCGTTTCACGAGCTTTTTTGATAAGCGTCCTAAAGAAAAATTCTGATACAGTCTGGGAGCCAATTATGATAGGGTGGAGGGATGACAGGTGGGAAAAGTTGTGCGCTTTTAGTGGTGGCGGTGTCGCTTTTGATGGTGGCGGGGTTTCTTGGATGGAGAGGGCAAGAAGGTAAGGAAGCTGGAGGAGGTTCAGCTAAGAGAGGGGGAGGCTATTCGGGAGAGGTGTCTGATGGAGATGGGACGGAGTTGGTTAGGAGCCAGCGGTCGAAACGTGGTCGTGATTCGGGGCAGGTGAATTATACGATTGAAGAGACGGTGGTGATTTTTGAGGAAGCGGAAAAGGAGAGGTCTGAGGATGAGGCGGAGTTTTTGAGGTTTGCGGAGACGATTCCTTTGGAGAGATGGCCGCTTTTGATTGAGGAGCTTGAGAAGGATAATCCTCCATTGGGTAGGTCTCTCTGTGTGAAGTACTGGGTGAAGGTGGATCCAGAGGCCTTGTTAGAATTTCTTCGGGGCGGGAAGTTCCAGATTGACGGATCGATGGCGAGTATGGTGTTAGTTGAGCATTTTGCGCCGAGGGATTCTGCGTTGGCGATCGCGCTTTTTGGGGAGTGGAGCGAGGCCTACGGTGAGTTTACAGATCGTGATTCCTGTGCGCAGCCGATGGTGGAGAATATCGCTTCGCAGGAGCGGCATTCTGATGAGGAGAAGTTTGAAGCTTGGTTCAAGGGCTTGGCAGAAAGGGAGAAGAGATGGGCCTTGGAGGTAGCTCCAGAGGATTCGGTTATTCGGTAGGGAAAAGAGATCGATTCTATTTGTGATTCCAAAGAGGATACGGGTCGGCGTGGTGTTCCATTTCGCTTTTTAGGAGGGCTTCCATTTCGGCGAGTTTGGTGAGCTTGGGGTCGTTCTTGCCGTGCTCGGGGAGGAATTCGTGGGGGTTGTCCTTGAGGTTGAAGAGCTGGGTTTCGCGGACGGAGCCGTCGAGGACGTCGAATTTGACGAGTTTCCAGTCGCCTTTTTTGACGGAGCGCATGCCGGGCTTGGTGCCGCCGGCGTATGCTCCGAACATGAGGTCACGGACGGTCTTCTTTTCGCCGGTGAGGACGGGTTTGAAGCTGAGGCCTTCGTTGGCGAGGCGGTCGATGTTGGGGGAGTCGAGGGGGGACTTGGGGTCGTAAGCCTTTAGGTCGAAGGGGGATTGGTCATCGACGATGATGAAGAGGAAGTTGGGCTTTTTGGCGAAAGCGAGGGAGGTGAGAGCGAGGAGGAGGATAAGTAATTTCATGTGCAGGTGGGTAGATGGAGGGGGGATTTCGGCGATCAAAAATATTAGCTCAATTATTCCGGATGTTTCTTCGGAAGAAGGTGAGGCTCGAGAAGGGAAAGGGCTTCTTCAGGAAGTTGGTTTAACCAAGCGTCCATTTTTTCTGCTGGTCCTTCTTGGTATGTGAGCAGGGTCTTTTGATAGGCACCAGCTGCTAAGATGCGGTCCTCAGCAGATTCGCTCGTGCGGAGCTTTTCTGCGAGATTTGCACAGGCAGGTGCGCCTCCTTGGCGCCGGGTCAGTTGCATCAAACTTCCTATCCGATTTACCTGTTCCTCTTGTGGTAAGGAGCGAAAGACCTGTAGGCCATAGTCGGGATTATCTTTCGTGACATTCCACATCACGGCGTTAATCGAATGATTTTTTTCAGGGCCGTCTTCGAGCTCGTTGACCCAGCTGATGGCGTCATCTGGGTTTGCTCTTGCCCATCCGCCGATTGCGCGATGGCGTGGCTTGCCGTATGGGTATTCTTTGATTGCTTGGAAGCCGACGATCTCTGAGTAGCGGTCGATGAAAAGTTCTCTTTCCCAGTAATAATCATAACCTGCAGCCCAGCTTTGATCGAATGCCGCCTTCATGGTCTGGGCATTCTCTTCATTCATGAGAGACAAAACTTCACAAACAGAGGGAATGCGGGTGCCGAAATGAGACTCTGATTCTATGAGTCCTCGGATGACTCGAATCAGGCTCTCGGGTTCCCCTGATTCGACTGCCTCCAGAAGCTCCTGATTCTTTCCGGTGGTCACTTTTCCGTTTGAATCTTCCTGAGGAGTTCGAGTGGAAGTTGAGGCACTTCGCGGGTGGGAGAGTCTGTTGCTATGGCGGTTTAATGTGTTGGCATTTTCATCTTGTGCCTGGGACTCATCTTGATCCGGCGAGCCGATCTGGGTCCCAACCCAAAGACCGATCGTGGCACAAACGATTCCAGTGATGATGATCGATTTCATAGAGCGATCAGAGAAGCATCTGGCGATCCCCTTTGTCGATCTGAATGTGGGCGCTTTTCTTTGTGACCTGCTCCGGCGGATCAGGAGGCTTCTAGGACACTCTGGAGAGGTGTCCTTCCTTGGGAGCTTCCGCTTACTTGGTGCGGGGGGCGAAGTCGGCTTTGGTTTTTACGCTGGTGGTGGTGCGCATTTCTTTTTTCCACTCGGCTGACTTTTCTTCGCCGACGGTGGTGTCGCCGTAGGATTTTTGGAGGTCTAGGAGTTGTTGGCGGACTTGTTCGATGAGTTCTTTTTTCTCGGGGTTTCCGTAGAGGTTGGTGAGTTCATCGGGGTCGGTTTTGAGGTCGTAGAATTCCATTTCGCCGAAGTCGTAGAAGTTGATGAGTTTGTAGCGCTCGGTGCGGATGCCGTTGTGGCGGGGGACTTGGTGGTATGAGGGGTATTCGTAGTAGTGGTAGTAGATGGACTTACGCCAGTCGGCGGGGGTGCTGCCTTTGAGGAGGGGAGTGAGAGATTTGCCCTGCATGTCGGCGGGGATTTTTGCTCCGGCCATTTCGAGGAAGGTCTGGGCGTAGTCGAGATTTTGGACGAGGTCGGTGTTGCGTGAGCTGGGCTTGGTGACGCCGGGCCAGGAGACGATGAGGGGCATTTTTAAGGATTCTTCGTACATCCAGCGTTTGTCGTACCAACCGTGGTCGCCGATGTAGAATCCTTGGTCGGAGGAGTAGACGAAGACGGTGTTGTCGGCGAGGCCTTCTTCTTCGAGCGTTTTGCGGAGGCGGGCGAGGTTTTCGTCGACTCCTTTGATGGAGCGGAGGTAGTTTTTGGCGTAGCGTTGGAACTTCCAGCGGACGAGGTCACGGCCGGTGAGTTTGGCTTCGCGGAAGGCTTTGTCTTTTGGTCCGTAGGCGGCGCGCCAGACTTTGAGTTGCTCTGGGGTCATGCGTTTCATGTTGTTCCAAGCGGAGCGGTCTTCGGAAGGGCGGCGTTGTTTTGGAACGTCGAGGTCGGGGGTGAGGTCGGTGAAGAGGTCGTGGTCGAGATACATGTGGCGATCGATTTCCATCTCTTGGTGTTGGGCTGCAACGCGGCCTTCGTATTGGTCGAAGAGGGTGGGGGGCTCGGGAATTTCGATATCATCGTAGAGGTGGAGGTGGCGAAGGGCGGGCATCCAGGTGCGGTGGGGGGCTTTGTGCTGGCACATGAGCATGAAAGGCTTGCCGAGGGCTTTGGATTCCTTGACGAAGTCGATGGCCATGTCGGTGACGATGTCGGTGCAGTATCCGGGGACGACTTTGCGGCCTTCGGGGGTGATCATGGCGGGGTTGTAGTAGTCTCCTTGTCCGGGGAGGACGGCCCAGGAGTCGAAGCCTTGGGGGTTGCCTTTGAGGTGGGACTTACCGTAGAGGGCGGTGTGGTAGCCGGCGGCGCGGAGGATTTTTGGGAAGATTTGTTGGTTCCAATCGAAGGAGTTTCCGTTGTTCATGAAGCCGTTGTGGTGGCTGTGTTTGCCGGACATGATGACGGCTCTGGAGGGGCCACAGATGGAGTTGGTGCAGAAGGAGTTTTCGAAGAGCATGCCGTCGGCGGCGAGCTTGTCGATTTCTGGGGTGGGGTTGACGGATTTGAAGATTCCGTTGTAGGCGCCGATGGCGTGGGGGGCGTGGTCGTCGGTGAAGAAGAAGACGATGTTTGGCCGTTTGGAGCTTGCACTCGAGGGCTCGTCCGCAGCTGCGGGGAGAAATGCCAAATTCGAAATGAGAAATCCTAAAAGGAGGGAGAGGCGTGTCATTTTTTGAAGCTAGGGAAGTGGGAAAGACTTGTCGAGGAGAGGAGTCGTGATTGACTTTAGGGGCGATGGTTCGAGTCTTTGTTTCTGGTTGCTATGACATTTTGCATGCGGGGCATTTGCAGTTTTTTGAGGAGGCGCGGGCTTTGGGGGATCATTTGACGGTGTCGTTTGCGAATGAGGAGATTCTTTGGAAGCATAAGGCGCGGCAGCCATCGTTACCAGATGATCACAAGGTGGTGCTTTTGCGTTCACTGGAGATGGTGGATGAGGTGGTGGCGGGAGATGGTGAGGTGAAGGGCTTGGATTTTGAGCCGATTTTTCGCGAGTTGCGGCCGGATATTTTGGCGGTGACGGAGGATGATCAATATGGGGCTTTGAAGGAGAAGTTGTGCGCGGAGTTGGGCTGTCGTTATGTGATTTTGCCAAAGACGCCGCCGCGTTTTGAGCCGATTTCGACGACGGAGATTCGGAATCGGGTGAGTGGTCAGGTGGAGGCTCCTTTGCGGGTGGATTTTGGTGGTGGGTGGTTGGATGTGCCGAAGCATGCTCGGGAGGGCGGGTTCATTGTGAATTGTGCGATTTCGCCAAAGGTGAGTTTGCGCGATTGGTCCTATGAGCAGAAGGCGGGGCTGGGGGGGAGTGGTGCGTGGGCGCTATTGAATGGGCGCGATGGGGTAGAGGCGGAGTTGGATCTGGGAGTGGGTTGGCAGGATCCGGCGGTGATTCGGGAGACGGGGATTTGTGTCTGGAAGAGTGGGGAGCGGCCGCGCTTGGACTTTAAGAGAGATGGGTCGTTTTTGGCGGGGAAGATGGGCTTGCTTTGGACGGGGAGTCCGCACGATACGCCGAGTTCGGTGGGGATCGAGCGGGATTATGATTTGATCGAGAAAGCGGGAGCGAAGGCGCGCGAGGCGGTCATCGAGGAATCGGTCGACTTGCTAGCCGAGGCGATCGGGCTTTCCTATGAAGTGCAGCGGGGAGAGGGGATGGAGGAGTTGCCGGAGGTGGCGGGAGCAGTGGCGAAGAAGTATTGTGGTGGTGGCCACGGGGGATACGCGCTGTATCTTTTTGAATCGGCCGAGGCACGGGATGCGGCGGAGGGCATAAGGGAGATTGAACCGTGTTGCGACTGCTAAGGTCCCTTGGGTTTTTCGGGGTCGCGGACTTCTGGTCTTGTCAAAGTCATGGTGCCTTTGTCGCCGTTGCCTTGATAGCGGACATCGAATTTGGTTGGGGTCAGGACTCCAACGACTTTGTAGGTGCCGAAGTTTTTGGGAAGGGTCATTTTACCGGCAAGGGGAAGTTTACCATTGGCATCGAGTTTGGTTTTGACGGGATGATTGTAGTCGCCAAATTTTAGGATGCCCCAGCCGGCGCGGTAGCGAAAGTTCCAGATGGTGGGGTCTTTTTTATCTTGGGTAACGATGCACCAAAGGGGGCCGGTGTGGCCATTGACGTCGCTTTTCCAAGTTCCCTGCCAGGGGCCGGCGGCGGTGAGTGGGACGGCCTTTGGTTTGAAGTTCTTCGTCGCGGTTTGGAAGTCGCCGGAATACTTGGAGCAGGAGGCGAAGAGCAGGGAGGCGAGGAGGAGCCAAAGGCGTTTCATGGTCTTTTAGAGGCAGATTTTTTTGAAGAGTTCGTTAAGAGGAAGAAGCATGCCGATGTAGAAGTCGCCGAAGTCGGCGTAGCGAGCGGAGACTTCATCGAAGCGCATTTCGTAGACGATGTTTTTGATCTCGATGGTGTCCTTTGCGAGGAGGGTGACGCCCCATTCGTGTTCATCGAGGCCGGTGGAGCCGGTGATGAGCTGGAGGATTTTTCCGGAGTATTTGCGGCCGGTTTTCATGTGGCCTTTCATGAGCTTGGCGCGGGCCTCGTGATCGAGGGAATACCAGTTGTAGTCGTCATGAGCGGCACGGCGCTTTGACATGGGGTAGAAACAAATGGCGGGCCAGTCGGGGAGGACGGGATACATGCGGTGCTTGAGGTAGTGCACCATGCGCTCGTCGAATTCTTTGAGAGCGGCGATGTATTCGTCGCTGCCTTCAGTCATGCCTTCTTCGCCGACGAGGGTGTCCTTGCCATATTTCTCACTGGTGGTGGTGTATTCGGAGCGCTCGGTTTGGGAGAGGTAGGAGTAAGTTGGGGTGAGGACATCGACGCCGAGGGCGAGGGTGAGACGTTTTTCGAAGGCGGTGGCATCGAGAAGGTCCGGAGTGAGGAGCATGAAGCCAATGTCGGCCTTAGGAGTGGCGACGGCGTAGGTGAGGAGTTGGGTGTCTTTGTGAGCACGGATTTCTTGGACGAGTTCGCTGAGGTCGGTTTTGGCTTGGCGTTTTTCGCTTTCAGAAAGGAGGGACCATTGGCTGTGATCAATGGAGTAGAAAAGATGCATGACGTGCCAGCCTTCTGCGGGCACGAGTGGAGTGGGTGAGTCGGACATGATGATTTAAGGTGTTTTGCTGGCTGCTGAGATGCGCGCTTTTACGAGAGCTCCGTCTTCGTTGCCGTCTTCACTAATAATGATGGACCAGGGATCGATGTCTCCGTTGGTGTAGGCATGGATTTTCGAGGCGTTGTAAAAGCCGGAGGTCGAGTAGATTTCAACGGTGTTTGATCCGCTGCGGGCAAATTTGCCATCTGTGACGGTTAGGTTGATGGTGTCGCCGATGAGTTCTTTATCGCCGTTTCGGAAACTGACGCGCAGGGCGGAAGAGCCACCATCGCTCAAGGTGATTTTCGCACAGGGAACAAGGTTCGCATCCAAGACGATGCCGACATCGGCGTTTTCTCCCTTGCGGATCGGCTTCTTCCACCATGTTTCCACTGATGAGATGGTGATGTTTTCGCCTTTGGCAGGGAAGTCATCTTTGAAGGGGACGACCTCTCCTTGGGGGGCTTCGCTGAGGAAGATTGAGATTCCCCAGCCGAGGGCGCCGATGATGCAGCCTAAGAGGATGACGAGACTGATTTTTTCAATCATCGTGGTCGGGGTTGTTTCTTTTTTGGCGAAACGGGAGCCGGTTTCCTCTTTTTTGCGGACTGATTTGATTTCGGTTTTTGCCGTATCGGATGATTTGTATTCAGCATGATTCGACCGATCGTCTTCAATGTCGAACTCGTCGATTTCGAGGTCGGGGTCTACGGAGTTTTTTTTGTCCGAGGTGGGAGCGGTCTTTGATTCCTGATTAGTGTCTTCTGACTTGAGGGGCTTGCGAGGGGCTTCCTCTTCAAGGTCGAATTCTTCGATTTCGAGGTCCCGAATTTCATTTTCTATTTCGGGTTCTTTTTTGGAGGAGGCCGGTTTTTTGGACTTGTTTCCGGAGTTTTTCGATTTTGCAGATTTTCGAGTCTCTTGATCTGAATCGCTTTCGGAGTCTTCGGATTTTGTTTTCTGAGGCTTCTCTTTTTCTGAGGAAGTGTTCTTGGACGACACAGCTTTCTTTGAGGAAGAGGAATTTTCCTTCGTCTCCTCCGCAGGTTCCTTTTGGTCTGTAGCGCCTTCCAGACTTAGCTCGAGATCATCGTCACCGAGATCCCAGAAATCTTCCTGAGCTTCTTTGATCTGTGTGGAAGGCTTCTTGCTCCGTTTTTTACTCATAGGTCCTACAAGGAGAGATAGTCACCGTGTGATGGTCTTGCAATGCGAGAATCAATGCAGGAAAAAGAGATTGCATCTTTTCTCTAGGGGGAGAACAGTTTCCCCACAAGCCATGGCTGATCTCGAAGATAAAAATCCAGAAAGCGTTGTAGGGAAGTTTTACGTCGATTCCCAGTGTATCGATTGTGACCTATGCCGCGAAACTGCACCTGAAAACTTTCAGCGCTCTGACGACGAAGGGTATTCCTACGTTTATAAGCAGCCTGAGAACGACGAAGAAACGGCCCTCTGTATGGAGGCCTTAGAAGGCTGCCCTGTCGAAGCGATTGGCGACGACGGAGCAGAAGGATAAGCTTTCGTCATGCCTCGCAAACCGGGCTCCAAGAAGGAGGGCAAAATTTCCCGGCGAAATATGCGGGCCGATATTGTTGGTCAATGGGTCGGTGCGAGTCGGCCGCTAGACCTCAATAAGAACATTTCGAAGCCGGCAGATCACATTGAGGCGATCCTTGAAACGATAGGAGTTCAAGGCGGGCTGGATGAGGATCGGGTTAAGGAGGCTTGGAGTTCTCTCGCGGGAGAGCTGATTGCAAAGCAGACTGAGCCGGTTTCGCTGAGAAAAGGTTGCCTGACCCTGAAAGTGCTCCAGCCAGCGATGCGATATCACTTAGAGCAGCTGAAGCCTGGTCTCCTGCGGAAGCTGCAATCAGAGCTAGGTGCGGACAATGTGCTCTCGCTTCGTTTGACGATCGGTTAGTCTCTATCAGCCCATGAAATATCGCTCTCTTCTTTTTGACTGGTCCGGCACTTTGGTCGATGACCTTCCGCCCACGCTGCACGCGACTAATGTGGTATTGGCTCAGTATGAAGTTCCGGCGATGAGTCGAGAGGAGTTTCGCCAACGTTTTCGCTTACCTTATCCGGAGTTTTACGAGGAGGTTTTACCCGGGGTCGCGATCGCAGATCTTGAGGACACCTTTCGCAGCTCATTCAATGAGTCTCCTGAAGGAGTCACGGTGCTTCCCCATGCGAGAGAGATGTTGGATTGGTGCCGCGATCAAAAAATCCGCTGTTTTGTGCTTTCGAGCATGGATGAGGGGCTTTTCATGGAGCAAGCGCGGGCATTTGGGCTTCTTGACCATTTTGAGGAAATTTACGCAGGGGTGATCGATAAGCGTGAGCGAATCGGCGGGATCCTCAGTTCTCATGATCTAGAGGCTTCTTCGACCGCTTTTCTTGGCGATATGGTTCACGATGTGGCGACCGCGAAACATGGAGGGATTGATTCGATTGCTCTCGGGACGGGCTACGATCCTGTCGAGCGGCTTGTCGAAAGCAACCCAAGCCACTTTTTCGACGACCTGAGCAAAGTCCGCGAATGGCTCGACCAATCCCAATCTAAGCCAGTTTCAGCATGAATGATCAAATTGTCATCCGAGGTCTTGAGCTCTCATGCCACATTGGCGTTCCAGTTGACGAACGGGCCGAAGCTCAAATTCTTCGCGCTCATTTGACTCTTGAAGTCGCTCCTTTTCCAAAAGAGGACGAAATTGAGGGAACGGTGGATTATAAGGTGGTCGCAGATGAGGTCCGGCAATTGGCGCAAGAAGGGGAGAGGAAGCTGATCGAGACTCTTGCACAGGATATTGCCGCTTTGATTCTAAAAAACGATTCCGTTCTTAATGTGAAGGTAGAGTTGGAAAAGTTCATCTTGCCCGAAACTGACTGGGTGGGTGTCACGATCAATCGATCTTCTTTGAAGAGAAATTGAACGTGCAGAGTGACAACTTGTCTCTAAGATAAAGCCCGAGAGGTCCTCACCCGCCTCTCCTTCAGCCAAATGTCTACCGAGCCTCCTGCCGAGTCCGTTCCTAAAGTCGATCCTGATCGCGAGCTTGTCCGTCGTGCCCAAGCGGGCGAAACTCAAGCTTTTGATGAGCTTGTGGTTAAATTCAGCCCCCGTCTCTACGGAATGGTCTACCACATGACCTCAAATAAGGAGGATACTCACGATCTTCTCCAAGATATTTTCGCGAAAGCCTACCGCTCGCTGAAGCGCTTTCGTGGGAAATCCAGTTTTTACACCTGGATTTACTCAATTGCGACTAACATGACGCTTAACTTCCTGAAAAAGAGGAAGCGACGAGTCGCGTGGAGTCTGGATGACGTCGATTCAGGCATCCAAAACGACGAAGCAATGGTCGATATTGGACATGCTGCGAACCCTCGTCACCAAAGCGATGTGAACGAACTTCAAAAAAAATTGAACGAAGCGATGCAAACGCTGTCAGAAGACCACAGAGCAGTTGTGACTATGTTCGATATCCAAGGAATACCCCATGCTGACATCAGCAAGATCCTTAAGGTATCGGAAGGGACCGTCCGCTCGAGACTCTTTTACGCGCACAAGCAATTGCAAGGGCATTTAGAGGAGTTCATTCGCTAATTTTTAGCTTGTAAAAGTTAATAAATTAGCAAAGTTTAAAAATTAATTCCCCGATATGAGTAACTACGACGAACAAGTTCAAAAAATCGTAAGCCTGAAGCGCTACGAAACTCCGCGCGACGGCTACTTCGAGGACTTCCTTGAAGAGTTCCAGCAGCGCCAGCGTGGTGAACTTCTTCAGAAGTCATCAACTTCCCTTTTCCTAGAGCGCGTGGGCACCTGGTTCCGAGAAGTTGGCTCCATCAAGTGGGTCGCCGGTGCAGGAGTTGCCTATGCGGCAGTGATGGTCGCAATTCTCATGTGGCCTGCTGGTCCAGGCACTGTTCCTGATTCAAATCGTGCTCCTGCCTCGTTTGAGGGAGGTCAAAGCCCAGTTGTCCCAGTTCCGACTGAGGAAGCTGAAGATGCGCCCGAGATCAAATTCTAGACTCCGGTCATACTTTCTCTCTCAATCAAACGCGCCGCGATTTTTCGCTGCGCGTTTTTTCTGCGCTCTGTCAAACTCCCCTCATGCCAAGTCACGCTGCTAGTTTCGCTATTCAGACCTCGGGAAAGGGGACCTACGAGATCACCCGCCAAGTTGAAGAAATTGTTACCGAGGCGGGAATCGCTACCGGAACTGTCACCGTCTTCGTCCAGCATACCAGCGCGAGCCTCGTCATGATGGAGAATGCTGATCCCAGCGCCCGCACTGATCTCCACGCCTTTTTTGATCACCTTGTTCCGGAAGATACGCCCTATTTCATTCACACCTACGAGGGGCCCGATGACATGCCGTCCCACATTCGCATGGTTCTCACTCGGACCAGTGAGGTCATCCCCATTGTGAGTGGTCAAATCACCCTCGGCACTTGGCAGGGGCTATTTCTTTTCGAGCATCGTGATCAGCCTCACACCCGCCGTATCGTCCTGATGGTTCAGGGCGACTCGTAGTTTTTTCATTAGCACCAAAGAAAAGACCCACTCCATTACTGAAGCGGGTCTTTTATTTATGGATTGTGTCTGTGTATGCACAACGCGACTTTCATCGCGCTGAATGGACAACAAAACAAATTGCATGCAAGGCGACCAGAAAAAAGGTCATTTACGCAACACGATTCCTGTTCGATTATTTCAATCGATGATCGAATCACGGATATCGATTTTGAAAATGAATCACCCTATGCTTCCATGATCTCATGAATCGCCTAAAACTCATGGTGCCGCCATTTCCATGGCACCAACCGAAGCGTCGAGAGGGAACGGGGGAGAGAGTCGTCCTCCTGCATGGTCTTTGGCGGAGCTATTGGGCCATGGAAGATCTCTCTAAAACTCTCCACCACGAGGGACTCGAAGTTCTCAATGTTCCCTACGCTTCCTTTCGAAAATCGCTCGATGAGATTGTCGACGATGTTGCGGATACGATTCGAGGATCGGAAAAGATCACTCATTTTGTGACCCACTCGATGGGGGGAATTGTCCTACGCTGCCTTGCAGATCGATACCCCGAGCTCGTTACTGGAAAAATCGTGATGCTTGCTCCGCCCAACCAAGGGAGTGAAATTATCGACTGGCTCGAAGATTCTCCACTCGGCCGCTGGTCTCTCGGGCCAGGAGGGATGAGCCTGTCCACGGAGAAGGTTCAAAGGCTGATCCCGGGCTTCTCGCACCGGCAGGAAGTCACTGTCATCATGGGAAAGAGGAAAAGTGTGCCGCTCTTTGACTCCTTTTTCGAAGGCGAGCACGATGGCGTGGTCACGGTCGAGGGAGGCCGTGTCGCTGGCCTGACTCGTCTTGAAATCGTCGATGCCGATCACACTTTCATCATGGGAGAGCAAGAGGTTCTCAAAAGAGTCACCGAACTTCTCAAAAAGTGAGCTAAATCTCTTAGAAATCGTTTCGTCATTGTTCAGTGATCAGGGCTTTGCGTAAGCTCCCGAGCGCCCCCCAATGTTCACCTTTATCCACGCTGCTGATCTCCATCTCGATAGCCCCCTCCGCGGGCTTTCTCGGCATGACGATGCCCCAGTCGAAGCCATCCGTGGGGCCACGCGCCGCGCCTTGGAAAACCTTGTCGACCTCGCGCTCGAAAAGAAAGTCAGCTTCGTCCTCATCGCGGGCGACCTCTACGATGGCGACCAGAAGGACTACGCTACGGCCCTCTTCTTCAATCGCCAGATGCTCCGTCTTCGTGCGAAAAAAATCCCCGTCTTCGCGATCAGCGGAAACCACGACGCCGAATCGGTCATCACTAAGGTCCTCAAGCCGCCGGACAATGTCGTTTTCTTTCCAGTCCGAAAGCCCAGCAGCTTGGACCATCCCGAGCTCCCTGTCACTCTTCACGGCCAAGGATTTGCCAATGCCAGCGTGCAAGAAAACCTCGTCCTGAAATACCCAGATCCCGTCGCGGGAAACTTTAACATCGGCCTCCTCCACACCAGTCTTGCCGGTAGCAGCGCGCACGATACCTACGCTCCTTGCTCCCTCGCGGACCTTGAGAAAAAGGGCTACCACTACTGGGCCCTCGGCCACATTCATCAGCCCGAAGTCATCCAAAAAGCCCCTTGGATCGTCTATCCCGGAAACATCCAAGGCCGCAAAGTCAATGAAACCGGTGTCCGCGGTTGCTCCCTCGTGGAGGTCAATGACGCGCTCGAAGTCACCTCGCACACCTTAGTCCCACTCGATGTTGTTCGCTGGGCTCATCTCGAAATCGACCTCTCTGAAGTCACCAGCGAAGACTCACTCGCTGCCCTCATTGGCAGCACTTTTCGCGAAGCTCTTCAAGAAGCCGGCGACCGACTCCTCGCCGCCCGCCTCACCCTCACGGGGACCACACCTCTTCACGGCGTCCTTCATGCGGATCTCTCTCGTTGGCAGGCTCAGTGCACCAGCATCGCGGTCGAAATCGATCCAGAGCAACTTTGGTTCGAGCGTCTCAAGCTCCGCACCGCTCCCGCTTATGATCCGCAAGAACTCGCGCAGCGCGATGACCTCACGGCGCTCGTTCTCACGGCGCTGGAAGATTTCTCGCCCGAGCAAAAACCCGCCGCCCTCAGCGCGCTCGAAGACAAGCTCCCGCCTGCCGCCCTCGCGAGCCTCGCTGACTCCGAAGACCTCAAGGAAGAGGTTGCCGCTCTCGTTCTTCACAGCATCGCCACTTCTGAATAACGATGCGCTTCGATTCACTTTCCATCCCCGCCTTTGGGCATTTCACGGACTTCGCCTTGGACTTTCCAAAATCGAAGTACGATGTTCACTTAATTTACGGTGCGAACGAAGCGGGAAAAAGCTCTCTCCTTCGTGCCGTCAGTCATCTCTTCTACGGTATCCCACGCAGCACGCCGGATAATTTTCTCCACCCCAATGGCAAGCTCCTCATTGGGGCCACCATTTCCGAGGGTTCAGAGAGCCTGAGCTTTTACCGAAAGAAGGGCTTAAAAAACACCCTCCTTGATTTTGATCAAAGCAGCCTGCCCGATGCCGCGCTTGCTCCCTTTCTAGGCTCGGTGACTGAGGACTTTTTCCAAAACATGTTTGGCCTCAATACCGACTCTCTCCGAGCCGGCGCGGCAAAGCTTCTTTCGGGAGAAGGGGATCTCGGCACGGCCATTTTCTCCGTTGCGCTCGGTGGCTCGCCCATCGATGACGCCATCAAAAAACTGGAAGCAGAAGCCGATCTCCTCTTCAAGGCCCGCGGGACGAAGACCGAAATTGCGCTCGCGATCAAAGCGCACAAAGACGCCGAGAAAGCTGCTCGTGAAAAAAGCACCACGGTCGCGGCTTGGAAAAATCTCCAGATCGATATCAAAGACGCGCGCACTTCCTTTGCGGAAAAGAATGAGAAGCACCGCGCTCACCGTTTTCGCTGGAAGTTTGTCGAAAACTGCCTCGCCGCGCTGCCTCTCCTCACGGCGATTCGGGAACTCGAAGCTCAACTCTCCGAGCTCGAAGCTCCGGAACTGCCAGCTGATTTCCCAAAACGAGTCCGTGCGCTTCAGGGTCAGGCCACCGCCAGTTCGCAAGCATTCTCACTGGGGAATTCTCAGCTCGAAACTGCCGAAAATTCGCTCGAGGAGATTGCCGACTTCGCTCCCGTCCTCGCGGCTACCGCAGACTTTGAGAACCTCCAGCGTAAGGCTGAGCAGCATCTCGAAAACCTCGAAGAGCTTCCCAAACTGGAAGCGAGTCTCGATGGCATCGACCTCGATGATCTTCCCGTCGTTCGGAGTGCCGATCTCGCTTTGATGACGGAGACGGCCGAGTCACTCATCGAGCTCACTCGGCAAGATTCAGAACTCACTCGCAAGCTTGAGAATCTTGAAATCGAACTCAAGGCACAACGCGCCGCGCTCACCGAAGCGAATGACTTGGGAGAGCTCGAAGAACAATGCCGCCTTGCCGATGACTTCGCGGCCGAGAAATCCTCTCTCGTGACTTTTGAGAAAGAGCTCGCTGCTTTGCGCTCTCAGCGGGATAAGCTCATCGCGCAACTCGGGATCGAAGGCGATCCAAGTTCGCTGCAGCTTCCCGGAGCGAAAGCGATTCAGGCAGAGGCTCGGGAGCGGGAACGACTCAGCACCGATGCACGTGAGATCGAGACCCGCCTGAACGATCTCCGTGATGCCCTTGCGGAGGAGCAAAGCAGCCTCGATCATCTCGCTTCTCAAGCCGCCATTTATTCTCAAGCGGACCTCTCGAAATCGCGCGAGGAGCGAGACGCCATTTGGGCGGAGATTCTCGCCTCAAAGAAGATCGAAACTTCTCTGACCAATGCCATTTCCCATGCCGATGAAGTGGCAGATGCCCTTCGTGATCATGCCGATCACATAGCGCAGGCCGCCGGGCATCAGGCCAAAATTTCCCAGCTAAAAACCAAGCAAGACAACCTCGCGAGCGATCTCAAGAAAGCCCAGAAAGCTCTCAAAAAATGGGAAGCTGCTTGGGAGCCGCAGTCACGTGGTCTTTCTCCCGTGGCCCTCCTCGAGTGGCGTGAAGACTGGGAGAAGCTTTGTGAAGTGATTGGCGAAGAAGAAGCGCTCGACCATGCCATCAAGACGCTCGCGAAGAAAGAGAAGGCTCTTCTTGCGGACCTTGGAGGAGATGATTTTGCGAAGCTCCACCGCTCTCTCAAAGCAGCCCTAAATCAAGCCCACCAGGAACAAGGTGAGCGGAATCTGATCCAGAAACAGGTCTCAAAAAACGAGGTCGGAGAAGAACAACTCACTCACGAAGCCAAGACTCTCGCCAAGGAATTAGCCGCCACAAAGGCGGCTTGGGCCAAGGTTTGTGAAACGACAGAGATCTCAGCGGATCTCCCGCCGAAAGCCGCAGTCGAGGCTCTCAATGAGCGCGCGCGCCTGCACGAGCTCGCGCTTGATTTCAAAGCCCGCCGCGCGTCCGCGGAAGACTACCGAGCACTCTTAAAATTGCTCTCTGATCGTTTCAAATGTGAAGCCTCAGAACCCACGCTCACCGCTCTCCATGATCAGGCGCAGATCGATCAAGGCCGCGCGAAAACTCTGCAAGGTCAGCTTGATCAACTTCACGAATCTTTCCCAAAAACCAAGCTCGCCCACGAGGCAAACCTCGCGGCTTTGCAAGCTTTGGCCGAGCAAGCGGGGTCGGAGAATTTCGAGCCCGTCATTCATCAACTTGAGACCCGCGCGGCCCTTCTCACTCGCTTGGGTGACCAAAAGACCGCTTTGCAAAATCTCGCCGGCGCCACTCCTCTCGCGGACTTCTTAGAGACACTTGAGAATGAAGACGCAGAGGCCTTGGCGGAGGAAAAAGTGACGCTCGACCAAGCTGAGGAAGAGCTGCAGCAAGAACGCGATCACGCGAAAGCCCGCCTCGATGGCCACCTGCGCCGTGAGGAAGAATTGAATCAGAGCACTGATCTCGCAGCAGCGCAAAAGCAGGCTTCGGCCGATGCCCTCGCCTCGGTCGTCGCGGATGCAGAACGTTTCCGCCAACTTCACTACGCCATCGACTTCTTAAAACAGCAGGTCGATGACTA